>CAVWOV010000018.1:0-138218 GCA_963756715.1 uncultured Alphaproteobacteria bacterium
CAACCACGGTTTCGGCCGCCGGAAACGGAACCAAATTCAGCGAATACGGCCGATCGTACAAGTCCCTTTGCAAGGATCGGAAGGTGATTGCCCAGACGTGTGACTTGAAAGCAACGCGATTCGCCTGGCCTTCATACCTGCCTGCCGCTCTGCGGCATGAACAGCTCAGACGCGAACCGCAACATCGATCCGTATCGCTCTCCATCAAATCGCATCAACACCATCTGAAAACTGCTACCCGATTGTCAGGGCCTGCTCTAAATTTCGGTGGGGCACGAGCGGCGTCGCATCGGAGCGTGGTGGCCTGTGTCATCTCGCGGACGAAGACGACAACGATTTAAACCCACCTACGATCAAGTCGTCGTGCACGTCGGTCATTAGACGCGTTGACGCATAACAGTCCTTCACAATCGAGCGCTTGCATCGTGCGCCGCACTTTTGCCGCGAACTGCACAGCCGCTCGCAGAACAAATCGGCGATCGCTCACGTTCCAAACATTAGAAATCTTCCAAGCTCAACAGATCTGCGTCATCAGCGCATAAGAAATATTGCACTTAATGGTTGCGCGCGACATTCGGTCTCACGAACGCACCGCGTCATGCTCGCGCGCGATCGCGTTTCGTTACACAGCGTTCATTTGTGATCAAGCAACTGCGCACATCAACAATCGCAATGGGTAACGCGCTAATGCTTTCCGGCAAGACAGGCGCACTTCGCATCACCCCGCACGCAAAATAAATATCGCATCAACCCGCATCGGTAGCACCCGCGAACAAATCATAGTGGCTCTCGCGCGACAATCGGCCTCATACGCGATGATCCGAGCGCAACGTGCGCAAGCACATGGTCTTGTGTTGTGCGCAGTCAGATGAAACGCGCGCATCCGCGAATTGCGATCATGAATTGTATGTGTACCAACGTTCGCACGCGATGTCGGCATGATCGCAACGCTTCTCGTCCTACTTCGACGCGTAGCAATCAAAAAAGCGTGAGTGAAAGCTCAAAAAGTTGCCATCAAAGCACACCGACTTCGCGAGTACGAAATTTTCAGAAATCTTAATTTGTCAGGCGCAAGATTGACGAATAGCTCCACCGGTCACGCGAGGGGCGTGAACAATAAGGGGAGTCAAACAATGCGTCGTTCAGTATCCATGCTTCTTGCGAGTGCCGCCATCGCCGCGCTGTCGCTGTCCGCCGCGAACGCAGCCGACATGGCGGTGAAGTACCGTGCGGCCCCGCCACCGGTCTGGTCTTGGACCGGCTTCTATATTGGCGCGCATGTGGGCGGGATTGGGGCACGTCGAAGCTGGAAATTTCCGTGCGGTCGCTTTGCGCTTAACGGCTTCACCCTTCCGTGCATCGCAGTCGTTCAACGGTTTCATCGGCGGCGGCCAGATCGGATATAATTGGCAGACGGGCATCGTCGTGTTCGGCGTCGAGGGCGAGACCAGCGCCACGAACGCCAAGGGTACTGGACCTTGCGTGGTCGGCATTCTGCCTGCAAGACCGAGAAGAACTGGATGAGCACCATCACCGGCCGCCTCGGCCTTACCGCCGACAAGGCTCTTGACTACGTCAAGGGCGGCGCCGCCTGGTGCAAACTTCAAGTCGAGCGCTCAATCTTGGGCATCGAGCTCGCCAGCAACGACAGACAAGGGTCGGTGGGGAACGACGATCGGGACTGGCGTCGAGTACGCCTTCGCCAGCAACTGGTCGGCGAAGGTTGAATACAACTATCGTCAACTTCAGCAAGCACACCGAGACGTTCGAACACGATCATTGCGGCGCCGATCAATATCGACCTGACCGAGAACGTTCACGCGATCAAGTTCGGCATCAACTACCGCTTCGGGGGCGTTTCCGCGTACTACTGAGCGATCGACTATCCTCGACCTCCAGTCGACTGGGGCTGCATCGGTAACGATGCAGCCCCTTTTCGAGACAATGACTTTTGCGTCGGCGCGTGCGTTACGCGCCTGCAGGCATTTGAGCATCGAGCGATCGGTTGAGGCGCGCCTACGCCAGCACGTTCGCGTTGGTGAGGAAACCCCAGACGTCGACCACCGGCTTGCCGGCAAGATCGAGGTCGCGGTACGCCCGATGCGGCGCGCACAGAATCAGCAGATCGCTATCAGCGACCACGCGGTCGAGCGGCAGCAGATCGGGGTCGCTGGTCACGAACGGATCCGTCGTCAGCACGGCCTGAGTGTGGTTCGACAGCGCCTTCTTGAACTTGTAGCTCAGTGACGCGCGGGTATCGTCGACCTCGGCCTTGAACGCCATGCCGAGCAGTCCGACCGTCGCCCTGCCGAGATCGAACCGGCGGCTGAGGTCGTCGACGATATGCAGCACCAGCCCCTCGTTCACCAGCATTGCCGCGTTACCGAGGCTGAACTGGTTCTGCGCGAAGGCCGCAAGCTGCATGGTATCCTTGAACAGACAGGGGCCGGCGGCCAGCCCCGGTGTCGGAATGCTGCGGGCACGAGGATAATTGTGCTTCATCGCGTCGAGGACGCGCCGATAGTCCACACCGGCAGATTTCGCGATGAGGTAGAACTGATTCGCGGCCGCGAATTCGATATAGCGATAGGCGTTATTGAACAGCTTGGCGAACTCCGCCTCGCGCGGCGTCACGACGACAAGCTCAGGCGCGATCGCGGAAAACAGCTTTGATGCCTCTTGCTCCGCCTCCGGCGACGTGCCGCTGACGATCTGCGGCATCTCCTTCAGTTCGCGGATGCCGTTGCCCTGCACCACGCGCTCGGGACAAAACGCGATCTTGAGCGTGCGGCCCTTGCGCTTGACATAGCCATCGACCCAGTCGGTCGTGCCGGGAAACACCGTCGAGCGCAGCACCAGGAGCTGGCCATCGACAAGATGCGGCAGGAGATCGTCGATGCAATCCTGCACGACCTCGCGGGTCGGATTGAGGAACTCGTCGATCGGCGTGCCGATGGTGATGATGACGGGCCCGCGCGTGGAGATTCCCGCCGGCGCATCGCTGAATACCAGGCGCTGTTGCCGCAACGCTTGCGCGAGCACCGCCTCGCCACCGTCCTCGATGAACGGCAGCCTGCCCGACTTGAGCGTCTCGAGCACATCGCGATTAATGTCGTTGACGTTGACGCAGAAACCGGCCTCGGCGAATGCCAGCACCAGCGGAATGCCGACGTGGCCGCCGCCGCCGACTACCGTGAGGTCCGCACTCTGCGGCGTTAGTTCCGCCGCGGCGGTTCGATCAGAGCCGGCAAAATTCACGCATACACTCCAGGATTCGCACTCCAGGACTCGCCAAAACGCCACGCACAAGCGGAACCTCTGATAGCCCAATCCCCACAATATGCCAATGACACCGGCCTCGTCCGAACGACGCTAAAGCTCGCGTGGAACCGGCAGCGGCGTCACCAGCTTGCCGCGGTAGCCTTTGGCGCGCAGCTTGGGCGCGAGTTCGTCGGCGATATGCCAGGAAAAGATGATCGCGACCTCGGGCTGGTCCGTGAACAACCGGCTCTCCTCGACCACCGGAATAGCCGTTCCCGGCATGCATTTGCCGATCTTGAGCGAGCCCGCGATCTCGCAGACGTAGTCGATGATGCCGTCATCGAGCCCGACATAGTTGAACAATGTCGACGCGCGTGACGGCGCGCTGATGCCGCAGATGCGCAGGCCCTTCTCCTTGTAGTCGCGGATGAGCGAGAGCAGCCGCAGCTTGGAGAGCAGCACGTCGTTGCGGAACGTCTTGAGCCGCGCGCGCATCGCATCGCCATGCGGCTCCGCCGCGAGCATCGTCTCAACGCTGCCATTCACCGGCATCACGCCCTTGCGCGCTGCGTAGACGCGAATCGAACCGCCGTGCGACGGGATCGGCCGGGCGTGAAATACCTCCAGCCCGTGCATCTCCAGCAGATGCGAGAGGCTCGCGAGCGAATAATAGCGCAGATGCTCGTGATAGACGGTGTCGTACTGGAAGGTATCGAGCAGCCCGATCAGATAGTGCGACTCGGAGATGAACACCCCGTTTGGCGCGAGCAGGTCGAGAATGCCTTCGACGATCGCGTGCACATCCTCGATATGGGCAAAGCAGTTTGCCGCCGTCACCACGCGCGCCGGCCCGTGCTCCCGCTCTAACCTCCGCCGCCACGGCCGGCGTGAAGTAGCGGATCAGCGTCGGGATGCCGCGGCCGGCGGCGATCTTGCCGACTTCGGTCGGCTCGATGCCGAGCACGCGGTAGCCGGCTTTCTGGAAGTTCGACAACAGCGTGCCGTCATTCGAGCCGATATCGATGACGAGGTCATCAGGCGTGAGCTTGAGCAGCGCACCGGATTCGGCGCAGAGATCGGCGAAATTGTCGCGCAGCAGCTTGGTGGTGCCGCTGGTGTAGGGATATTCCGGCGGGAAGATGATGACGGGATCGACCGCGAGCCCAAGCTGCACCAGTTCGCACTTGGCGCAATAGAGCAGGTCGGTCGGGAACCACGGCTGCTGCCGCGGCACCTGTCCGATCGGCACCATCTGGTTGACCGGCGGCATGTAGCCGAGCGACAGCACGGTCTCCAACGGCGCGTGTCCGCAAATCTGGCAGCACTCAATCGGAACGCTCGCTCCGGTGCCCGCGGCACGCGCGACTTTCTCTGGATACAATGCGATCTCCTTGTCCGCTGAAGGCAACCTCAGGCCGCCGGCGCCTCGCGCTCATGGTCCCAGTACCATTTGAGTGACGGTGGCAGCCCGTCGTCGAGCCGCACCCGCGGCCTGTAACCGAGGGCGGCAAGTTTCGAAATATCGGGGCAGCGGCGCGGCGTGCTGCCGGCGAGGACCGGCGACGTTTCGAGTACGATCTCACGGCCCGCGATTGCCGCCATTCGCTTGGCTAGGTCGGCGATGCTGATCTCCTCCGTCGTGCCGATGTGGTAGATGCCGAGGTGTTCGCCCCTCTCACGCATCACCATGACGCCGGCGACGAGATCGTCGACGTGACAGAAGCTGCGAGTTTCGGCGCCGCCGCCTTGAATTGGAAACGGCAATGTTCCGGAAGGATGCGCATCGGCCGCGCGCTTGAGCCGTACCGCGAACTGCGGGATGACGTGCTCGAACCCCATATCGGGGCCGTAGACGTTGTGCGGGCGGAAGATCAGCACGCGGTCGAAATACTTGCGGCCGAAATTGATCGCCATCACCTCGCTGATGATCTTGCCGGCGCCGTAGGAGAGCCGCGGATTGTGTGGGTCGGGCACGACAAGCGGCGCGTCTTCCGCAGTCGGCACGTGCGGCGGCGACTGGTAGACTTCCGAACTCGACGCCAGCACCAAACGGCCGACCCCGTGGTGGCGACAGGCATCGATCACGTTGACCATGCCCTTCACGCCGACGTCGAGCACGAGTTCCGGCGCGCTATAAAACGTCGCGGTGCCATTCACATAGGCGAGATGATGCACCTCGTCGATGCCACGCACCGCCGCATTGACCGCGGCTGCGTCGCGAATGTCGCCCCGCACGAATTCGATATCCCCCTCGACATCAGCGAGCCGTCGCGGCGCGCCACGGGAATTATCGTCGAACACCCGAACCGACTCGCCCGCCCGCAGCAGCGCCTTCACCAGCGCGGAGCCGATGAAACCGGACCCTCCGGTCACTAGAGATGTGCCGCGCGCTCACCGTCCGCCCTCCCCGCCCGCCTGCCGTCTCGATCCAGCGTCCGGTGGCATGTGCCCGACGCGCGGCGTCGATCAAGACCTGCACGCGATGGCCTTCGGCAAGACCAGGTGACGCGGTCCCGCCGCCTTCGCAAGCATCAAGAAAACGGCTGACCAACCGCGCCACCGGCGCAATACGGGAATCGCCCGTTTGGTCGACATCCTCCTCGCCGATTTCGACAGGCTGTAACACGCTGTCCGTGCGCCGGGCGTGACTGAGCTCGAAGCCTCGGAAATAGTCGGCTGTGCGATTAGCGAGCACGAGCGTGCCATCGTCGCCATAGAACTCGATGCGGTGGCCGGAGCCGAGAAAAGACGCACAACTCATCTGCAGGCTGCCGCCGGCACCCGATGCAAAGCCAAGCGCCAGCGTCATACTGCTCTCCCGATCGGCGGCGCCGGGCAACGAAAATACCCGTCCGGTGAGGCCCGCGATCGGACCGCAAAACCATTCGAGATAATAGAGGCAATGGCTGACGAAGTTGCCGAGCAGCCCGCCGCCGCTATTTTCGCCACTGGTCTTCCAGCTCTTGAGGCGCAAGCGCGTCGCTTGGTTCTCCACATTCCAGGTGACGACGACATGACGCAACACTCCGATCTCACCTCCCGCAAGCATCGCCTGAGCGCGCCGCCAGGTGGCAAGTTCCGGAAAATTGAAGTCGATCATGCCGGGACGGCCCGCCTTCTGCGCGCCATCAAGCACGGCCTGCGCGCCGGCAAGATCGGCGGCCAGCGGCTTTTCCACGAATACCGGCTTGCCACGCTCCAGCGCGCGCAGTGTGACCGCGGGCTGCAGATCCGGCGGAACCGCGATGGCGACGGCATCGACCGACGGATCGTCGACCAGCGCTTTCCAGTCGCCTAGTCCCCGCGCGACATTCGCCTCGTGAGCGGCCGCAGCGGCGCGTACCGCATCGGTGCCGGCCAGCGCTACGACCTCGCAGCGCGGATCGCGCCGAAAGGCTGGCAGCAAAACGGACTTGCCGTAATTGCAGCCAACGATACCGATGCGGATCACCGCGGACGCCTCCGCGTCCGCAGGCAGCATTCCGCCCTTGGCCTCGCTGTGTTCAATTGCATCCCGACCTCATCCATCGTCGGCAGATACCACATCGGGGCGCGGAACAGAAAATTTCGGCACCCGGCCGCCGGGCCCATACCAACCGAGCGAAAATGCGCTAGGCTTGCGATCTGGCCGCAACCGAATAATGCGGCCGTCAACAATCAGGGAGGCTTTCATCATGTCTGCGATGTTGTATCGGCTTGGCGGCGTTGGCTTGGCCTGCGTGCTGGTTTCGTCCGCAAATGCGCAATTGCTTACCCGCAAGGATCTGCCGGCAAACCTGGCGATGACGATCGCCGAAACCACGATGGCGACCTGCAAAGCGAACGGCTACCAGGTGTCCGTGACGGTCGTCGGCCGCAATGGAGAGGTCATTCTGCAGGTGCGGGGCGATAATACCGGGCCGCACACCATGGAGAACAGCTTCCGCAAGGCCTACACCGCGCGCACTTTCCGCATCCCTTCAGGCGCCATGGATGAACGGATCAAAAAAGACCCGACGCTGAGCCTGCAATATCTCGCCGGCTTCACCAGCGGACGCGGCGCCCTGCCGATCAAGGTCGGCGACGACGTGATCGCCGCGGTTGGTGCCTCCGGAGCCCCGGGCGGCGAGAAGGACGAAGCCTGCGTCAAGGCCGGTCTCGACAAGGTCGCCGACCAGCTCAAGTAGCCCTGCTCAACGCCGCTCTGCTCATAAGAAACAAGAGGAAACGTCATGACGTGGCTTTTTCGCGCGCGGCCAAGCCTTGCCGCGCCCATCGTCGTTGCATGCACATTACTCTGGGCGTTCAACGCCAACGCCCAGAGTTATCCCGACCGCCCGATCCGGGTGATCGTGCCGATCGCCGCCGGCAGCGTGACCGACGTGATCATGCGCGCGACTGCCGCCGAGCTCGCGCCACGCCTCGGGCAATCCTTCGTGATCGAAAACAGGGGCGGCGCGAGCGGCATTCCGGCCGCGCAGGCCTGCACGCAGGCGGCGCCGGACGGCTACACGATCTGTCTCGTCAACCACAACACGATGTCGATCAATCCGCTGATATTCAACAAGCTGCCGTACGACGCGGAGAAGGATTTCGCGCTCATCACCAATCTCTACCTGCTGGTGGAAGCGCTGTTCGTGTCGAGCTCGCTCAATGTGAGCACCGCAGCCGAGCTCAAGACCTATGCGCAATCGCATCCGGCCGCGCTCAACTACGGCACGCTCGGACCAGGCTCCAACCCCGAGCTGTTCCTCAAGTGGATGAATCAGGGTTGGAACGTCAACATCGTCGGTATCCCCTATCGCGGCGGCGGACCGATCGCGCAGGCGCTGGTCGCCGGCGAGTTGCAGATCGCCAAGATGGGGCTCGGCAATTTCCTCGGCCTTATCTCGACCGGGAAGATCAAACCCCTTGCCATCGCCGCGGCACGCCGCTCGAAACTCGTGCCGGACGTGCCGACCCTTGCCGAGGCGGGGATCGATTTTCCGCCGTTCGGCTGGTGGGGCCTCGCCGCGCCAAAAGGCACCCCGCAGGCGGTCGTGGACCGGCTCAACGCCGAATTCGTGAAGCTCTATCGCGAGCCGAAATTCGTCGAGTACCTGGAAAAGCAAGCTGTGCTGCCGGCGGCGGGCACGACGGCGGAATTCGCCGCGTTCCTCAAGAAGGACCGCAAGGATGCCGAGTTCCTGATCAAGATCGCGAACAAGCCGCCGGAAGACTACAAACCAAAACCGTGACGACAAGCGGCCGGTTCGTGCACGTCGCTCACGCGGGCGCAGTACGACGGCCCGGCCGCATCAGCAGCCACAAGACGATCGACGCATTGAGCAGGTTCCAGGCGAGGCCATTGAGGAAGGCCGCCTGGTAGGAGCCGGTAAAATCGAAGATCACGCCGCTCATCCAACCGCCGAATGCCATCCCGAACAGGGTCGCCATCAGCACGATGCCGACCCGCACGCCCACCTCCTGCGGCGGGAAGTATTGCCGCACGATGATCGCATACATCGGCACGATACCGCCCTGGAACAGTCCGAACAGCGCGGAGATCACATAAAGCGAGATCAGCCCGTCGAAGAAAATGTAGAGCAACAGTGCCAGGCCCTGCAGCACCGATCCAATCAGCAGCGTCGCCACGCCGCCGATACGATCCGCCACGAAGCCCGATGAGACCCGGCTCACGATGCCAAAGGCGAGCATCAGCGCCAGCATCTCGGCACCGCGCGCGACGCCGTAGCCGAGGTCGCCGCAATAGGCGACGATATGGACCTGGGGCATCGCCATCGCCACGCAGCATGCAAGACCGGCGAGACACAAAAGCGCCATCAGCGCGTTCGGTGAAATGCCGAGCGCCGGTGGGGTGGCCTCCATCACGGCTCCGGCGGCGGCCTCCCCGAATGGCGCGCGGCGCCGCAGCACGGGCAGGAACGGCAGCATGGCGAAGACGCAGAATATCCCGACCGCGATATGCGTCGTGCGCCAGCCTTCGGCGGCGATTCCGTGCTGCAACAGCGGCGGCCAGATCGTACCTGCGAGATAGTTGCCGCTCGAGACGATCGCCACCGCGATACCGCGCCAGCGCCGGAACCAGCGCGACATGTCGGCCATCAGCGGCCCGAACGTCGCCGATGCGCCAAGGCCAATGAAAATGTGCGCAAGCGCAAACAGCGTAAGACTGTGCGCGAGGCCGGCGGCGAGATAGCCGATGCACAGCGATGTCATCCCGCAGATGACCGGCGCCAGGATGCCGAACCGGTCCGACAGGCGGCCCATCACGACGCCGCCGACAGCAAATCCCATCATCGCCAGCGTAAAGGGCAGCGAAGCGTCCCCGCGTGCGACGCCGAAATCGGCCTGCACTGCCGGCAACGTGACCGGCATCGACCACATGCCGACACTGCCGATAGTGCCAAGCACAACCGCAACGGCCAAGCGCCGCCAGGCAATCGCGGAATCGACCGCGGTCGCGGTTGCAATCTCCGCGTGAGCCGAACGGGTTCGGGGTGCATCCATGGCGCGCGGACATTCCTTGCTTGCCGGTCGCCGGTCAAGCTCGCGGTTGTGGCGACAGATGTCGCGAAAGATGGAACCGCGATCGCGCGAAGCAACCCAAACGCACTCTTGGCGCCGGGCTGACCGCAAGTAAATCAATCCTTAATTCACCGTGGCTAAGCTCTGCTGCGCAGAATTCATCGGCCACAAAACTCATCGGCCACGAGATACCGGCATGAGCGAACGACGTCGAGCGGTGCGACAGAAGAGCTTCCTGCGCGGCTGCATCTATTTCAACAATCGCCGCACCGTGGTGGATTGCCTGATCCGGGATCTATCCGAAAGTGGCGCACGCCTTCAATTCTCCGACGCCATTTCGATTCCCGACAGTTTCGAACTCTACATCGCGCAGAAGGAGCAAATCTTGCGCGCGAAGGTCGAGCGACGTCACGGTATGGACGTAGGCGTGTCATTTTCCGACGTCGTACAGGACAAATCCGGCCCAGCCGATGTCGCCGAACTGACCGACCGGGTCCATCGGCTTGAGGCTGACGTCGCGGCTCTGCGGCGAATGCTGCGGCGGCTCAAAGCCGACGTCGATGGAGCCGGCACCGACGCCGCCTAGTCCGCCGGATCGCCAAGGATCGCCAAGGACGCCAAGGTGGGAGGGCCCTTCCGGTATCCAATCAGCCTGAAAGCGCGCTACAAAGGGCTCGCTCGGGACCTGTGCACCTTGGCGGACGAAGGGATTCCATCATGCCTGACATCAAGATGCTCAATCCCGACGTGCTCGGTCAGCCGCTCGGGCAATATTCGCAGATCGCGCGGGTCAAGGCGTCGGAATTTCTATTCATCGCCGGGCAGCTCGCAACCGACAAGGGCGGGGCTGTCGTCGGTGCCGACGACTTCGACGCACAGTGCCGGCAAGTCTTCGCCAACATCGAAGCGGCGCTCAAATCCCAGGGCGCGAGTTTCGCCAATGTGGTGGAATTCACCACGTATCTGGTGCACTCGCAGGACGTCCCGAAGTTCATGAAGTTCCGTCTCGGTGCGTTTCCCCGTTTCTTTCCAGGCGGCGCATATCCGCCGAACACCCTGCTGATGGTCGACCGGCTGGTGGGCGAGCCCTTTCTCGTCGAGGTCGCAACCGTCGCCGCGCTTTGAACGGGACCTTTCAGACATTGCACCGGAGCACAGCATGAATGCCCGCCACCTCGAACCTTCGCCCGAAACCGTGCACTGGGGCTATTTCGACGGCAGCCTGGCGCCGCAACTCACCATCGACAGCGGCGAACGCGTGACGATCTCGTCGGTGTCGGGCGCACGCGAGCTGATGCCCGCTCCGCCGCTCAAGATTCCGCCTGCCCTGCCGGCGATTCACGCAAAGATTGCGCCCAGGCACGGGCCGCACATGCTGACCGGTCCGGTCGCCGTGCGCGGCGCCAAGCCCGGCCAAGTGCTGCAAGTCGACATCGAGACGATCGAGCCGTTCTACGATTGGGGCTATCACGCGGTGCGGCCGCTCGCCGGCGCGCTACCTTACGATTTCGCCGAGCAGCGCGTGATCCACATCGTGCTCGATCGTGCGCGCAACGTCTGGAAGCTGCCATGGGGCCAGGAGGTGCCGTGGGGCGCGTTCTTCGGCGTGATGGGCACCGCGCCGCCCATTGCCTGGGGCGCGATCTCCACCGCGCCGCCGCGCAAGAACGGCGGCAATCTCGACAACAAGGAACTCGTCGCCGGCACCACGCTCTACCTGCCGATCTTCGTTCCGGGCGCGCTGTTCTCTGCCGGCGATGGCCACGGCGCGCAAGGCGATGGCGAGGTTTCGATCAATGCGGTCGAGACCGGCCTGACCGGCACCTTCCGGCTCACGGTGCGCGACGACATGAGCCTCGAATGGCCGATGGCCGAGACGCCGACCCACATGATCACCATGGCGTTCGATCCCGACCTCGACGATTGCGTGGTGATCGCGCTTCGCACCATGATCGACCTGCTTGGCGCGCGCGCAGGGCTCGACCGCTACCAGGCCTATACGCTGTGCAGCCTCGCCGCCGACCTGCGCATCACGCAGGTGGTCAACGGCAACAAGGGCGTGCATGTGATGCTGGACAAGAAGTATTTCGCGCCGGTGCGATAAATCGCGCGGACACCGCCGTGCCAAGAGGCAGCGTCCGCTTGCGGACTGCCCGGCTTATCAGCGTCAACACCCGGCGGCTCATTGAGCCGCGAGTTGCTCGGCCGCGCGCGCGGCCGATCCTACCAAACTCATCTCGCCGACCGCCGCCTCAGGACAGGATGCCCTGCGAAAGCAGGACCGTCAGCCCGACGGCCACGACGATGATGGACCCTAATACCGCCAGCCATTCATGATACGGCTCAGTATCGGGAGTCTCCCGCTCGAGCAATTCACGCATCGCACCACCCCACCGATGATCACCCCATCATCCACGTGCATCCCCGATGCCCGTGCGTCTCGTGTAGCAGCCGATTTCGCAGCTATTATGATAGGCAAGACCGCCGCGCAAAAATTTGGACTCTGTCGCTTTTCGGACACGGTACGAGGATGCAAATTCAAATAAATCAAGCTCCAGATCGCTCGTCGCCCGGACGCCCCTCAGAAAAGCGTCCGCCCTGCGAAATCGAGCGACGATTGTCGTGAGTGTGACACCGGCTTTGCGGTATCAGCATCCGCGAATCTCACCGATTCTCTCTCCTGATTGCGGCTTGCTCAGCCGACGGACTCCATGGTCATCCCTCTTGAGATCATTCTCGCACTGGCCGCAGCGTCGGTCCTGTTCGCTCTGGTCGTGGCAGTCGCCGCAGATTAGCGTGGAGGTTCAGGGTCGCGCAGGTTTCTCCGCGATCTTGTTCGGAGCCACCGCGGAGGTCTAATCTCGCGGGCGGAGGTTCGCCCATGCAGGTTTTCAGTCTACTTGCGGAGCAGGAGTGGGACCCGAAGAAGCACGTCGAGAAGGTGCTCGGCGAGGTCCGCGAAGGCGACGTTACGGTCGCATGCTGGGAGCCGGGGCAGATCAGCCCGAACCATTGCCACCCGGACGCTACCGAAATTTATTTCTGCTTTTCCGGCGGCGGCAAGATGCGCACGCCGAACGAAACGGTCGATATCGTGCCGGGCGCATTCGTGGTGCATCCGCCCGGTGAACTACACGAATATATCAACGGGCCAGCCCGCACGCTGCTCTTCCGCGTGCGCTACGGATCGGACATGTCGAGCCGGCATTTCGGCTGGCCGAGCAACGCGGACTGGAAACAAATGCCGCGCGACGCGGAGTATTTCCGCCAGTACCCGCCGGGATGAGCGCGACGGTAATCGCCCAAAAGCGACCGGGCGCGGCGATAGAATCTCGCTCAGCAACGGGCTGTGATTTCGTCGGCATTCGGCTAAGTTCGCGCTATCCCAAGTAACGGGCGGACAGAAATCTGTTGAGGGAGATCACGAATGGCCAAGGCGTATTGGGTGTCGTCCTATCGGTCGGTTTCGAATCCGGATGCCCTGGCGGGCTACGCCAAGCTCGCCGGTCCGGCGATCGCCGCGGGCGGCGGGCGCTTTCTGGCCCGCGCCGATGCCGCCAAGGCGTACGAGGCCGGTGTCGCCCAGCGCGTCGTCATCATCGAATTCGACAGCGTCGCTCAGGCCATTGCCACCCACGATGGCGAAGGCTACCAGGCGGCTTTGAAGGTGTTCGGCAAGGCGGCGGAACGCGATCTGCGGATCGTCGAAGGCCTCGAATAGCCCGGCAAACACCGGCTTCAATCGGCCGATCCGCATACCACGGCATCACTTCCGCCGGTCCCCAACCATTGCCATCGGGCGATCGCACCGTTATATCGCGGGCAACCATCGGGTTGATGAGGGAACCCGGCGCGCGTGCGCCGGGTTTTTGTTTCCAATCGTGCGGACGCGGGGGCACATCCGCAGTGCGACAGGGTTAATAGTCATGGCGAAGAAACCGGGAACGCGTACCGAATTCGTGCTGTTCGACGTGCTTTATGAGGACGGCTCGCAACGCTCCAATCGCAGGGTTCCAAGCACGGTGTTGGGTGGCCTCGATGCCGATGAGCCCGCGCGTGCGATTATCGAGCAGCAGGACCAGGAGATCGCCGAGCGGTCGGGTCTCGCGCCGATACCGATCAAGAGTTTGCGCCGGTCGGGCGGGAAGTAGCGTCCGTCACGAAACCATCATTCACCAGCGGGAGCCGAGAAACTCCGCGATGCACGCAGCCGACGCTTTGGCGTAGGTGCCGCGGCGGCTGACCACCGAACCGGTGAGGCGGTGCAGCGCCAGCGCCATCTCGGTGGCCTTTGCCACCACCGCGATGCCGTTGAGCACCAGCGCGCCGTCGATCAGAAACGGGCACTCGCGCGCGAACAGCAGCATCGGCAGTCCGCCCGCCGGGATGATGACCTCGGCGCCGGCCGCGACCAGCGGGCGAACCTGCTCGACGAAATTGGCGCGGGCCTGGGCATAGCTGGCGTCGTCCGTGAAGGCGCGCATAAAGCCCGGCAGATCCATCTGAATCGCGCGCACACCGGCGACGCGTTGCTCGAGGCCGTAGGCCCGCACTTGGCGCTCGTGCCATTCGATGAACACCGGATCGATGGTCACGAGACCGATCCGGCGCCCCATGCTCAATGCTGCGAGCATGGTGGCCTCGCCCAGCCCGATCACTGGAATGTCGAGCGCACCGCGAATTTCCAGCAGCCCCGGCTCCTGGAAATGGCCGATCACGAATGCGTCGCAGCCGCCGCGCTCGGCCTCAAGCGCGTTGCGGATGGTCTGCGCGGCGCAGCGAAATTCCGTCAGCGGGTGAAACAGATGGTCCGGCGGATCGAGGCCATGGACCTCGAACCGGTTGCCTGGACCGGCGATGGCGTCCAATAGATTTTGCAAGCCGTTCGATATACGGCGCCTGCTCGACCGGGTGGACGAAGCTCTGGTACCACAACCGGGCAGGACGTGACGGCTCGGCCATGTGCTGCCCTCAAGCTCGCCGCCGAGCGGTATCGTCAGTATCCCACCGCAATCCTTGCCTGCGCCGAATTGGGCAACTCGACGTCGATCTCCAGGGTCGACACCGTCGAACCGCGGTCCATACGCACCACCACGTTGTCCTGATTGATCGAGACATGCTTGCCGATGGCGGCGATGATTTCCTCCCGCAGCACGGCGAGCAGGTCAGGTTGCCCGCGCGTCGCGCGCTCGTGCGCCAGCAGAATCTGCAGCCGCTCGCGCGCGACCGGCGCCGAACTTTGCCGCCGAAACAGATTGAACAGGCTCATGCCGCTCTCCGTCCAAACAGCTTGTCGAAGAAGCGCACCCGCTCGGTCGGGATCGACATCGGCAACGTCTCGCCCATCAGCCGGCGCGCGGCGTCGAGATAAGCGCGGCCCGGCGCGCTCGTCGCACCGCTCACGGTCACCGGCTGGCCGATGTTGGAGGCGCGCAGCACCTCCTGGCTCTCCGGGATGATGCCGAGGAGCGGCGTGGATAGGATATCGAGCACATCCTCGATGCTGAGCATCTCGCCGCGTGAGGCGCGCGCCGCATCGTAGCGGGTGATCAGGATATGCTTGTCGACGCGTCCACCTTTCTCAGCCATCTCGGTCTTGGAATCGAGCAGCCCGATGATGCGGTCGGAGTCGCGTACCGACGAAACTTCCGGATTGGTGACGATCACGGCCGCGTCGGCGAAGCGCATTGCGAGGGTCGCGCCGCGCTCGATCCCCGCGGGACTGTCGCAGATCACCCAGTCGAACTTGCCGCGCAGCTCGCGAATGACGCTGGCGACGCCGGCTTCGGTCAACGCATCCTTGTCGCGCGTCTGCGAGGCCGGCAGGAGGTGCAGCGTCTCGATCCGCTTGTCCTTGATCAGCGCCTGCGAAAGCTTGGCGGTGCCCTGCACCACATTGATGAGGTCAAACACCACGCGGCGCTCCGCCCCCATCACCAGGTCGAGGTTGCGCAGGCCGACGTCGAAATCGACCACGACGACCTTCTGTCCCGCCTGCGCCAGCGCAGCGCCGAGTGCGGCAGTCGTGGTCGTCTTGCCGACGCCCCCTTTGCCGGACGTGACGACGAGTACCTTCGCCATTTCGATCTCCTGCCCCTAATCCAGTCCTGTGATCTGCAGGACGCGGTCATTGAGCCAGCATTGGACCGGCCGGCCACGCAGTTCGGGCGCCATGTCCTCCGCGGTGCGATAGTAGCCGTCGATCGCGATGAGCTCGGCTTCGTTCCGGCTGCAGAACACCCGCGCCTTGACGTTGTTGCCCATGGCCCCCGCCATGGCCCGCCCGCGCAGCGTCCCGTAAATGTGGATCGATCCGGAGGCGACCACTTCGGCGCCGGACGAAACCGCACCCAGTACGGTGATGTCGCCATAGGGAAAAACCACCGACTGGCCCGATCGGATCGGATTTTCGACCAGAAGCGACGTCGGCTCGCCGCGCTTGCCGGTCGCCTCGGCGTCCCCGGAGGGCGCACCGGCCGCCTGCTCGCCCGGCCCGACGCCGGCGGCCTGACGGCCACCCTTCATCAGCGGCGGCAATGACGGCCCGAGGCAGGCTTCGTCAATGCCTTCACAACCCAGAACGCGAATGCCGCGCTCACCCAGGGTCGCGACCAGTCCGGCTATCTCGGCCTGATCAGGAGGAATGGCCGCAAGGTCAAGGATGGTCGGCCGCCCGGTGAAGAAATCGGGCGACGTCTTGAGCCACCGGTCCAGCTCGTGCAGCCAGCCGTCGACCGGCGGCGACGGTGCCAGCACAAAGGCCACGAAGGAGCGGCCCCGGAAGCGGATGGATTGTCGCGACTGAACGGCATTCGCGCTGGTCAAGGCGGACCTCAAAAAGACGGCGATTCTTACCGGGCGTTAACCCCGATTAGGCGCATTTGGCAGTTAATGATCGGTTAACGGGCGATCCGCTTGCGACCGAATCCCGGTATCCGCCGTCAGGTGTGCCCTGTTGACCCGCGCCGGGCGGACTGGCATCCGATGACCGGGCGACAAACCTCGTCGCGACGGCTGACCGGGGACCCACAAATCATGAAAGACAACGTCAAGCGGGTGTTCTACGTGCGCCACCTCGCCCACGCCTGCTATCTCGATATCATCGCGACGCGCCCGGAAATCAGGCTCGACAAGCTCGAGAACGAGACGCCCGACGACGTGGCCGAACCCATCATCAAGGCTGCGCACGCCTACCAGATCGGCTCGGCGCGGGACGAGCTCCAGCCCAGATTCCACGCCCAGCGCGACCTCCTCGCCCGCATGCCGAACCTGTTGATCGTCTCGACCAACGGGGCGGGCTTCGATACCGTCAACGTCAAGGACTGCACCGAGGCCGGCGTCCTCGTCGTCAACCAGACCGGCGGCAATGCCGAGGCGGTGGCGACCCACGTGGTGGCGATGGTGCTCGCGCTGTCGAAGCAGATCGTCCAGACTAACCACGCGATGCGCGGCGGCCGGCTGCACGACCGGCTGGCCTTCATGGGCAACGACGTCGCCGGCCGCACCATCGGCATCGTCGGGCTCGGCAATGTTGGGCGGCGCATCTCCGCGCTGTGCGGAGGCTTGCTCAACATGCAGGTGATCGCCTGCGACCCCTATCTCGACGAGGCCGCGATCACCGAGCGCGGCGCGACGAAAGTGACGCTCGACGAACTGCTGCGCCGCGCCGACTTCGTCTCGATCAACTGCCCGCTCGACGACACCACGCGCCGCATGATCGGAGCCCGCGAATTTGGGCTGATGCAGCCCCACGCCTATTTCATCACCACGGCGCGCGGCTTTGTTCACGACGAGGTTGCGCTTGCCGACGCGCTGCGGTCAAAGGCGATCGCGGGCGCCGGCGTCGACGTGTGGGACAAAGAGCCGCCGCCGCAGGACCACCCATTGCTCGCATTCGACAACGTGATCGCGAGCCCGCACACCGCCGGCGTCACCCGCGAGGCGCGCGCCAACATGGGCAAGTTCGCCGCCGAGCAACTGATCATGGCGCTCGACGGCAAGCGCCCGCCGCGCATCGTCAATCCGCAGGTCTGGCCGGTCTATGCGAAGCGGTTCGAGGAGACATTTGGAATACGGCCGGAGGGCTGACACACACACTCCGCGCACGCAATTTTCCGGTCCCGTGGTCGCGCTCAATCAAACAGCCGTTCGCCCATCTGGTCGATCATCTGCCGCGCCTTGCTGAGCGTGAAGGTGACGGCATCGTCGTAACCCGGGTGGCTGTCGGCGCGGATGAAGCGGTGTTCCTTGCGCACGCCGCCGACCTCCTTCTCGATGGTGCCGGCGGTCTGATAGTTCGCGCCCTCCTTGAAGGGCGCGGCGCGAATGGTAAAGCCGTTGTATTCGACCGGATCGCTGGCCTTGGGCGCGCTCGCGGCCGAGCCGCCACCGAACAGGGATTTCCAGAACGACATGACACCACCCGGCTTGAGGTCGACCCGCGCAGTCTACCTCGAATTTCGGCGCGCTTCATCCGGATCAGCAACGCCGAGCGGGCGTCTCGCTGCCCCCCGATGCGATTACTCGTCGATATCCAGAGGAACCGGCTCCAAAGGAACCGGCACCTCCGTCGTCGCGGCTGCGGGCTCGGCGGCGATGCTGCCGGTCGAATCCACTTCAACCACGTCTGCCTCCGCGCTTGGAGACCGCCGCGGCTTGGCGGGGCGGGCCGGTGCGCTGCGCAGCGTATCGAGATACGCCGCCATGGCGTCGGCCTGATACGGTCCGGTGGTGTAATGCTCGAGCAGGAAGTCGCGGCCGGCATGCGCCACCTCCTGCGGGGTGTGGTGACACCCGCTGCAGCCGCTCGCGAACAACTGCGCCGGCGACTTGCCGGCGTCGAGATTCGATTGCGCCGATGCCGTAACGACGGCGAATATTGCAAGCACGACGCCCGCCATAACGGCAAGATGCGACGAAATCACGTCGGCAACGACCCGACCTGCCCATTTTTCCGAAATTCCCCTGTCCCCGCCCCCAGAGTCTGCGCTCTGTCAGGCCGCCACATATACGCCCGAAGTGTAAAATGATGGTTGAATGGTGCGGCAGGGATGCAACGCGCCGGCACAACATGCCGCGCTTGGATAATTTTTTGCTTCGCCGGCGCGATCGCCACCACGTCGCGCGCGCAAGCTCCGCGCGCCGCGCTTACTCCGGCGAGCGCACCGTCCAGCTTGCATGGGTGATGAACGCCGCCTCGCCCAGCCGCTTGACGACCTTGTCGAGTTCGGCCGGATCGGCCGTGGTGGCGACCAGCGTCGCGACGAGCTCCACCGCATCGGGCTCGCGCGCCACAACCGCAACCTCGCGCACCGGATGCTTGGTCGCCTCGAGCTGCGTCTCCAGGAGGTCGCGCGCCTCTTCCAGGTGATCGGTGTCGGTCGAGGCCCGCACCTCGTAGGTGGCTTCGGTGGTGCGCTCGTCGATCGGCGCGCGGTTGAGCGCATTGACCAGCGGCCGCAGCAGCGTGTTGCCGGCGAGCACGAACACCGTGAGCGCCACCGCCTCGAACACCAGGTCCGCCCCCGCGCAGGCGCCGACCGCGGCCGAGCACCACAGCGTCGCCGCGGTGTTGAGCCCCCAGACGTTCTTGCCCTCCTTCATGATCACGCCGGCGCCGAGAAAGCCGATGCCGGAGACCACGTAGGACACCACCTGCACGGCGCCGGGATTGCCGTTGAGGTGCATGCCGATGTCGACGAAGGCCGCGGCGCCGACCGCGACCAGCACGTTGGTGCGCAAGCCCCCCGAGCGCTGCCGGTACTGCCGCTCCGCGCCGATCAGCGTCGCCAGCACGAACGCGCCGAACAGGCTGAGCAGCGAATCGAGAAAATCGGGGACGGAGAAGCCGTGCAGGATGGCCATCAGGTCGCTTTCGGCATCGGCGGATTTTTGCAGGTTGCGGGAGATTCGAAGCCGGCAGGTCGGGATGGTGAGGATAGCGCACCCAAGCGACAGCCGCGTTGCGCCGTCCACAGCTTGCTGACGGGATCGCGGCCGGGCGTGCAGACGCGCGGCAGCCGCCCAGGGGTTTGAAATTTCGGGCGCCGGGCGCGCCCTTTTCCGTCTTGCTCCCCGCGCAAAATGAGGGGAGCGGAGCGCCGACAGGCGCATCCAGATGCCATGCCTTGCGGCGATGGCGCGCGCCGAGACTGTCAGCGCGCTCGCCTCTCGGCGCTCCACTGGTGGCGATCGCCACCGCCTCCTTGAGACGGCAACCGGCCCCGGGCCGCGCTTTGCGGTGAGGGCTTGGACCTCATCCGTCAGCGAGCTCCTCGCAGGCAGGCCGTAGTACCCAGCCGGGCGGAGCCCCAGGGCCGCCCGGGGCCGTGCGTGCGAGGCACGGCGCGCAGGCGCCACACCAGACTTGCGGCTCGCGCCGCAGGCCATCGACGCGGGTTGGCGGGCGGAAACTTAAGGCCCCGAGGCCGCATCTCCGGCCCCAACCCGGGCGGATGCCGGGCTCTCCCGGTATCCGCCACGCCGGCGGTTGCCCGCCGGCCACCGATGCGGGGCTTGCCCCGTATCGGCATCACATCGTCGATCCGCTCCACCTCAAGACGCCTCATGAAGCGCCCCTCGTTGAGCGGGGTGATGCGGGACTTGACTAGTGCGGTATCCATGGGAATATCCTTCCATCGATAGGGAGAAAGCCATGGCACGCCGTCCGAAACCCGTCCCGCAGATGACCGTCGCGCAATTCGAGGCGACGTTCCCGGACGAAGATGCGTGCAAGGCCTATTTGCAGGCCCGCCGATGGCCGAAAGGCGTCCATTGCCCGCGCTGTGGCAACGAGAAGGTCTATACGGTCAAGCCGATGCCGTTCCAGTGGCAGTGCTATGCATGCGCGCCCGACACCGGCTATCGGTTTTCCGTCATCGCTGGGACGATCTTTGAGAACACGAAAAAGCCGCTCCGAGACTGGTTCCGCGTCGTGCATCTCATGCTGACCAGCAAGAAGGGCATGAGCGCCCTCCAAATTCAGCGAATGCATGGGCTTCGGCTCCTACGGGACGGCGCATTCCATGTGCCATAGAATCCGCGCCGCGCTGATCGAGCCGGAAGCAGAAGCTCGGCGGCATTGTCGAGGTCGACGAAACTTTCGTCGGCGGCAAGGACAAGAACACGCACTGGCGACAAGCGCAGGCATGGCGGCACGGCGGTGCACGCATCCGGCAAAATCGCCGATCATCGGTGCGGTCGCAGCGCAAGGGCAACGTCGTCGCCCGCGTGCTGCGATCATCGTCGACGTGACAAGACGCGGAAGGCTTCGTGCGAGAAACCGTTTCCAACAAGGTAAGCCTGCTCGCGACCGACGAATACCGGGTCTACGACGAGCTTGACGCCGAACTATCCCGCATGAGACGCGTCAACCACAGCGAGCAAGCAGTATGTGGTCGGCGCGGTTCACACGAACACGATTGAAGGCTTCTGGTCGCATCTTCAAGCGCGGCGTCGTTGGCACCTTCCACAAGGTCAGCCGCAAAATATATGCCGCTGTACGTCGCGGAGTTTCAGTTCCGCTACAACAACAGGAATAACCCCGACATCTTCGGTGACGCCGTAGCAGGGTGCTGAGGCGCAATAAGAGCCGAAGAAAACGGAAGGGCACTCAGTGGACCTAAAAGACATTTTGTTATTCATCTTTTCGACTTCGGTGCTCATGCTAGTTATTTGGCCACGGCGCTGCGGGCGAAAGGATAAAGAGCAGGAAAAGAAAAACGGCGAACGAATAAATGAGCCCGATGATGGCGAAGAAAACCGGGCCCTGATAATGCCGAAAGTGAACAGGACGGTGCCAACAATAAGTGCCACCAGAGAATAGAGTACGCTTATTGGTTCTTTTGTACCCTCGGCAGCATAATTGCTGCTGGCGCCGCGATCGGTGCGGCTTACTTCGCCTCCGGTGCTCTTGACGCCAGCCAGCAGGCTGCCAGCGAAGCCCGCAAACAGACCGAATTGTCTCTTTTCCGCGCAGCGCGCGTGGGTAGGCCCGCCAAACAGAGAACCCATTGACGAAACTAGCGATACCATTGGCCTTAAGCAGACGTTCAAAAATTGGGGAGACTCCGACAAAGGGCTTCGGATTTCGATGCCAACATAATTTGGGTGCAACAATCTGAGGAATGGAAAGAATCCTTGTCTGGTCTCTGCGAGATAGCAAAACGGTTTGCTGGGAATCGAACTCTGATTTTAGTGATGTGGTTCTCTGCTTCCCAGTGCCCCGTTGTCCGAAGTCTACGTGCGTACTTACGGTAACCTGACCAAGATCAAAAAATCTCAGATCGGAGAAAAAGGATACAAGAAATCTCACATCGTCGGCTGCGCCGTCTACGGATAGCAAACCGGCAATATCAAAATCCGCCAATCTGGCTTCGTGGCGGAAATCAGGCTTAACCCGCCCCAGGTCACCCCAGCAGGGACCTAC
Organism: uncultured Alphaproteobacteria bacterium; assembly: GCA_963756715.1. Taxonomy (GTDB): domain Bacteria; phylum Pseudomonadota; class Alphaproteobacteria; order Rhizobiales; family Xanthobacteraceae; genus VAZQ01. The sequence continues at coordinate 22,196 of CAVWOV010000018.1, forward strand.
AAGGCAGATTGAGAAAACGAGAGCAGCACCGGCCTGTCGGACCCACCGATAGAATCGTCGCCGCCAACTGTCGAGTCCCGGATAATCGCCCTCGTTGAGCGGGGTGTGGGAAGGATAAGGGGAAATAGGAATAAAGTCAAGAACGCGAATTATAGCATTTCGCATGATTTAATGGCTCTGCCAATTCCAGAGGACGACTTATTCTAAAGTTGCAATCCTCTCGGATTTCTTGAATATTTAGGTTGCGCAATCTTCAAATGCGCGCGATGGGGGAGGCCGCAGATGTGTATTTCACTTCCCGCCATGAGCATTCTTTTTGCCGCGGCATTCTCGATCACAGCTGCAGCACAGGATGTTCCCACAGAAAATCATTGTTTGGTGAAACCACAACGTTCGAATGCCTTGGACGCCCCGAGTAAACACGCTTGGGATTTGTTCGCAGTGTCAATCACCCTGCTTTGGACAGGTCAATTGACCGGGGCGAACCCGATTGCAGCAAACCAATCGGCACTCCTGGAACAACTGCGGTTTGGGAGAGCTTCAGGAACGGAGCAACGGAGGTCTTCCTAGAAGATGGATCGGAACCTCCACCTTGGGGAGACAACTCAAAGCCTGATGAAAAGCCCGGGTAGGGTACCGAGCGGAACAATTGCCACGCTCCTCAATTCCGCGACAGTCGCCAGTTTGGACGACAAACTTCCAGAGCCGTCGTTTCACGACTTGGCGTTGCTTGGTGGCGGCGCCAAAATCCAGTTTTCAGAGGACGGCGTTTACACCGGATCAGGTGGATTCGGAGAGACCCGAATGAACCGCTCAACATATGATTTTATTAGGCGGGAATGCTTATGGAGCAAAGAGGGAATGCAGAGATACGGCGCAAGCATTTCTCGCTGGCAAGAAGCCAAAAATCGTTTTTCCTCCAGAATCATAGAAGTGAAGGCGGCATGGCTCGACTTCGAAGAGCAGAAAATTCCGGCCGATAAGCAGAGCACATACTACACCGCAGAGTACCAAGGAAAGAAATATGGATTAACAACGTTGCATATTATTACAAAAGATATTCCAAATTGGTTCTGGGCCACTTTTCATCATGTAGACCAACCGAACAATCCTTTTGAAATTCCCGGTGATGACAAGTCCGGCCGCCCTAAAATCCTAGTTGGAACGGTCTGGCAGAATTACGTACTTGGCGGCACACAAATAGAATTCGAAAGCTCGATAGGGCTACCAAAATCGTTTCTGATTTTTATGTCGAGAAGGGATTCGAAAATCCTCATGTATCAGTTGCCACGCGACGGCTTCTATCTCGCCGGAGAGCAAGCCCCCAGTACCTAACCGAAGCCCACTCAATGTGCATGATTGAGCCAAACAGTCCAGATTTGAGACTGTCGTACGCAAGGTGCCGGCAAATCGTCGGTGATCGGTATTTCGTGCCACAAAAGGATGAATTAGTGATTGAACGAGCTACGCCGTTGCCCGAATGGTTTGAGAAGGAAGGTAAGCTATATTACTTGCCTACAGACTTCTTATATTCGATACCGCAACGAGCGAAGAACGAAACAGGTTCTCCGCCGGACCGATGCAAGTGGTAGGAGGCATTGCAATGGAAAGCCCGGCGAAGAAGGTCAGCTACAAAAGCGACATTTATCCATTATTCAGGCCGATGGAAATCAATTCGATGCGCCGAAAGTTTGACCTTCTAGGTACGAAGATGTGTTTGCCAACGCTGACAAAATCTATTTCAGACTCAATAAGGGCGACATGCCTTGCGATGGCGCTTGGCTGCCCGAGGATATACAATTGTTTAAGCAGTGGATGGACGACGGGAAGCTCCCTTAGCAAGTAGCCCGGATAAGGGAAGCGAATCCGGGGCATCGTCTTAACGGCGGCGCGCATGTACGCTGCGCTCATGCGGCCTACAGGCTATCGCGGAGAACGCGGGGCTTGAGAATTTGACAGTAGTTTTTTTTCGTAGTTAGAAGCTTTTTGATCGGCGAACAGCTCCATGTCACGGCGCAACTAACTGCAGTGGTTAATTTTCCATGAGGCGGTCTCATTAGCCGTTTATAAACACGTCTTGGCGAAATCCAAGAGCGCGCGCGCCTGATGTGCGAAATCCATCTAAGCGTTGACTCGCTGCCTTGTCCAAATCCAATCACCGGCAATCTCAAACGTCGGTGGCGAAGAACCGACCACGTTCTATTGGCTTGCCCTCAAATACGGATCATACGATTCGCTGCTGCCCCATATCGTCCGACTTGGTCGAATACGGTCAAGCGATTCAAGATAACGCTTGGTGCTATTTTTGGAAAAGTAAGGATCGAAAGGTTCGCAGAGCTTCGCGAACTCCAGCAGTTGATAGGTGTCAGCATATGTCCTGCTAGATCGACGGCGATAGCCTTCACGATACTTGCGCACGCCTGTTGAGCGAAAACAGCCGCGCGCGATTGAACCCCCGCCTAGAAATGAAATAAAGCGCCTAGAGCAAATAGCTCGGTTGTACATCAGAGAGAAGAACGTAACGGTACTTATCAAAGGCTTGATCTTCGGTGATGCCATGGCTCGAAAAGATGAAACAACTATCGCGAAAAAGTAGTCCCGAAGGATGGGTTGAGCAACGTGAAACCCATCTCTTGATGAGCGGAGGGCACACTGGCGATTCGCTCCGCTGAGCCCCCTAAAGAATGGCTTCCAGATTAAGGCAGCATAAACCTCGGCCATTAGCAAGGCAACAGGGCGACAGCCAGCGTAGCCCGGATGGAGCGCAGCGAAATCCGGGGCCGGCGCAATCCGAAACAGCGGTCCCGCATATCGCTTCGCTCATGCGGGCTACGGCGAACGGTGGGCACGCTTCGCTTTGCCCACCCTACCAAGCTACGGTGCCGCGTCAGGCGATGCGCTCCCAGACCAGTTCCTGGTGCTGCATGACGCCGGCATAGAGCCGGCGCGGCGGGCGCAGCACCAGCCGGCCGTCGACGAACGCCACCGTGCGCACCTGGTCGCCGCCGACGCGGCTCGCGTCGGACGAGGCATCGACGCGGGTCGTCAGCGTGGTGCCGTCGAAGCTGTAGTTGCCCGCATAGGACACGTACTGCCGCGGCTCGCCCGGCGGCAGTTCGGCGCGGCCGTCGCACAGCACGCACATCATGCGGCCGTCGGCCTGGAAGGCGACGAGGCCCTCGGGCTTCGGCCCATAGGGCGGCGGCAGCGCCCGGCCGTCGTCGTCCTCCCCCTTGGTGCTGCGGAGCGACCAGAACTCCAACGATGCGGCTGTCGATGTTCGTCATGCGTGTCCCGAGCGATGCAAGGCGGCGCGCATCATAGCGTGCGGAGCCTGGATGAGCGCAGCGAAATCCGGGGTTGGCGCAATCGGAGAGGCGGCCCCGCATGTCGCTGCGCTCATGCGGGCGACGAGGATGCGCCACGCCGCATTTCGAATTTGCCGCAAGAAGGATGGGGACTTCTGAAATCGCCGCGCTCGTCCTATTGCAGCATCGGGAAATCTAGTCCCGTTGCGTCATTGGGAAATACCGTGAGGCCGAACTGAAACCATCTGCCGCTCGCGATCCAGAACACCGAGATCGTACCGCGTTTGCAGATAGGCCATCCCACGATTGAGCTTAGGCAGGAACGCGCGGGCCGGATGCCCCAACGGGATGATGATTTTGCACGCCCAAGGCACGCGCCCGAAGCAACCATCCCTGTCCCATTCGATCTGATCATCCTGGTACGTGATCTCGACCCTGATGGGCAGATCGGGCGCGATGCGCTCGACAATCTTTTGCGCGCGCTCCAGCAGGAACCCACGGGTTTCAAGCGGCTTCGACATGAGCAATCACCCCGACCTTCGTCTCCCGGCGATGCTCCGGGATTAGCAATTAATGTCCCGTTACCGCAGCCTATCGGGCTACCGCGTCACCCGGAATTTATGACGATGGACGTTAGTCCATGACGGCGAATTGAGCGTGAACTTCATGCCTGCGTGATTCAGAGTGCCCCTGCATGGACGGTTCGTCTCACGCCGGAACCACAACGGGCGCGCCCCTCCGCGGAGCGACGCTGATCGGTTTGCGCGTAAGATCATTCCGATCATTCGCTCGTGAACCAAACCATTGTGCCAAGGCGTTGCCATGAATTGGCGGGAATGGCAGGATCATGATCCTGCTGCGGGTTGCTCGACTCGACCCAGCATCATCGAATGAGGAGGCGAAACATGAAGCGGTGGTCCGGCTTAGGAATTTGCCTCGCGATGCTGGCGCTCTTGGCTTTGCCGTCTCCCGCGCTTGCCCAGAAGAAGACGGTGAAGGCGTGCCAGGATGAATGGCGAGCCAACAAGGCCGACAATCAGGCCAAGGGGATAACGGAGAAGGCGTTTGTCACCCAATGCCGCGCCGGCGAACCGAGTGCGCAGCCGGCATCAGCGCCTGCCGCGAAGCAGTCCCCTGCTGCAAAGCAGTCCCCTGCTCCTTCTGAGGCACGCACCGCTCCGGCCAAGACCGCGAAGGTTTGTCAGGACGAGTGGAAAGCCAACAAAGCGGCTTATCAAGCGGCGAAAATTACCGAGCGGGCGTATGTGACCAAGTGCCGGGCCGGCGAGGCCGTTGCTCTGCCAAACACGCCGGCAGCGGCACCCACCCCAACACCAACCGCGGCGACGCCGGCAGCACCAAAGCCAGCTCCCACGGCAGCGACGCCGGCGGCACCAACCCAGCTCCGACCGCGGCGACGCCGGCGGCACCAACGCCAGCTCGCACAGCAACGACGCCGGCCGCTCCCGTTCCCGCGCCGCCTTCAACTGCTGCGGTCAAACCTGCTCCGGTCGTCGCCAAACCGCCAACGGGCGCCGATCAGTTCCAGACCGAGACGCAGGCGAAGTCGCACTGTCCTGCTGATCTCGTTGTGTGGGTCAATCTCTCTTCCAAGATTTATCATTTTGCTGGTCATAAAAGTTACGGGGCTACAAAATCGGGCGCGTATATGTGCGAGAAGGAGGCGACGGGACATGGCTTCCGCGCCTCGAAGACCGAGAAGCGTCCCGGCGCTTAGGGTGCTGTCCGTGGTGAATGCGCTTCGCTCAATGTGGGCTTCGAACTGCGCTCATGCTGGCACCGCTTTGGCGAGATAGTCGATCGCCGCGGCGGTGCCGCCCTTGCCGTGCGGAATCTGAAGCGCGGAGAGGCCCATCTCGACGACACCGAGCGTGCCGATCACCATCGGCGCATTGACGTGGCCCATATGGGCGATGCGAAAGCCCCGGCCCTCGAGCGCGCCAAGCGCCTTGCCGAGCACCACGCCGCACTGGTTCGCGCAGTAATCGACGAGCGGCTGCACGTTCATCCCGTCCCGCGCGACCAGCGCGGTCACCGTGTCGCTGCGCTCGGCGGGCTCGGCGATATTGAAGCCGATCGCCTGGCCCTCGGCCCAGACGCCGACCGCGCGGCGCGTCGCTTCCGCCAGCAGGCGGTGGCGGCGGAATACGTTGTCGAGGCCTTCGGCGAGAATCATGTCGAGCGCGGCGCGCAGGCCGAACAGCAATTGCTCCGGCGGCGTGCCGCAATATTTGTGGTAGTGGCTTTCGCCCTCGCGGAACGTCCAGTCCCAGTAAGGCGTGCGCAAATTCGCCTTGTCGTGCGCCGCGCGGGCGCGCGGCGATGCGGCGGCAAAGCCCAATCCCGGCGGCGTCATCAGCCCCTTCTGCGAGCCGGCGATCGCGACATCGACGCCCCACGCGTCCATCTCGAACGGCATGCAGCCGAGCGAGGCGACCACATCGACCATCACCAGCGCGTCGTGCCCCGCCGCACGTACGGCTTCGCCAATCGCCTTGATGTCATTGACCACGCCGGACGCGGTGTCGATCTGCGTCACGAGGATCGCCTTGATTCGCTTGCCGCCGTCCGTCCTGAGCCGCGCCGCGACGGCTTCGGGCCGCACCGCGCAGCGCAGATCGCCCGCCAGCACTTCGACCTCGCAGCCGAGCATCTTCGCCTGCTCGCCCCAGCCGATGGCAAAGCGCCCGCTTTCGAGGACCAGCACCTTGTCGCCGCGCGACAGCACGTTGGTGAGGGCTGCTTCCCACGCGCCGTGGCCGTTCGCGGCGTAGATGTAGGTGCGGCCCGCGGTGCGGAAGATTGTCTGCAGGTCTGCGAGCAGACTGTCGGTGAGCGCGACCAGCGGTCCGGAATAGATGTCGACCGCGGGCCGGTGCATGGCGGCGAGCACCGCATCAGGAATGACGGTCGGACCCGGGATGGCGAGGAATTCACGGCCTGCAGCGACGGACATGGGAAGACTCTCGCGAGAAGTGCGACACGGAACGACGCGCGCGTGGGTGCGAGCGCCATGCCTAGCACTTTTTTCGCATTCAGATCACTGGGAGAGCATGACGACAAGCGCGGCCACGGGGCGGGCGCGATGGGCTTATTGCGCACCAGCCAGATTACAATCACACGCCACCTCGGTTGGGCCGAATTTTGGCAGCCCACGTTGCTGCCGAGCTTCCATCCGTTCGCGGAAGCGGTGCTGATCGACCATTGCAGGTCCTGTGCAATGGACTTTAAAAAAAGACCGCCAAGTTACCCAGCGGTGGCATATTCCAGATCGACGCCTACGATGATGGCGCAATATGTTGTCAGTCGACAATTGACCGAGCGCGTTCATAAAGGCAAACGCCGCACTCATCTCTGAGCGCGGCGCTTTTATTCCGGCGTACGCAAGAGCATCAGTTATCCAGAAAGCTCCGCAGCTTCCTGCTCCGGCTCGGATGCTTGAGCTTGCGCAGCGCCTTGGCCTCGATCTGGCGGATGCGCTCGCGCGTCACCGAGAACTGCTGGCCGACCTCTTCCAGCGTGTGGTCGGTGTTCATGCCGATGCCGAAGCGCATGCGCAGCACGCGCTCTTCGCGTCGGCGTGAGAGAGGCGAGCACGCGCGTCGTGGTCTCGCGCAGGTTCGACTGGATCGCCGCATCGATCGGCAGGATGGCGTTCTTGTCCTCGATGAAGTCGCCGAGGTGGGAGTCCTCCTCGTCGCCGATCGGCGTTTCCAAGCGACAGCGGCTCCTTGGCGATCTTGAGGACCTTGCGCACCTTCTCGAGCGGCATGCCGAGCTTCTCGGCAAGCTCTTCGGGCGTCGGTTCGCGGCCGATCTCGTTGAGCATCTGCCGCGAGGTGCGCACGATCTTGTTGATGGTCTCGATCATGTGCACCGGGATACGGATGGTGCGCGCCTGGTCGGCAATCGAACGGGTGATCGCCTGGCGGATCCACCACGTCGCATAGGTCGAGAACTTGTAGCCGCGGCGGTACTCGAACTTGTCGACCGCCTTCATCAGGCCGATGTTGCCTTCCTGGATCAGGTCGAGGAACTGCAGGCCGCGGTTGGTGTACTTCTTGGCGATCGAGATGACGAGGCGCAGGTTGGCCTCCACCATCTCCTTCTTGGCCTGGCGGGCTTCGCGCTCGCCCTTCTGCACCATCTGCACGATCTTGCGAAACTCGCCGATCTCGAGTCCGGTTTCGCCGGCAAGCACGTGGATCTGGTGGCGGTGCTCCTTGACCTTGTCCTTGTCGCGGGCAACGAGATTCTTCCAGCCCTTGGCGGAGAGCTTGGACACCCGGTTGAGCCAGCGCGGGTCGAGCTCGGAGCCCTGGTAGTTGCGCAGGAAGTCGTCACGCGCGACGCCGTGGCTTTCGGCAAGCCGCATCAGGCGGCCCTCGTAGCCGACGAGGCGCTTGTTGATGTCGTAGAGCTGCTCGACCAGTGAATCGATGCGCGCCTGGTTGAGGCGGAGCGACTTCACTTCGGTGATGATGTCGTCCTTGAGCTTCTTGTAGCGGCGCTCCTGCGCGGGCGAGAGCGTGGTGTTCTTGAGTTTGAACTCGATGTCCTGGTCCTGCAGGCGGCGCAGCCGCTTGTAGGCATCGGCGACGTTGTCGAAGGTCTCGACCACCTTGGGCTTGAGCTCGGCCTCGATGGCGGCGAGCGAGAGCGAATTCTCCATGTCGTCGTCGTCGAAATCGGCTTCGGCGGCGCCCTCGGGCTTACCGTCGGCATCGTGGCCGTTGCCGTCGGCCGCCTTGAACGGGGTGGCGGCGGCGGGCGCGGCCGGCGGCGCCGGCGTCTGCGCCAGTCCGGCGACGCCAGAGACCGCGGCGCCGGCAGCCGGCGCACCCGGGACCGGCTGGCCATCGGGGCCGATCACCTGGGCGGGCATCCCCTTGGCGTCGGGCCCCGCATAGGTGGCTTCGAGATCGATGATGTCGCGCAGGAAGACCTTGCCCTCATTCAGCTCATCACGCCAGATGATGATGGCCTGGAAGGTCAGCGGGCTCTCGCACAGCCCGGCGATCATCGCCTCGCGGCCGGCTTCGATGCGCTTGGCGATGGCGATTTCGCCCTCGCGGGAGAGCAGTTCCACCGAGCCCATTTCCCGCAGGTACATGCGGACAGGGTCGTCGGTGCGCTCGGTCGGCTCCTTGGTTTCGGCCTTGGCGGGGACCTTCTGCTGAACCTCGACGAGGTCGCCGCCCTCGCTCTCGGCCTCCTCCTCGGCCTCCTCTTTCTCCTCGTCGTCGCTCGCTTCCTCGGTCTCGACGACGTTGACGCCCATCTCGCTGAACATCGCGAGGACGTCCTCGATCTGCTCGGAATTGACCTCCTCGGAGGGGAGCACCGAGTTGATCTGGTCGTGGGTAACGTAACCGCGCTTCTTGGCGGTCCGGATCAGCTTCTTGACCGCCGCGTCGGACAGGTCGAGGAGCGGCAGCGGCGCATCAGGGGCTTCGGCGGCCTCCTTCTCGGGCGCCTCTTCCTTGTCTTTTTCTTTTGCCGCTACCTTGGTCTTGCTCGCCATACACGTCTCCTCGAACACCCGACGCCTTGAAACCCGCAGAGGGCGGATTGCCGTAACACAATCCCCCTACCCTATGCGGGGAGAATTGAAATGCACAAAAGGGCAGCGCCTTATTCCGGCACCACCCTGATTCGCGCGCCGCCGGAGTGTCGTCGGAGCACCTTAAGCCCCGATTAACCCTCCAAATCGCGCCCCGGCAAGCCAAATCCTAGCCGCGGGCGCCCGTCGCGTCCTATCCCGCTCAACTTTACAAGGTCCGGACCGTCCGGCCCGACGAGGCGCCAAACCCCTCGATCATGGCCTCAGTCCCGTCGATCGCGGAAAGTCGAGCCTTGACATCCTGCAACCAGGAGTAATTAGCCTCGGTGGTGTCCTGGCCCAAGGCCTGCTCGGCTTCCTTGAGCTCCTTAATTAGGGAATGCCATTGCCGATGCAAGGCGACAAGCTGTTTCCAGGTCATCAGCACGTCGTCCGGCGCCGCCTCGGGACCGGTACCCCAGACATTCTGGGTGGTGATGCCCTTTTGGATGCGGGCAAACAGCTCAGCGTGTCCATGCGCCGCCAGTTCGGCCCTGAGCGCCTCGGCGTCGGTGTCGCCGTCATGCGCCAAGAGGTCGAGCAGCGCCCCTTTCAGCTTCTGCGTATCGGCGTGGCGGAACTCGATGCCGGCGAGTTCCTCGAGGTGATCGTGCGCCAGCCACGGATGATTGACGATCGCCTGCAGGATCAGCGCCTCGCGGCGCGGAATGGCGGAGCGATTGCCGCGGTGGACCGGGCTCGCGGCAAGCTGCTGGCTCGCAACCACGTAGGGCCGGCCATCCCCGAATGAGAGCGGCGCTCCGGGGCGAGCCTGCGGCCCGCGGCGGCCGGCGATGCCAGGCCGCGGACGGCCAGCCACCGCGTGCGCGCGGATCGCCGCGGCCCTGATCGCGCCGAAAGTTCCGTCCCTGGTCGGGCTCGAACAGGCCGCGCAAGCGCTCGCCGAAGTCGCGGCGATAATATTTGCGCACCGTCTCGTCGCCGATGCTTCCCATGACCTCGGACAGCCGCGCCTCGAACGCAGCCCGGCGCTCCGGCGTATCGAGATCGCCGGCCTCGGTTTCCCGCATCCACAGCATCTGCGACAGCGGGCGGGCGGCGGACAGCACCTCCGCCATCCCCTGCTGGCCGCCGGCGCGCACCAGATCGTCGGGGTCCTGGCCGTCAGGCAGACTTGCGAACTTCAGGCTTTTGCCGGGCTTGAGCAGCGGCAGCGCAAGATCGACCGCCCGATAGGCCGCGCGGCGCCCGGCGCCATCGCCGTCGAAACAGAGGATCGGCTCGTCGGTCATCTTCCAGAGCAGCACCAGCTGGTCCGACGTGAGCGCGGTACCGAGCGGCGCAACCGCCGCCTCAAAGCCAACGCTCACCAGCGCGGTGACGTCCACATAGCCTTCGACCACAATGACCGAGGCGCCCTTGTGCGCCGCCGCGCGGGCGGCCGCGATGTTGTAGAGGGTCCCGCCTTTGTGAAAGAGCGGCGTCTCCGGCGAATTGAGGTATTTCGCCTGCGCGTCCTTTTCGAGCGCACGGCCGCCAAAGGCGATGACCCGGCCGCGCAGATCGGTGATCGGGAACATCACCCGGTCGCGGAACCGGTCATACGGCACCGGGATGTCTTCGCCCGCGACCAGGAGCCCGGCTTCGACCATGTCCTCGACCGAGATGCCCTGACCGCCGAGATGCTCCTTGAGGGCGAAGCGCTCGGCGGGCGCGTAGCCGACGCGGAACTTGAGCTGCGTTGCCGGATCAAGGCCGCGGTCGGCCAGATAGCCCCGCGCTTTGGCGCCATGGCGGGAGGCCAGCGACGACTGAAAGAACTGCGCGGCCAGTTCGACCACGTCGTTGAGCGAGCGGCGGTGCTGCTCGCGCACCTCATCTTCGGCCGAGACCTTGGGAAGCGGAACGCCGGCCTGCGCGGCGAGCCGCTCGACCGCCTCCGGGAAGGTGACGCCCTCGGTCATCATCACGAAGTCGAAAATGCTGCCGTTCTTGCCAGAGGAGAAATCGAACCACGCCATCTTCTGGTCATTGACGAAGAACGACGGCGTTTTCTCCTGGTTAAACGGCGAGAGGCCTTTCCACTCCCGGCCCGCCTTGCGCAGCTTGACGCGCCTGCCCACGACTTCCGAAACCGGAAGCCGGGCCTTCAACTCGTCAAGGAACTGGGGCGAAAAGCGCATGGGCAAACAATGTTCGATACGAACGGAGGCCGGGATCGCATCCGAATCGCCAAGTGATGATAGCGATCAAACCCGCCCGCTTTCAGGACCCATTGGTGCCGTGGCCTTTATCGTCCTCCGGGGCCGAGTTTTCCCGCTTATCCACAGGCCCGTCGGTCAAGGCGTAGCCCACCCGGCGTCGGTGGGCGTCCGCCCTTCAAGTCGCTGAGCGCCATCATCAATTCCGTTCACGCCCCGCGCGACAAGTGCAAAGCTGCCAATTAAGATGCGCGCAAATGCACAACAAACGGAGGAAACATCAATGACTGAATCAAACAGCATCACCCGCCGCAATGTCGTCGGCGGCGTCGCAGCCGGTGCCGGGCTCGTTGCCGCGGCCGCCTCGGGCGACCTCGGCGGACCGGCGCAGGCGCAGGCGCAGCCGAAGACCTTCGTGCTCATCCACGGCGCCTGGCATGGCGGCTGGTGCTGGCGGCGGGTCTCGGACCTCCTGGAGAAGCAGGGCCACAAGGTGTTTTCGCCGACGCTGACCGGCAATGGCGAGCGCTCGCATCTCCTGAGCAAGGACGTCATCCTCGACACGCACATCACCGACATCGTCAACGTGTTCAAGTGGGAGGACCTCAAGAACGTCTGCCTGGTGGTGCATTCCTACGGCGGCTGGCCGGGCTCGGGCGCGCTCGAGCAGATCGGCGACCGCGTCTCGTCGATCGTCTGGCTCGACGCGTTCAAGCCGGAGAACGGCCAGCGCGGCACCGATTTCGCCTCGGAGTTCAGCCGCAAGGCGCTGCAGGAGGCGGTGGCGAGAGGCGAACCCGGGCGCAAGGCGCCGAAGGCCGCAGTCTTCAAGGTCAACGAAAAGGATCAGGCGTGGGTCGACTCGAAAACCACGCCGCAGCCGAATGGCGTGGCCTTGCAGCCGATCAAGCTTACCGGCGCACGCGACAAGGTCGCGAAGAAGACCTACATCCGCGCCTCCGCCTATCCGCAGCCGTCGTTCGACAAAGCCTATGCGGAATGCAAGGCCGACAAGTCGTGGCAGACGTTCGAAGCGCCAAAAAATTCCGGCCACGACGTGATGGTCGATGCGCCGGACTGGCTCGTCGATGTTCTGGTCAAAGCATCCTGAGTGGAGAACACAATAACCGCCGCAACAGGACAATCGCGCCGTACCGTGCCGAGCGGGATGGCGGCAGGCGCAGGAACTCGTGAGCATGGCGGCAATCGATCAAGCGAATGCTCAGTCGCCCTCTCCCACCGCCGGAGAGGGTGACGATCGTTGCTTACGAACAGTCCGTGCCCAGGTTCACTGAGGCACCAGCCCGGCATCCTTGACGACGCGGCCGGATGCAGCGCGATCCTCGATCAGGAAGCGGGAAAACTCCTCAGGCGTATTGAACACGGGTTCGATTGCACGCTCGATCATCTGCTTTTGCCGGAACGCCGGATCGTTGCCGATGCTGGTGACGTCGCTGCTGATTTTGTCCACGATGGCTTTCGGCATGCCGGCCGGTCCCACCAGCGCGAAATAGACCCGCGTGAGATTGCCGCGATAGCCGAGTTCCGCCAGCGTCGGAATGTCGGGAAACAGCGGCGAGCGCTGCGCGCCATCGACCGCAAGACCGTTCATGGTGCCGCCGCGCAGGTGCGAGATGAAGTTCTGCATGCCGAGGAACGCAATCGGCGTCGATCCGGACAGAATGGCGTTGGTGGTGTCGCCGCCGCCGCGGAACGGCACACCGACCCAGTCGGCGCCGCGTTCGCGCTTGAGCTTTTCGAGATAGAGCATCAGCGGCAGCGACGGCGCGGTGTAGCTCAGCGTGCCGGCCTTCGCCTTCGACAGCGCGACGAGTTCGTCGACCGTCTTGACCTTGAGGTTGGCGTTGACGACCAGCGCCTGGAAATTGAAGAACAGATTGGTGATCGGCGTGAAGTCCTTGGCCGGATCGAACGGCAGCTTCTTGAACAGGAACTGGTTGTAGGCCAAGCGGCTCGCCTGGCACGATGCAGAGCGTATAGCCGTCCGGCGGCGCTTCTGCGCAGGCGCGCGCGCCGATATTCGACTGCGCGCCCGGCCGGTTCTCGATGACCAGCGGCTGGCCCCAGCGCCGGTGCAGTTCCTCGCCCAGCACGCGCGCAAACACATCGCCGGTGCCGCCGGCGCCGACCGCAACGATCGCCTTTACGGGCCGCTTCGGATAGTCCTGCGCGAATCCCGGCGCCGCACTCAGCGCGACGACGCGCTCCAATCACCCACAAGGCACAAGCCGGGCGTATCATTGTTTGCTCCCGATGCGTGCTTTTCTCGGCCGGATCAAGCTTTGCGCTTAATGATAGCAGCAAGCGCGCTGGTCATGACAGCGGCGTCGGCGCGCAAGTTCGGGGAGCGGATATGGCCTGCTGCTATGGCCGATGTCCCACGCGATTTCAGGCGAGGCGATAGCCGTCGGCGGTGAAACCGAACAGCCGCTGGACGCGGTAATAGCGCGCCGAGCGCGGCTGGGTGATGCCCCAATGGTCGGAACGGCCGGGCGGGAATTTCCAGTAGTCCGAACCGCGCGGCACGTAACTGTCGTCGATCTGCAGCACCTCGGCGGTGTACTCGATCGGCAACTCGTCGGGCCCGCAGAAATAGGCGAACACGTTGTTGCCCGGCCCGTGCCGTCCCGGCCCCCACTCGATCGGGTAGCCGTTGTCCTTCATCCGCCCCATGCCGCGCATGACCGAGTCGAAGTCGGGCATCTCGAACGCCACATGGTTGAGCGTCGGCTGGTTGGTCTTGGCAAGCACGATGGATGAGTGCTCGGTCTCGTCGCAGTGCAGGAACCACAGCGGCGCGTTGTCGTCGATGACGCGGAAGCCGAGCGTCTGGGTGAAGAAGCGCAGGCTGGCGTCGAAGTCGAGCGTGTTGAGATTAACGTGCGCGATCTGGCGCGGCTTGTCAGCCTCGTTCTGCGTGTCGGCGTGATCGGCGCAGCCGCATACGAAGGCGAGGTTGCGGCCGTCCGGATCCTTGCAGCCGAAGCCGTAGCCGCCGCCGTCCACCGCCAGCGGTGCGGGGGCGGTGACTGGGCATCCGGTTGCCGAGACCGCGCGGTGCAGCGCGTCGATGCCATCGCGATCCGCCACATCGAACACGATGCGGACAATCGCGGGCTGGGCGCCGCGATGCAGGCCGACGATGTGGTGATAGGCCGACGTGCCGCGGTAGAGCTGCCTGCCGTTTCGCGACTGGACCGGCCGCAAATTCCAGACGCTCTCGTAGAACCGTCCGGCCTCGGCGAAATTCGACGCCACGAGTTCGAGGCTGCGCACCCCGCGCACCAGACATTGCGACATGGTCGTCAACCCGCCAGCAGCGATTTCACCAGACCCGACGCTTTGCCGAAATCCATCTTGCCGGCATAGCCCTGCTTGAGCGCGGCCATCACCTTGCCCATGTCCTTGATGCCCTGCGCGCCGATCTCCTTGATGACCTCGGCAATCGCGGCCTTCGCCTCGGCTTCCGACATCTGCTGCGGCAGGAAGCCCTTGATGACGTCGATCTCGCCGCGCTCCTGGTCGGCGAGTTCCTTGCGGCCGGCCTTGTCGTAAATCTCGACCGATTCCTGGCGCTGCTTGATCATCTTCTGCATGAGGCCGAGCAGATCCTCGTCGGCAAGCGGCTTGCCCGAGCGTTCCGACTCGATATCGGCATTCTTGAAGGCCGCATTGACCAGCCGCAGCGTCGACAAACGCGGCTTATCCTGCGATTTCATCGCCGTTTTCACGGCCTCGTTGATCTTCTCGCGCAACACGGTTATGGCCTCTCGCGAATGCGCCCAATATCTGCGGACGGGCCAAAGATTTAGGCTTTCGATGACCGCCACACAACCCACCTGGACGGAACCCATGCGCCGACCGCGCTCCTCGTGCTCGCCGACGGCACCGTGCTGGAGGGCATGGGACTGGGCGCTGCGGGCCACGCGGTCGGCGAGGTCTGCTTCAATACCGCGATGACCGGCTATCAGGAAATCCTCACCGACCCGTCATACGCCGGCCAGATCATCACCTTCACGTTCCCGCATATCGGCAATGTCGGCACCAACGAGGACGACATCGAGACCGTCAATTTGGCGGCAACGCCGGGCGCGCGCGGCGTCATCCTCCACACCGACATCACCACACCCTCCAACTACCGCGCCACCCGCCACCTCGATCAATGGCTCAAGGCGCGCGGCGTGATCGGGCTCTGCGGCATCGACACCCGCGCGCTCACCAGCCTGATCCGCGTCAACGGCATGCCGAACGCCGTGATCGCGCACGCGCCGGACGGCAAGTTCGATCTCGACGCGCTCGACGAAGGAAGCGCGCGAATGGCCGGGCCTGGTCGGCATGGACCTGGTGCCGATGGTCACGTCGGCCCAGCGCTTCACCTGGGACGAGACGCCCTGGGTCTGGAACGACGGTCACGGCCGGCTTGAGAACGGCGAGTTCCACGTGGTCGCGATCGACTACGGCATCAAGCGCAACATCCTGCGGCTGTTGGCGTCGGTCGGCTGCACGGTGACGGTGGTGCCGGCCAAGACTTCGGCCGACGACATCGTCGCGCTCAAGCCCGACGGCGTGTTTCTCTCCAACGGTCCGGGCGATCCGGCGGCCACCGGCGAATATGCCGTGCCGGTGATCCAGTCGATCATCGAAAAGAATATCCCGACCTTCGGCATCTGCCTCGGTCACCAGATGCTCGGCATCGCGGTCGGCGGCAAGACCATGAAGATGCACCAGGGCCATCACGGCGCAAACCATCCGGTGAAGGACCTCGTCACCGGCAAGGTCGAGATCACCTCGATGAACCACGGCTTCGCGGTCGACCGCGCAAGTCTGCCGGCGAACGCCACCGAGACGCACGTGTCGCTGTTCGACGGTTCGAACTGCGGCATCGCCCTCAAGGACAAGCCGGTGTTCTCGGTGCAGTACCATCCCGAAGCGTCGCCCGGCCCGCGCGACAGCCACTATCTCTTTGCTCGGTTCGTGGAATTGATGCGGGAGCGCAGGCGCTAACCACTTCGGATACGCCCATGGCGCATGCTTTCACCATCCCCAAGCACCGTCTCGACGGCCTGACCGACGCGGTGTTCGGCGTCGCGATGACGCTGCTGGTCCTCGATCTCAGGCTGCCGGAGGCCGCGCATTTCAAGAATGTCAGCGAGTTGCTGCACGGACTTTCGGAGCTGCGCACGCAGTTCCTGACCTATGTCATCAGCTTCTTCGTGCTGGGGGTGCATTGGCTCGGCCTTACGCAGATTTCGGCCCGCACCAAGGACGCGGGTGCGGCGTTCGCACGAACGCTGCTGATCTACCTCCTCTTCATTACCTGCATCCCGTTCTCGACCATGCTGGTGGGGCGCTATGGCGACGTCCCGCTCTCG
Organism: uncultured Alphaproteobacteria bacterium; assembly: GCA_963756715.1. GTDB lineage: Bacteria > Pseudomonadota > Alphaproteobacteria > Rhizobiales > Xanthobacteraceae > VAZQ01. Next base: position 38,682 of record CAVWOV010000018.1, read on the forward strand.
TCGTGGATCTACGCGGCGAACATGATCGGCGGCTCCCTGGCATCGCTGCATCTCGTTTGGCTCGCGGCAACGCCGGACAATACCGCCGACACCCGGGAGGATCGCATCGGCTTGTTCACTGCTGATCGCCTCCGCGTTGCTCTCGGTCGGCATCAGCTTCGTGAGCCCAGGCTCGGCGATGTGGGGTTATCTTCTCAACGCGGCGCAGCCGCTCGTGACGAAATGGTTCCTGCGCACGTCCCCGTGACGCCGGCACGCTGGCACGCCCCGGCATTTGCCTTATAGTCCCCGCGCCGAGCGGGTCAGGGCGGGGACGTATCGATGGGCGACTGGATCGCCTTCTGGGATTCCAAGCATTCGATTTACGTCAATGCGCGTCATCGCGACGTGCATTACCGCACGATTGCGGAGCAGATCCGGGCGTATCTCCCGCCGGATTCAATCGTGCTCGACTATGGCTGCGGGGAAGCGCTGTCCGCCGGGATCGTGGCCGACGGCGCCCGCCGGCTGATCCTGTGCGACGCGGCACCCAAAGTGCGGGCCGCACTCGCCGCGAGGTTTACCGGACGCGGGAATATCGAGGTGCGTTCACCCGACGAAATCACGGACCTGCCCGCGGGTTCGCTCGATGTCGTGGTGCTGCATTCGGTGGCGCAGTATCTCACGCCCGACGAACTCACCGCGCTGTTCGTGCTGTTTCTGCGGTTGCTGCGCCCTGGCGGCCTGTTCATCCTCGGCGACGTGATCCCACCCGACGTGTCGGCCGCGACCGACGCGATGGCGCTGCTGCGCTTTGCAGCGGCGAATGGCTTCTTCACTGCCGCGCTCGCCGGTCTCGCGCGCACCGTCCTGCTGACGGATTACTGGCGCTTGCGATCGAACCTCGGGCTCACGCGCTATGGCGAAGCGGCGGTGCTCGCGCGGCTCGACGCCGCCGGGTTTGCGGCCGAACGCGCGGCCACGAATATCGGGCACAATCAGGCCCGCATGACATTCCTGGCGCGGCCGAAGTCCTGACGTTCTCCGACGGATTATCGTTCGTGCGAAGCGGCCCTGCCCTCACCGTGTCCGCGCGGACAGATCGACGACGGACTCGCGCGCGTTGACGGTTTCGACATCGAGCCCCGCCGCCTTCTTGAAGTTCAACGCGGTGCCTTCGAGTTCCTCCCGGGTGAGCACGTCGCCGATCGCCGCAAAGCCCGCGGGTGCGCGCTCCTCGGCAAGCTGCAGCACGGTTTCGAGACCGAGATTGCGGTTGCGGATGACGATGTCGTTCATCGCCGCGATGCGCTGGTCCTGATAGCGCGCGAGCGCTTCGACGGGATCTCCTGTCGCCAGCAGCGCGGCCGTCAGCACACGGCCGTCGACCACCGCCTGCGATCCCGCCTGCGCCCCCACCGGCTGCATCGGATGCGCGGCATCACCAATCAGCGTAACCCGGCCGAAGCTCCAGCGCGGTACCGGATCGCGATCAACATTCGGCAATTGCATCACGCGCTCGGTGCGCGCGAGCAGCCCGTGGATGTCGAGCCAGGGAAAGGTCCAGCCCTTGAACGCTTCCGCCGCGACGGCCTGATCGGCGGCGGTGTCCCAGGCTTCGAGCGGGGCGGAGCCTGCCGGAATCTTGGCGTAGCCGAGCCAGTTGATGAGGACGCGACCGTCCGGGCGCGCCGCGATCGGGTAGAGGATAGCGCGGTGCGTGCGGTGGCCCACGACCGTCATGGAGCGTCCGGTCAGGTAGGGCTCGCCCTCGACGACGCCGCGATAATGCAGGTAGCCGTCGAACACGGCCTTCTCGCCCGGATAGAAATGCCGGCGCACCGCGGAATGAATGCCGTCGGCGCCGATCAGAAGATCGCCCTCGGCTTCGCCCGCGATGTGCCCGGCCGGATCGGCGAAGCGCGCGATGACTTTGCCGCCGCGATCGTCGAAGCTCACGAGGCGATGTCCGGTCACGACGGCGTCGTCGCCCAGCCGCTCGCGGATGGCGCCGAGCAGAATCTCATGCAGTTTGCCGCGCGAGATAGAAATCTGCGGCCAGCGGTAGCCGGCGTCGCGCCCGCGCGGTTCGGTCCAGATGCGCTGGCCATGCTTATTGTAGAAGGCAAGCTCCGCCGTCAGGATGCCGGCGCGCGCCAGCGCCTCACTGAGTCCCAGCGCCGTCAGTTCACGAACCGCGTTGGGCTGCAAATTGATACCGTGGCCGGCCGGTTCGAGCCGCGCCACCGATTCGTAGACCCGGCAGGAGATGCCGATCTGGTGCAGACTGAGCGCCAGCGACAGCCCGGAGATACCGCCGCCAACGATAATGACGTGCATCCGGTTGTTCTCAGTTCGGCTGGATGCCCGCCGCACGAATGATTTCGCCGAAGCGCTTGTGGGCCGCGGTCATCTGCTCGACGGAACGCAGTACTGTTGGCATAGCCGGGGTCGAACCCGACCTTCGCCATCCGCTGCTGCACCTCCGGCATGGCGATGACGGCCTTGATCTCCTGATCAAGCTTCTGCACCACGGCGGGCGGCGTCTTGGCCGGCGCCGCGACGCCGAAGAATATCTGCAGGTGGAAACCAGGCAGCCCGCTCTCCTCCATGGTCGGCACCTGCGGCAGCGACGGTTCGCGCTGCGCCGACGCCGTGCCGAGCACTTTCACCTTGCCGGACGCCACGTGGGGCATGACGGCGATCGGCGTGGCCCAGATCATCGGGAGTTGGCCGCCCAGGAGATCGTTGAGCGCCGGACCGGTCCCGCGATACGGCACGTTCGTGATGTCGATCTTGGCGGCAGAGTTCATCATCAGCATGGCGAGATGATGCGGCGTGCCGATGCCGGGGGTGCCGACCGAAACCTTGCCGGGGTTGGCCTTGGCGTATGCGATGACCTCCTTCGGATTGTTCGGCGGAAACGACGGATTTCCGAACAGCAGCAGCGACGTCGACGCGACGCGCGCCACCGGCGCGAAGTCGGTGAGCACGTCGAACGGCACGTTCTTGTGCAGCCATTTGTGCAGGATGGACGAGGTCTCGATCAGCAATAGCGTGTGGCCGTCGGGCGCCGCCTTGGCGACGCTGTCGGCACCGACCGTGCCGCCCGCGCCGGCGCGGTTTTCCACCACGACGGTCTGCTTGAGGCGCTCCTGCAGCTTCTCGGCGATCAGCCGCCCGATCGCATCGACGCCGCCGCCGGCCGCAAGCGGCACCACCAGCGTGATCGGCCGGGTGGATGACGGCGCGGGCGTTTGCGCCTGCGCCTGCGGACCAAGCGCAACACAAGCCAAGGCAAGCATGATCGTCGAGTGCAGTCGCATCGTTTTCTCCCAATGTGCGATTCTGTCCGGTCATCGGCTGACCGGTGCGTCGCTTAATGCCAAGCTAGCTTGCGGCTGCCGGCGGGGCAATTGCGCCGGGTGCGTCAGATTGAGTTGGCGGGGAGCGGCAACGATACCACGAAAATGGGATGCACTTTACGTTCGAGCCGCGCCCACGGTATCGGCCATGACCGCCCCGCGGAAACCGATCGGCTTGTCCGGCCCGACGGTGGAATCGCAGGCGGTCTGATGCTCGATCTCGGCGTTGAGCTGCGCCCCGACCAGCATCACGATCGTCGACAGCCACATCCACATCATCACGCCGACGACCGCACCGAGCGCGCCGTAGGTGGCGTTGTAGTTCGCGAAGTTCGCCAGATACCAGGAGAACAGCGACGACATCACCAGCCAGGCGAGCGACGCGAACATGCTGCCGACGGTGATCCAGCGCCATTTGGCCGGCCGGCGGCTCGGCCCGTAGCGGTAGAGAACCGAGAGCCCAACCAGGATGAGAACGACCATCACCGGCCAGCGCAGAAAGGCGATCATCGGCTCGTCAAGGCTGCTCAGGCCGAAGGCCGCGAGAAACAACGGGAACACCACGACGGCGGCAAGCGCCAGCGCGGCCGCCGCGATTGCCAGAACGGTGAAGAACAGCGACTCCACGTTGAGACGGATTATGCCGCGCTTTTCCTCTTCGTCGTAAATAATGTTCAGCGCGTCGAAGATCGCCTTCATCCCGGCATTCGCGCTCCACAGCGCAATGCCGAGGCTGAGCAGGAAACCGAACGTAAGCCGGCCGTCGCTCTTGCTGGCGATGCGGGCGATCTCGCCACGCAGGAGATCGAGCGTCCCGGCCGGCACGATATCGGACGGCAAACGAGAGATGAGTGCCGACCGTGCTCACATCCGCAAACAGCGCATAGAACGACACCCCGGCGGCAATCGCCGGAAACAGCGCGAGCAGCGAATAGAACACCACGCTGCCGGCGAGCGAGAGCAGCCGATCGTTCAGACTCTCCTGATAGGTGCGGACCAGAATATCCTTCCAGCCGCGCCACGGGATGCGCACTGGCGCGCTCGCATCGCGGCCCCTGCCCTCCTCGGCGGCGCGCCGGCCCTGCAACGGGAGCGGCTCCTGCGCCGGGGTCGGTCGCGGGATGTGACGCTCGGGTTTCCGCTTCTGCTTCTGCAAATTCTCGTAGGTATTCAGGGCGTAGATCACGCCCCCCGTGACCAGGACCGAGGCCGCAAACCAGGACACGAGCTCTTCAAGCCGCGACGGTGGGGAGGGAGAACGCTTCATGTGCGGTGACCAGGCGGATGGGCGGCGGGAAGTCATTCGACAACGATCTGCGCCGCGTTGGGTTCATCCTGCGTTTCGACAGCCGCCCACGCAAGCGCGCTTGGCTGTTGATGCCTAGTGTCCCGATTCCGAAGTTCGCATCATTCTGCGGCACAGTCGTTTGCGAACTTCGGAATCGAAGGACACTAGCAACTTATTGATCTAGTGTGGCTTTGGTTCAGAAGTCCGCACCTCGGACTCGCCGCAAGAATGATGCGGACTTCTGAACCGCCACACCAGGGCATTTTTCCTTCCCTGCCCGTCGAATTCTGGTCTAAAGACCGCCCTGCGCAGGGCCAGACCTCGGCGCCTTCCGTGAGACGCGCGGTTTGCGCGCCTTTTTTGTGCCCTGCCGGTTGCTGTCGCTCCGGAGCGCGCCGACGGCGCGAACCCGGACCCAGACTTAACACTTCGGCCATGGAGTTCGGCGGCGGCCTGTCGGGCCGCCTCGGAATGACCGCGGAAAACGATGCCCAAGCGGACCGACATCTCTTCGATCCTGATCATCGGCGCAGGCCCGATCGTCATCGGCCAGGCCTGCGAGTTCGACTATTCGGGGACGCAGGCCTGCAAGGCTCTCAAGGAAGAGGGCTACCGGATCGTGCTGGTCAACTCCAATCCGGCGACCATCATGACCGACCCGGACCTGGCGGACGCTACCTACATCGAGCCGATCACGCCGGAGATCGTCGCCAAGATCATCGAGAAGGAGCGGCACGTCGTTCCCGGCGGCTTTGCGCTGCTCCCGACCATGGGCGGGCAGACCGCGCTCAACTGCGCGCTCTCGCTCAAGAAGATGGGCACGCTCGACAAGTATGACGTAACCATGATCGGCGCGACCGCGGAGGCCATCGACAAGGCCGAGGACCGCAAGCTGTTCCGCGACGCGATGAGGAAGATCGGGCTGGAGACGCCGCGCTCGCACCAGATCAAGACGCTGGTGCAGGCGCTGGAAGCACTCGACGACATCGGTCTGCCGGCGATCATCCGGCCGTCGTTTACGCTCGGCGGCACCGGCGGCGGCATCGCCTACAACAAGGCCGAGTTCATCGAGATCGTCGAGCGCGGCATCGACGCATCGCCGACCAGCGAGGTGCTGATCGAGGAATCGGTGCTGGGCTGGAAAGAATTCGAGATGGAGGTGGTGCGCGACAAGCGCGACAACTGCATCATCATCTGCTCGATCGAGAACGTCGATCCGATGGGCGTGCATACCGGCGACTCGATCACCATCGCGCCCGCGCTGACGCTGACCGACAAAGAATACCAGATCATGCGCGACGCCTCGATCGCGGTGCTGCGTGAGATCGGAGTCGAGACCGGCGGCTCGAACGTGCAGTTCGCCGTCAACCCGGCCGACGGCCGTCTGGTCATTATCGAAATGAACCCGCGGGTGTCGCGCTCGTCCGCGCTCGCCTCGAAGGCCACCGGCTTTCCGATCGCCAAGGTCGCCGCCAAGCTCGCGGTCGGCTACACCTTGGACGAAATTGCCAACGACATCACCGGCGGCGCCACGCCCGCGAGCTTCGAGCCCACGATCGACTACGTGGTGACGAAGATTCCGCGGTTCGCGTTCGAGAAATTTCCCGGCGCCGAGTCGACGCTGACCACCTCGATGAAGTCGGTCGGCGAGGCGATGGCGATCGGCCGCACCTTCCAAGAGAGTTTGCAGAAGGCGCTGCGCTCGCTGGAGACCGGTCTCACCGGCCTCGACGAGGTGCTGATCGAGGGCCTCGGCCAGGGCGACGACCGCAATGCCATCCGCGCCACCCTCGGCACGCCGTCACCCGACCGGCTCTTACAGGTCGCACAGGCGATGCGGCTCGGCCTGTCAGACGAACAGATCCACGACGCCTGCAAGATCGATCCGTGGTTCCTGGCGGAGATTCGCGGCATCGTCGATACCGAAGCGGAGATAAAGGCAAAGGGTCTGCCGCAAACCACCGGCACGTTCCGGCGGCTCAAGGCGATGGGCTTTTCCGATGCGCGACTCGCGGTTCTCACCGGCCAGAGCGAGGCGCAGGTCACTGCCGCGCGCCGCGCGCTCGATGTGCGGCCGGTGTTCAAGCGCATCGACACCTGCGCGGCCGAGTTTGCCTCGCCGACCGCCTACATGTATTCGACCTACGCGGCGCCGTTCGCCGGCGCGCTCGCCAACGAAGCTCAGCCCTCCGACAAGCAGAAGGTCGTCATCCTCGGTGGCGGGCCAAACCGCATCGGCCAGGGCATCGAGTTCGACTACTGCTGCTGTCACGCCTGCTTTGCGCTCAAGGAGGCGGGCTACGAAACCATCATGATCAACTGCAATCCGGAGACCGTGTCGACCGACTACGACACCTCCGACCGGCTCTACTTCGAGCCGCTCACCGCCGAAGACGTCATCGAGATCATCGACACCGAACGCAGCAACGGCCGGCTGCACGGCGTCATCGTGCAGTTCGGCGGGCAGACTCCGCTCAAGCTCGCCGAGCCGCTGGAGAAGGCCCATATCCCGATCCTCGGCACTTCGCCCGACGCCATCGACCTCGCCGAAGACCGCAACCGCTTCAAGCATCTGCTCGACAAGATCGGCCTCATGCAGCCGATGAACGGCATCGCCTATTCGGTCGAGCAGGCGCGGCTGGTCGCCGCCGATCTCGGATTCCCGATGGTGGTGCGACCATCGTATGTGCTTGGCGGCCGCGCCATGCAGATCATCCGCGAGGAGGAGCAACTCGCCGATTATCTCCTCGGCACCCTGCCCGAACTCGTTCCGCACGATGTCAAGGCGCGCTACCCGAACGACAAGACCGGGCAGATCAATACGGTGCTGGGCAAGAATCCTTTGCTGTTCGACCGCTACCTGAGCGACGCCGTCGAGGTGGATGTCGACTGTCTCTCCGACGGCCACGATACCTTCATCGCCGGCGTGATGGAGCATATCGAGGAGGCCGGCATCCATTCGGGCGATTCGGCGTGCTCGCTGCCGCCACACAATCTCAAGCCCGAGGTGATCGCCGAACTCCACCGCCAGACGCGCGAGCTGGCGCTGGCGCTGCAGGTCGGCGGCTTGATGAACGTGCAGTACGCCATCAAGAACGGCGACATCTACGTGCTGGAGGTCAACCCACGCGCCTCGCGCACCGTGCCGTTCGTCGCCAAGGTCATTGGACTGCCGGTCGCCAAGATCGCCGCCCGCATCATGGCCGGGGAACGGCTCGCCAGCTTCGATCTGCAGAAGGCGCGCTTCGATCACGTCGGCGTCAAGGAGGCGGTGTTTCCGTTTGCGCGATTTGGCCCAGCGGTCGATACCGTGCTCGGCCCGGAGATGAAATCGACCGGCGAGGTGATGGGTATCGACCACTCGTTCGAGATCGCCTTCGTCAAGAGTCAACTCGGTGGCGGCGCCCGGCTGCCGCGCGACGGTACGGTATTCGTTTCGGTGCGCGATGACGACAAGCCGCGGGTGCTGGCGGCTGCCAAGACGCTGATCGGGCTCGGCTTCAAGATCATCGCCACCAGCGGAACCCAGCGCTTTCTCGGGGAGCACGGGGTGGCAGCCGACCGGGTGCTGAAAGCCTCGGAAGGCCGCCCAAACATCGTCGATGCCATCAAAAACGGCCAGGTTCAGCTCGTTTTCAATACCACCGAGGGGGCTCAGGCCCTCGCCGACAGCAAATCGCTGCGCCGGGCTGCCCTCTTGCATAAAGTGCCATACTACACCACTCTTTCTGGGGCCGTCGCCGCGGCGCAGGGCATCAAGGCCTATCTCGGGGGCGACCTCGAGGTACGCGCGCTGCAGAGCTATTTCGGCGGCAATGGCTGACGCCCGGGAAACCGGGCCGGCTGCCTGACGGTATGAGTTTGGGACAAGGTGTGGTCGCGTGGCCCGACGCAGGTTCGGCCGGCGATCAGACTTTTTGTCTCATGAGGCAGTTGTGTTGACGCGTTTTCCGGTGAGCGGGGATTGCTTCGCCGGACAGCGCAATGGAGTCGGAGGCTAAAGGAGCGATGGAAAAGATTCCGATGACCGAAGCGGGCTATCAGACGCTCTCGGAGGAGCTCAAGCACCGCCAACAGGTCGAGCGGCCAAGGATCATCCAGCAGATTACCGATGCGCGCACGCACGGCGATCTGTCGGAGAACGCCGAGTATCATGCCGCCAAGGAACAGCAATCCCTCAACGAGGGCCAGATCGCCGAGCTTGAGGACAAGCTCGCGCGCGCCGAGGTCATCGACGTGTCGAAACTGTCCGGCGAAACCATCAAGTTTGGCGCGACGGTGACGCTGGTCGACGAGGACACCGAGAAGAAGCAGGTGTGGCAGATCGTCGGCGAGCCGGAGGCCGACGCCAAGCAGGGCCGGATCTCGATCACCTCCCCGCTCGCGCGCGCGCTCATCGGCAAAGCGAAGGGCGCCAACGTCGAGGTCGTCACGCCGGGCGGCGCCAAGGCCTATGAGGTGAAGAAGGTCGAGTGGCGATAGCCCTCACTGCGGGCAATCACGCCGATCAATCGGCGTCGATCCTATCGGTGAACGGGTCGACGCTCAGTTCCCGCGAATCGGAACGCTGACATCGCATTTGCACGCCGGTTCCAAACCGCGCGCGATCATGCTTGGGCGTTCGCGTTGCCTCGATGGTCGAGCCAGGGCTGCTCGACCATGAATGCCCATCGATTGCACCACCGATAGCTTGCAGGGCCTGCGAACAAGCCGGCGGCAGATCAGGCGAATGCTGTGGCGTGAGTTGCGCACCCGGATGTTCTCATCGGTGCGTCCTGAGCGCGCATCATGCACTTATAAGTTGTCTTTTTCATTGACACGATTATTACGAGCGCGATAGGATTTAATTTCATCAGGGCGCTGTCGATGAAAATCCCGTTTCATCGCGATGGATTGGCGATAGCGCAATCGGCTGCTGACGTCACAAGTTCCGAAGCCGCCGGCATGGGGCTTATTTGGAACGAGGCACGAGGCAACGCGGAAATATGCGTGGCCGTGCTCGATGGTCCGGTCGATCAGTCTCACCCTTGCTTCGCCGGCGCCCATCTGGATCATCTGCCGACCCTGGTGCCCGGGAACGCCGATGATGGTCCAGCCTCCCGGCACGGGACTCACGTCGCCAGCATCATATTCGGCCAGGTCGGCAGTCCCGTCACGGGCGTTGCGCCCGGCTGCCGTGGCTTGATCCTGCCGGTTTTTGCAAGCGGCGCGGACGGATCGCTGATCCTGTGCTCCCAACTCGACCTCGCCCGCGCCATCCTCCAAGCCGTCGAACATGGCGCGCATGTCATCAACATCAGCGGCGGGCAACTCACGCCCGCAGGTGAGCCCGAGCCGCTGCTGGCCAAAGCTATCGAAGCGTGCGCCGATCAAAATGTCCTGGTGATCGCGGCCGCCGGCAATGACGGCTGCGAGTGTCTTCACGTTCCGGCCGCGCTCGCCACTGTGCTGTCGGTTGGTGCGATGAATGCACGTGGCGAACCGCTGGAGATCAGCAACTGGGGTGGATCGTACCAGACGCACGGCATCCTGGCGCCTGGGCAGGACATTTTGGGGGCCTCGCCGGGTGGCGGAATTGCCGCCAGGAGCGGCACCAGCTTTGCCACGCCGATCGTATCGGGAATAGCGGCCCTGCTTCTGAGCGCCCAAGTGCAGCGCGGGCAGCGGCCCGATCCTCATGCAGTTCGCAACGCGCTCATCGAGAGTGCCGTTCCCTGCGGCTCCACGGAATCGTCCGACGTCCGGCGATGTCTTGCGGGCCGCATCAATCCTGCCGGCGCATTGGAGCTCATAGTGGAGGGAGAAGCGAGGATGACCGAAGCAACCTTGATTGCACCGGCCGAGGCGGCCAGCATTGCACCGGCCGAACTGCCGCCCACGGAAGCCGGGCGGCCGGCTGCGGCTCGCGTCGCCGGCGCCACGGTGGACGCCGTCAGGCCAGCGTCATTGCCGGAGACCGCAGCATCGACGACCGGCGAGCCTATGACGCGACGCCCCGCCGCGATGAGTGTCGCGCCGTCGGACTGCGGCTGCGGCGGTGGTGCGGCCTGCACATGCGGCACCGGCGGCACGCCGCAACTGATCTATGCGCTCGGCAAGCTGGCCTACGATTTCGGCACCGAAGCACGCCGCGACCGCTTCGTCCAATTCATCGACGGCGGAAATCCATTCGATCCGGCAGCGATGGTGCAATATCTCACCAGCCAACCCTACGAGGCGGAGTCCCTGATCTGGACGCTCAATCTCGACGCCACACCGATCTACGCCGTCGTGCCGGCCGGACCATACGCCTATTTGGCCTACGATCGGCTGCGCGAGACGTTCAACCAACAATCAACGAATGGCGTCGAGATGGTGTCGATCCCCGGTGTGCTTGCCGGCAGCGTCACATTGTTCTCCGGTCAAGTCGTTCCCGCCGTGGTCCCGGCGATTCGTGGCATGAATAGCTGGGCTACACGCGCACTGGTTGCCCACGTGCTCGGCGCCCGGCCGACGGCAAAGAAGGAGCAAGAGGCCTACGACCAGCAGGCGGGCGGCCTCGGCAACTTCCTCAACCGGGTCTATTACGATCTGCGCAATCTCGGCATGACGGCGCCCGACCGCGCGCTCAACTACGCAGCGACGAACGCGTTCCAGGCGTCGCAGGTCATTCTGACGGCGACACAAGGACAATTGCAGCTCGACACGATCGCGGTGAGAAAAAGCCCGGTCTGCCGCCCGGATTCGGAATGCTACGACGTCGAGGTCGCTTTCTTTAATCCGGAAAACGAAAACCGGTCGAACCAGGTGTTTCGCTTCACCGTCGACGTCAGCGACGTGATCCCGGTGACCATCGGCCATATCCGCTCGTGGGCAAAACGAGCCTGATCATGCACGTCCGGGATAACGCCGGCAGGCCGACGTCCCGAAAGTGTCGCGAACATCGCTCGCGGGAAGCGATGAGCCCCGCACGGGGCAGATCAATCCGCGCCGCACCTCCCGCGCCGGCGCATGTCAGGAGGACACGAACGATGAATCTGCCAAATCAGTCGGTCCCCGTTGCGCGTCACGTCAGCGCTTCGGCCATGGGAAAGATGAGGGCCGTCGGCCCGTCGAATATCGCGTGCGATGTGTGCCACATCGGCTGCAACCTGCTGCCGGAACCCGCCAAGTCCCTGTGTCACTTGGGCTTGCAACGCCGTGTGCTGATGAGGTCAAGAAATCTGCCGGACATTGCCTGTAAGGCGCCGGCAGACGCGCGCCTGCGACAGAATAGTCGCAGGCAATATCGCAACCGTTAACAAGAGGAGCGATCGAAATGAATTTGCCCAAACAAGTCGCGCCAGTGAACCGGCAGGCAACGAAGGCCAGCCGCAATTCCAAGGGGATCGCACCGTCTGGCGAGTGCGGCTGCTTCTGTGAAATGCCTCGGCGTGTGCGTCGGCGGAACCTGCCACGGCGTGTGCATCTAGCCGCCGCCCGCACGATCGACGATTGATGCGACACGTGACGGCTTGGCAGCAAGCCGTCACTTTTTTCGTGCGTGTTCGCCAGGCTACGGTTGCGCCAACGCGAGCCACGAAGACATAGCGCGCTGCGGAACCGCTCGATAGACTGGGTCGTGCCTACGCGTTTTCGCCCAGCACACTTGGTTCCGGAGTGCCTACGCGACATGAAATTCGGCGTGTTTGACCACATGGATGATGCCGGGGTGCCGCTCGGTCAGTTGTTCGCCGATCGGCTCAAGTTGATCGAGGCCTACGACCGCGCCGGGCTCTACGGCTATCACCTCGCCGAGCATCATTCGACGCCGCTCGGCTCCGCGGCATCGCCGGGCCTGTTTCTCGCCGCTGCGGCGCAGCGCACCAGCCGGCTGCGCCTCGGCCCGCTGGTCTATCTCCTGCCGTTCTATCATCCGCTGCGGCTGATCGAGGAAGTCTGCATGCTCGATCAGTTGAGCGGCGGCCGCCTGATGCTCGGCGTCGGCCGCGGCGTCTCGCCGTTCGAAACCAGGCTCTATGGCCTCGATTTCAACGAGACCGGGGCGATGTATCACGAGGCCTTTCAATTGCTGCTGAAAGGGCTCGCGGTTGATGAACTCACGTTTCACGGCAAGTACTACAATTTCGACAAGGTGCCGATGCTGCTCAAGCCGGTACAGCGTCCGCATCCGCCGCTGTGGTATGGCACGACGATCCCGGAAAACGCGGACTGGCCGGCGGCCAACGACGTCAACATCGTCACTATCGCGCTGCGGCCCACAGTGCGGCTCATCACCGACCGCTACCGCGCGGTCCGCGACAAGCTCGGCAAGTCGCACGCAGCCCTCGCCGCTGCTGGGCGTTGCCCGCCACGTCGTGGTCGCGGAGACCGATGAGCAGGCGCTGGCGATCGCGCGCCGGGCCTATCCGCGCTGGCGCGACAGTTTCCGCTGGCTGTTCCAGCGTCATGGCGCGGAGCCGCGGATCGCCGGGCTCTATCCGACCACCTTCGACGAATTGATGGCGATCGGCAACGGCATTGCCGGCTCGCCGAAAACGGTGCGCGATTTCGTTGCCGCCGAGATCGAAGCGAGCGGAAGCAACTATCTGCTGTCCTGGTTCGCGTTCGGCGACATGACGTCGGCCGAGCAGCTTGCATCGTTCGAGCTGTTCGCGCGCGAGGTGATGCCGGCATTCGCCGAAACGTCCGCCGCCGCCGCGCAGTGACGAAGGAAAGCTGCGGAACGGGAGGCGCTGCAACGACCGCCGCTATCGGCCCTTCGCCATGTTCTCGTACATCAGGCGCAGTGAACGCCGGACGATCGCCAAATCTTTCGGAGCAACGCCCGCGATCGCCGTGCGTTCGAGCGCCTGGGCGACCGGAATAAGGAGATCAACGGTGTCGCGGCCCTTCGAAGTAAGCTCGACGACGACCTCGCGGCTGCTGGTCTTTGACCGGCGCCGCGTCGCCAGTTCCAGTTCGACCAACCGCGTCACCAGCCGCGACAGCGTCGAAGCATCGATGCTCGTCATCTCGGACAGGTCGATCTGACGCTGCTCGCCATTGCTCGACAGCACGGCGAGCACCCGCCACATCGCGATGCTCAAATCGTGCGGCGCGAGCGCATCGCGGGTAAAATTGTCAACAAGAGCAAAACCGACACGGTTGATCAGATACGGCAGGTAGTTGCCGAAATCGAGTTGGGAGCGTTTGTTCACGGGAGCAGGCTTTTCTGCGAGCTTTTGACGGGACATGCCGGCGACCATAGCACTACTCTTTTGCAATTGCATTTATTGTATTTACAACAGTTGTCGTTGCATCTAATATCGATCGAGCTGCCCTCAGAGCGGCCAACAGCGGGAGGACACCATGGACTTCGGCTATTTCACGCTGAGCGACAATCACTACGAGAGCAACCAGCGCAGCGCCAACCAGTTCGTCGCCGACATCACCGCCGAGGCCCTCTACGCCGAGGAACTCGGGATGCACTCGGCCTGGATCGGCGAGCATCATTTCAACTCGCTCGGCGTGCTGTCCTGCCCCGATCTTGTACTCGCCTATATCGCGGCGCGCACCAGTCGCATCCGGCTCGCGCCCGCCGTCACCGTGCTGCCGCTGCACCATCCGATCCGCGTCGCCGAACAATGGGCGACGCTCGATCTCCTGAGCAACGGCCGGGTCGATTTCGCCGTCGGCCGCGGCTACGACCGGCGCGAATACGCGCCGTTCCACGTCTCGTTCGACGACAACCAGGGCATCTTCGAGGAAGGCCTCGACGTGGTGCAAAAGCTGTGGGCAGCCGAGGGGCGCATTTCGCATCACGGCAAGCATTATTCGTTCGACGACGTGCGCATCACGCCGAAGCCGACGCAGAATCCAATTCCGATTTACATCGGCTCGTTCTCCAAGCCCTCGATCGAACTCGCCGCGCGCACCGGCTGCAACCTGATCGTGGCGCCATTCGCCGCCGCCATCAGCTACGGGGGCTTGAGGCAGGTGGCGGACCTGTATCACGAAACCTGCGCCAAGCATGGCCGCAAGCCTGGCCGGCTGATGTGCAGCTACTTCACCCACTTCGCCGACAACAAGCAGCAGGAAGACGCGCAGCGCGCGCGGCAGATCCGCTACTACAAGGAGTGCGTGATTGGCGCCCTGCCCGGCGATCCGAAGACCGCGCCGCCGAGCTACCGCTATTTCGTCGACATGGTCGACCGGCTGCAGAAGGTCCGCCCCGAGGACCTGACCGAGAACTCGGTGCTGATCGGCTCGCCGGCGCAGATCACCGACACGCTGAAGAAGGTCGAAGCGGCGGGATTCTCCGAGGTCATCCTTTACGTCAATGTCGGCCTCAAGCCGCACGCGCAGGTCAAGGACGAGATGGCGCGCTTCATGACCGAGGTTGCGCCCGCTTTTGCGCAGGAGCAGCGCGCGCGCATCGCGGTTTAGGCGAGCGTCAGCGGTCGTCGAAATGGCGACGCGAAAGCGTCGCAATTCGCCTTACTGCAATCGTCGAAGCGCCTTGTAATCGGCCCGGCGCGAACACGATTTTTCCTCTATTTATCAATTCACTAAACATTAATCTGTCGGGGATCATCCTCGCTGATCCGAGCTGAAAAGCACTTGCCAATACGGCCCTGGGGAGGGCCGTGCTGGGTTCCGGATTGCGGGGACAGTGGGCCGCCAATTTTTCGGCGGGCGTACGGGGGATATTCAACATGGCCGCAAGTCGTGCGATTGCGATCAATGCCGGTCAGCCGGCAGCGTTCCGAATGCAACGGGCCGCGAGGCCGCTTCACCGGCCGGCGATGCCGGCGTATGTGCCGTCACAGCGGCCCGCGATGCGCCCGCAGGCAATGCACGCGCATGCCATCAGCGCGCCGGCGGTGCACCCGCCGATGGCGTGGCTTCCCACCGCCATCTTCCTGCTCAAGCTCATTGCCAGCGGTCTCGCCGGCGCAACCATCACACTGGCGTTCTGGCCGAGCGATCGCGCACCGGTCGACTCGCAATCGCTTGAGCAGAACGATTATCGCACCGCCGCCGCGCCGGATCAGCAGGAAAGCCAAGCCTATCTCCGCACGCCGCAGCGTTCAGAGCCAATGGTGCGCGACCGCGCGCGGGAGGCCGCGCTGTTGCGAGAGGCGTTCGAGCGGCCCGTTCCGCAGAATTATCCGCGCCGCGTTCAAACGGTGAGGATTACCCTGCCGCCGCAGCACGTCGCCTATGCGCCTACCGTCAACCCGCCGCCGGTCGGCAATTCGCCGACGGGCAAACGGCCGGATTTCAGCGCGCTCGCCGGCAAGCCGCTGCGCTACCTGATCGGCGGCAGCGCCGGCCAGGGCCGCGACGGCGAGGTAACGATGGTGAGCTACAGCACGAACTCTCGCGTCAAACACGGTATCAGCATCGCCTATTGCAACCTGTTCGAGGAAAACAACACCGGCAAGTACCCGCCTTATCTGCACACGTCCGACACCGCGCGGCAGTACAACGAAGGCCAGATTGATCCCAAGGGCGCCGGCTGGGAGAAGAATTTGCGCGAACAGTATGAGCGCCGCCGCAAAGCCGGGTTCGAATACGTCGAGCTCGACAACCCGGACGCCTACAAGATCAAGGACGTGATCGGCGCCATCGAGCTTGCCGCCACCTACAATCTCAAGGTGATCGCGAAGAATCCCGGCATCACCGACGATCCGGTGCGCTACGTCTCGCATCCCAACGTCTACGGCATCATCGTCGAGAAAGGCGCCGGCGGCGCCAACGACATGGAAAAGTTGCGCAAGAAGGCCGGCAAGCCCGAGCTTCCGGTCTGGTTCGTCGCCTTCGGTTCCGGCCGTAGCTGGGCTGGCAGCGTCGCGAGCGCGGCGAAGCGTTATCCCAACATGGGCGTGACCTATTCGAGCGCCGGCGAGTATGGCAACGCGATCGACGTTCTGCAGCCCGCGAGCTAGCGGGTTAAGTCTGCGGGGTCTGCCCCCTGGCCTGCCTTGAGGTTGCCGCGGTTCGACCAGACACTTCGGCCAATCGCATGCGCCAGGTTGTGCCGAGATGGCTATAGATGGACGAATTGTCGTCTGCGCGCAGTGCCAGCAACGCAACCGGATTCCTGCTGCCCCGACAAAACCGGGCGTTTTCAGTTGCGCCAAGTGCGATGCGGCATTGCCCACGGCCCCCGATGCGCCAACGGCGCCGCGCCCGCGCCCACAACGCTACCGCGCCTTCCTGAGCTATTCGCACGCCGACCGGAAGGTCGCGGCCTGGCTCCATCGCAAACTTGAAAACTACCGTTTGCCGAAATCCCTCGATGGGTGTCCGACTCCGTTCGGGCCGGCGCCCAGAAAGCTCGGACGCATCTTTCGCGACGATGCCGAATTCGCCGCCAGCGACAATCTGGGCGCCGCGATCGAGGAGGCGCTGGCCGAATCCGGCGCGCTGATCGTGCTCTGCAGCCCGGAGGCGGCGCGTTCGCAATGGGTCAACGCCGAGATCAAGCGGTTCGCGAATATTCACCCAGACGGCAAAGTGCTGGCGCTGGCGGTGAGCGGCACCGTGGACAGCGAGATCATGCCGCCGGCGCTGTTGCAGCAGCAGCGGCGGGAGCAGGCGCTCGGGAGCGAGCCGTTCGTTCCCGACCTGCGGCATGGCCGTAGCACGGCGCTGATACGCCTTGCCGCCGCGCTTCTTGGCCTGCGGTTCGACGATCTCTTCCGGCGCGAACGCAGACGGCGGCTCACGCGCCACCTTGGCTTCGCGACCGCCGCGGCGGCGTGCTTGCTGATCATCAGCTATGCGATCGTCTGGTCCATCTCCACGTCACGCTCGCGCGCCCTCGCGGCCGCGGCGGCCTACGAAGTCAACCAGGGTCACTACGACCGCGCCGCCGCCCTCGCGCTGGCCGGGTTGCCGAAACCCGGTTCGCTCCTTGATGTGTTTTGGCCTGCAGACGCGGAAATGGAATTGCGACGGACCGGCCTGCACCAGATCCGAGCCGAGACACTCATTCCGACGTTCGAACCGAAAAGCAAGGATGCGAACTTCTCGATCCTCAAGGACCGGTTTGTAGTGACAAACTCGGAGAACGCGCGGGAAGAACTTATCTTCACAGAAATCCTGACGGGCACGGCCACGCGGCGCAACATCTCCAAGGCCTGCGAAGGCGCGCGCATGCGCGGCGGCGGGGGCGACGGCTGCGCCATCGTGAGTTTAGATTCCGACGACTCCGGGCGACGGCTCCTGCTCGCATTGATTGATGGTTCTGTCTGGCGCGTGGAGGCTGACGGCTCGGCCGCGATGTTGACGGCGCCGCAATGTCGCAACGCCTGGAAGGAGATCGCTCCCGGCACCAAGACGTTCGACTACGGTCCCTGCAAGCACGCGCAGGTGCAGCTTTCGCGCAGCGGGCGTACCGGCGTGGTCCAGCGGGCGGAAGTGGTCACCGGCTACGATTTCGACGCCGCTACCAGCAAGACGATTGACGACTCGCGGCTGTGCGACACGGCTCATGATAAGGCCAGATGCCAGATCGAGGCCTTGAGGGTCATCGACTTCCGCGGAGACGATGTCTTGCTGCGCCGTCGCGGTGAACGCACTACCATGTGGTTCCTCTCCGAAGGCGGAGTTGCACGCGATGTTCCGGTCCCGATGGACAACGCCGTGAGCGGCCCAAACAGTTCCTTCACCGGTTACTCCTCGCAAGGTTATTCGGTCACTCAAATCATTCCAGCGATTCGTCAGACGCTTGTGGCGGGAATGACATTCAATCTCGGCGGATGCGATGCCATCCCGCGGGTGACGTTAAGCACGCTGGCACGGTCGCTCGGCTGCCGCATCACCGCCCTCGCAATATCGCCGGCGGATTCCGATATGGCGGTCGCGTCAACCGCCGGCGACATTCATATCAAGCGTCTGACCGGCAATTCCGGATTCGATATCCCCGACCTGCGGAAGATCAAACTCGCCTGTCAGCCTCATCAGGAGAAGATGTTCAATTCCCTCAGTCTCGACAAACCAAGCGGTTGCAAGGTAACCGCGATGCGGTTCGGCCCGAGCGGAGCTACGCTGGCGGCGCTGAGCGAGGACGACCGGCTGCGGGTATTTCGCGTCAACAACGGACCGATTTGCCGCGGCGACGGCGCACTGCTCGCACTGGTGGCGCTGCCGTCCGCTGTGCGGTTCTTCGGCTTCGACGCCAAGGAGGAGACGTTGATCGTGGTCCTCGCAACCGGCGCCATTCGCAAGTTCGATCTGATCGCACCCTACCCCGAAAAGATGTTGACTTCGGCGGGCTTCGCCCGGACCCAACAAGCACCGTCCGGACTAGGGGCATTGCGCGGTACGATCTGCGACCGGCTGCGCAATCGAGCAAGCCCGCTTATCGAACTCAGCGACACCGACGTTACGGAAATCCGGTCCCGTTTTCCGGGGCTACAACTGGCCGCGACCGACAGGCGACCTTGCGGAAACGCCGGCACGCTCCGCCCGGACTTGGGTCATTGCTCCCAACCCTGACGCGCGGCATCCGCCGCAGCGTGCCAATCGGGCCGACCGGTCAGCGTTGTCCATCCTCCATCGGCACCATCGCGGCGTCCTTGGAGTTACGCAGCGTAAGCGAGGTCTTGACGTTGCGCACGTGGGGCGCCGCCGTGAGCTCCGCCACGAAGGCCTGGAAGGTCTTCAGGTCCGGCGCCACGCATTTCAGGATGAAATCGATCTCGCCCGACAGCATCCAGCACTCGCGCACCAGCGGCTGCGCACGCACGAAATCCTCGAACGCCTTGAGGTCGGCCTCCGCCTGGCTCGACAGGTGGACCATGGCAAAGACCGTGACCTCGTAGCCCAGCAGCTTCTCGTCGAGCAGCGCCCGGTAACCCTTGATGTACCCGGCCTCTTCGAGCGCGCGTACCCGCCGCAGGCAGGGCGGTGCCGACATGCCGACGCGGTGGGCGAGTTCGACATTGGTGATGCGGCCGTCCGCCTGCAACTCCTGCAAGATGTGCCGGTCGATGGCATCGAGACGGGCCGCCAAATGGACCTCCGCAAATCGTCAAGCTGTGCTGTGACCCTTATCCCGAACAGCCACTATCACGAAACATTATTGCGCGATCTAGGTGTTATGTTACCGTTGAAAACGAAGTGTTCACAAGGCTGTGGCGTTCTGGTCTGCATAACTTGCATGGCTCGGCGAATGGCTTAAATTGGTGGGGGGTATCGAAGCGCTATGTCGTGCCGGCGCGCACCCTCAAACAACATCACAAAGGGCCGCTCGAAACATGGGTAAGTCCACCCACGCCAAGGTCGTTATCGTCGGTTCCGGACCGGCCGGCTATACGGCCGCTATCTACGCGGCCCGGGCCATGCTGGAGCCGGTCTTGATCCAAGGCATCCAGCCCGGCGGCCAGCTCACGATCACGACCGACGTCGAGAACTATCCGGGCTTCGCCGACGTCATCCAGGGCCCCTGGCTGATGGAGCAGATGCAGAAGCAGGCCGAGCATGTCGGGACCAAGATCGTCACCGACCACGTAATGAAGGTCGATCTTTCGCAGCCGCCGTTCCATCTCGAATGCGATTCCGGCGACCGTTACATTGCTGAGACGCTGATCCTTGCCACCGGCGCGCAGGCGCGCTGGCTCGATCTGCCCGCCGAGCAGAAGTTCAAGGGCTACGGCGTGTCGGCCTGCGCCACCTGCGACGGGTTCTTTTATCGCGGCAAGGAAGTGATGGTGATCGGCGGCGGCAATACCGCGGTCGAAGAGGCGCTGTTCCTCACCAATTTCGCCTCCAAGGTCACGGTGGTGCACCGGCGCGATCACTTCCGCGCCGAGAAGATCCTGCAGGATCGCCTGTTCAAGAACCCGAAGATTTCGGTGGTCTGGGACTCGGTGCTCGATGATGTGCGCGGCAGCGACAATCCGCTCAAGGTGCAGTCCGTCCGTCTCAAGAACGTCAAGACCAATACCGTCAGCGAGCACGTGATCGACGGCGTGTTCATTGCGATCGGGCATACGCCGGCGTCCGAACTGGTCGCCGGCCAGGTCGAGATGAAGGGCGGCGGTTACATCAAGACCGCGCCGTACTCGACCGCAACGTCGGTGCCGGGCGTTTTCGCCGCCGGTGACGTCACCGACGACATCTACCGTCAGGCGGTGACGGCTGCCGGCCAGGGCTGCATGGCCGCGCTGGAGGCAGGGCATTTTCTCGCCGCACATGCGGAAACACGCGCGGCGGCGGAGTAACGAACGTAGAACAGACGGCCGACGACGCATCATAACGGAGAGACTTGGCGAATCCGCCTTCCGTCCGATGTTGTCCATCGCCGTCGTCAGGATCGATATGGACTGGGATAAGCTCAAGGTCTTTCACGCCGCGGCCCAAGCCGGCAGCTTTACGCATGCGGGCGAGCAACTCGGACTCTCGCAATCGGCCGTATCCCGACAAGTGTCGGCGCTCGAACAGGAACTCGGCGTGTCGCTGTTTCACCGTCACGCGCGCGGCCTGATCCTGACCGAGCAGGGCGAACTGCTGCACCACACGGCCCATGACGTGTTCATGAAGCTGGAGTCCGCACGCGCCAAACTAACCGACAGCAAGGAGCGGCCGAACGGCATACTCAAGGTGCAGACGACGCCGGGCATCGGCGTTCACTGGCTCACGCCGCGGCTGGACGAATTCATCGATCTTTATCCCGACATCCAGATCACATTGATCACCACCGACGAGGAACTCGACCTTGCGATGCGCGAGGCGGATGTGGCGATCCGGCTGCGTCAGCCGACGCAACCTGACCTGATCCAGCGCAAGCTGTTCTCGGTGCGCTTCCACGCTTACGCGTCGCCCGATTATCTCAAGCGTTTCGGCACGCCAAAGACGCTCGATGACCTCGACACGCATCGCGTCCTGATGCTGGGCGGCACGGTGGTGCCCAATCATTTCGAGAACCGGCGCTGGCTGGTCGAGGTGAGCCGCAACGGCAAGGGACCGCGCTCGCCGGTGCTCACTATCAACACCGTGCTGGGCGTCATGCGGGCATGCCAGCGCGGCATCGGCGTTGCGCTACTCCCCGATTACCTGGTCGAGGATAACGGCGGGCTGGTGCGGCTGTTCGGTGAGTCCGATTCAACCGCGCTTGATGCCTATTTCGTCTATCCGGAGGAATTGAAGTCGGTCGCGCGCGTACAAGTCTTTCGCGACTTCCTCGTCGCCAAGGCGCAGCGCTGGCACTTCTAGAAACACGATCAAAATTCCGTGCTCACGTTCGCGATGTCAGCATCGTCGCGCTACGTGCGACCCTCGCATGGCTGACATGCGACCCTTCGTGTTGCCTCGCAACATCACGGCTGCATACTGCACACACTGTCGGCGTCCCGGTTGTCCATCCTCCCAGATTGCAATCGTCAAGCTGACAGCTGTTCCCCTCTGGAAGGTGATTGTCGGCTTCGCGCCGACGAACTAAAGCCGGACCCGCAAGGGTCCGGTTTCTTTTTGCGGATCATTATTGTGGATTGGGGCCGTTGTGATTTGGGGCGGTTGTGAATTGAGGCCGGTGATGAGAGAGCACTCGATAGGCATGCGTCCCCAAGGGGTCGGCATCGAGCTTGCCACCGGGTCATCACCGCCGTAGTCTATGTCATCAATAACAAACCTAGGGAAAACGACCATGGCTTGGACCACTCCGATCCTCGTCGAAATCTGCCTCGGCCTCGAGATCAACGGCTATCTGCCGGCTGAGTTCTGATCTGACGCGTTCGCGTCTGTCCTGAATGGAGCGCCTGACCGCCATCGTGCTCGGCTCGGCGGCGGGCGGCGGCTATCCGCAATGGAATTGCTGTTGCGCCGTGTGTCGCTTGGCCTGGGCCGGCGACCCACGTGTTCGTTCACGCACCCAAGCAAGCCTCGCTGTATCGGCTGATCGCGAAAGCTGGGTGCTGATTAACGCCTCTCCCGACCTGCGCCAGCAGATCATCCGAACACCGGCGCTTCATCCGCCCGCCGGCAAGCGCGGCAGCCCTGTCAAAGCCGTGGTGCTTACCGGCGCAGAAATCGACCAGGTGGCTGGTTTGCTCAGCATGCGCGAGCGCGAGCCGTTCTCGATCTATGCCACCGCTGCGACGCACGCGGCGCTCGCCGGCAACACGCTGTTCGACGCGCTGGCGCCCGATCTGGTGACGCGCCGGGCGCTGGTGCCAGGCGAAGCGGCGACGTTCGCCGGCGGCCTCCAGGTGCAGCTATTCACGGTGCCCGGCAAGGTGCCGCTCTATCTCGAGGGCGAAAACCCCGACACCGCGGCCGAGACCGCCGCCAATGTCGGCGTCGAGATTTCGGCCGGCGGCGCCCGCATCGTCTTCATGCCGGGCGCGGCGGCCGTCACCGCGGCCATGCACGAGCGGATTGCACGCGCCGACGTCATCTTCTTCGACGGCACGTTGTTTCGTGACGACGAAATGATCGCGAGCGGCACCGGCGCAAAGACCGGCCGCCGCATGGGCCATATGCCGATCGACGGCGCCGACGGGACGCTCAACGCGCTTGCAGGCGTCTCGGCGCGGCGCATCTTCCTGCACATCAACAACACCAATCCGATCCTGGTCGATGGCTCACCCGAGCGCGCCGCAGTCGAGCGGATGGGCTGGGAAGTCGCGGAAGACGGCATGGAGATCGTGTTGTGAAACTCCTGACGCCGCAGGAACTGGAAGCCGCACTGCGCGACATCGGCGCACGGCGGTATCATCGCCTCCATCCGTTTCATGCGCTTCTGCACGGCGGCGAATGCACCAAGGGCCAGGTCCAGGCCTGGGCGCTCAACCGCTACTACTACCAGGCAATGATCCCGATGAAGGATGCGAGCCTCATCGCGCGCTGCGGCGATTCGGCGCTGCGCCGCGAATGGCGCAGCCGCCTCGTTGACCATGACGGCGAGCACGACGGCGACGGCGGCATCGCGCGCTGGCTCAAGCTGACGGACGGGCTCGGGCTTGACCGCGACTACGTAGTTTCGCTGGCAGGGTTATTGCCGGCGACGCGTTTCGCGGTCGAGGCCTATGTGCATTTCGTGCGCGAGAAGACGCTGCTGGAAGCGGTCGCATCGTCGCTGACCGAATTGTTCTCGCCGCAGATCATCGGCGAGCGCGTCGAAGGCATGCTGAAGAGCTACGATTTCGTCAGCGCCGATACGCTCGCCTATTTCTCCAAGCGGCCGCCGCAGGCGCAGCGGGACAGCGACTTCGCGCTCGACTACGTCAAGCGCCACGCCGAGACGCCGGAACAGCAGCAGGCCGTGCTCAAGGCGTTGGAGTTCAAGTGCGACGTGCTCTGGGTGATGCTCGACGCGCTGTCCTACGCCTACGTTTCGCCCCGACATATCTCGCCCGGCGCCTTCGTGCCGCAGGACTAGTGGAGTGGATTTGACGTTCGCTACCCGCCTCGCCGCGAGCCCACGAAGCGAACGTCAAATCCAAAACTCCACTAGTACCTTATAGTTGCTAGTGGTCCTTTGATTCTAACATTCGCAAAATAGCCTGCCGAAAAGGGATGCGAATGTTAGAATCGGACCACTAGCGGCTGAAAGCATCATCACAGGAAGCCACAGATGGAACGTCCTGACCTCCCGCCGCCCTCAATCACGCTCGCCGAGGCGCGCGTTATCATCGACGGCGCCATCGCGTATTCCCGCGGGATTAAACTGAGCATGGCGGTCGCGGTGGCGGACGCCGGCGGCAACATCGTGTCGGCCGATCGCATGGACGGCGCCGCGCTGCAGAACATCCGCTTCGCGGAGGGCAAGGCTTTTGCCGCCGCGCTCTACCGGCAATCGACCGAAGAGCTTGCCGCGCTCTACAAGACGCGGCCGGACCGCTACTTCGGCATCGTCAACATGTATCCGGGCAAGATCTATCTGGTCGGCGGCGGGCTGCCGCTTGTCGTCGACGGCCGGCTGGCCGGCGCGGTCGGCATTGCCGGATTGCCCGAAGGGGTCGATGAGAAATCGGCGCACGCCGGGATCACGGCCTGGATGAAGTTCCGTGCGACATTCAAGACAGTGTGACGCACGCAGCCGTTCGCCCGCGCAGACGAGGTGATCGAGCGGACGGTGGTCGTACTATCTTCTTACCGGCTTTGTGGTGCCGCGGGGATCAAAGTCGTATAACGCGGCCGCTGCTTGAGTCCCATGCAGCATGGAGCCAATCCCGTGCCGGACGACGGTCAGATCGCATCGGACGCAAAGCCGCGGTTGCCGCGCGGCGTGCGGCTCACCCACAACGAGGCGCAGGGTGGCTGGGTGCTGCTGGCGCCGGAACGCGTGTTCAAGGCCGACGCGATCGCGGTCGAGATCATCAAGCGCTGTACCGGCGAAGTGACATTCGGCGAGATCGTCGACGATCTGGCAAAGACCTTCAACGCGCCGCGCGAGCGCATACATGCCGACGTGACCGCGATGCTGCGCGGCTTGGCGGATAAGAAACTGCTGGAGCTGTAGCGTGGCCGGGAACGGCGCCGCACCGTTGCACAAGCCGCTCGGCCTCCTGGCCGAGTTGACGCACCGCTGTCCGCTCGGCTGTCCTTATTGCTCGAACCCGATCGCACTCGATCCGCGCACCGGCGAACTCGACACTGCGACCTGGGCGCGCGTCTTCCAGGAAGCGGCGGCGCTCGGCGTCTTGCAGGTCCATCTGTCGGGCGGCGAGCCCGGCGCGCGGCGCGACCTCGTCGACATCACCAAGGCGGCACGCGCCGCCGGGCTTTACACCAATCTCATCACCTCTGCGGTCGGCATTACCGACAAGACGCTGGGCCTGTTGTCCGATGCCGGCCTCGACCACGTGCAGATTTCTATTCAGGACAGCACCGAGAAATCCGCCGACCACATCGCCGGCTATGAGGGCGCTTTCGCGCGCAAGTGCGCGCTCGCCGCCGAGGTGGTGCGGCTTAAATTGCCGCTCACCGTCAATGCGGTGATGCACCGCGCCAATATCGAACGCATCGCCGACATGGTCGACCTTGCGCTCACGCTGGGCGCGACCCGTGTCGAGGTCGCGCATGTCCAGTACTATGGCTGGGGGCTCAAGAACCGCGCCATGCTGATGCCGACGCGCGAGCAGGTCATGGGCGCTGCCAAAACGGTAGAGGAATTGCGCACGCGCCACCATGGCCGGATCGTCATCGACGCGGTCGTACCCGACTATTACGCGCGGCTGCCGAAGCCCTGTGTCGGCGGCTGGGGCCGGCGATCGCTCAATGTCACGCCGATCGGCAAGGTGTTGCCGTGCCACGCCGCGGAGTTGATTCCCGGCCTCGAATTCTGGAACGTCCGCGATCATTCGCTTGCCGACATCTGGGCAAATTCGCCGGCGTTCAATGCCTTCCGCGGCACCGCATGGATGCAGGAACCGTGTGCGACCTGTCCGAAACGGGAAGAAGATTTCGGCGGCTGCCGCTGCCAGGCGTTCGCGCTGACCGGCGACGCCCGCGCCACCGATCCGGTCTGTCATCTGGCGCCAAGCCATGCACGCGTCGCCGAACTCGCCGCCATTCAGACCGACGCCCCGTATGATTACCGGCGTATGTAAGACACCGCCAAGGCTTTCCGACGCGCCAATTCGCGGTTGCGCTCGGATGGCGCGTATTGGACACTGCGGCCCAAGGAAGCTGGCCGAACCAGCCCTGGGGAGTTGACCAACTCCCCGCTTGCCGCGGCGACCGGCTTCAAAAACAGGGAGGAATGCATGACGAATTGCCTGAAGTACCACCGCAACGCGCTGCTCGCCAGCGCACTCGGACTGCTGATCGTCGCTGGACCGGCGATCGCGCAAGGACCGCCCGGCTTCAGCCCGATGGACCAGACCAAGCCTGCCAACAGCAAGCAGGCGCCCACGCTCAAGCCGCATCCAAACCCGCCGACCGTAACGCCGGTCGAGAAGCTGCCGCTCGACAAAATCAAGCTGCCGGACGGCTTCAAGGCCGAGGTCTGGTCGCACGGCCATCCGGGCGGCCGCACCATGGTGATGGGTGACAAGGGCACCATGTTCATGGGCACGCGGGTGATCGGCCGCGTCTATGCGATCACCAACAAGGACGGCAAGCGCGAGGTCAAGACGATCGCGACCGGTTTGACGCAGCCGAACGGCCTCGCCTTCAAGGACGGCTCGCTCTACGTCTTCGCCATCAACAAGGTGCTTCGCTACGACAACATCGAGGACAAGCTCGACAATCCCGGCACCCCGGTCGATCTGACCGCCAAGTACAATCTGCCGGACACGATCCATCACAATTGGAAGTACGTCGCATTCGGACCGGACGGCAAGATGTACGTGCAGGTCGGCTCCAACTGTAACATCTGCGAGGTCAACCCAGGCACGCACGGGCAGATCCGCCGCTACAACGCCGACGGTACCGGTCAGGAGATCGTGGCGCGCGGCGTGCGCAACACGGTCGGGTTCGACTGGCACCCGGTGACGAAAGAACTCTACTTCAGCGACAACGGCCGCGACTGGGCCGGCAACGACGGGCCGCAGGACGAATTCAACCGAATTCCCAAGGACCAGGAGGGCGCCAACTTCGGCTTCCCGTACTGCCATGCCAATGGCATCCCCGACCCCGATGTGAAGCGGCCGAACCCGTGTGCGGGCGTGGTCATGCCGATCGCGCTGCTGGGACCGCATGCCGGAAGTCTCGGCGTGAAGTTCTACACCGGCAAGATGTTCCCCGCCGCCTACCAGAACGCCGCCTTTATCGCCCGGCACGGCTCGTGGAACCGCGAACAGAAGTTCGGCTACGACGTGGCAATGGCGAAGATACAGCCCGATGGAACCGCGAAGATCGAGCCGTTCCTGACCGGGCTGCTCGACACCGGGAAGAACGAGTTCTATGGCCGCCCTGCCTACGTGTTGCAGATGGCGGACGGTTCGTTGCTGGTCTCGGATGAATACAACGGCGCGACCTACCGTATCTCGTCGAGCACGCCACAGGCCGGCCGGTAGTCATCGCTTGACGCACGTGATCGAAAAGATGTGGCGGCCGCCGGTGTCCCGATTGATCCTCGGACTGGCGGCCGCCATTTTCTTTGTCGGCGCCGCGCACGCGCAGTCGCCGGCACTCGCCGAGAAGCTGCAACTCTGTGGCGCCTGCCATGGCGCGGACGGCAACTCGCAGATTCCGAATATCCCCTCGCTTGCCGGCCAGCCCGCGTTCTTCGTGCTCAATCAGTTGTTCCTGATGCGCGAAGGCGTGCGCAAGGTCGAGGCGATGGCGGCCATCGTCAAGGACCTCAAGGACGAGGACCTGAACGCGCTGTCGGAGCACTATTCCAAGCTGCCGCCGAAGGCGAGCGATGAGCCGATCGACCCGGCGCTGGTCAAGCGTGGAACCGAGATTGCAGCGGCAAAGCTCTGCGCGTCCTGTCACCTGCCGACTTTGGCAGGGCAGGAGCAGGTACCGCGCGTCTCGAAACAGCGCGTCGATTATCTGATTCATGCGATGAAGGCATACCGTGACGGCAACCGCACCGGCGCCGACACGCTGATGAGCGGTATTGTCGCCGGTCTGTCCGACGCCGATATTACCGCTCTCGCGCACTACGCCGCCTCACACTAAAACGACCGGACCAACCCATGGCCGCCCACGAGATGCCGACCGCCGCCAAGCCCCCGGCCACGGACCTGCGAAGTCCGCAAATCGTGATGGAAGGCGGCACTGCGGCCGTGCATCTGACGATGGCGATCTCCGACTATGAGCATGTGCGCGAAATTACGCAGGGCCTGGTGCGCGCCGATGGCATTGCGCTCACCCCGCTGATCTTCCCGTCGATCGAAGAGATTACCTTCCGCTTCACCAAATCGCTCGAATGGGATGTGTCGGAGCTTTCGTTCGGCAAGTACATTTCGCTGACGTCGCAAGGCGCCGCCGGAATGGTGGCGATCCCGGTGTTTCCCTCGCGCGTGCATCGTCACTCGGCGATCTACGTGCGCAGCGACCGCGGCATCAAAACCGCCAAGGACCTGGAGAACCGCACCGTCGGGATTCCCGAATGGGCGCAGACCGCCGGCATCTACGTGCGCGGTTTCCTGGCGGAGGAATATGGCGTCGATCTCGGCAAGATCCGCTGGCTGCAGGCCGGCGTCAGCGAGCCCGGCCGGATGGAGAAGGTCGCGCTCAAGCTGCCGACGGGCATCCGCTATGAAGCCAAGCCGGACACCAGTCTCAACGCCATGCTGGCGAGCGGCGAGGTCGATGCGGTGATTTCGGCGCGTGCGCCGCAGGCGTTCGGCGCCGGCGGCGCGGTGGTGCGGCTGTTCCCCGACTTTCGCGCCGAGGAGGAGCGCTACTTCAAGAAGACCGGCATCTTCCCGATCATGCACCTGATGACGATGCGGCGCGCGGCGTTCGAGCAGCATCCCTGGATCGCGATGAACCTCTACAAGATGTTCGATGAGGCCAAGCGCCGCTGCTACGACCGGCTGCGCGACTTCACCTGCGCGCGCATCCCGCTGCCCTGGGCGGCCGCCGTGGTCGACGAGATCGACGCCGCCTATGGACCCGACCCCTACCCCTACGGGATCGAGCCGAACCGTCCGACGATCGATGCGTTCTGCCGCTTCTGCCACGACCAGGGCGTGACCCACCGGAAGATGACGGTGGACGATCTCTTTCCGCGCGAAGTGCGCGCGATGGCGCAGGGTGTAGTGCAACCTCCAAGTGATGATCGCAGCAGAGCCGCGTGAGCCCACTTGAGCGGGCCGCGTGATTTTTTCAATACCCGCTGCGCTTCTTCAAGTTGATGTGGATGTTCTTCTCGCGCGTGAAGCTCAGCAGTTCCTCGATGCCTTCCTCGCGCCCGATGCCGGACTGCTTGTAGCCGCCGAACGGTGTGCCGAGGAAATGCTTGGAGACATCGTTGATCCAGACGAAGCCGGCCTCGACCTCCCCGGCGACGCGGTGGGCGGTGACGAGATCGTTGGTCCAGATCGAGCAGGTCAGCCCGTATTCGACCTGGTTGACCTGATCCAGCATCTTCGCCTCGTCGTTCCATTTCAGGATCGACAGGACGGGGCCGAAAATCTCCTCCTTCGCGATGCGCATGTCCATGGTGACATCGGCGAAGACGGTGGGTTCGACGTAGAAGCCTTTGGCGAGGTGCGGATCGTCGGGCCGCTTGCCGCCGACCAGAAGGCGTGCGCCGTCCTGCTTGCCGGCCTCGATGTAACCGAGCACTTTGTCGTACTGCGCCTGGCTGACGATCGCCCCCATCGTGGTCCGCGGATCGGTCGGGAGGCCGGGCTTGTAGCGTTTGATCGACTGGCGCACCCGCGCCAGCACCTGGGCGTAAATCTTCTCATGCACGAAGGCGCGGCTGGTCGAGCCGCAGGACTGGCCGCACCAGGTGAAGTTCATGCCGTCGACCACGGCAGCCGAGACCGCTTCGAGGTCGGCATCCGGGAAGGCGATCAGCGCGTTCTTACCGCCGAGTTCCAGCAACACCGGTTTGAGGGTGTCGGCGGCGGCCTTCATCACCGCGCGTCCGGTCGGCACGCTGCCGATCAGCGCGACCTTGGCGACATCCGGATGGCTCGCCAGCACCTGCCCCACTTCCCTGCCCCCGGGCACCAGGTTCCAGACGCCGGGCGGCAGGATGCCGTCGATCAGTTCGGCGAGCCGCAGCGACGACAGCGGCGCCTGCTCGGGCGGCTTCATCACGATGGTGTTGCCGGCGGCAAGCGGCGCGGCCGATTTGCCGGCGACGAACATGAACGGGATGGTTGAACGGAACGATGCGGCCGACCACGCCGAACGGCTCGCGCACGGAGAAATTCACCGCGTCCGGCCCCATCGGGATCGAGGCGCCCTTCATCTCGGTGACGAGGCCGGCATAGAAGTCGAGTTGCGCTGCGCCCGCCTGCGCGTCGCGGACCATCTCCGCATACGGGATTGCCGCAATCGGCGGCATCGATCATCGCCAGTTCGTCGCCGTTCTGGCGCAGCACGTCGGCGATCTTGCGCAGCAGTTTGGCCCGCTCCAGCGGCGGCACGCGGCGCCAGTCCTTGAATGCGGCCTTGGCGGCGGCGATCGCGGCTTCGGCGTCGGCGGCCGAGCCGTCAGCCACCTTGCCGAGCGGCTCGCCGGTACCCGGATTGATGGTGTCGACGTAGCGTCCGGATTTCGCCTTCTGCCATTTGCCGGCGTAGTAGGGATCGCGATGCTCCGGCAGATGCGGCGCGAGCAGTTCGACTTTCGCGGCGGGCGCCGTCACAACAACCATGGAATTCCGGATCGCAAGTCAGGTTCGCCGGATGGTATCGAGGCCACCCACCCGGCCGATGATCGAGTTGGCGCCAATCGCGATCACAAACAGGATGATCAGCAGCGCATACATCTGCGGCATGTTGAAGATACTGTAGGCCTGGATCACCAGGAAGCCGATGCCTTTGTTGGAAAGCTTGGTCTCGGCGAGCAGCGTGCCGATCAGCGCGACGCCCAAACCCAGCCGCACGCCGTTGATCACCGGATGGCGCATCGCCGGCAGATAGATCTTGGTCACCATCTGCCAGGTGTTGAGGCGGAAGCTCCGGCCGACGCGGATCAGCACCTTGTCGATCTCGCGCATGCCGCCGGCGACATTGAGCGCCACCGGGAAGAAGCAGGAGATCGCCCCCATCGCCACCTTGGAACCTGGGCCGACACCGAACCACATGATCATGATCGGGAAGAAGATGATCTTCGGACACGGCCCGAGATAATACAGATAGGCCTCGTAGGCGCGCGACATGAACTTCGAACCGCCGAGCAGAATGCCGACCGCGAGCCCGGAGACACCGCCGATCACCATCGCGATGCCGATCTCGTAGAACGTCGTGTAGAGGTGGGTATAGAACGTGGGATCGGCCAGCGTCTCGTACAGCGACTTGCCGATGGCGACGCAGCGAGGGCACCACGTCGCGATAGAGCAGGCCGGAGGCCGAAAGGGCCTCCCAGACCACCACCACGGCGACAATGATCGCGATGCGCAGTTGGGTGACCGGGTCGATCCGGCTCCAGAACGGCTTCGTCGTCGCCGGTAAGGTCAGTCGGCCGGTCTCAGCCATCGCTCAAGCCTTTCCAACAGGACGAACACGCACACGCTGACCAGGATCACGAAGCAGATCGCCGCGTAGGTCCCGGGCAGATCGTAGCGCTCGGCCAGCTCGTTGATAAGCTGTCCGAGGCCGCCGAAATTGATCAGAAACTCCACGCCGACGATGTTGATCAGGGCGAAGATCAGCCCCAGCCGCAGGCCGACGAAGATCGTCGGCAGGGCGGCGGGGAAGAGAATTTTCCAGAATTGCTGCGACGGCGTGAGATTGAAACTCCGCCCGACGTTGATGAGAACGCGCCGGGTGCCGGCAAGCCCTTCCAGCGTCTTGAGGATGATGGGGGCAAGCCCGGCGGAAAATCCCATCATCACGATGGTCAGCGCGCTGCGTCCGAAGATGACGAGATAAAGCGGATAGGCCAGCACCAGCGGCGCGGCCGCGATTGCCGCCACCCAGGTCTCGGTGGCGAGCCGCAGCAGATGGTAGCGATAGAGCAGCACGCCGCCGGCGACGCCGAAGACCGTCACCAGAATGCTGGCTGAGAATGCCTCGGTCGCCGTAAGCACGAAGCGGTGTAGCACGTCCTCCTCGACGATCACGCGCGGGAAAGCGGCAATGATGTCGGACGGCATCGGAACGATGAAACGGTTGATGACGTCGACGCGGATCAGCAGCTCGACGATGACCAGCACACCGACGAACGACGCCAGCCCCAGCGCCGCCGGCGCATAGCGGCTCTTCGTCCATGCGGCGACGGCGGCGCTCATCGCTTCTCGCCCTCGCGCAGCTTCTGCGCCTCGTCGTCATGGAGCCCCTTGGTCGCCTCCTCGCGCAGGTCGGCCCAGATCTGCGCGACATAGCGGCCGAAGGCTTCGCTCGACACGATCTCCGAGGTGCGCGGGCGCGGCAGCTTGATCTCGACCATCCGCTTGAGCTTGCCGGGACGGTAGGTCATCACCAGGATGCGGTCGGAGAGCTGCACCGCCTCGGTGATGTTGTGGGTGATGAGCATCGTGGTCTGCTTGAGTTCCTGCTGGATCTGCAGGACCTTGTCGCCCAAGAGCAGCCGCGTCTGCTCGTCAAGCGAAGCGAACGGTTCGTCCATCAGCAGGATCTTCGGCTCCGCCGCGAGCGTGCGCGCCATCGACACGCGTTGACGCATGCCGCCCGAAAGTTCCGCCGGAAAGCGGCGTTCGAAACCATCGAGCCCGACGAGCTTCACGAAATGCCGCGCCCGGTCGTAGCGCTCCGATTTCCCCATGCCGGCGACCTCGAGCGGGAACGCCACATTGTCGATGACGTTGCGCCAGGGAAACGTCGACTCCTCCTGGAAGATCATCCCGATCGAGGCATGCGGCCCATGCACGGTCTCGCCCGCGACCTTGACGGTTCCCTCGTAGCCGTCGAGCAGGCCGCCGATCACGTTGAACAATGTCGATTTGCCGCAACCGGACGGACCAATCACCGCCAGGAACTCGCCCGGCATCACGTCGAGCGAGACATGGTCGACGGCGGTGAGCACGCCGTCGGGCGTCTCAAACCGCTTGACGATGTCTTCGACCACCAGAATCGGGGCGGCCGGCGCCGTGCCCGGCGCCCCAGCATCAATTCGCTCCGACGGCATGGTAAGCGCAGCCATGGTGCAGTCCCGCCCCCTCTATGGCCGATCCGCCTTGCGCGGCACGGTTCGTCCGTATGCCCGGCCTATTCTGAACGCCAGCCTATAGCACACCTGCCCGGGAGGCAGCAGGAAGTCGCCCGGCGAAATTGTCGCTGGCCCTCATCATCCGCAGCAGCCGAATACGCTACGCCTGCTCCGGCTGCATCTCCCGGCCGGCGCGGCGGCACCAGTTTTCCCAGGCCCGGTTGATGCCGTAGGGACCGGTGCGTTCCGCCACCTTGTCGACCTCACCGGGGTGCAGGAACTGCACCTCGCCCATGTCCATGGCCTGCTTCTGCAACCGCGCGTTGACCTCGAGATAGACCGAAATATAGACGGCGTGCCGGATGTTCCTGCCCGCGACGGTCGCACCGTGGCCGCGCATCAGCGCGGTCGGTCCGCTGGCCATCAGCTTGGCGAGGTCGCGGCCCATGTCCATGTTCTCCACCAGCAAGGCGGTGTCGCCGAAATGGTCGTGCGAATCCCAGACCGGCACCTGGTGGCCGACCGATGCGCCCATGTGGAAGATCGGCTTGATCTGGCGGCCGGTGACGCCGTACGGGATCACGCTTTCGCTGTGGTTGTGCACGACCGACATGACGTCCGGCCGCGCCTCGTAGAGCGCGCCGTGGATATAGCGCTCCAGATAGGGCGCGCGGCCCTTCGCATCGACAGGCTCGCCTTCGAGCGTGAACTCCATGATGTCGGCCGCCTCGATGCAGTCCGGGGCGCGCGAGCGCGACAGCAGATAGCGCTGCGGATTATCCGGATGACGCACGCTGATGTGGCCGAAGGAATCGACCACCCCCTCGCGTGCAAGGATGCGGTTGGCGGTGACGAGTTCCTCGATGAGGTAGTCGAGCTTAGGCATGCGTGTTTTCCTTTGTTGTTATCCGTCATCCTGAGGTGCGAGCGGAGCGAGCCTCGAAGGATGAACGGCCACCAAACGGGCCGTCGCCCTTCGAGGCCCTCGCTACGCTCAGGCACCTCAGGATGACGGGGAGAGATCAGGACTCATTCAAAGTATAAAACTCACCGAGCCGAGCGTGCCAAGCTCGTGCGCGTCGATCAGCACGCGCCGCTCCTTGATCTTGAAGCTGTCGCCGTCGCGGCGCAGCACATAACGATAGCCGCCGACATATTCGCGGATACGCTCATAGCGGCGGAACCGGTAACAGACGAAGTTCGCCGTCACCGTCACCAGATCGCCTTCGACCGCCATGATGCGGACGTTCGAGATCATGCGCCGGGTGCGGGACTTGGGATATTCCGCATGGCAGTTGGGATCGTTGATACGGATGACGCGCTGGCGGATGCGCTCGCGATCGTCGGCGACCAGAAACAGCGTCGAGCGGTGGTCGCTCTCGAGGTGATCGTTCGGCGGCACGTAGTAACAGGCGTCGTCGGCGAGCAGCCCCTCCCATTCGTTGAGCTTCCAGTCGTCGAGCAGCGCGGCCTCGTGGTAGAGGAAATCCTCGACCTCGGCCCGCGTCACCACATTGCGCGTTGCCACCGTCATGCCTGCGCCCCCATCAGCTCGTTCCAGCGCCGCCAGAAGATGCGCAGGTGGTGCTCGTCGCTGTTGAGCTGGTCGCCCTCCTTGCCCATGCCGCGCGACATTTCCGACCAGCGGTCGTCCGACCAGTTGGCAAGTCCCTGCTGCACCAGTTCGAGCGCCTCGACGTCGTCTGGGCGTGGCGAAGCCGCCGGGGCCGTAGAACGTCAGGAAGGCATCGAGCCGCCGCGCACGGGCGCTCTCGCTCTCCTCGACGGGGCCAAGCGCCCAGGCGGTGACGTGCATCTTGTCGGGGCCCTGCGGATAGAACGTCCGCACCGTCACCGACGAGCCGTCGTTGATGACAAGATTGGGAAAGATCACCAGGTTGCGGTTGGTGTCGGCGACGCGCGTCGCCCGCTCCGGCCCGAGCCGGGCGACCAGTTCGGCGCGGATCTCGTCCATCTCGGCCCTGGCGGGCTCGCCATAGAGCGGAATCCACTTGGCCACCGGCCGGCCGCGGAAGTTGACGTTGTCGGTGGTGAAATGACCGTTGCCGAGTTCGACCGCCTTGCCGCGGGTCGGCAGCACCAGGCCTTCTTCCTTCGGCGGCTCGATCTTCACGCCCGAATTGGCCATGAAATTGAGCCAGGTCGAGTGGGTCGACGGCAGGTGATAGTCGTCGACCGAGTTCTCCACCATCAGCTTCCAGTTGGCGGCGACGTCGTATTCCTGCACGCCGGCGATGATCTCCATCTGGCCGGACGGCGACTGGTCGATGACGAGGTCGATGTAGTCCTTGGCGCCAGCCAGATAGTCGTGCAGCGAGGGCGCAGCGGGATCGAGGTTCATGAACCAGAAGCCGCGATAGTCCTCGAACCGCGCCGGGCTGCGCAGCCCGAATTTCGACTTGTCGAAGCTCTCCGCATAGGCGTCGCTGCCCGGCACCCCGACCAGCGACCCGTCGTTGCCGTAAGTCCAGCCGTGATAGATGCACTGGAAGCGCCGCCGGTTGCCCTCGCGCTCGGTGCAGACGATCGCGCCGCGATGCCGGCAGGTGTTGAACAGGCAGTGGATCGCGCCCTTCTGGTCGCGGCAGAAGATCACCGGCCGCCCGGCCACCCGCCGCGAGCGGAAGTCGCCGGGCTTCTTCAGTTCGGAGGCGTGGCCGACATAAATCCAGCAGCGGCCGAAGATCCGCGACATTTCCTGATTGAGGACGTCGCCCGAAACCAGGACCTCGCGGTCCAGCAGGAAGGTCTTCTTGTCACGATCATCGACGATGTAGGAGCGGACGGACATTGCGTTGTTCTCTTGGTGGCGTTGCTCTCGTGGCGGGCGCCCCCGCCCATGCCCGCAAGGTACATGGTCGGGCGAAACAGGGTCAATTCGGCGCTTCCGGCATCCGCGCCTCACTTGGCCCCAGCCTCGCTTGATCGCGGATCAAGCAGCCGCAGGCCCGAGGGACCGGCGGATGCGCAACGCCGGAAGCCGGAGGCCTGAGTCATCGGCGTCCCCGAATGTTGCAAATCAGCCTCAGTCCCTCAGAAAGTACGAAAGCCGCCGTCTATTCGTTAGCCATCCCGGCTCGGCTGACTATAGTGAATGCAGCTACAAATCGCGATGTTGCGTGTGTCTTGTAGCCGATGGGGAGCGGGCAATGATCAAAGCATCTTTTGCAGCGCTGGCGGTGGCGACAGCCCTGCTGGCATTCGGTTCATCCGAGGCCTCGGCCTGGGTCTGCCGGGCAGGTGGGGTTGGCGGAACGACCGTCGGACGGAGCTGGAACATCATCGACGCGAAGCTCATTGCCTTGCGCAAGTGCGAGCGCCGCAGTCCAATTCCCGTCTGCACGATCCTCTACTGCCGCTAACGGCGCCACGATCGGCATTGCCGCACACGAGCCAGCAGCCGGCCCGAGTATCGCCGGCTGTCGCTTGCGGCGATCATGCCGACGCGAGCCCGCGATGGCTGACGACAATTTGGCGCTTGCCGTGCAGCGTTGTTTAACCGTGCAACGCAACAGTGCGCGTGCAAACAACAGAGTGCGATTGAACCTGCGGGCGTTCTTCCGCTACTAACTCGCGGGAGGGCCGTTTCATGGATGACCAACGCACCACTCGGCTGTTTGGATTAGCGCTCGGCGCACTCTTTACGTTTTGCCTGGTGCTGAACGCATTCGCGTTCTAGCCGGACGAGATGCCGGTGTAGCGCGGCCGGCCGTGTACCGGCCGGCTTCCGCACTGTGACGACGTCTGGTGTTGGACGACGTCTCGTCTGCGACGACTCTCGTGCGCGACGACGTCTCACTCGCCTCACATCCCGTATCCGACCGCACGCGAATTGCCGCTTTGCAGGTTGCGGTAGCGCGCCAGCGCCCAGAGCGGGAAGAACTTCGCATAGCCGTGGTAACGCAGATAGAACACCCGCGGGAAACCGGTGGCGGTGTAATGGGGCTCAGCCCAGAAGCCGTCGGCAGCCTGCGTGCGCGCGAGATACTCAATACCGCGCGCGACCGCCGAATTGTCCACCTCGCCCGCAGCCATCAGGCCGAGCAACGCCCAGGCGGTCTGTGACGCGGTGCTCGGCGCACGCTCGTAACCCTTGTAGTCGAGCTTGTAGCTGGCGCCGTCCTCGCCCCAGCCGCCGTCCGCATTCTGGATACCGACGAGCCAGGCCACCGCCTTGCGCATCTCGGGCGCCGCGTGATCGACGCCGGCGGCGTTGATCGCGCACAGCACCGACCAGGTACCGTAGATGTAGTTCATCCCCCAGCGGCCGTACCAACTGCCGTCCGGCAACTGGGTGCGGCGGAGATAATCGATCGCGCGCGCGACCGCGGGCGAGGTGTCGCGGGTGTCGCCAAGCTGGGCCAGCATGGAGAGGCAGCGCGCGGTGACGTCTTCGGTCGGCGGGTCGAGCAGCGCACCATGGTCCGCAAATGGGATGTTATTGAGGTAGTAGGCCTCGTTATCGGCATCGAACGCGCCCCAGGCGCCGTTCCGGCTCTGCACGCCATAGATCCATTCCTTGGCGCGGGCGATCGAAGGGCCGAAATCGGTGCCCGGATGCGACGCCCTGCGCGCGGTCCATCGCCATGACGACCACCGCGGTGTCGTCGACATCGGGATAGTGCGGATTGGCGTACTGGAAAGCCCAGCCGCCCGGCCGCACGTCCGGCCGCCGCGCGATCCAGTCACCCTTCACGTCCAGAATCTGCTTGGGGACCAGCCAGTCCAGCGCCTTGCGGGTCTGCGCCAGCGCGCGTTCGTCACCGGTTTCCAAGAGCGCGTGGCAGGTGAGCCCGGTATCCCAGATCGGCGAGACGCACGGCTGGCAATAGGCCTCGTCCGCGTGCACCACCAGCAGCTTGTCGAGCGAGCGGCGCGCCATCGCCCGCTGCGGATGATCCGGCGGATAGCCGAGCACGTCGTACATCATCACGCTGTTGGCCATCGCCGGATAGATCGCGCCCAGCCCGTCCTCGCCGTTGAGCCGCTCGCCGACCCAGGCGGCAGCAGCATCGATGGCGCGCTGCCGTTGCGCCTTCGGCATATAGGGCTCGGCCAACCGCAGCACCCGATCGACCGCGGCAAAGAACGCAAACCAGCCGCGCTTCTGGTGCGGCGCGCGTTTGGGCGGCCCGATGCGCTCGGGCGGCTCCTCGAACAATTCGTCGATGCGCACGCCGAGCGGATTCTTCGCTTGCGGCTTGAGCGTCATCAGCACCAGCAGCGGCACGATGACAGTCCGGCCCCAATAGGAAATCTTCTCCAGGTGAAACGGAAACCAGCGCGGCAGCAGCATGATCTCGACCGGCATCACCGGCACGCTGCGCCAGGGCAGAAAGCCGTAGAGCGCGAGCAGCGCACGGGTGAACACGTTGCAGCGGGCGGCGCCGCCCGGATGCGCCTGGATTGCGTCGCGCGCCAACCGCATGTGGGCGGCTTCGGGATCGTCGCCGATCATCTTGAGCGCAAAATAGGCCTTCACGGTCGCGCTCATGTCGAACGCGCCGCCATAGAACAGCGGCCAGCCGCGGTGCAGCGGACTTTGGATCCGGCGCAGGTAGGCGCCGATCTTGGCCTCCAGTTCCTTGTCGACCGGCTCACCGAAATAATGCCGCAGCAGCACATATTCGGCCGGAATGGTGGCATCGGCTTCAAGTTCGAACACCCAGTGGCCGTCGGGCTTCTGCAGATCGAGCAGCGCCGTGGTGGCGGACGAGATACTGCGGTCCAGCGCCGCCTTGTCTGGAGTTGACGATGTTTGCTCAGCGGTCACGCGGTTCGTGTCCATCATGGTTCATCGAAACGAAACTGATCCGGGCCAATGATCGTTCGGCGTGCGCGGTCTGCACCCTCTCCCCGACGGGGAGAGGGAGTCATACCGAGCTTGTTGCAAAGTGGCCAACTCAAACCAGCACTCGATCATTCAACGAACTGCGACTGAGGCCACAATATCAGCCGCCCGATTGCCGGAGCGGATGGCGCCCTCGATGGTCGCCGGCAGTCCGGTCTGCGTCCAGTCACCCGCCAGCACGAGATTGCGCCATGCAGTCGCGGCGCCCGGCCGCCTGGCATCCTGCTGCGGCGTGGCCGCGAAGGTGGCACGGCGCTCGCGCACGATTTGCCATGGCGGCAAAGCCTTGGAAAGGCCGGACACGGCCGCCACCTCCCGCCACACGGTCTCGGCAAGCTCCTCGCGCGCAACGTCAAGCAGCCGGTCGGCGGCGCTGATGGTGACAGAGAGGCGGCCGGGAAATGCGAACAGCCACTCGATTGTGGCATTCACCACGCCGATGATCGGGGCAAGATCCGGCGGTGGATCGACACGGAAATGCACGTTGACGATGGCGCGGAATTCCGTCGGCGTCGTGAGCTTTGGAACCAGCGCGGCCGCCACCACCGGCGGTACCGCCAGAATGACGGCGTCGCCCTCCCCGACCGCGACCTTGTCCTCGCCGAAATCCAGCACCGAAACCTTGTCGCCAGCGAACTCAAGCGCACGCAGCCGATGGCCGAACCGCACATCAGCGCCGTGCGCCTGCAGATAACCCAGCGCCGGTTCGATGAAGGCCGGCCCAAGACCGTCGCGCGCGATCAGCGGCCGGCATGCCTCGCCCCCGGCAACGAGCGTCTCGCGGACGATCGCGCCCGCGAGCGCGGCGCTGCCGTCCTGTGGTTCGGTGTTGAGCGCCGCAACGAACAGCGGCCGCGCCAGCTTGTCGTAGAGGGGCCCCTCGCACCGCACGGCTTGGCAGATGGTCTTGTCGCGTGACGTCCACAGCAGCCGCGCAAATGACAGATAGTCGCGTGGCCTGGTGCCGGGCACGCGGCGTCCGGCATCGAAGATCCACCACGGCAGGCGCCCCGCATTGATGCGCAGCGTCCAGCGCTCGCCGCTCTTGAGATCGACAAACGGAAAGTCGGCGGCCGGCGGCCCGACCAGGCTATCGCCCGCGCCGATCGTTCGGAGAAATTCCTGCGCCGCATGATTGGCCGAGAGCAGGAGGTGATTGCCGTTATCGATGACCATGTCGAGTGCGGGGTCATGATAGGACCGGCAGCGTCCGCCGGCCTGACCGGCGGCTTCATGTACAACGACGCTCGCGTCACGGCCCGCGAGCCGTACCGCGGCGGCGAGCCCCGCCAGTCCGGCACCGACGACGTGAACCATGCGCGCCATCAGACGAAGGCGTTCTGCACGATGATCCACAACAGCCGCAGGCGCGGCGTGCGGACCTTTTCGCGGGGCGGCGACCAGCCGCGGGCAACAAGGCGGTCGAGGATCAGTTTATAGGCTTCAGACATGATGCGCGGCGCGCGTACGCTCCGGCGCGGGCTGCGCGCCATGATGCTATCGGCTTCGGCAAAATGGCGGCGCGCGCGCTCGACGAGGGTTGCGCAGACTTGGCCGAGTGCCGGGCTCGCCAGCACAGCGATGGGATCGGTCGCTGTGATCCCGGCGGCGCGTAATCCCTCCGCCGGCAGATAAAGCCGTCCGAGCGCCGCATCCTCATCGACATCTCGCAGGATGTTGGTGAGTTGCAATGCGCGGCCCAGATGATGGGCGAGCGCAATGCCGTCCGCTTCCTCCATCCCGAACACCCGCACCGACAGCCGCCCGACCGCGCTCGCAACCCGGTTGCAATAGCTGTCGAGGGTCGCCTCGTCGGGCGCGCGGATGTCGGCGACGACGTCCATTTCCATGCCGTCGATAACGTCATGGAAGTCCTCCCGCCGGAGGCCGAACTCACGCGCCGCGCGTTCGAGGCCGGCGAGGCGAGGCACCGGCTTGTAAGCGTAGAGCGCGTCGATATCGGCACGCCAGCGGTCGAGCGCGCGCCGGCGTTCGTCGCGCGGCCCCGGTGAGTCGGCGATGTCGTCGACCTGCCGGCAGAACGAATAGATTTCAAACATCGCCTCGCGCTGCGCGCGCGGCAGGATGCGCATCGCGGTGTAAAACGAACTGCCCGACGCCCGCTCGGCGGCAGCCGTGTCGTGGGTTTCCAATGACGTCACCGCTCAGGTGCCTTGCGGTTTGGGCGCCGCCGAGAAGACGCGGCCGACGCGGCACGATGCGCCCCAAATCAGGCCGACCACGCCGAGGCCGGCGACGCCTGCCTTGCCGAGATGGACTCGCTCGCTCAGCGGATCGCGTAGCCGCAGCATGGCGGTGAGCCGCTCGGCGTAAGTCTGGATGATCGCCACTTCCAGCGCGAGACGCGTGTCGGCGATTCGGCCGGAAAACGGCTTGCTGTGACTCAGCAGCGTGTCGCCGGTGCGCCGGGCAAGCTTGTGGACGCAGGCGAGCAAAGCCGGCGTCGCTCGATCGGCGCCGAGCGCATCGACTGTCGCACCTGCTTCGGCAAACGCGTCGAGCGGAATATAGACCCGGTCGAGATCGCGGTAATCCTTCCCGCAATCCTGCAGGTGATTGATGATCTGCAGCGCCGCGCACAAGGCGTCATTGGCCGGCCAGAGGGTCCGGCTTTCGCCATGCACATCGAGCACGAAGCGTCCGACCGGCATGGCCGAATAGCTGCAATAATTGATCAGGTCGTCCCAATCGCGGTAGCGCAGCTTCGTCACATCCATCCTGAACGCGGTCAGCAGATCTTGCGCATGGCGTGGCGTGAGCGAGCGTGCCGAAAGATGGTCCCGCAGCGCGACGCCCACCGCGTCGTCGTCGTTCCGACCCAGCAAGGTGGCTTCGAGCCGATCGAGAAGCCTGAGCTTGTCGTCGGGCGGCAGCGTCGCATGATCGGCGATGTCGTCGGCGGTGCGCACGAAGTCGTAGAACGCGAGGATCGGCCCACGATGACGCGGACTGATGACGCGCGAAGCCACAGGGAAGTTCTCGTCCCGGTGACCCTTGCCCGATCGCAGTTCAGCCGCAGTCGTCATCCCGGACCCGACACGTTGGCTTGCGCCCGCCCCTTCCAGCTTCCGCCCCGTCCTCGCACATATTGGTAAGCTGAATCGAGAGTGAAGATCATATATTGCAGCGCAATAGCAGGTAGCGCGATGCCCCAAAAGGGCGAGAGACGATAGAACCGTAATGTCGGCACGAATGCGATGGCCATGATGACCCAGGTGACGATGCCGATGATCCGCGCGGCGCCGCTGCCAAACAGCGCGAACAGTGGCGGGGCGAGGTAAGTGAGCAGCATACCGATCACCGTTCCGGCGAGCAGCAGCGGCGAATAATGCAGTTGCGCATAGGCCGAGCGGGCCACCATGCGGCGAATGTCGGCGAATGCCGGATAGGGCCGGACGCTGTGCACGCGATCGGTCAATCCGAGCCAGATCGGCCCTTGCGCCTTGAGCTCCCTCGCCAAGGCACAGTCGTCGATCAGCGCCGTGCGGATCGTCTCGATACCGCCGGCCTTCCTGAGCGCGTCCGCGCGGACCAGCATGCAGCCGCCGGCCGCCGCCGCGACCGCGCTGCCGGGCCGATTCACCCAGGAGAACGGATAGAGCATCTGGAAAAAGAAAATGAATGCCGGAATGCTGACGCGCTCGGCGAAACTCTCGCAGCGCAATTTCACCATCAGCGATGTGAGCACGAGGCCGTCGGCCTGCGCGTGTGCGGTGAGGCGACGCACCGAATCGGGATCATGCACAATGTCGGCGTCGGTCAGCAGCAGATAATCCGGCGGGTGCGTCAGCGCCATCGCCGCATCGGTGCCCTGCTTCACCGCCCACAATTTGCCGGTCCATCCGGACGGCAGGCCGCGGCTCGTCGCGATATGCAGCCGCTCTGGCGCCGCTGCGGCGGCTCGCTGCGC
The DNA here is from genome assembly GCA_963756715.1 of uncultured Alphaproteobacteria bacterium. Classification (GTDB taxonomy): domain Bacteria; phylum Pseudomonadota; class Alphaproteobacteria; order Rhizobiales; family Xanthobacteraceae; genus VAZQ01. Next base: position 81,783 of record CAVWOV010000018.1, read on the forward strand.
GGCCTCTGCGGTTCCATCGTCGCTATCGTCATCCACCAGGATGATGGTCCAGGCGCCCGGATAATCCTGTCGCATCAGCGAGCCGATGGTGGCGCCTATGGTTTCCGCTTCGTTGCGGGCCGGAACCACGGCGGCGACACGCGGCCAGGAGCGCGGCGGCGCGGACACAGCATCGTCGCGCTCGGTGTTGAGCCAGAAGGCACCCCGGGCAAAGATCAGATAAAGCCAGATCAAGAGCGCAATTGACGCGACGAACTCGGCTATCACGCTGGTCACGATCTCCGATTTCCGACGATTGGCGCCCCCGATTGGACCCCGTAACCGTTCTGGCAAAAACACGTCAACATATGGGATGAAGTGCGTTAGGAAAAGTTGGACGGAGTGGGGCCCCTTGTTACAATGCGGGCGCTTTCAGGCGGATAGGCATGGCTCGCAGCGAACCGGTGAAAATAGGCGTGGATGTCGAAGCGGTGTTCCAGGACCGTCTCGGGCAGGTTGCGCATGATACGGAGGCCCTGCTCGACCGATTGCTGGGACCGGTGCCGGTCGAGGGCGAGCTTGCGCGTCCGCCGCGACTGCTGGAGGCCATGCGCTACGTGAGCCTCGGCGGCGGCAAGCGCTTCCGGCCGTTTCTCGTGGTCGAGTGCGCGGCGCTGTTCGACGTCTCGCGCGAGCAAGCCCTGATGGCGGGGGCGGCCCTCGAGTGCGTGCATTGCTATTCGCTCGCGCACGACGATCTGCCCGCCATGGATGACGACGATCTGCGGCGCGGCCGGCCGACGGCGCACAAGGCGTTCGACGAGGCCACCGCGATCCTTGCCGGCGACGGCCTGCTCACCTTCGCGTTCGACATCCTCTCGCGCGCGGAGACGCATCCCGACCCGGACGTTCGTCTCAAGCTGGTGCTGGCGCTGGCGCGGGCCTCGGGCCTCGGCGGCATGGTCGGCGGTCAGATGCTCGATCTCGGCGCGGAAGGACGCTTCGACGCCGTCCCTCCGATGCTCGGCGAAGCGGACGTCAAGACGCTGCAGGCGATGAAAACCGGCGCGCTCCTCCGCTACGGTTGCGTCGCCGGCGCCATCCTGGGCAAGGCCGGTCCCGGCAAATGGTCGGCCCTCGACCGCTACGGCTCGATCCTGGGCGAAGCCTTCCAGATCGCCGACGACCTGCTCGACCTCGAAGGCGATCCCGCCACGGTCGGCAAGGCAACCGGAAAAGATGCCGCCGCCCACAAGGCAACGCTGGTCGGGGTGCTCGGACCGGCGCCGGCCAAACGGCGGCTGGAAACGCTGGTCGCGGAGGCTGAGACGGCACTGGCGCCATTTGGCCGCGAGGCCGATGTGCTCAAGGCGGCGGCGCGCTTTGTCGCCACACGCAGCGCCTGAGCAACTCCAGGGCGCCCGGATCGACGCCCCACGATCGATTGACGGCAATCGATACGACGCAATCGATATGACGGCAAATGGTACAGCTGGGTGGGCTCGAACCACCGACCTCCGGTTCCACAGACCGGCGCTCTAACCAACTGAGCTACAGCTGCACATGGCTTGAGGGCGATCCCTGAGACATCGTCGGCACGACCCTCAAGATCGGCGGAAACCTATGAGCAATGTCCCGCTTTAGCAAGCGGCCCGGCATTCCGGGCGGATCGGCTATCGCGCACATAAGGCGCGCGCCGGGATCGGCATCACCGGAATGCAAAGAGCCCGGGCCGCCGGCCCGGGCTCTTCGATAATCGGAGACAGGTGTACTCAGGCGACCTTCTTGAACACCTTGGAAACGCTTTCCTTCACCGGCTCGCTGGTCTCGGTGGCGACCTTCTGTGCCAGCGCGGCGAGTTCCTTGCCCTGCGCGGTCATCGTCTCGAACTGCTTGCGGCAGTGCGCCGTCGACAGCTCGACCGCCTCGGAGAACGACTTGACGGTCATCAGGCCGCTGCAGAAGTCGAGCGTCGCGTTGGTGTTGGCGCGCGCCGCCTCGATGCACTTGAGGCCGTAGTCGGACGCCCCCTTGCTGGCGGTCGCATACGTGTCCTCGAGCAGGTCGGTCGCCTCTTCGGTGGCCGACTTCATCTTCTCGTAGGCTTCCTTTGCCTGCGAGACGCTTTTCTCTGCCATTTCGCGGAAGGCCGCGGGGATTTCCATCTTGGGAATGTCGAACTTCGGCATTTCGAACTTCGGCATTTCGAATGCGGACGATCCGGCCGACTTTGACGACGACTTGGATCGAGGGGTGTAGGTCTCAATGGCCTCGGACATAGCATCCATCCTCTATGTTGGGCGGCGATTCGGCGTGATCCCGACCTGCCGCCCGCAGCCGGTCCGAACATCAGCGCCCGGCCCTCTTAGCCGAGCTTCAATTGCCTAATAGTAAACATATAAGAATCATCTTGATGCGACGCAATAAAAATATTGCACTGCACAATAACAAATTTTCGCGACGCCGACACCAGCACTGGCCCAGTGGGACCGGGCTTATTGCTTGGGCGTGGCGGCGTCCTTCGCAGCCTTGGTGGTGCTTTCGCCCAGTTCCTTCGCCTGCTCGGCAAGGACCTGCATCTGCGTCTTGACATAGTCGGTCTGCAACCGGAGCACTTCCTGGAAGTCCTTGGCCTGCACCAGCCGGTGCATGAACTCGAACGAGCCCGCGACGTTCTTTTGGGCGAATCCCATCGCCTTCTCAGTCACATCCTTGGCGCCCTGACGGGCGGTCTCGGTCTGGCCCTCAAGCGCATTCACCGCGCGGCTGGCGGCCGTGACGAAGCCGTCAAACGCCTGCTTCGCCTGCTCGACACTCTTTTCGGCAAAGACCCGCATATCCGGGGGAATTTCAAAGCGATCGGCCATCGTCGTCTCCTCTGTGCCCCGAGATTTGACAGTATACGCTGAGGCAACTGTTTGATTGTGACGATGCCACCCGGCGATGCAATACCCTCCCGCAAAGGATAAGCCGCAATCGATGAACGCTTAACGACAAACCGCGCTGCGATGCACAGTCGCACCAAAGCGTCTTCCCCTCCGCCGGAAAAGTTCCGGACATCAGGATCACCCAGATGCGTATCGTCGACATCCGCGAATGCGCGATCCCGCTCAACTCGAACATCAGCAACTCCAGCTTCGATTTTTCCGAGATGACCACCTCGGTCGTGGCGGTGATGACGGACGTGGTCCGCGACGGCAAGCCGGTGACCGGCTTCGCCTTCAACTCCACTGGCCGTTACGCCTGCGGCGCACAGATGCGCGCGCGGTTCATCCCCCGTATCCTTGCCGCCGGCCCGCAATCGCTGCTCGACGACGGTGGTGAGAATCTCGATCCGGCAAAAATTCTCGCCGTCATGCTGCAGCGGGAAAAATCCGGCGGCCACAGCGAGCGCTCGGTCGGGATCGGCACGATTGAAGTCGCGGTCTGGGACGCGGTGGCGAAAATCGCAGGCAAGCCGCTGCACCGGCTGCTGGCCGAGCGCTACAACAACGGCAAGATTGCAACGAAAATGTTCTGTTACGTCGGCGGCGGCTGGTACTTCCCGGGCCAGACCGTCAGGGACCTGCAGGACGAGATGCGCCGCCATCTCGATGCCGGCTACACCATGGTGAAGATGAAGGTCGGCGGCGCGCCGCTGGCCGAAGACGTGCGGCGCGTCGATGCGGTCAAGAGTATCCTGCCGGCGGGCGCCGAGCTCGCCGTCGACGCCAATTCGAAATTCACCCGCGACGAAGCAGTGGTCTACGCCAAGGCGCTGGCGCCGTTCCAGTTGCGCTGGTTCGAGGAGCCGTGCGACCCGCTGGACTTCGCGTCGCTCGCCGAGATCGCCCGGCACTACGCGCCGCCGCTATCGACCGGCGAGAACCTGTTCTCGACGCAGGACGTCGAGAACCTCGTCCGCTTCGGCGGCCTCAGCCCCGAGCGCCGCGATGTGATCCAGATCGACCCGCCGCAGGCCTACGGCATCGTGCAGTATGGCCGCACGGTCGCGATGCTCGAACGTCACGGCTGGCCGCGCTCGGCACTCTTTCCGCACGGCGGTAACCAGATGTCGCTGGCGATCGCCGGCGGCTTCGGCCTTGGCGGCGCGGAATCCTATCCGGGCGTGTTCGGCGCCTTCGGCGGGTTCGCTGACGACGCAACGGTCGAGAACGGCTACCTGCCGCTCTCCGACCGTCCGGGCATCGGCTTCGAGGGTCAATCTGCGCTCTATCGCATCATGCGCGAACTCGCGGCATGACCGGGAATGGCACGCGGCTGCCGCCGATTTGCAGCCGATCAATCCTTCAATCGGCGCCCCGCAGAAACGTGTAGTCCGCGGCATAGGGCACGCTGACCAGTGCGCCGGCCGACGGACATGCCCCTTCGCGCGTGCCGCCAACGGTGTTGAGCCGCTGGATGGTGGTGACGCTCGCCAACCGGCCGCCTTCGCGGCGCGACGTCACCTCAAGCTTGAGCAGCGGAATATCGTTCGCCGTCGCGCCGGGAGCGCGGCCGACCACCTTGCCGGTGACGGCGCTGCCGTCGGTCAGCTCCCAGCTCGGACCCGCGAAGTGCCGTCCGACTGTCTTGCCATCGATCAGCAACGTCGCGATCGGCTCGCGAAACTGCCAGATGGACTGGCCACGTGCGTCGGGCTTGCACTCATAGACCTGCGCACCGATCGCATGCACCGTCACGACCAATGCTCGTGGGGGCAGCGACCGCAGCAGGCACCTCGGCCTTCGCGGACGAGGACGAAGCGGCGAGGACGGCCGCTATGGCAATGGCGTACAGCGAGCGCCGCTTGAAGGAAAACTTGTCCATTGAAACTGCTCCATTCGGGAAAGATGACATGCCGCGATCATCGGAATTGCGACCGAGGCGCAGCGAAAAATGCCGTGGGCACGTCCGAAAGACTTTGCCCGGCGCTTGATTTGTCCTTGAGGCGGGCCTGATTATTCCTTGAGATGCCTGGAAAAAATTCGATCAGCGCCTGCTCGTAGCATGATCCGGGCCCTCGCTTAACGGGTTTGAATCACGGTCTGACACCCGATCTTCAACCGGCTATTCCGCCGAGCATCTTGGTCGCTTATCCACCCAAAGCGGACCGGCTATGCTCGCCCTGATGATTTCGGCTTTTGACCCAATTCCGACATCCGCCGATCAATTTTGCCGTGATGCACAACAGCGCTATCGCAGATGATGTGGTAGTGGTTGACCCGTCGAATTGAGGGGAGATCCATGAGACGGCGCGAATTCATCACCTGCTAGCCGGCGCCGTGGCGGCGTGGCCGATGGCGGTGCGCGCGCAACAAACGGCGAAGCTCCCGACGATCGGGTTTTTAGGACCACTCACTCAGGCCGCCATGAGTGAATGGACCGCCGCGTTCGTGCAGCGATTGCAGGCGCTTGGTTGGATTGAGGGCCGCACGGTCGCGATCGAGTATCGCTGGGGGGAGGGGCGCAACGATCACCTTGCGGAGATTACCGCCGAGTTTGTCCGCCTCAAGGTCGACATCATCGCGACTGGTGGAACCGCGGCGGTTTTGGCGGCGAAGCAAGCGACGTCCTTCATTCCGATCGTGTTCGCGACGGCAGGAGACCCAGTTGGCCTCGGCCTGGTTACGAGCTTGGCGCGGCCGGGCGGCAACGTGACCGGCCTTTCAAATCAGTCGGCCGATCTTCCCGGAAAGCGGATCGGTCTCCTCCGGGAGGTTGTTCCGGGTCTCCACCGGTTGGCGATCATCGCCAACGTGGGCAGTCGCATCGGCGTACTGGAGATGCGCGAAGTCCAAACAGTGGCCCGCGCGCTTGGTCTCGTGGTTGTGCCAATGGAAATCCGGCGAGCGGAGGACATTGCAAGGATTTTCGAGGCCAACAAGGGTACCGCCGATGCCCTTTATGTCGTGACCGACCCCCTGGTTAACACCAATCGAGTTCGAATTAATACTTTGGCACTGGATGGGCGACTGCCGACCATGCACGCTGATAGGGCTTATGTTAACGCGAGCGGCTTGATGTCCTACGGACCGAACTTCCCCGATCTGTTCCAGCGCGCCGGCGATTACGTCGACAAGATTTTGCGGGGGGCGAAACCGGCCGATCTGCCGGTCGAACAACCAACCAAGTTCGATCTTGTGATCAATTTGAAAACCGCAAAGGCTCTCGGTCTCAATATCCCGCCGACGCTTCTCGCCATTACCGACGAGGTGATCGAATAGTCTTTCGCTGCTGCGATTGCTCACGTCGGGTTGTGGCCCATCACGTCATTTTGCGGTGCAGCAGCAATCCCGTCGCCGTCGGGGAGAAGCGGACATGAGCGATGCCTACCGAGGCGATCGGCCGGAAAAATTATGTGATGAATGTGTGAGGTGGTTCACGCAGCGTGGCCCTCAATTCTCCTACGGTACGGCTTGGGCGGATGGCCGCCCCGCCAATTCCAGACGCGAACCCTAGGATCAAGTCATGTTCCACAATTTAGCTCTGATGGCGGCTACCCAGTTGGGGTTGGAGGCATTCCGCGCGCGGGCCGATGAGTGCCAGCAGACGGCCGATTGCTACCCCACGGATCTTATCGGGCAGGAGTACGCAGGACTGGCACGTCAGTGGCAGGCGCTCGCCCAGCGAGCTGGCGAGGCAACGCCTCCAGTGCAATAGCGCCGCCAGGACTACTCGGCCGCGGTAGTGCCAGGGCGATCGTCTGACGCGACGCAGCGTACCCCCTGCCAGGGTAAGCAACCATTCTGCCGCCGAGTACCCTTGCGGAGCATGGTGAACTAACCTGCCGTCAAGAAATCACCCAATTCCGGTCTTGCTCGTAAGCGCTGTTTTCAGGCCACGTCCCTGATCGATTGCTGGGCGGAATAGGCCCACGGCAAGAGTTCGTCGATGCGGCTGTTGGGATGGCCGTTGACGATCTTGGTGATGACGGCGCGCCGACGAGGTGATCGAATAAAGAATATCGTTTGCTGCGGTGCATGAGTCCGTTGGAACAAAGCGGACATCCCTAGTTGCAATGCAAATGTAAGGACATCGCGCCGTTCCTATGCGCTCATTTCGTGTTGGGCGCGGAAGGAGGTTGTACACTGACGCGGAGAGGTAGTTCGCCCGTGCCAATAAAACACGGGTTGTCAAACGCGCCGCATCCGACTTGCGCGTAGCTCGTTCCCGACATTGGTAGTTTCCAAGCAATTACTGCCAATGAAATGGCTATCAGCGTGAGCACCGCTCTCGTCCAAAAATCTAATTTCATCTTATCCTCCGCTGCGACTTTTCAGCTTCGAGATGGTAGGCGTGGAGGGGCTATCGCGGCAAACGCTTTCATCGGGCGCTAGCAGTCCGCTATTGGCCCCTAGCGGCGGATTCCGAATGTCCGCTTTTCTGCCGCTGTTGGTGCGATAGCAGACAGTACGAAATTATGGGTACCCGTTCGAAGTCGCTATCGCCGATCGTCCGGTACTCACGGAGTAGCAGGCTGTCCCCGCCGCAACCCGCCAACCTGTATTGATGTGAAAGGCGCACTGGACCGAATGCCGGCGGGTGTCGCGGCGTCGCATCAATGCGCCAGAGCACGCGGGGTCCATTATGCGATCCTTCTGGCGCGAATTTCCGCTCCGGCAAAAACCGGGCGATAATCTTGAGTACTGCCACAATCGACCGGTTGTTAATTAACGTTATCGCTGCTTTGGAACTTGTTGCTGCACCCGTCTGATAGACGGCCCGTCGCGGCAGCACTAAGAAAATAGTCAAAATGCCAGAAATGCCGGCGCGAGCCGGAGCGAGGATCCATCGCGTGATGAGTGCGTCCGGCATCGCCTTGGCGTCGCTGCTGCGTGACGCGCGGCTGGCGCCGCTCGCGGTCAGCCCGCTGCCGGCCTGGCTCTGGAACCTCGACGCGACACGAATCCTTTGGGCCAATCCGGCCGGTGCGGCAATCTTCGGCGCCGCCACGTCGGTTGCGATCAGCGCACGCCGGTTCGACGCCGGACAGCGGCCTTCCGCACAGGTCGCAGAACTCGCGACCAGGCTGCCAGAGAACGGAGCGCCGCAGATCGAGCGGCTCCACGGCTTCGATGCCGATGACGCACACGCGCTCACCTGTGCCTGCTCGCGCATCCTGCTTCCTGGTGACACGCCTGCGATCCTTGTCGCCGCGACCGAACGTGCCGGTCCCGATCTCTCACCGACCGAGCAAGCGCGGCGTCTGCTCGCCGGTTGCGAGACGCCGGTCGCGATATTCTCCGCCGCGGGCAGGCTCATCCATGCGGCCTCCGCGGCGGATGAGTATCTCGGCGGCGCGGCCTGGCTTGCCGCGCTCGGGGTAGCGCAGGTGGCAAATGAAGCGCTGCGTAGCGGGCACGCGGAAGGCCAGACGGTTTACGCGTTTGTCACCATCGACCGTATCGGCGGCGAAGGAGCGCCTTTGCTGCTCGCAACCTTCGACGCGCCGCGCAAGTCTTATCCGACGATCGCCGGGCCTTGCCCAACCGAACCGATTGCAGCGGAACCAATCGCGCCGGAACCTACTTCGTCCGAAATGCCGCATGTCGAGGCACCAGCCATTGCAACGGCACAGTTGCCTGCGGACCTACCGGTGCCGCGGACTGCCTGTCCGCGGACATGCCGGCATTGCCGGCCATCGGGCCTGTCTCGCCGGCAGCAATTGAGGCGGATGCGCCGGTGACCGTAATTCGCTCATCTGCCATCGAGCCGCCGGTCCCAGAGCCCGAGCCTGCCTCGTCCGTGATCGAGCCGACGCTCCAAGAGCCTGAACCGGCGTTGCCGGTGACGGAACCCGCCACGCCTGCGGCTGAGCCTGCATCAAATGTCGAGCAGGCCATCCCTGAGATCGAACCGCCCGCACCCGCACTTCAGCCGCCCGCACCCGTCCGGGCTTCGGACCCGGCGGCCAATCCGCGCCGGCATCCGCTGCGCTTCGTGTGGCAGATCGACGAGGACGAACGCTTCACGATCAACTCCGAAGAATTCGTCGCCCTGGTGGGGCCGCGCACTAACGCCGCGCTGGGGCTGGTCTGGCCCGACCTCGCAATGGAACTGGACCTCGATGCCGACGAGCGCATTGCGCGGGCGCTGGCGACCCACGACACCTGGAGCGGCCTCACCGTCGCCTGGCCGGTCGATGATTGTCCCGAACGTCTCACGGTGGAACTGTCCGGCCTGCCGGTATTCGACCGTGAGCGGGTGTTTCGCGGCTACCGCGGCTTCGGCGTTTGCCGCGACCTGGCGCAACTCGACGAACTGGCGCGACTGCGCGGTGGCGCCTCGGCGGCGCCCATGGCAGTCGAGAACACGGAAAATCTGGTCGCGGGCGAGGCCGACACCGACACCGACACCGACACCGACACTGATGTGTCGTCGTTGAGTACGGGCGAGCATCTCGCGTTCTACGAGTTGTCGCGGCGGCTCACGCACCGCCTGAACTCCGATCACGACGCGGCCGATCGCGACATCCTGCAATCGGAGTCGCTGACGAGCCCGGCCGGCGACATGCGTCAGCTCTTCGACCGGCTGCCGTCCGGCGTGCTGATCTACCGGCTCGATCAAATGCTCTATGCCAATGCGGCGTTCCTGCGGTCAATTGGCCATCGCAACCTCGACGAACTGATCGAAGCGGGCGGACTGGACACCCTGCTCCTTGCGCCCGACAGCGCCGCGGTCGACGCCGCCCCAGGCAAGCCGTTTGCGCTGACGCTTGATCCCGCCGGCAAAGTCCGCATCGAGGCCGAACTGATCCCAGTGCATTGGGAAGGCGAATCGGCGCACGCGCTGCTGACCAAGACGCGCGATGCCGACGCCGAAACATCGCCCACCGAAGCATCGCCCGCCGAAGCGACACCGCCCGCCGCAGCCGCGCCGACACCGGCCGGACTCTCCGACACCACCGCCGATGTGTCACGGTGTAGGCGCCGAACTCGCCGGTGCGAAAGCCGAAGTCGCCGAACTTCACGCCATCCTCGATACCGCGACCGACGGCGTGATCGTGCTCGATACGGCGGGGCAGATTCGCTCGGTCAACCGCAGCGCCGAGGCGCTGTTCGGCTACGACGCGCAAAATCTCGCCGGCCGGCCGTTCCTCGATCTGTTCGCGCCGGAAAGCGCCGATATCGCCGCAACCTACCTCGACGGCGTGCGCGACGCGGGGGTCACGAGCATGCTCAACAGCGGCCGCGAGGTGATCGGCCGCGTCCGCCAGGGCGGGCTCCTGCCGCTGTTCATGACCATGGGGCGCCTTGGCGATGCGACGGACAAGCTGTGCGCCGTGTTCCGCGATCTCACACCATGGAAGAAATCGGAAGCGGAACTTGTCGACGCCAAGCGCCAGGCCGAGAAAGGCGTCATCGGCCAAATCCGATCTGCTCGCGAAGATCAGCCACGAGATCCGCACACCGCTCAATGCCATTATCGGCTTCTCCGAAGTCATGCTGGGGGAGCGGTTCGGGCCAATCGGCAATGTGCGCTATCGCGAATATCTCAGGGACATCCACGCCTCGGGCGGCCACCTGATTTCGCTGATCAACGATCTGCTCGACTTGTCCAAGATCGAAGCCGGCAGGCTCGAACTCACCCTCGCCCATGTCTCGGTGAACGACCTCACCCAGCAATGCGTCGCTATCATGCAGCCGCAGGCGAACCGGGAGCGCATCATCATCCGTACCTCGCTGCCGCCGGATCTGCCGCAGGTGCTGGCCGATGCGCGCTCGGTGCGACAGATCGTGCTCAACCTCTTGTCCAACTCGATCAAGTTCACCAGCGCCGGCGGGCAGGTGATCGTATCGACCACCCTCAACGACAATGGAGGCGTGGCCTTGCACGTTCGCGACAACGGTGTCGGCATGACCGACACAGAGGTCGTGACCGCACTCGAGCCGTTCCGCCAGATTGCAACCACAACGCTTGGGCGGGCGGGCGGCACCGGATTGGGATTGCCGCTGACGAAGGCCCTGGCGGAAGCGAACGGTGCGAGCTTCCGCATCAAGAGCGCGCCCAAGGAAGGCACGCTGGTCGAAGTGGTGTTTCCGGTGACGCAGGTGCTGGCCGAGTAACCCCCGCCTCCTGATGTTCGACCGCTCATTTCCGATTCCTGCCTCCCGAGATCCTGCCTCCCGAGATTCCTACCTCCTGAGATTCCCGCCCCTGAGGTCCTGTTTCCTGATTTTTGGCAAGCTCCGCCGCCCGTGTTGTTGGCGGCGCCGGGTACGCCGTGGTCACGCCCCGCCGCTGCGGGGCCTTCTCTTTCCCTCGCAGCAGCGAGGGGGCGGAGCGCCGGAAGGCGCATCCAACTCCGCGCCGCGCAAACAAGTGTACGCAGTTTGCGCCACTTGCTGCGTTGAGGCGCGGCGCGCGCTGTGGACGAGCGCGCACGCCTCCCGGCGCTCCACCGTGGCGATTTCCGTCTCCAGGCCCGCGCTTGCGCCGCGGCATTTTGCGCCGCTCGCCTGCGAGCACCTCGCGGGGCGGCCGTAGTACCGCCCGGGCGGGGTCCCGGAGCCTCCCGAGTGCGTGGTTACGAGCCACACCCGCGGGCGCCACACCCTGCTCCGCCTCCAGGATCGTCTCTAGAAACGCCCGTCGATGAGCAAGGATAGATTAGGAATATTATCAGTAGGAATAAATGTCAATAACAATGTCGCGATCTCTCCGGAAAATTGGCTCTGGGCGACGTCCGCTTGCTGGGGCGAAACGGAAGTTCACGGCTGGTGAGCCTTGGCCGGCGCCGTCAAAAATGACCCCATGGCGGACATTCCACTCCATCAACTTCGAGCACCAAAACGAGCGCTTTTGTTTGATCGGGCTTGCGGACTTCTAGTAATCAATTTCGCAACCTCGCGCGCACATTCGGCAAACCGTTCAACGAGTGGGCTCAAAGTTCTATTTTTCAATGTAACGAGGACAACTGGTATTGGCGGGAACTTCACGTTGATCGGTACGACAGCCAGGCCTTCTTGAACCACCCATGAGCAGGGGCGGACCGTTAGAAATTTCTCAGACTTAAGGAAATAAGAACAGAGGTGCGCGTTAGATGTCACCATGGTGACGTTTGGCGCGCCTAGACCGCGTGTTTTAAATTCTTGCGCAAGCCACTGGTAATTCCAACTACCTTGCGGCGGCAAAATCCATTGCTCTTGGGCTAGTGCCGCGAATTCAACCTTTTGTCGATTTGCCCAGCGCGTATGTGTGCCTGCCGCCACGACAAATGGATCGTCGAACAGTGGCTCAATGTTCAAATCATCAGCTGAGTTGGTAATCGGATTCCAGCGCGCCAAAATCAAATCATGGCGGCGATCGCGCAAACCGGATGCATTTAAGGCTGGGGAATCTGAGTCTTCAATATGTAAGACGATGCCGGGATACTGTTGCATAAATCGTTTGACAAGCCGCGGGAGCACTGTCACCGCGATCATCCCAGGGCATCCAATCGTGATTTTCCCCACCGTTGGATCGGACAAGAATTCAATGTCGCTGATACACTGCTTCAACTCGTCGAAAACTGCAGCGCTGCGCTTAAGCAGCGCATCGGCATAGATCGTCGGTTCAATTCCTCGCGGGCTGCGATCAAGCAGCGTAACGCGAAATGTATGTTCGAGATTAGCAATGGCTTGCGACACCGCTGGCTGCGACATGGTCAGTTCGCGCGCCGCCTTTGCCATGCTGCCGCATCGCACGACTGTCGATAACAAGTGAAGCTCGCGTAAACGCAAACGGCGGCCTAAGCGCCCTTCCCATTCCATCCGCACTGAGGGCATAGGCATTGACCTATATGGTTATCAAACAAATACGGGTACCTCTTATATCGAAACCGGCGCAGTTTTCAATTGAAGTTCGTTCGGACAGTGAGTCCCAGTTACATCGTTCACATATTTTGAGTTGAGCGTCCAAGCGCGTTGCGCGACGAGGCTGACAGGACCATCATGAAACTTGCTCACCGCAGACAATTCTTGCATCTCGCCGCGGGGGCCGCTGCGCCCGCCCTCTCGCGCTTCGCTTGGGCGCAAGCCTATCCGTCGCGGCTGGTACGCTTGATCGTCGCCTTTCCGGCGGGGGGCGGGGTCGATATCCTCGCCCGCCTCTTGGGACAGTGGCTTTCGGAGCGGCTCGGTCAGCCATTTATCATCGAGAACCGTCCGGGTGCTAGCGGCAACATTGGCGCTGAAGCGGTCGCCCGTGCATCACCCGACGGCTATACGCTCCTCCTGATCAATTCGTCGAACGCAATCAACGCGACACTCTACGATAAGCTCAATTTCAATTTTATCGCCGACATTGCCCCGGTTGCAGGCATTTCCGCCGGCCCCAGCGTCATGGTGCTCCATCCATCATTTCCGGCCAAGACCGTCCCCGAGTTCATCGCCTATGCCAAGGCGAATCCGGGCAAGGTGAATTTTGCATCAACCGGCAACGGGTCGAATATTCATTTGGCCGGCGAGCTGTTCAAGACAATGACTGGCGTCAATATGGTTCACGTGCCCTATCGCGGCTCTGCGACCGCGTTGACCGACCTGCTCGGCGGGCAGGTGCAGGTTATGTTCACCTCCATACCGGCGTCGATTGAATACATCAAAGACGGCAAGTTGCGTGCGCTTGCAGTCACGACTGCGGCGCGTTCGGAAACGCTTCCAAACATCCCGACTGTCGGCGAATTCGTGCCGGGCTACGAGGCGATCGCGGTGAATGGCATAGGCGCGCCTAAGAACACGCCTATCGAGATCATCGAAAAACTTAACATGGCGATCAACGCGGCTCTCGCCGATCCCAAGATGAAGGCGCGGCTTGCCGATTTGGGCGGCACCGTGCTTCCCGGCACGCCTGCCGACTTCGGCAAGCTCCTCGCCGAGGAAACCGAGAAGTGGGGCAAGGTGGTCCAGGCGGCGAACATCAAGCCGATCTGATACGTCGCATCCGATCGTCACGGCCCCGCCGAGCCGCTGATGCGCCAGCATGTCGTAATCTTTGTCAAATTCGCCCGCCGGACGGTAGCGTCCGAACATCCCATCTGCATCTGAGCGACGCATTTCAGAATTATGTCGGCCCCGCTGCCATGGGTAAGAGCCCGGCGAAGATCGAAGCCGCGCTCGATGCGCTGCAAAAGGCGTTGCCCCGATGACCAAAACCGATGAGTCCGGCAAGACGAAAAAGAACCTCGGGCAATAGCGCCCAAGGCTCTGCTCATCGTACTCTCAATCTTTGTCACACTTCCAAAAGTTCGCCGCTCGTCAAGCGGGCATCGCCGCCATCGCCGGAGACTTGATACGCGGGTCGTCGCCGTACTTGTTCGGCCCGTCGGTGCCGCGAATGAAGCCCAGCACGACGATGTAGACGAGACCGACGGCGCAATCGATCCACAACGCGCCGGTCTGGGCCATCGCGGGAGCATTCACCACCGTCAGCAGGTTGTCGGCGAAGCCCGGGATGAAGGCCGGCACGCACCACCACGCGGACAAATTCAAATCGTGCAGCCGTTTCACCGACATGGCGAGAGACGGATAAAGCAGGATCGCGGCCGCGACCAACATCGCGGCGCTTGTCGCTTTGTCGATTTGCTGGTCTTCGATGGTGTCACTCATCCATTGGCCGCCGGTGAACCAATGAACAAGCGGGAACAGGATCGCCACAAACCAGATGATCCAGACCAGGCCGGCCAGCCAGAAGTATTTGCGGGAGATTCGTCCGTCGAATCCCCACATTGCACGCCAGATGCTCATTTTCGACTCCATGTTGTTTCCACGGCGATGATCGCCGCAGCGGAGCGCGACCGTAGAGGCGCCGCCGCCAACGCGGTGTGATGGCCAACACAGACACGCGGGCTGCTCGAACATGAGTTGTTCGATAATGGACGCCACCGCTCCGCCATTGTACCGCCCCGCCAGTGCGTGCCCGGCTGGTTGCTGATAATTCACCGGCTGCGCGCTTTTCCGCCACAAATTGGCGGCGGTGTGTATCCAGTGTTTGCCCAACGGGGCGACAGTCCAACCGCGTGTTTACGGTTTCTTTCCGCGGCTGCGTGTTTTCCCCAATGCGCAAGGCTACCGAAATCGGATAGACTGCGCTCAGGATGATGTGTTCGCGACACGATGGTATCTGTCGCGACGACATGATGGGTGAAGGCAGCCATGATCCGCCTCATGCGTTTGGCGTTGGCGTTTGCCGCGCTGGTTCTCCCGCCAACCCCAAGCGCGTGGGCGGCGGAGCAGGTCGATCTGTTACTGGTGCTCGCCTCGGACGTGTCGCGCAGCGTCGACCATCCGAAATTCCTGCTGCAGCGGGAAGGTTATGCCTCTGCGATCTCCGATCCGCAGGTGATGAATGCGATCAGGTCGGGGCCCAATCAGAAAATCGCGATCTGCTTTGTCGAATGGTCCGGCTTCGGCGCGCAGAAGCTCGTTATCGGCTGGACCAAGATCGACGGTTCCGCTCCGGCGCGCAAGTTCGGCGATCAGCTTCTGGAACTGCCGCGGTCGTTCGCCGACCGGACCTCGATCAGCGGCGGCATCGAATTTTCGTATGCGCAGTTCGCGAAGGCGCCGTTCGAAGCGCCTCGCCGCACCATCGACGTGTCCGGCGATGGGACCAACAATGCCGGCCGCGATGTGAAGCTGGCGCGCGACGACGTGCTCGCCAAGGGCGTCGTCGTCAACGGCCTGGTGATCTTGAGCGACCGGCCGGTGCCTTGGAATGCCGAGCATACCAATCCGCCCGGCGGCCTCGAGAAATACTACCAGGACAACGTGATCGGCGGTCCCGGCGCGTTCGTGCTCGTGGCGGAGAATTTCCAATCGTTCGGCCGCGCCATCATCAAGAAGATGATCGCCGAAATTGCGTCGCTGAAGCCCGCACGTCACGTCCTGGCACGATGACCATTGCGGCTGTGGCTGGTGCTATCGCTCATCAAGCGCGCTGAGACCGCTTGCCGCACTCGTTGAGCCGGCGGTACCTTGCTGGCTTCGAAGCGGAACCCGATCGCTTCGTGCGATCAACGCGCAAGCCGGCTGTTTTGAATGCTTCCAGATAACCAACAGCCTGGAATAATTCTAAGATATTGAATTCTCACATCTAATCCATTTGACGCGCCCATCGCTCAATCCTTACCTGATGGCGAACCGGCTGGGGCGAGGATACTGGACAGCCGCGTCAACGCAGCCATGAGGCCCGTCCCGGGCTGCAAGGAGGAATTGATGCATCCGCATTATGGTCGCGCGATTGCGCGCACCGCAGTCACCGCAGGCGCCATCATTATGACCGCAGGTCTTGCGCTCGCGCAGTCCGGCGAGGTCAATGTCTACAGCTATCGCGAAGCCAAGCTGCTCCAGCCGCTGCTGGATGCGTTCACCAAGGATACCGGCATCAAGGTCAATGTCATCTCGGCGAGTTCGGGCCTCGAGCAGCGCATCAAGACCGAGGGCCAGAACAGCCCGGCTGACGTCCTTCTCACCGTCGACATTGCACGCATCGAGGAAGCGGTGCGCGCCGGCATCAGCCAGCCGATCAAGTCCGACGTGCTCGACAAGGTGGTGTCCCCGCAATACCGCGACCCCGAGGGTCATTGGTACGGCATCTCCATGCGCGCGCGGGTCTTTTATGTCTCGAAGGACCGCGTGAAGGAAACCGCCATGAACTACGAAGATCTCGCCGATCCGAAATGGAAGGGCAAGATCTGCATCCGCTCCGGCCAGTACATCTACAACAACGCGCTGTTCGCGGCCTTCATCGCCCATCACGGCGAAGCCAAGACCGAAGCATGGCTGAAGGGCCTCAAGGCCAACCTGGCGCAGAAGCCGTCCGGCGGTGACCGCGAGACCGCGCGCGATGTGGCGGCCGGCAAATGCGATATCGGAATCGGCAACACCTACTACTGGGCGCTGATGCTCAACAAGGAAGCCAACCGTAAGCCCTGGGCGGACGCGACCCGCGTCCTCCTTCCGACCTTCCAGGGCGGCGGTACCCACGTCAACCTGTCGGCCGTCCTGCTGGCCCGCTACGCGCCCAACAAGGCCAACGCGATGAAGCTGATCGAGTGGCTGGTCGGCGAACATGCGCAGCACATCTATGCCGACCTCAACTACGAGTATCCGGTGCGCCCCGGCATCGCGATCAACCCGACCATCGCGAACTATGGGCAGCTCAATGCCGACCCGATCCCGCTCGCGAAAATCGCCGACTACAAGAAGGCGGCTGCCAATCTCGTAGACAAGGTGGGCTTCGACAATTAGAGCCGATGCGATCGGGCTGAAACGATCTCCGTTTCCACTCGTCGCAACGGCCCGAATTGAAGCGCAATAGCGCCGCTTGCGTCCCCTCCCCGCATAGCCCGTCGAAGACGGGCGGAACGCTTCGTCGGGAAGGGTCAGGGAGGGGGCAGGCATAAAGACTCGTGCGAATTCACACCCTCCCCACGCCTCCCCCGCAAGCGGGGGAGGGAGCCCACCGCGATCGTGGCCGGTCCGTCTTCATTGGCAAGGCCGCGTCTTGCCCACCCTCACGGCTTCGATCGCGGTCGCGGCAGCGCTACTCGCGCTGATCCCGCTCGCCAGTCTCGGCGTCCTCGCGATCGGCGATACCGGCGACATCTGGGGCCACCTGATCCGTTACGTACTCCCGGTCGCGCTGGTGCAGACCGGGCTGCTGCTGGCGGGCGTAGCCGCGGTCACGGTGATCGTTGGCGTCGGCACCGCCTGGACGGTGACGACCTTTTCATTTCCCGGCCGCGACGCGCTGATCTGGCTGCTGCCACTGCCGCTGGCGATCCCGACCTACATCGTAGCGTACGTCTACGTCGACATTCTCGACGCGCTCGGGCCCGTGCAGGCGGGGCTGCGTGCGATCTTCGGCTGGCGCTCGGCGGCCGACTACTGGTTTCCGAATGTCCGCTCGCTCGGCGGCGCGATTTTCGTGATCGGGCTGGTGCTCTATCCGTACGTTTATCTCGCGGCCCGCGCGATGTTCCAGACCCAGGCCGCGCCACTTGTCGAAGCCGCGCGGATGCTGGGCGCGCGGCCCTGGGAATTGGCGCGGCGCATCACGCTGCCGCTGGCGCGGCCTGCCATCGCCGTCGGTCTCGCGCCTCGCCCTCCTGGAGACGCTCAACGACATTGGCGCAAGCGAATATCTCGGCGTGCAGACCCTGACCCTCTCTATCTTCACCACCTGGCTCAACCGCAACAGCCTTCCAGGTGCCGCACAGATCGCCTGCTTCATGCTGGTGATTGTCGCCGCGTTGATCGCACTCGAACGCTACGGACGCCGCCGCCGGGCTTTTTCGGTCCCGACGCAGGATTTCCGCCTCGCCCCTCGCATCGCACTCAAGGGTCCGGCGCGATGGATCGCGACGCTCGGGTGTTTCACACCCGTCACGCTCGGATTCCTGTTGCCGGCCGGCTACCTCGCCCGCGAGGTGATCGCGCGCGGGCTGCTTGAGGGCTTCGATCCGAGCCTGATCGGCCACGCACTGACAACCATCAAGCTTGCATCCATCGCGACTGCGATTGTGCTGCTGCTTGGCTTCTCGGCGGTCGCGGCGATGCGCTTCGTGAAACGCCCATTCGTCGCGGCGAGCGTGAACATTGCGGGCGTTGGATACGCTATTCCTGGCGCGGTGCTGGCGCTCGGGCTCCTGTCGCCGCTCGTCCTGGTCGATGATGCGATCAACGGTCTCCTTCGGCTCTTCGGCGCCAACGGCGTTGGCCTCATCCTGGCCGGTTCAAGTGCCGCGGTCGTCACCGCCTACGTCATCCGTTTCCTGGCGATCGCCACCGGCCTCGCGCAAGCAGGTTTCGCGCGCATTCCGGCGGAGTTCGACGACGTCGCACGCATGCTCGGGGCCGGACCATCACGGCTGGCAAGGACGATCCATCTGCCGTTGGCGCGCCCGGCCATCTTCGGCGCTGCGCTTCTTGTCTTCGTCGATTGCCTGAAGGAATTGCCGGCGACGCTGCTGCTGCGGCCGCTCAACGTCGAGACGCTGGCGACCTACATCTATCAATTTGCCACCCGCGGCAATTTCGAAGAGGGCTCGCTGGCGGCACTGATCATCGTGGCGATCGGCATCCTGCCGGTCATCCTCATTACGCAATATGCCGACAGCGCGCCGCTAGCCGGGCGCGCGCAGCGCTAGTGGAGCCCCCTCCCCCAGGCCGACGGGGCTTAATGGCCGTCTTCTGCAAGTCAGGACAACGAACGATTGCAGCCTTTACTGCAGCGCGGTAGAAAATTCCGCCGGCCGACAGGTTGATGCTATGGTTTTCGGACCACTGCCATCGAGCGCTCAAGGACGAGGAATTCATGAAAAAGGTCTATCCCGATGCCCGGGCGGCACTCGCCGGCCTGTTGAAGGACGGCATGCTGATCATGGCCGGGGGTTTCGGGCTCTGCGGGATTCCCGGAAACGCTCATCATGGCGATCCGCGACTCGGGCGTGAAAAACCTCACCATCGTGTCCAACAACGCCGGCACCGACGGGATCGGCCTTGGCCTCCTGCTCGACACCCGGCAGGTCAAGAAAATGATCTCCTCCTATGTGGGGGAGAACAAGACCTTCGCCGCCCAGTATCTCGCGGGCGAGCTTGAAATCGAGTTCAACCCGCAGGGCACCCTGGCCGAGCGCATCCGCGCCGGCGGCGCCGGCATTCCGGCCTTCTTCACCAAGACCGGCGCCGGCACCCTGATCGCGGAAGGCAAGGAGGAGCGCGATTTCGACGGCCATCGCTACGTGATGGAGCGTGGCCTCGTCGCCGACCTGTCGATCGTTCATGCCTGGAAGGGCGACACCGAAGGCAACCTCGTCTACCGCAAGACCGCGCGCAATTTCAATCCGATGATGGCGACGGCAGGGCGCATGACCGTGGCCGAGGTCGAGAACCTGGTGCAGCCGGGCGAGATCAATCCCGACCACATCATCACGCCGGGCGTGTACGTGAAGCGCATGATTCACGTGCCCGATGCGGTCAAGCATATCGAGCAGCGCACCGTGCGCAAACGCGTCATGGCTTGAAGAGGAGCCCGACATGGCCTGGACCCGCGACCAGATGGCCGAGCGCGCCGCCAAGGAATTGCGCGACGGATTCTACGTCAACCTTGGCATCGGCATTCCAACGCTTGTCTCGAACTATATTCCGACTGGGATGAGCGTGCAGTTGCAGAGCGAGAACGGCATGCTCGGATTCGGTCCGTTCCCTTACGAGGGCGATGAGGACCCGGATCTGATCAATGCCGGGAAACAGACGATCACCGAAATTCCGACATCGAGCTTTTTCTCCTCCGCCAACTCGTTCGCCATGATCCGCGGCGGTCACATCGATCTCTCGATCCTCGGCGCCATGCAGGTGGCCGAGAACGGCGACCTCGCCAACTGGATGATCCCCGGCAAGATGGTGAAGGGGATGGGCGGCGCCATGGACCTCGTCGCCGGTGTCAAGAAGGTCGTCGTGGTGATGGAGCACTCGGCCAAGAACGAAGCCAAGCTCCTGAAGCAATGCACCTTGCCGCTGACCGGCGCCGGCGTGGTCGACATGGTGATCACCGATCTCGGCGTCTTCAACATTGACAAGGAGCGCGGCGGGATGACGCTCGTCGAGCTTGCGCCCGGTGTCGATCTCGATGAGATCAAGAGCAAGACCGAGGCGAGCTTCACGGTCGCAAAAGGCTGAATTCACGCGACACGCCGGAGGCCTGGAACACCGCGAAAACCGCGGCAAATGCGGCCGCTTACACCATACGCCAGCCACGAAAGCGACACAGAAGGGATTCAGGTTGCGGCTTCATTGCCCCTCGGTATAGTCGTTCGGCATTATTGCCGAAATAGCCTGTGAAAGACGCCTCGTGACCGCGGCCATTGGCATCAAACGCCTGGGACTCGCCGTAGTGGCGGTCTTCGCCGTTGGCATCGGCGCGGTTCTAGTTTTGTCATTCTTGATGCCGACCGATCGCGTGCGTGAAGCGGTCAAAGCGGAGATCCGCGCCGTCACGGGACTTGACCCCGTGCTGCGTGGCGATGCGTCGGTGTCGCTGTTTCCAACCGGCAGAGTCAGTTTCGAAGACGTCAGCCTGAGCGATAACAGCACCGGCAAGCCGGCGCTCACCGCGCAGAAAGTTGTGGCGCGATTGCGCTTCTTTTCGCTTCTGGTCGGCCGGATTGAAATCGCGGATGTGCTGCTGCAGCAGCCGACCATCACCATCGTCTTCAACGCCGATCGCAGTTCGAATTGGTCAGGCCACGTCGAGACCCTTGCGCGCAACCTGCAGGCGGAACCGAAGCGGACGGCGTCGTTCTCCGAAATTCGGATCGAGAACGGCGCCATCATCCTGCGCGACGAGTCCTACAAGATCGTCGAGACGCTCTCGAACGTCGAGCTCTCGCTGGCGTGGCCATCCATCTCCAAGAGCTTTGCGGCGACCGGCCGCTTCGAATGGCACGACGAGACGATCAACGCGACCATCAGTTTCAGCGATTTTCTGGCCGCGCTGCGAGGTGACCGCTCGGGCCTCAAAGTCCGGCTCGCCGGCACGCCGTTGAAATTCGGCTTCGACGGCTACCTCAGCTACCGTCCAACCCTCAAGATGGAGGGCGCGCTCGCCGCCGATGCCACGTCTCTGCGGGAGACCTTTCGCTGGGCTGGCGCCCACCCGCTTCCAGGCGGCGGCTTCGGCCGCTTCGCGCTGAAGGCGCAATCCAATGTGGTGGGCGGGACCATCGGGCTGTCCGGTGTGCATATCGAACTCGATGGCAACTCCGGCGAAGGCGTGCTGACGTTCGCAACCGACGGACGGCAGACGCTCCAGGGGACGCTGGCTACCGAGTTGCTCGACCTCACCCCCTACGTCTCAACCGTGCGCCTGTTGGCGAGCGGCGAGCGGGGCTGGGACCGCAGACCCATCGAGATCGAGGGTTACAGCTCCCTGGACGTCGACCTTCGGCTCTCCGCCGCCAAGGTCAACGTGACAACCGTCAAGCTTGGCCGCACGGCCGTGGCCGCAAACCTGCGCGGCCACAATCTCAGCGTTGCGATCGGAGAATCCGAAGCATTTGGCGGCGTCGTGAAGGGCACGTTCGGCCTGGCGAGGTCGCAGACCGGAACAGACTTGAAGGCACAGTTGCAATTCGCCAACGTCGATCTCGATCAATGTCTCGGTGAGTTGTTCGGGTTCAGGAGGCTAGAGGGAAAAGGCGATCTGGGGCTTTCCATCGCCAGTTCGGGGGCCAGCGTCTACGGCCTGACCCGGGGATTGAATGGCACCGCGACGCTCGTCAGCCGCAAGGGCGCGATTGCCGGTATCAACGTAGAGCAATTGCTTAAGCGTATTGAGCGAAGTCCGCTCTCGCGCGGCAGTGAATTCCGCACTGGAAAGACCCCGTACGACAAGCTCAACGTCAGCCTGAAGGTCACACAAGGCAATGCAACCGTCGAGGACGTGCGCATCGAGGGGCCTACCGTCCGCCTCGCGCTTGCGGGCTCGGCGTCGATACCCGACCGCGATCTCGATCTGCACGGCACCGCGAGCCTGATATCACATGCGCCGAGCAGCACGCCGGCGCCACCGCCCGCATTCGAACTTCCCTTCATGGTGCAGGGCCCGTGGGACGACCCGATCATGCTGCCCGATGCACGAAGCCTGATCGAACGATCCGGCGCCGCGCAGCCCCTGCTGGACGCACTGCGCAAGAGCACCGCGCGCGAAGCCGTCCGTTCGGCAATCGAACGGCTCGGCGTTGGCAAGCCGCCTGCCGCCCTGGCCCCGGCGGAGACAGCCGCCAAGCCCGCCGACACGGAGTATTCGCCAGCGGCCTCCGAGACCCTCCCGGCGCCCGAGCCTAAATCGACCGAGGTGCCGGAGGCTGCCCGGTAAACGCGGTTTCGCTCTGCCTACGTCCGCACGACACCACGCGCGGTGTGCGGGCGCTCAACCTCATGGAATTTGCCCAAGCAGCGAGGCGGCGACAATGCCGGTCGCGGCGACTGCGATCAGAATCGTACAGATCGCATTGATCTCCGGCTTCACGCCGAGCCGGATCTCCGAATAGATCCGGATCGGCAACGTCGTTGCTCCCGGTCCGGTCGTGAAGCTCGCGATCACGAGATCGTCGAGCGACAGGGTAAACGCGAGCATCCAGCCCGACAGCAGCGCGGGCGCAATGATCGGCAGCGTTACGACGAAGAAGGTCTTCCAGGGCGGACAGCCGAGATTCATCGCCGCCTCCTCCAGGCTGGTATCGAAGCTCAGAAGCCGCGATTGCACCACGACCGTAACAAAGCACGTGGTCAGCGTGGTGTGAGCCACCACGATGGTCCAAAATCCGCGATCAACATTCATCGCGACGAAGAGCAGCAGCAGCGAAAGCCCGGTGATTACCTCGGGCATAACCAGTGGCGCGTAGACCATGCCGGAAAACAGCGCTCGGCCGCGGAAGCGGCCGTAACGCACTAACGCGACCGCGGCCAGGGTTCCGAGCGCCGTCGCGGCCGTTGCGGACAGCACCGCGATCCGCAGCGTCACCCAGGCGGCCTCAAGCATTGCGCGGTCATGCAGGAGTTCCACATACCAGCGGGTCGACCAGCCGCCCCAGACCGTGACCAGCCGCGACGCGTTGAAGGAATAGATCACCAGAATGACGATCGGCAGATAGAGAAAGATCAGGCCGAGCGCGACCGACGTGACATTGAACCAGGATGCCCGTCGCATGGTCATCGTCTTTCTGCGGGGTTCTGCATCTGCTGATAGATCACGATCGGGACTAACAGCAGACACAGCAGCACGACCGCCACGGCGGAAGCGACCGGCCAGTCCTTGTTGAGGAAAAATTCGGTCCACAGCGTCTGCCCGATCATCACGCTGTCGGAGCCACCGAGCAGGTCGGGGATGACAAATTCGCCGACGATGGGGACGAAGCAAAGCAGTGCGCCCGCCGCGATCCCCGGCAGCGCCAGCGGCAAGGTGACGAGCCAGAATGTCTTCCAGCGCGGGCAACCGAGGTCGGCGGCCGCTTCGATCAGCGTCTCGTCCATTTTTTCGAGCGACGCGTAGATCGGCAGTACCATGAACGGCAGGTACGAATAGACGATGCCAATGTAGACGGCGGTGTCGGTCGAGAGCCAGACCGGAGCGGTATCGACGAGGCCAAGCCACAACAGGATTTGGTTGAGCAGGCCCTCGCGCTGAAGAATGTTGGTCCAAGCGTAGATGCGGATCAGGAACGACGTCCAGAACGGCAGGACCACGAGCACGAACAGCAACGGCTGCCAGCGGCGCGGCGCACGCGCGATGCCGTACGCAAGCGGAATGCCGAGCAGGAGCAGCAGCGCCGTCGAGCCGGCGGCGACTTCCAGGCTCTTGAGATAAGAGGCGAGATAGAGCCGGTCGCTGCCGATGAAGACGTAGTTCTCGATCGACAGGGATTGCAGGAACCGGATGACGCCGGCAAATCCGGCGGCCGGATCGAACACCGGAGTATAAGGCGGCTGGGCAATCGCCGTATGCGACAGGCTGAGCTTGAATACGATCAGAAATGGAACGAGAAAAAATAAAATCAGCCACAGAAACGGGACGAGGACAACCAGCCGCGTCCCCCATGTCCGTTTCCTGCTCAAAGCATCGACCATGCCCCCACCTATTTCGTCAGCACGACGCCGGCTTCCGGTGCCCAGGTGAGCCACACCCGGTCGTGCCGGTCGATCGGCCTGTCAACCAGACGCATTACGTTGGCAATCGCCGCCTTGATCAATCCGCCATCATTGACACGCACCGTGTAGACCGACAGATCGCCGAGATAGCCGACGCTCAAGACGTCTCCGGCAACGCAGTTCTCGCCGGCTACCGCCGGCGGCTCTCGCGCAATCCGAAGCTTCTCGGGCCGCAACGCGACCCAAACAGAGTCGCCATCTCTTGCCTCCGATGAACCGGCCACGCGCAGCCGCCCGGCGGCCTCACTCTCAATGATCGTCGCGGCCGGGCCTGCTTCGCTCACGTGTCCCTCGATCAAATTCACGTCGCCAATGAAATCCGCAACCCAGCGCGAGTTCGGTTGCTCGTAGATTTCGGACGGGGGCGCCACCTGGATCAGGCGGCCCTCGTTCATCACCCCCATGCGACTGGCGACCGTCATCGCCTCCTGCTGATCGTGCGTCACGATGATGAAGGTCAGTCCGAGTTTCTGTTGCAATTGCATTAGCTCGAACTGCGTCTCGCCGCGCAGCTTCTTGTCCAACGCCGCCATCGGCTCGTCGAGCAGCAGCACGCGCGGATGCTTGGCGAGCGAACGCGCGAGCGCGACGCGCTGGCGCTGCCCGCCGGAGAGCTGGTGCGGTTTGCGCTCGCCCAGCCCTTCGAGCTTGACCAGCGCGAGCATCTCGCGGACCCGGGCGGCGATCTCGGGCTTGGGCAAGCCCTCCTGTTTCAGGCCGAACGCGATATTGCCGGCGACGCTGAGATGCGGAAACAGCGCGTAGCTCTGGAACATCATGTTGACCGGCCGCCGGTGCGGCGGCACGCGCGAGAGGTCCTCGCCGTCAAGCAGGATGCGTCCCTCGTCCGGCGTTTCGAAGCCCGCCAGCAGCCGCAGCAGCGAGGTCTTGCCGCAGCCAGACGGCCCGAGCAGCGCGAAGAACTCGCGCGCGAAAATATCGAGCGTCACGCCGTCGACGGCGGTGACGCCGCCATAGCGCTTGCGCACACCCTCAAACCGCACCAGCGGCCGCTCTCCGCGCCGCGTCCAGAGCCGGCGGTGCCGATGGCAGCTCTGCCCCGCTCCGGCGTGTTCGGCTCATCTTGCGCAGCGGACATTCACGGCCCCCGTCTCCCGGCGTCCGCCTTGTAGCGCATTATCGGCCGCGTGTGACGGTGGTTCGAGGGCAGCCGATCAAGTACCCTGCCGTGCGTGAGCTTAGCTGCGACGGTGATCGGATATGCAACTTCGGCCAATCGACGGACGGACCAACCGCACATCGGCTTCGGTCGAAGGATGAGAACGGCAAGGACATGGCGTGGCAACTGCTGTAGGATTATTGCTTGGAAGTCGCTTTGGCGTTGGACGAGAACTCGGAATTGATGTCCATGATCCGAGGCGCTTGAGGGAGCGATCACATGAGCTACGTTGAGCGTGTCCTACAACCTGGTGAGCAACTCCGGCACATCTCGTCGATTCATTGGATAGCGCTCTGGCCAGGCGTTGCGGTTGCACTCCTCGCGGTACTTGCTTACTGGTTCAGCGAAACGCGTTACCTGCCGAAAGTCTGGCAGTATGCGGCATACGCGTTGGCGCTCTTTGCGGTCGTTCTTCTGGTCAAGGAATGGTACCAGTGGTGGATCACTGAGATCGCAGTCACCAACCGGCGCGTCATCTACAAGAGAGGTCTGGTCCGGCTGCAGACCAACGAAATGAACATGGACAAGGTCGAGAGCGTCCAGGTCAATCAATCGGTCTTCGGGCGCATCTTCGACTTTGGCACCGTGAAGATTCTCGGCACCGGTGAAGGATTCGAAGCGCTGCGGAACATCGCGAGCCCGATCAAGCTGCGAAATTGCATCATCACCGGCGCCTGAGGTTTCCGCCAAGCCCTTGGCGCGCGAGGTGGATGACTGCTCGCGAAGCCGCGGAGGTGACCGAATGGCGGCTCGTGGAATTTCGAAGCTGGGCCTTATGCGGAGTGGCGAACTCTTGCCAAGCGGCTGCCGTCCAAACATACCCCTGCACAGGAGGGAGTCATGAAAGAAGATCGCCGTCCTCTCACCCAAGATTTATTGGAACAAAAATGGGGACACAAAGCTTACGGACACATCAGAAATTGGGGATCAATCGTAACCGCGTTAGTGTTGATTGTCGTCGTATGCGGCGTAGCTTTGTATTTAATTTTCGGCTCGCATTAGGCTGATGACCCTCATTCTTTACGCCCCTGTCGGATCTCGTGAGATCGCATGGCGGATCAACGAACGGAGGGGCCCGGCGAAGCGATCACGAACATTTGCGGTAGCGGTGGCAGACGATCGGAATCGCGGGCGAATCAAAACTCTCCCACATCAAGCGATTGAATTCATATCCGGTTTTCGGACTCCTCCGAAAGTCGACTGAAATCTGATCGCGCCATGCGTCAATGTGATTGACCCAATTCTATCTCCGGCCAGACAGCTTGATGCATCGCAGAAGGTCGATCTCTGCTATGTTTGGTACAAGATAGAATTATTTGCACCAGATTGTTCTAAATCAAAATTGCCTGGCCCGAATCCAGAGAAAATTTCTGGTCTGAATGCTGAGAAGAGCAGTGGAGGTAACACAAAAGGAGGAGTGTCATGACATTCGCCGCATCCACGAAGGCTTCGGCTATCGTTCTCGCGCTTTATATGATGATGGGGATGTCCAGCGCCTGCGCTGATGAGGCACAAGCTAAGACCTTGTTGAAGGGGATGTCCGACTACCTAGCCTCGCAGAAAGCTATCTCGTTTGACTACGATTCATTCCTCGAGGTTATCACCAAGCAGGACCAGAAGCTTGGACTGGCAAGTTCGGGAACGGTGACCCTCAATCGCCCCGACAAGATTCGCGCAACGCGTACGGGTGGTTTTGCGAATGTCGAATTGGTCTTCGATGGAAAGACGCTCACGCTGCTTGGCAAGGGCGCGAAAGCATACGCCCAGGTCGACGCACCCGGATCAATCGATCATTTGGTCGATGAGTTGCGGACGAAGTACCAGCGGCCCGTGCCGGCCGCGGATTT
This sequence comes from uncultured Alphaproteobacteria bacterium, assembly GCA_963756715.1. GTDB lineage: Bacteria > Pseudomonadota > Alphaproteobacteria > Rhizobiales > Xanthobacteraceae > VAZQ01. Next base: position 109,460 of record CAVWOV010000018.1, read on the forward strand.
ACTGATGTCGGATCCCTACGGTCAGCTTATGCCCCAGGTCGTGGACACGAAGGACCTTGGAAGTGGCGTGATCCGCGGCGTCGAGTGCGATCACCTTGCCTTCAGAACGGACGAAGTGGATTGGCAGATCTGGATTGCCCAGGGAGCCAAGCCCTATCCATGCCGCTACGTCATCACCACCAAGAAGATGCAGGGATTTCCGCAATATACCATCGACGTAAGGTCATGGAAAACGGGTGCGGACGTGGCATCGAATTTCAGCGCGCAGGTTCCGGCAGGGGCCAAGAAAGTGAACCCGGGCGACGTCCCGAATTTTGACGAGCTGGCTGGCATTTACGCGGCCAAGCAGTGAAAAGGAGCGATCGTATCATGTTCAGAATCATTGGAATTCTTTCGCTGGCGGCACTCATCGGAGTCGCCTGTCTAAAAATCAGTGAGCGGTTCGCGGCACCTGGCGTTCTCGAATTCGTGTCGACGGCCACGGCCGAAGTTGGCCGCCCGCTGACGCCGGTCAGCGTCGCTGGTGCGGCTCGGAGGTCTGCGCGGCGAAACTGATGTCGCGCCGCCAAGAAGCAAGAAACTCCCGGGCAGAAGTCAACGCCCGGGAGAATGGCCACTCAGCCTTGTTGCTACGGCGCATCGGACGCACGTGACGGTTTGAGGACTTGACCTGCCGGTCGGCGCAACGAGACGATGGCCGGGTAGGTCATCAGCGAAGCACATTGCGTCGCCCGCTTGTGGTTCATCGCCGTGCCCGAACGACGGATCGCAGTACCCGATAAGCGCGTGCCCCACAAACAAGGGTCGATGGCGGCCGAGACCGGACGGGATCACCGGTCCATCGCGTCAAGCGAGCGCTTCGCGATCAGTCCCACAAAGCCTTGTTCGGCAATCTCACGCGTGGCAGCGGCGGCCTGCTCGTCGCTCCTCGGATATTCCACCACGAACACCGGCTTGCCCTCTGCCGTGAGCATCTTCAACCGTTCGACGCTTTCCCGGATGCTGGTCGCGCTGTTGGGCGCGCCGTCGACAGTTTCACCGAAAAGCAGATCCTCGCGCGCGAAGCCATCGATCGCCGCACGAAATTTCGGATTGGGGATGAGGAGGTCGCCGTTTTGCGAAACGACGAGGAAATCGGGTCGCTTCTCTCTGGCGCGCCTCGCAATACGGGCGACGAATTCAACCATGTCCTCGTGATGACCCATCTCCTCGTAGCCATCGACCTTGTCGAGATAGACGCCGTCGAAGCCGGCCGCGACAATCATGTCAACGTACTCGAATATGATCTTCTGCCAGCCTTCGTCCCAGAACCGCACGCTATAATTGTCGCGCCAGCGCGGGTTCTGCTGACCGAGCCAGGGCACTGATCGGCTGGGCCAATACCAGCGATAGCTCTCCGCCTCGCCGATGCTCACGTAAGAGAGCAGTATCCGGCGCGAGCCATCGGGTTTGCGGCGCATCATCTCGACATCGAACTTGGTGAACGGCCCGTCTTCGCCGTTCGGATCAATCACCACGAGGTCGTTTGTTGAACTCGCAATCAGTACGGGGTCAATTTCCTGAAGCTGATAGAGCCAGCTTCGGACTTTGGGCAGTTCGAGCCGACCCATAGGAGTCGAGAGCGGCGAGCGGGCGAGCGGTGTGACTGGGGTCGAATAGGCAAGCTTGGACGGCGGAGCGGAAATCGGCGGCACCGGCTGCTCCGCCGGGTTCACGGCGCCCATTGTCATCACGGCATGCGAGGCACCGAGCGGCTGGTCTGCATCGAATGTCGCGGCGCTCGCCTCCCAACCGCGGGCGCGCTCCTCGCGCGGAGGGCTGCGGTAGTGGACGGACTTATTGACGGCTGCCGTGGTCTGGACGCTCTGCTGTCCCGTCAGGGTGCGCTTGTTCGACCACAGGTGAAAGTGTGCCCCCAGTACAAAGGTGATGGTCGCGCCCGCCAACGCGCTGCCGGCAAGTTTGCACGCGAACAGGCAAGTCCCGGCCAGTGAGTACGCGCGAGAGGAGCCCCCGGCATTCGCGGGCGCCGCGTGCTCCTGGGGCCGGATGATGCCCAGATCGCGCAGCGCCGTATCCAGACGCTCACCGACCCCCCGACCTTGCTCAGTGCTCATGAGAATCGCTCCGCATCCACCGGCATCGATTCTGACGGAGGTTGCCCCACAGACGCGGGCCGGACATGCGCGCTATCCAAGGTCCGCGCCCCTCCCCGGGGCAACGGTAGTCGTAGCGGCACGTTCCCGATCCGAATGGCGTGAGAGCGACCCCCCGGCCGACTAACGAAAGACTTCCCCTAATCCGAGATCAGGTTGCTTAATCAATGCGGAGAAATCTAGGCTCAGCGATGCCGAAATGCGGCAGCGCCCGTTTCAACTTTGGTCAAATTCCGCCGCTTGCCGGTCGCGGCTATCACATTCGTTATTGGATCGCCGAATGGAACAAAATTGCGCACGCGAAATCGGCAGGTCGCCGTTAGCGGACCTCGGCTTCGAAAACGATGCCGTCATCAACATAAAGGACGAGGTAGGGCGCGCCCGGACGAATTTCGCCGTAGCTGACCACATCGAAGCGTCCGGCCTCGTTGGCGACGAAGCGGTCACTGGAAAGAGGTCCGCAGCGATCACCTAGCTCGTCGATCGACAGGCCGATCAACTGACTGGCTGTCCGCCTGCACTCCTGCAGCTTGCGGAATTGCACGTCCTGCTGACCGGTCTGCGCGGCCATCTTGCGATGCCGGACGCCGGCGTCCTTGGCTAGCGCCGCCGTCTGTGCGGTGAGCAACAACATTGCGGCCATGACGAAGATCGAGCGCATGAGGAAAGGTACCATGGCAACGATGACACAGTCTATTTTTCGTTAATTTTTATAACGCTACTAACGACGCTAAAGCAGCGAACGCCGTTGCACCGAAGTAACAGCGCATCAAAATCGAAAGAAAGCGGCGCGAAGTAAGGACCCTCCCTGTTGCCGGAAACTCAGATTAGGTTCAGTTTTGGATTCGAATCGGGATGCGAGAAATCGGCGCGCGCATTTGACGTTTGGGTTGATGCGACAGGTCCGCTGGGATTTTGGGGAAACAGCATGAGCGGCCTCCGCTGCGACCACCTCCTCGCAAGCGCAGCCATTGCGCTTCTGTTGACCGCGCCTCTCTGCGCGCTCGCACAAGAAACCGCCCCGGCCGCGGCCGAAGCGCCGGCCATATCCCCTGATGATCTCACCGCGTCGGTGGCCGCGTCGGCCGGCATAACGCCAACGGCGGCCGTCCCGCCGGTGGCGCCGAACCTCCGGGCAAGCGTGACCGACGAGGTCCCGGTGCCTGCTCCCGCATCCGATCCCTTGATCAATCCCGCCGATCGCGCGATCGCGGAGCGTGTTCGCGATCTTCTGGCCGCGAAACCGAACCGTATCTTCACCGATGAAAAAGAGTTGTCGGCGGTCGAGGCCTTCTATCAGAGGCGCAACCTGGCGCCGCTTTGGCTCGACAAGGGCGTGGAGAATGCGCGCGGCAAGGCCGCGATCGCCCGTCTCAAGAACGCCGATTCCGACGGCCTCGATCACCGCGATTACAAGACCCCGGCCTTTGCCGGGATGGCCCCGGATGCGCTGGCCGAAGCCGAGCTGACGCTCACGCAAAGCGTGCTCACCTATGCACGCCATGTGCAAGCCGGGCGTTTTCCTCATCGTCAGGCGAGAGAGGACAACATCGCACTGCCGCAACGCGCGCCCGATCCCGCGGTGGTGCTGGCGGCTGTCGCAGAGGCGGACGACGCCGGCAAGGCGCTCGATCAATTCAGCCCGCCGCACGAACCCTATCAGAAGCTCAAGGCCGCGCTGGCGAATCTGCGCGGCCATTCGGCCGGAACGCGGGACGAGATTCCGGCGGGTCCGGTGCTCAGGTTCAACCACAAGCGGCAGATGGAAGATGCCCGCGTGCCGCTTTTGCGCGAGCGGCTCGGAGTCCCCGGCGAGGCAGCCGATCTGCGCTACGATGAGAAGTTGGCCGACGCCGTGAAGGAATTCCAGCGCAGCAATGATCTGCGGGCGACCGGCAATCTCGACGCGCGCACGGTCAAGACGCTCAATCCCACCAACGACCGCCGCATCGATACCGTCATCGCCAACATGGAACGCTGGCGCTGGTATCCGCGCGAACTCCACAAATCGCGTGTGGAAGTGAACGAGCCCGACTTCACGCTCAAGGTTATTCACGACGGCAAGCAGGTGTGGACCAGTCGCATCGTCATCGGCAAGCCGAGCCTGCCGAGCCCGCTCCTGGCGCAGCAGATGGATTCCATCACCGTCAACCCGACCTGGAAGGTGCCGGCATCAATCGTGCGGAACGAATACCTGCCGGCGGAGGCGAGGGATCCGGGCGCGCTGGCGCGCATGGGATTGCGCATGAAGCGCGTCGACGGCGAGATGCAGATCACGATGCCGCCGGGCGGCCAGAACCCGCTCGGGCATATCCGCTTCAACTTCTTCAACCGGCTCACAGTGTTTCAACACGATACCCCGGACCAATACCTGTTCGCCCACGTTGTTCGCGCCGAGAGTCACGGCTGCATGCGTGTGCAGGATGCTCCCAAATATGCCGAAGTCCTCGCCGGCATCGTGCACCCTGAGGAGCGGTGGACCGCGGAGAAGATCAAGAGCCTGTACGCCGGCGGCGCCGAACGCGAGATTTCGCTGGGGTCGGGTCCGATCTGGATCTACTTGACCTATCAGACCGCCTTCGTCGACGACGCCGGCAAGCTGCAGACGCGCCGCGACCTCTACAACCTCGACAGCCGCACATTGACTGCGATCAGGAACGCCCACGCGACCGCCACCCCGGCAACCGCGCGCAAGTCGGGACCGCAAGCGGCAAAGCCTACGCCGACCGCTCCCGCGCAGCACCGCAGGGTCAACCGCCGCGTGGAGCAGAACGCCGCTGCGTCTCCGTCGATTTTCTACGCGCGCCCCCAGCCCGTGCGTGGCGCTTACGGCCGCTGACTGCGTTCTCCAGCGTGATCAACGACGCGTCAGCGTGCGGCTGACCGCGTCACGCCAGCCGGCCCATTTCCGATCGCGCGTCGCTGCATCCATGGCCGGCTCGAAGCGCCGCTCGCATTTCCATTGGGCCGCGAAACCCGCAAGGTCCGGACACAGCCCGGCGGCGAAGCCCGCGAGATATGCCGCACCGAGTGCCGTCGTCTCCATCACCACCGGCCGGTCGACCGGTGCCGCCAGGATGTCAGCCAGGAACTGCATGGTAACATCGCTCGCCGCCATGCCACCATCAACGCGCAACACCGTGTCGGTGGCGCCCGGCCAGTCGGCGCGCATGACGTCGAGCAGATCGCGGGTCTGATAGCCGACCGCCTCCAGCGCCGCGCGGGCAAATTCAGGCACGCCGGAATTGCGCGTGAGCCCGAACATCGCGCCACGGGCCTGGGTATCCCACCACGGCGCGCCAAGTCCGACAAAGGCCGGCACCAGGTAGACGTGCTCGGCGGGATCGGCCTGGGCGGCCAGTGCGTTCACGTCCGCCGCGTGGCCGATCACCTTGAGTGCGTCGCGGAGCCATTGCACGGCCGCGCCGGCGATGAAGATCGAGCCTTCCAGCGCGTAGGTGCGCTTGCCGGCAAGCTGATAAGCGATCGTCGTGAGCAGGCTGCTCCGCGATACGACCGGCTCGGAACCGGTGTTGAGCAGTGCAAAACAGCCGGTCCCGTAGGTCGACTTCATCATGCCGGGCGTGAAGCAGCCCTGACCGACCGTCGCCGCCTGCTGGTCGCCGGCCACGCCCATGATGCGGATCGATCCATCGAACAATCCGGTCGCGCCGAACTCGCCGGCGCAATCGCGAATTTCCGGCAGCAGCGCCATCGGGATACCGAACAGGTCGCAAAGGCCCGCATCCCAGGTTCCCCGGCGAATATCGAACAGCATCGTCCGCGAAGCGTTCGTGGCGTCGGTCGCGTGCACCGTACCGCCCGTGAGCCGCCACAGCAGGAAACTGTCGACCGTTCCAAACGCGAGCCGCCCGGCCTGCGCCGCTTCGCGCGCGCCGGCAATGTGATCGAGCAGCCACGCGATCTTGGTTGCCGAGAAATAGGGATCGAGCAGCAGCCCGGTTTTTGCGGCGATCGCCGGTTCATGCCCGCGCTGGTGCAGCGCCTCGCAGGTTTCGGCGGTGCGCCGGTCCTGCCAGACGATCGCATTGTGGATCGGCTTTCCGGTCGCACGATCCCACACGATCGTAGTCTCGCGCTGATTAGTGATACCCAGCGCGGCGACATCCTTCGCGCTTGCGCCAACCTTCGCCAATGCAGTGCGCACTGTTGCGAGGACGCTCGACCAGATCTCTTCCGGATCGTGTTCGACCAGTCCGGGCGCGGGATAGATCTGCGTGAACTCCTGTTGTGCGGTCGCGACCGGCGTCAGCGCCGCATCGAACAGAATCGCGCGTGTCGACGTGGTACCCTGATCGATGGCGAGGAGATAGTCCGGCAAGCTCGTCCCTCGCGGCGCGGAGAGCGCGTGCGGAAATTCCCAGATCCGGCTTGGCGGACGCAGTCGGGCTTGCACCAGATGGCGCACGTCGCCGAGATTGATCCTCAAGTATCACAACTGCGGGTTACTGGTCGACCGCGGCTTTGGCCGCCGCCTTTTGTTTGGCATTCGGACCATCGGCTTGCGGCTTGCTGCTCGACGCCCTGCGCAGTCCGAGCGCTTGAAGGTCGCCGCGCTTGACCGTGCTCCGGGTCTTTTCAAGAACCGAAAGGATGCGTTCACGCAACGCATCGCTCGACACCGGCTTGAGCAGAAACTCGTGGACCCCGAGCCGCACCGCTTCAAGCACGCGCCAACGCTCGCCGTGGCCGGTCAGCATGATGACCGGCACGGACGGCAGCGCCGACGTTGCCGGTGAACGAACCAGCCGCACAAATTCAGGACCATCGATGCCGGGCATTTCCCAATCGACCAGCACGAGATCGGGAGCGACGGCGCGGACCATCTCCAGGCCGACGGCGCCGTCTCCCGCCTCGTAAATCTTGGTGCAGCCGATTGCCAGGAGCAGCGTGTGGATGACTTTGCGCGTGCGGTGATCGTCATCAACGATCAACACCTTGATCTCACCCAGCAAGGTTTTGATGTCACTGACCGGCGCGTTCATGTCTGATCCCGTCAGCAAGCGTGCCGTCTGCACGCCCCCCCGATGGTCGGCATCAAATCACGGTCGCGTTAGAGTGCGATGAAATCGATGGCTACAATTGAACCGAATTTCGTTAAATCCTTCAGGTGTCTGGATTTTCTCCGGTTCTCAACGGCGCCGTTGGTTAATCAGGCAGGATCTCCCGCGAGAACAATGCCAACCACTCGATGACATCGCGTTCGCTCAAGCGCGGCAGGCAGTCGATCGTGCGGCTTCGCTCTACCCTCGCCTTCGGCTATGCCCGGGCTGGGCGAATGCCATCAGCCATGAAACCGGCAATGCCGTCGCGCTCCTGCGTCGTGACCCGCAGGCCGAGCTTGGTTCGCCGCCAGAGCACATCGTCGGCCGTTTGCGCCCACTCCTGCTCCATCAGGTAGCGCACCTCCGCAGCCGTAAGGCCGGCGCCGAGGTCCGGACCCAGATCGCTCAGGTTCTTTGCGCCGCCAAGAACGCGGGTCACACGCGTGCCGTAAGCTCGCACCATGCGCTGCACCTGATCATCGGCGAGGAATGGCCAGGAGGCTTTCGTCGCCGCGACGAGCGCGCCAAGCCCGTCGTGCGGAAAGTCCCCGCCCGGCAGATGCGAACCCTTGGTCCAGGCCGCTCCCGCTTTGACGACGTGCGACATACGTTCGAGCGCGTGCTCGGCAAGCCGCCGGTACGTGGTGATCTTGCCGCCATAGATCGTGAGCAGCGGCGCCTTGCCATCAGGTTCGTCCAGACTGAGGACGTAGTCACGCGTCGTATCCTGCGGATTCTTGGAGCCGTCGTCGTAGAGCGAGCGCACGCCGGCAAATGTCCAGATGACATCCACAGGTGCAATCTGCGCACGGAAATACCCGTTCGCCGCCGCGCACAGGTAGTCGATTTCCTCGGCACTTGCCGTCGCGTCGCCCGGATCGCCGCTGAAGGCCTGGTCCGTGGTGCCGATCAGGGTGAAACCGTCAGCGAACGGCAACGCAAAAACCACCCGCCCGTCCCCGGTCTGGAAGATGTAGCCGCGATCGTGCTCGAACAGCCGCCGCACCACGATGTGGCTGCCCCTTGACGAGGCGGAGATGCGCGGACGACCGGTCGTGCAGCACCGACCGGTCAAATTGTCCCAGCCAGGGTCCGCTCGCGTCCACCAGGATGCGGGCACGCGCAGTGTCGGGCCGGCCCTGATGATCGAGTGCGAGTTGCCAGACGTCCCGCCGTTCGGCCGCGACGCAACGGGTGCGGGTGCGAATGACCGCACCGCGCTCGGCCGCATCGACCGCGTTGAGCACTACAAGGCGGGCATCGTCGGCCTGACAGTCGGAATATTCAAATCCCCGGCCATCGCGCCGCTTCAGCGGCGCGCCCAGCGGATCGCGGCTCAGATCGATCGTGCGGGTCGCCGGCAGGATTTCGCGTCCGCCGAGGTGGTCATAGATGAACAGGCCTGTGCGCAACAGCCATGGCGAGCGCAGGCCCGGCGCCGGCGGCAGCACGAACCGCATCGGCCGGATGAGATGGGGGGCCATGCGCAGCATGACCTCGCGCTCGATAAGCGCCTCCCGCACGAGGCGAAACCAGCCATGTTCGAGATAGCGCAATCCGCCGTGAATGAGCTTGGTGGAAGCAGAGGATGTGCCGGAAGCCAGGTCGCCCTGCTCGACCAGCAGGACGCGAAGCCCACGGCCGGCGGCATCACGTGCGATCCCCGCGCCGTTGATGCCGCCGCCGACGATGGCGAGATCGAAGTCGGCCATGCCCGCCTGCTGAATTCGACCGGCGGAGCATGACCCGGGTTGCCGGCCGGACTAAGCGGCGGATGATGTGATTGTCGGGTGGAATGGAGGCAGCCATGAACTTTAGCAACCGCCACGTGGTCGTCACCGGCGGAACCGGCGCGCTCGGCGGCGCGGTGGTCGGCGCGTTGATCGAGGCCGGCGCCGTCTGTCACGTCCCCTACATCAGCGCAGCCGAGGCGGAGCGTTTTGCGCTGCGGGATCACGACCGGGTCAAGCTCACCGCCGATGTCGAACTCACGGACGAAGCCGCGGTCGCCGCCTTCTACGACGGAATTCCAAAGCTATGGGGTTCGATTCATCTGGTCGGCGGCTTTGCCATGGCACCAGTCGGCCGGACGACGAAGGCCGAACTGATGGCGCAGATCGAGATGAACTTCGTTACTGCGTTTCTGTGCTGCCGGGCCGCCGTCAACGCCATGGCGGCGGGCGGCGAAGGCGGACGCATCGTCAACGTTGCGACGCGGCCTGCACTCGAATGGCGTCTCGGCGCCGGTATGGCGGCCTATGCGGCCAGCAAGGCCGCGGTCGCGGCACTTACGGTCGCGCTTGGCGAGGAGGTCGTAAAGCAAGACATCCTGGTCAATGCGGTCGCGCCCTCGACCATGGACACGCCGGCAAACCGCCGCGCGATGCCGAAAGCGGATTTTTCCGCCTGGACCAAAGTCGAGGATGTTGCGGCGACTATCCTGTTCCTGGCGTCGCCCGAAAACCGCGTGGCCCGCAGCGCGATCGTGCCGGTCTACGGGAAATCGTAAGGCTTACTCTCCTCGCACTCGCGGGGGAGCAAAATCAATCCGCTACGGGAACGACATCGCGTGCCGGCGCCCGGACCAGTTTGGTGACTGCGCTGGCCGCAACGACAGTTCGATGCTGCGCATAAGCCTCGTGATTCTTCTCGATCTCTTCCAGATCGTAGAGGTAGTTCACCATCAGGCCATACGACTGACGCAACGCCCGCTCCGACGTATCGGCGATGAAGTTGAGCCGTTCGAGCCGCGCGCCATTCCCGAGATGGAAGCGCGCGACCGAATCAATTGGCGTACCCCGCGGCGTACGCGCTCGCTGGTAGTACCAGGCGGCAGCCCGCAGCAGCGGTTCGCGCACCGCTTCGGCTGTCGTACGATCCTGCCACCAGTCTTGGCGATCGAGCAGTTGGAGCGTCGTGCGATCCTCGTCGCTGAGCGCGCGCGATGCCTCGACCTTGCGCTCGCGGTTAAGCCACGAGGCGAAGTTCGGCGCAGGCGACAAGGTGACGAAGGTCGAGAGCCGCGGCATCTCGCGAGAGATCTCCTCCACCACCTGTTTGATGAGGAAATTGCCGAACGACACGCCCGCAAGTCCGCGCTGGCAGTTGGAGATCGAATAAAATACCGCGGTTGTTGCGCGTTCCGCTTCGATCGCATCGCGCTTGCCCGACAGGATCGGCTCGATCGCCGCCGGAATGCCCCGGGTCAGCGCAACTTCGACGAAGATCAACGGCTCGTCGTTGAGCGCAGGGTGAAAGAAGGCGTAGCAGCGACGATCGGAGGAATCGGTACGCGCGCGCAGGTCGGTCCAGTCGCGAATGGCATGCACCGCTTCATAGCGGATGATCTTTTCCAGCACACTCGCCGGAGTCGACCAATCGATGCGCCGGAGCACGAGGAACCCGCGGTTGAACCACGACGAGAACAGGTGGACGAAGTCGTTATCGACAATGGCGAGATCGTCGCGGTGGACGACGGCATCGAGGAGTTGCTCACGCATGCGCACCAGGGCCGCGGTGCCGCGCGGCGCGAGATTGAGACGCCGCAACAACTCCAGCCGACGCGGCTCCGACGCGCGGTGAATCTCGGCGGCGGCATCGTCGGTCGAGGTTTCGCGCCATTTGGCCACCGCGGCTTCAAGCTGCTCATGGTCCGGGCCGTACCGGCTCGCCAGCGCCTCGAAGAAGGCGATCCGCGAGCCGGTCTTGAGATCGGCGTAGCGCGCCAGAATTTCGCCGGCGATGGCCACGCCGGATGCTTCGCCGCGTCCGGACAGCAGTTCATCGCAAAGCTGGACCAGACTGGCGGATCGCTGCTGCGCGACCTCGCGCCGATCACGGGTACGATCGATCAGCGCGCGGCCGCGCTCTGCGATCGTTTGCAGCATGTCGCCGAAGAAGGAAGTGCTCACCGCGCCGAATCTCTCGCCCTGTCCGGCAACTAGATAGTCATGCCGCGACGGATTCTCAAATCGTGGTAAATCAGCGCACCGCCGGGCCCTGGACAAGATCGCGTCAGCAGGCCACAGAAGCGGCGGTTTTTTGGGCTGCGGCGTTCTGCCCGCGTGCCAAGGAAGGAGTTGATTAATGCCGGGTCCGTTGGACGGAATACGCGTGCTCGAACTCGCCCGCATCCTGGCCGGGCCGTGGGCAGGCCAGATTCTCGCCGATCTCGGCGCCGACGTGATCAAAGTCGAACGCAAAGGACCTGGTGACGACACGCGCGGCTGGGGGCCGCCGTTCGTCGAGGGGGTGGACGGCCAGCATCTCGGCGCTGCCTATTTTCACGCCACCAACCGCGGCAAGCGCTCGATCGAACTCGACTTCGACAGCGACGAGGGCAAGCGCTTGGTCAAGAAGCTCGCGTCACGTTCGGACATTTTGATCGAAAATTTCAAGGTCGGCGGGCTGGCGAAGTTCGGCCTCGACTACAAGGGACTCGCGCCCGAAAACCCGCGCCTCATCTATTGTTCGGTCACCGGTTTCGGCCAGGACGGCCCCTACGCGGCCCGCGCCGGTTATGACCTGATGGCCCAGGGCATGGGCGGATTTATGAGCCTGACCGGCAGGCCGGACGGCGAGCCGACACGCTCCGGCGTTCCGGTCTCGGACATTTTTACCGGCGTCTATTCGGTCGTCGGCATCCTCGCCGCGCTCGCCCGGCGCGAGCGGACCGGCCTCGGCGGCTATGTCGATACCGCGCTCGTCGACTCGACCGTCGGCGTGCTTGCCAATCAGGCCTTGAACTATCTCGTCTCCAACAAAGTGCCGCAGCGCATCGGCAATGCGCATCCCAATATCGTCCCCTATCAGGTGTTCCCGGTCGCGGACGGTCACATCATCATTGCGACCGGCAATGACAGCCAGTACGCCAAGCTCTGCCGCATCCTCGGCGCCCCCGAACTCGCCCAGGAGCCGGCGTACAAGGACAATACCTGCCGCCTCGCCAATCGCGGCGCGCTGATCGAGCGTCTCTCCGCGCTGACCGTGACCTTCCCCGGCGCGAAGCTTCTGGCCGAGTTGGAGGCCGCGCAGGTTCCCGCCGGGCCGATCAACGACCTCGACCAAGTCTTTGCCGATCCCCAGGTGGTGCATCGCGGCATGCGCATCGATCCGCCGAGCGCAGCCGCGAAGGGCGGCACGATCCCGGGCGTCCGCACCCCGATTACCCTCGACGGCAAGCCGATGGCGGCCGAACGCCCTGCCCCGCGGCTGGGCGAGCACACCGCGGAGATCCTGCGCGAGATCGGCGAGGCCTGACGTCGCCGCAGCGCGTCCGTTGCTCACGGGTGCGGCGCGGCACCCATCATCCGATCCGGTAGCCAGGTGGCGATTTCCGGGAAAACGCACAGGATCACGATCGCCAGCATCATGCAGATGACGTAGGGCAGCGTGCCCCACATCACCTTGGCGAGCGGCACATCGGGCGCGATGGCGCTGACGATGTAGATGTTCAGGCCCACCGGCGGGTGGATCAGCCCAATCTCCATATTGATGGTGAGGATGACGCCGAACCAGACCGGATCAAACCCCGCTGCCGTGATGATCGGCAACAGGATCGGGCTGGTCATCAGGATGATCGCCGCTGGTGGAATGAAAAAGCCGGACACCAGCAGAAAGATGTTGATGAGAAACATCAGCACCCACTTGTTGGCATGCAGGTCGGCGATCGCCTGCGCCAAGGTCTGGGTCAGGTAGAGCGAGGTGAGCATGTAGCCGAACAGCACGGCGGTGGCGATGATGGTAAGGATCATCACCGACTCGCGCATGGTGTCGCGCAGGATGTGCCAGATCTGAGCCGGGCTCCACAGCCGGTAGATCAGGATCGCCATGATCATGCACATCGCGGCGCCGACGCCGGCCGCTTCCGATGGCGTCGCAACGCCGCCATAGAGCGAATACATGACGCCGAGAACGATGATGAGGAACGGCGCGATCTTCGGAACCGACTGGAATTTTTCCTTCCAGGTGTAGCGAAATCCCGCCGCGTGCGAGCGAAAGCCGCTGCGCCAGATCGCGAAAATCGCCCACGCCATGAACATGGCGGTGAGCATCAGTCCGGGCAACACGCCGGCGATGAACAGCCGTCCGATCGAGGTCTCGGTCGCAATGCCATAAAGGATGAATGTCACCGAGGGCGGAATCAGGATGCCGAGCGTGCCGCCTGCGCAGATCGAGCCGGTCGCAACCTCGTCCGGATAACCGCGCTTGCGCATTTCCGGAATGCCCATCTTGCCGATAGCGGCGCAGCAGGCCGGCGAGGAACCGGTCAAGGCGGCAAAGATCGCGCAAGCCCCGAGATTGGAAACGACCAGCCCGCCCGGTAATCGGTACAGCCAGCGATCGAGCGCTTCGTAGAGGTCCTTGCCGGCCGGCGAGGAACCGATCGCGGCGCCCATCATGACGAACATCGGAATCGCCACCAGGGTGAACTCGTCGAGCCCGGACCAGAAGGTCTCGGCGACCACGTTAAGGGCGTCGAAGCCTTGGAAGATCACCAGGAAGGCGATCGCGATGGCGCCGAGGCCGAAGGCGACCGGAATACCGGATACCAGCATCCCCAAAGTGACGACCAGAACCAACGCACCCTGAGTTGCGGGACTCACGGCGCGTCCCCCAGCGCTTGCCGCGCCAATTCGCGCGCGACGTCCTCGGCATCCTGTTTCTCCGAAATGCCGAACGGCGAGGTCCGCCCCGTCACCAGAGCAAGCAGTTCGGCCAGATATTGCAGAACCAGCAAGCCCAGCCCGATCGGCATCGAGAGGTACGGAATCCACAGGCGCGCGCGCCAGACCGTGTTGGAGAGCCAGCCCTCGGAATAGGCCTCGTACCAGTAGAGCGTGCAAAGAATGAAGATCGCGACACAGAATGCCAGCGCTACCAGCATGGTGCCGAGCGCCAGGTAGTAGCGTGCCCGCGGTTCAAGATGCAGCGGCAGGATGTCGACATTGACGTGGCCGCGCGTCATCAGCACGTAGGCGCTTGAAATGAAGGTCGCGGCGACAATGCAGTAAGTTACCACATCAATCTGCCAGATCGTGGTGAGGTTGAACACATAACGTTCAATGACCATGTCGCAAATGACGAGCACGGCGAAGCCGATCAGCAAGGCCCCGAACACGCCGGCAATGCGCGACGTGAAAGTCACGGCCCGTATGAAACTATCCATGGATATGTCCGGGTCGCATCATGCAGGCAGACACACGGCGGCGGCCGACGGATCGCTCCGCCGGCCCCCGACTGTGGCCGCGGCGGCTACTTAACCGCGAGTGCCTCGTCAATCAGCTTTTGACCGTTCGGAACGTCCTTGGCGAATTTGGCGTAGGAGCTCTTTTTCGCCGCCTCGAGCCATGCGTTATAATCGGCATCGCTCAGCGTTACCACTTTCACCTTGTGGTCCTCGAATGCTTTGACGGCCTCCTTGTTCACCGCATCGGCTTTGCCTTCGTAGTAGGCCTGCGCCTTCTTACCAGCGGCGATGATGACGTCCTGCTGCTGCTTATTGAGCTTGGCGAAGCTCTTCTTCGACATCAGGACCGGCTCGTACATGAACCACAACGCGTTTTCGCCCGGCGCCGTCAGGCAGTCTGTCACCTCATAGAGGCGCATCGACTGGAACGAGCCGAGGCTGGTGTCAGTGCCGTTCACCACGCCGGTCTGAAATGCGTTGTAGATTTCATTTGACGGCGGGCTGACGATACTGGCCCCGGCCGCCTCCCACATTCCGGCAAAGGTCGGGCCGGCGGCGCGGAACTTGCGGCCCTTCATGTCATCAGGCTTTACGATGCAGCCACCCTTGGCCGCCATGCCGCCCGCGAACCAAGCGTCGGACAAGACCATCACGCCACGCTTCTCGATCTCAGCACGAATATCCTTCATGAACTGCGAGTCATTGATCCGCTTGGCCCGCGCTTGGCTGCGGATCAGGCCGGGCATCAACGTTGCGCTGAACGCCCGGACCTTGCCGCTGGCGTAGTCGAGCGGAAACAGGGTGATGTCGAGTTGGCCGTTGACGGCGGCATTCCACTGGTCGTTCGGCTTGAATAGCGACGCGCCAGGATAGACCTGGATATCAAGACCGACGTTGGCAGCCTTGGCCTCCTTGGCGATGATCTGCACCATATCGTCGCGCACGTCGCCCTTGCCACCCGGGAACTGGTGCGACGCCTTCAGCACGGTCTGAGCGTGACCGGGTGCCGAAACCACGCACAACGCAACGGCGGCGGTAAGGGCAGCGGCAAATTTACACATGGCGATTCCTCCGTTATCAGTTTGTTGATGTCAGCTTATGGGCGGTTGGAACGAAATTCCACCTGCTTTATCGCAGGCTAGGGGCTAGATCGTCGCACCACGCCTGAACCGCGGCCGGGAGAAAGATATGGCAATCAAGTTTGGAGCCATCGCGTTGGCGATGGCGCTTGCGACCACTGCGGCTAGCGCACAGACCCCGGACTGGCCCGATCGGCCAGTGCGCCTGATCGTGCCGTTCCCGGCGGGCAGCAGCACCGACATCATCGCGCGGATCCTCGGGCAGCGGTTGAGCACACGTCTCGGCCAGCAGGTCGTCATCGACAACCGCGCCGGGGCGAGCGGCAATATCGGCGCCGACGCGGTCGCCAAAGCGGCACCCGACGGCTACACGCTCGGCATCGCGACCGCCAGCACGCACGCACTCGCCGTCAGCCTCAGCGCAAACCTGCCCTACGATCCGATCAAGGATTTCACACCGGTCGCGATGATCGGCGGCCAGCCTTACGTGCTGGTGATCTATCCGGGGCTTCCTGCACACAACATTTCCGAACTGATCGCGCTCGCCAAGGCAAAGCCCGGTGCACTCAATTACGGCTCCGCGGGAGTCGCGAGCTTGGCGTACCTCGCCACCGCCTCGTTCGCGAACCTTGCCGGCGTGAAGATGACGCACGTACCGTACAAATCCTCGGCGCAATCCATGACCGACATCATCACTGGCCGGCTGGATATGCAGTTCGCCACCATCGCTCCGTCACTTCCGAACATCCGCGCCGACAAAATTCGGGCACTCGCCACCACCGGGGCGAAACGCTCGTCCGCATTGCCCGACATCCCCACGGTGGCGGAGGCCGTACTGCCGGGATACGAGGCGGTGCTGTGGGTCGCTCTGGTGATGCCACCCGCCACCCCGCCGGCGATCGTTGCTCGCCTGAACCGGGATGTGAACGACATCCTCAAGTCCGCTGACGCGAAAGACGCGCTGATTGCGCAGGGCGTGGAGCCCGAACCGGGGCCGCCGGAGGCCGTCACGCAACGTATCCGCTCGGACATCGACAAGTGGCGGGCCGTGGTCGCCAAGGTGGCGGTCCAAGCGAAGTAAGCATCAACGCAAGTAGCATCAACTGACGGCGAGTGGCGCCAGTGCGTCGATTTCGGTGACGACGTCGATCACCACCGGCCGGTTGGCCTTGAGCGCCTGCTCGATCGCGGGCCCAAGCTCGGACGGCTTCTCGACCCTGATGCCGACCGCGCCCATCTCCTCGGCGATGCGGGCGAAGTTGCGCTTGCTGAAGTGCCACATTCCTTGGCCTGCTCGGTCTGCGTGCCGCCGTAGACACGGTCGAAGCCGCGCTTCGACTGATTGCCGCTGGCATTGTTGTTGACCACCGTGACGGCGTTGATCTGCCACCGCGCCGCGGTCTCGATCTCGGCGATGTGGTACCAGAAGCCGGCATCGCCGGTGAACGTGATCACCGGCCGCTCGGGCGCGCCGCACTTGGCACCAAGCCCCGCCGGGAACGCCCAGCCGAGATGGCCGGCGCTGCGCATATAGCTCTGCGATGGCGTGCGCAGGTCGTACATGCCGCCCATCCACATCCCCGCATGGCCGGTGTCGACCACGACGATGCCGTTGTCGGGCACGTGCTTGCTGAACTCCGCGCACATCCGCTCCGGCCGGATCGGCACGGCGTCCGAATTGAGCAGCGGATTGTATTTCGCGTACCATTCCTTGCAGATCGCCTGCGCCTCGCTCGATCCAGGCCTTGCGCTTGCTGACGCTGGCACGATCGGCCAGCGCGTCATGCGCGCCAGCGTCACCTTGGCGTCGCCGTTGACGCCGGCGAGCAGCGGATAGTTGCGGCCGATCGCCTCCGGATCGATATCGATCTGGATCGCGGGCGTGCCGATCTTCGGCACCGCCCAGAAATGCGTGGTCATGCCCCCGGTCTCGGTGCCGACGAAGCAGACGAGGTCGGCGCGGTCGACCACGCGGTTTGCGCTCTCGCGCGAATAGCTGCCGACGACGCCGACCGACAGCGGATGCGCGGCCGGGGATCGAGTCCTTGCCGTTGAGCGAGGTCGCGACCGGAATCTGCAGCGCCTCGGCAAGCGCGACCAGTTCGGCGCCCGCGCCCGAGGCGCGCACGCCACCACCGGCGACGATTACCGGTCGCTCGGCGGCCTGCAGATGCTTCAGCGCCGCCTTGACACTGTCGTCATCGGGCGCCGGACGGAACGGCGGTACGCGCGCGAACTGCGGCTCGCACAACGGCTCCATCTCGGCTTCGTCGGCATCGACCTGGCCCTCGTTGCCGCGGAACTGCAAGTGAACAGGTCCGGGCGTACCGGAGGTCGCGACGCGGAAAGCTTGGCGCACCATGTCGGGGAAGCGCGCGACGTCGTCGATGGTGGCGTTGAACTTGGTGACCGGCTCGAACGCCGGCACGTCGTCGATCTCCTGGTAGACCTTGCGGAACTTGGTCTTGGGGTCGCGCCCGCCGGTCAAGGCGATCACCGGCGAATGGGCAAGCCAGGCGTCGCGCAGGCCGGCGGCAAGGTTGAGCGCGCCGATCACCTGCGCGGCGCAGATGCCGGGCTTGCCGGTCGCGCGCGCATAACCATCCGCCATGTAGGCCGCGGCCTTCTCGCCATGCACATGCAACCGCTTGATGTCGGTGCGGGTTTCCATCACCGCGAAGGTTTTGCGCAGCACCGCCGGCACGTGGAACACGTGGGTGACGCCATAACCCTTGAGCATGTCGGCAAGGCATTCCGCCCCTGACATGAGACTTGTGCCGATTGTGTCGGTATTTGAACGATAGGCTGCCATTGTACCCCGCCAGCTACCCCACCAGGGGCTCGCTGATACAGTATTCAACCCACCGGGCGCCTGCCAGCCAGAAATCGCACCCACGGCCCGCGCTGGCCGATTGCGGCGTGGCCTGCCGCCCGGTCCCGTCGCAAATTCGGATCGAGGAATTGAGCCACCCGGACTTTGCTAATCTGGAAGGTTGGCGACGTGCCGGAAAATATATTCACCCGAATGCAATCATGGACGCCATCGAATCTCCGCCAAAGGGTACGGTATCGGAGGTGGCGGATGCGTATGTCAGGCTGGTAGAGCGCCACTCCCTGTCGAACGCCTATCACAATGAGAGGCAAAAGCGCCTCCGTGAGGCCGGGCACGAGGCTCTGTCCAAGGAGATGGACGACAACAACGATGTCTCTGACATCGAGACGGAGCTTGTCGACGACTTGGCAGCCTCGACTTCCTGCCGCATGGAATAGACCGCCTCGGCGCTCTTGACGAACGTCGCCGACATCCCCAACCGCCAAGTGCCCCAACCGCGGCCAATGCCGTCGCCAGGATGCCGGCGTCCTTGCGTTGGCTGATCGCCGCAAAGCAATTCGACAGTCCAATATTCGGCGACATGCGACCTGCCTCCTCAAAATTTGAATGCGTCGCAGTCCATAATTGCGGACGGCAAACTCGCTTGGATGGCGGCCTGATAGGGGTGTCCTGACCGAAACAATGTGATGGCGATCACTCGGATTCGCTTTCGGCGCGGGGCGTTCCCAGCGTGGAGTGCGAGGGAATCAACGTGGAGATGTCGCCGTAGGGTGACCAACTGCGTAGGGGTCAATGCGAGGGAGTGACCATATGGGCCACCAACCAGCCGCCGGCAAATGATGCGATCACGACCAGCACGATCACGACCAGCACGATGAACCAGCGCGGTAGCTGTTGCGGTCTATAGGGAGGGTTCAGCATCGCTCACCGCTCAAATCCCGTTTTGGTCGATCGTTGGGGCCTTGAGCTATGCAAACGCGATTTACGCCGTAGGGCCATTTTAACCGCCCGAGGCGACTTGCCCTGTAAATCTGGGCGAAGGCGAGAAATTCTGTCACCGGGTGGCTTAGGCGTTGGTGGCAGTTCCCGTGAGGAGTCCTTCGTCATCTGAACAGTATGCCCACGTGACTCGTCGGATTCCAGCCCGACGGCCGGAAGAAATGCAGGAAAGGCTTCGCCATTTTCCGCCTTCGGCACCTGCCGAAAATTCCCCAGAACCAGAACGCAAGCTGGCATTTTAGTGGGCTCAACGGAGAGAACCCCGCTCGGGGAAAGCGGATGAGCCGCCCGAGGTCCTGCGCGACCTCTCTCAAAGCGAGAACCCCGCCTCGGGGGAAGCGGGGTTCTCAAAAGACGACCGCAGGGAATTGGGGAAACCGAAGCGACCGCCTTAAAGGCGCCAGTTGCCACACTATCGGGAAACGTTCAACCATCCGGCATTTCATGGGGAGGATTATCCATGGAGCCAAAGCGCGAGGCTTTCACCCGAGGAACGCGCCTGAGTGCAAGTCACGCATTAACAATTCATTAACCTGTATGAAGTTAGTTTGGCGAAAACCTGCCTGAGTTATGAGCGATGCACACCGTCACAAGCGCTGCAAGGGCGTTAGGAACCGCCAAATCCACGGTCTACCGCGCCGTCAAAGCGGGCCGCCTTCCAGCGCTCAAGTTAGCTAACGGGACTTATGCGATTTACCCTGGCGAATTGCGCCAAGCGTTTCCCCGAGCCACGGCCGACAAGACAACGGTTGAGGGGCGTACAGTTCGTGCCATTCCAGAATGGGATGTGAGTTGATCGAATCGCTGGCCTCGCGAGCCCAATGCAGGCACCAGCAGCCGTCATTCAACATCCGACAAATCGGAGCGAAGCGGCGCACCTCGCCATCGAGGCCGATGCCGTGTCAGGCACCGAGCACGCGCTGCACAACGCTCGTGCCGACCCCCAGCGTCTTGCTGATCTTCAGCATTCCCAGGCCGTCCGAGCGAAGGGCGCGGATGCGTTCCTCGATCTTGCCGGACACCCGACGCCTGCCGAGCTTCACGCCGTTCTCCCTGGCCCGCGCAAGGCCGGCATTCACGCGCTCGCGGATGATCTCCCGCTCGAACTCCGCGAACACGCCAAGCATCTGAAACATGGCGCGCCCGGATGGCGTGCTGGTATCGAGCGCCTGCCGGTGCAGATACAGATCGCGCCCAAGCGCCTTGAGTTCGCCCAGGAAGCCGACCAGGTCCTGCAAGCTGCGGCCCAGGCGATCCACCGACCAGGCGGCAAGGATGTCGAACTTGCCGGCGGTCGCGTCCTTCAGCAGGCGGTCGAAGCCGGGCCGCCTGTCCCTTCCCCTGGCGCCCGAGATACCGGCGTCCTCGTACAGGCCGACCACTTGCCAGCCGCGCTGCGCGGCGACGGCCTCTAGTTCGCGCCGCTGGTTGTCGGTCGTCTGCCCGGTCGTGCTGACCCGCAGATAAATCGCAACTCGCTTCGTGGATTTCATGGCCCCGCTCCCTCGGATGTTACGTAAGCATACTCCAAGCCTATACCGAAATCAATTGTTTTCAGTATAGAAATTTAGACGGTCAGAAATGCCTATGGACGCGAGATTTCGGTCGGCCAAATTCGCAGGGGTTTTCGGTATGGCCCGGAAAGCCAGGTGCGGAGCGGTCCACACCTGTCGAGGCGAGGCGATAACCGCGCCAGTCGAGATCAGTCGGCTGTACCAGGATGGTTGCTGGCGCCGTTATGCTCCTGTCTGTCCGCTTTACCCCAAGAGCGACCGAAGTGTTGCGTCGCAGCGAATTTTCGCGACGGGCCAAAGCTGCTGTGAGCGATCGCAGCAACGCGCAGCTTTGCGGTAGGGACGCGAGTTACCTCGCGCCCCCCGCACAGATCCGTACGTGCGGCTTTCCCGCATACGGCTCCCACCTCGGGTATTGACGGCAGTAACGTGCCGTATGCGAGCCAACGCCTGTGTCACGCTTACCCGGCTCTGAGCCCGGCGCGTGCTTTGTTGGCCCGCATTCCCCTTGGTCCCCACCCTTGGCTCCACCCACTCCGCAGCGGATCGCTCCGCCTTGTTCGTCGGCTTCACAGCTACTATGGCAGGGTCAGACTTCTCGTGCCTGTGCATCATCGGCTACGGCTCCTCACCTTCCCGATGCGGACCGTCCCTCGCACGCGACGCTGACGGTCAGACGCGAGATCTCCCAGCTTCCGATGCGATCCCTTTGCACGTGATGTGGCCTTAGACCCCGGCAGGGCGTCAGCACCTCGCATAGCGGTGCCGCACATGTTGCCTTCGGGCGAATAGAAACACTCGGCCCCTGCGATATCTGATCTTTCGTGGCTCAATCCCACACCCCATGCAATCGCTGTGTACGCTTCGCAGCCACTGTCGCCAGGGGCCACGCAACACTCGCTACCAAGCGGACGCTACTCCTTACTTGGGCCGGACTTTCACCGGCTGGATCGCACCAGCTTGCAGCTGGCGCACTTATTCGATCACCTCGTCGGCGCGCGCGAGCAGCATCGGCGGCACGTCGAGGCCGAGCGCCTTGGCGGCTTTTGCATTGATGATTAGTTCGTATTTAGTCGGCGCTTGCACAGGCAAGTCTGCTGGCTTTTCGCCCTTGAGAATTCGGTCAATATAACCAGCCGCTTGCCGAAATTGATCGGAGAAGTCTGCCCCATAGGAGATCAGTCCGCCATCCTCAACATGACGACGACTGGGATACAAGGCGGGCAACCGATTTCTGGCGGCCAGTCCCACGATGAATTTCCGATGCATCGCGGTCAGGAGCCCCGAAGTGATAAGCAACCCTCCACCGGGAGCCTGCGCGAAGGTTTTCACGCCGCGCTCAATTTCCGCCGTGTCGCGAACACTGATAGGAGTTACCGTCACCCCAAGTGTAGGAGCTAACGCGAGCGTGGCGCCCAACTGCCCGCTTCCAGCAGGGTTGGCTGCATCGCGCAATACTCCTACCCGCGTTATCTTCGGCGCAACTTCTTTCAGCAATTGTAGCCGCTTTCCACTTATCCCGTATTCTTCAGTGCTAAAGCCAGTGGCATTGCCGCCGGGCCGCGCAAAGCTCTCAATGAACCCCCCGCTCAGCGGGTCGCTGATTGATACAAATACGACCGGTATTTTGCGATTTTCTCGCTGCAGGAAAGACAAATTCCGACCACCGGCGACGAGAATGATGTCCGGATTAAGTGCAATCAGCTCCGTTACGTTCTTACGGATATGATCCACAGTTGCAGCATTCCATCGATAGTCGATACGTATATTTCGACCAACGGCCCAACCTGATTGTTGAAGGCCCTGACTGAAGGCGGTGAGGCGCAATTGCCCCTCTGCATCGTCAGCTGGAAAGTTCCACAATACCGCCAGGCGACGCTGCTCCGGGGCCTCGGCACGCGATGCGACCGGCCATGCTGCGACGCAGCCGAGCGCTGCAACGAAATCGCGTCGTCTCATGTGCCACCGCCAAGTTTGGGTCGCGCAGAAAGTTTCACAATAGAGCGTATCAAATCCGAAGACGACAACCAACGGAAAGGGGTTCGTTTGCGCCGCAAAAAATGCGAGCGTCGAATGTCAGTACCGGGTCATTAACGTCGCAGTCGGTTACGCCCGGGCCTCCCTCAATGTCCGCTGCTCCCCGTTTGCGACCGAAGTCGTGCGGCGACGCAACATGTTGAGATGGGCCCACTCGCGTCATTTTGCGCCGCAGAAAACAGTCTCGCTATTCGATCACATCGTCGGCAGCGACTAACACCGTCGGGGGAACCACTAGGCCAAGGGTCTTCGCGGTCTTGAGATTTATAACGAGTTCAAACCTCACCGGTTGTTGGACTGGTAGATCAGCCGGCTTATCGCCTTTTAGGAGTCTGCCGACGTAAATGCCAGCAAGCCGGTACTGATCGGATAGGCTCGCGCCGTAGCTCATCAACCCACCGCGCTCAACGAACTCACGCCAAGAATACATCGTCGGGATCGAAAGGTCTGCAACGCGTTTGATGATTTTAGCGCGATGTCTGTTAAAGAACGGATCGGGGCTGATCATGAGCACTTCGGGACGCCCGTTTTCGATCTGGTTAAAGGCTCCCTCAATATCGTCGTCTTGACCAACCCATAACAGACGGACAGATTGGCCACGGCGTGCCGCAGCGGCTTGAACTTCTTTTGAGTCCGATTGATCTACTGCACCGTTTGGGTTTGAAATTAATGCTAATTTGCGCGCGTTGGGCACCAACTCGCTTAGAAACTCAACTCGTTTAGCCGCCAGCGTGACCGATAGATGCGTGACGCCAGTTGCGTTGCCACCCGGCCGGCTCATACTTGCGACAAGTCCATCTGAGACTGGGTCGCCTCCAACCGTGAAAACAATAGGTATATCTCGTGTCGCCGCTTTGGCTGCCCGCGCTACGGCGGTGCCGCCACTCGCGAATATCACCGTCACTTGATGGCCAACTAAATCGGCTGCCAATGAAGGCAGCCGATCATAGCGTCCCTCCGCCCAGCGATATTCGATCTTAACATTTTGGCCCTCCACAAAGCCCATCTGGCCCAGACCCTTGCGGAAGCCAATCATGTACTTGGCCCATTGCGCGGGTGAGACGCTATTTAGCGATCCCACCACCGGGCTACCCGCCGACTGCGCCCTTGCCGCGAGCGGCCACGCCCCCGCTAATCCCGCAATTCCCGCGATGAAATCGCGCCGTCGCATTGCTTGCCTCGGGCTCGGGACCACGCCAAGTTCGGCCTCATTAAACCAAGGATTTGCGACCGGCGATACGGGGCGCAAAGGGCTAATTTGCAGTGCAATATTTTCGAGCGCCGCATGTCGGAAAGTGGGTCATGAGCGAGCCACGGTTGCCCGAGTTAACCATTCCCCATGTCCGCTACGCTCCGTTTGCGACCGAGATGCTATTGCACAGCAACAAGTCGCGAGGGGCCATGAGCGACCGAACGCCCCGCAACATAGGGCGTTCTATTCGATCACCTCGTCGGCGCGCAGGAGCAGCGAAGTAGGGAGTTCTACGCCAATTGCTTTGGCGGTCTTGAGGTTGATGATGAGTTCGAACCTGGTCGGCTGCTCGACTGGCAACTCGGCGGTTTGTTCGCCCTTGAGGACCTTGGCAGCGTACTCGGCGAGGCGGCGAAAGCCAGCCTTTACGTCGACCCCGTAGGACATGAGCCCTCCTTGGTCGACGTAGGTCCTGTTGATGAACATAGCGGGCAAACGATGCTGAACCGTCGCGTCAGCGATCTCCTTGCTGTGGGCACCGAATAGCTGGCTGGACAACACCAGCAGGATTTGCGGATCGCCGTCGGCTACGCCTCTAAAGGCCGCCGCAATATCGTAGGGCGGATTTTGAAGCTTAATGGCCCGCAAATCCAGGCGCAGCGCCGTCGCGGTATGCTCAGCGGCGGCAAACAGGTCGGCGGAATGCGCATCCCACAGAACGGCTAGCGCGGATTTCTCACACTGCTGATGAATTATGCGACATGTAGGCGGCTTTTGATGTCTGCGGACAGGGAGACATGCCCATTGGTGGCGCCGGAAGGCGCGGTTTGTGGTTCTGGTTTCGGAGTCTCCGTGGGCCTGTGGGTGGTGCCGCGCATTGATCGCGCCGGGGCAGCGCGTGTCATGCTGGCGAGGCGCGGGCGATGGCGGCGATTGCGAGCCTGACTGCGGCGCGGCCCCAGTCTTGTGCGGCAGGACAGGCCGACGCCATGGCGATCTTGATGCGGCGGACACTGATGCGCACGAGCGCGCCAATTTTGAGCAGCTTGAGACGGATGGTGCCGCAGGTAGCCTGCGCGAAGTCGGTATCGTGGAGCCCGATCCGGCGCAGGGCGCACAGCAGGACATAGGCCATCGAGTAGAACCACAAGCGCAACTGGTTGGCGCGCATCGTGGCCGCCGAGGTGCGATCTGCATAGAGGTCGAGCTGACACTCCTTGATCCGGTTCTCCATCTCGCCACGGGCGCAGTAGACCTTCTGGTAAAGATACTTGGCCTTGCACTCGTCTCGCCGCAGAGAGGTGACGACAAAGCGCGGGTTGGCTTGCCCTTTGGTCCACTCGGCTTTGGCCACGACCCGTCGTCTGCGGCTCCAACTCCGGCGCGTCATCCACATGAAGCTCTTGAAGCGGCGCTCAGGTTGGCCGGTGCGCCGGCTCTTGGTGGCGACAACATCAAGCTCGGTCGCAATCTCGGCGACGAGCCGCACGTTGCCCGCCAGCCCGAACAGGAAGTCGACGCCGTTGGCCTCGCACCAGGCCATCAGGTCCTCGCGCGCAAAGCCGCTGTCCGCCCGCAACAGGATGCGTGTCCGAGGCCAATGGGCGCGGATGCGTGCGATGACACGCGCCACCTCCTCCACCGCGCCGGCCGCTGCGTCGATGGCGGCGCTCCGCAGCTTGGCGAGCAGCAGATGGCGGCCGCAGAACACGTAGAGCGGCAGATAGCAGTAGCAATCGTAATAGCCGTGGAAGAACCGGCCCTCCTGCTCGCCGTGCACCGGATCATCCGTCGCATCGAGGTCGAGAATGATCTGTTTGGGTGCGCGCTCATGGGCCTCCAGGAACAGGTCGACCAGGAGAGTTTTGATCGCGACTGGATTGTGGCTGATCTTGTGATAGCGCGTCGGAGCAAGCTTGCTCAGCTCCAGCCGGTTCAACGTCGACTTGCCGGCAACCGGCGCGCAGTCCTCACGCCCCGCCTCAAGCTTGCCTGCCAGCACCGCCATCATCGGATCATGACGCAACTCGTCGTGGTCATTGAGATCCTCGTAGCCGAGCGCGATCCCAAACACCCGCTGGCCGACCAGGGTTGCGACCTCGTGCTCGATCAAGTCAGGCCGTCGCTCGTCGTGAAAGCACGCTGCAAACCTATCCATCATTCCGATCGCACGATCGGTCGCGCCCAACAGCAGCCCTCCCGCGTCCGATGTCACCAAGCCGGCATCAAACGCCGCTTCCACAGCGCGGCCTTCCACGGTTCCAAAATCGAACAATTCCGCGCTACAGTCTGTCCGCATCGGGGCTCTCCGCAAGTCGCCAAAAGTGGTTGCTGCACAACAACTTTCGCTGATTCGCAGCCCCGATGCGCCAACAAGTGTGAGAAATCCGGGCTAGGCAACCTTCCTCCGCATTTCAGCTGTTCGCCCAAAAGCCGACGTTCGCCTGCAACAAGCCGCCGACCGCCGACTCATGAGCGCCTAAAGATTGATGACGCTACGCGCGTGGGACGCCGGTCATGATGAACTGAATGGTACGTCCGGCGAGGCCGCCGGCAGCCTCGATCTCCGTTAGCTGCCTCTGGCACTCCGCTTCGTCGCATCCGACGACGGTGATGCGGCGCGGCCCCAGGCGCTCTGTCAGATCGTCAATGCGCGACGTGATGCGGCTGATCGTATTTCGGGACATAACTTGCCTCTCTCGTGCTTTCCAATTGGTCCAACCGCTCGCCGAGCCGGTCCAGCGTGGCCGTCTCAAGGCACGAGCGCATGATGCCCAGGCCATTGCAGATACGGGCGCCGACCTGGCTATCGAGGCTGCCGTCCGCCATGGCCCGGATCGTCTTCCCCAATGCGGTTATGACCTGATTGAGGTTGCCGAGGTGGCCTAGCTTGAATTTCTTCGGCGCCGTGGCGCCTTGGCCGGAATCTTTGCTCATAAAATCGGTCCATAATGCAGATCAAATGTACCACAATACAGTACAGATTTCTAGCCGCCTACCGTTTGGCGACCGCGCCTTCTGCCTCGGTGTCGACGTCGTCGCTGGCGATGAAATAGTATCCGCAGTTTTCTTCGCCGCTCTCGTTCAGGATGTCGCCGTCCAGAACCGGCTGTCCACATTTAGCCGATAGATGGTCGAGGCGAAGTTCGGCTTCGATCCTGGTCAGGTTGCCTGCGATAAGTTTTTCGCCGTGTCCGTCTTGGTGCCAAACCAGGCTGAATGTCTCTTGCTTGGTCATGTCCCGTCTCCGCTTGTTGATGGTGAACGGTAAACCGCGATGTGAGTGCCACAAATGTGGCACCCTCTACTGAAAACACCGCTGAAACAAAGCATTTAAACGATGATGGTGCCACAGATGTGGCATCCCTGGACGCGGTGCCAACCACACAACGAACTCGGATCGAGGGTGAGCAGAAGCGCAAGATGGCGGCCGGCACGTTTCGATCCTGCGCCCGATCGACTGCGCGGACATGCTCCAGACTTTTGAGCCAGAAGTTCGTTTCAGCGGCGCGGCGGTCAGCCACTGCTCCAAGCGCTTCCTTCGTTCGGTTTCGGCGCGGACGATGCGGGGGGCGAGTTCAATGACCTGTGCGCTCATGACTGCGCCCCCCTCACGATCCGCAACCGCGGCGCTGGCGGCCTGCCGTGTCCGATAAACAACCAATCCAAGCTGACATCGTACTTGTCGGCGTATCGGATGAGGGGTCCCGTGATGTATCCCCGTCCCGTAGCCTCATATTTTTCCCATGTGGCGACTGACCGCCCAGCGGCCGCGGCGGCCTCATCGACTGTCAATCCTATGGTGAGGCGGTGTTGTCTCAGATGACGGGCAAACCCGTCGTGGTCCAATTCGTCCATGATGATGCTTCTCCTTGTGGTGAAGCACCGTCGCGGGCGCAATGCCGGCCAGTTTTTTGATAGATTTTGATTCGGTCACGTCGCGCCCCGTCAGGTGCGTTGTGGCAAGTCCCGGCCGGGCCTGCCAGGGCTCGGTCGGGGCGCATCCATAATGCCCGAAATTTGGTTAACGGCAAGTGAGGGCTGGTCCCTCGCGCCGCCCGCCCGCCGCTGGATGGCCTCGCAATCGGCCAGAGAAGGCCGTGGGTGCGATTGACGGCCCTGCCAATGACAGCCTAGCAGCGGGTGCGGGGGGCGCGCTGGTGGGCCAGAAATATTGGAAATGAGTTGGAAATGGCGTCCGATTCTAGGTGTAAACCATTGAAAACACTATGGCAATTAAACCGATTTCCAGCCCGGATCGGGCCGGAAGCGCTCGCCGTAAAGCTGCGACAGCCGCTCAAGCGTCAGCGGGACGTCGCCGCGCGCCCGGGCGTAATGCATCGGGCCGCCGCGGAACGGCGCGAAGCCGGTGGCGAACACCATCGCGCCGTCGACCGTATCCTCGTCCGCCACCACGCCTTCGCGCAGGCACGCCACGCACACGTTCAGCATGGGAAGAATGAGACGGTCGGTCATCACGTCGGTCGGCGGCGGCGCGTCGCGCTCCTTGACCGCCTCGCCGTTCTTCCACTCGTAGAAACCCTTGCCGGTCTTGCGGCCGAGTTCGCCCTTCGCGACCTTCGCGCGCAGCCACGGCGGCACGTCCGGCATCGGACGATCGGACGACGTCTTCAGCACGTCGGCCACATGCACGCAGATGTCGAGGCCGACCTGGTCGGCGAGTTCGATCGGCC
>CAVWOV010000019.1:0-521179 GCA_963756715.1 uncultured Alphaproteobacteria bacterium
GTCGGAGTGGCAGGATTTGAACCTGCGACCCCCTCGTCCCGAACGAGGTGCTCTACCAGGCTGAGCCACACTCCGACTGATGGCCGGTCTTATAACCATGCCCCCGCGGGGCCGCAAGCACGCGAGCGCCAGAATGACCGCCGAGCCGGCGACACAAATTGCCGACGCGACCAAAGACAGCCGAAAAACGGTGGAAATCGCCGCGCGCACGCTTGCCGCTGGCGGGCTGGTCGCGTTTCCGACCGAGACCGTCTACGGCCTGGGCGCCGACGCCACCAACGGTCAGGCGGTCGCCCGGCTCTATGAGGCGAAAGGCCGCCCGGCCTTCAACCCGCTGATCGCACATGTGGGCGACGCGGCAGCGGCGCGGCGGCTGGCGCGATTCGACGATGCGGCCCAGCGCCTCGCGGCCGCATTCTGGCCGGGACCGCTGACCTTGGTGCTGCCCAAAGCGCCGGATTGCCCGGTCACCGACCTTGCCACCGCCGGCCTCGACAGCGTCGCGGTGCGGGTGCCGGATCATGAGGTCGCGCGCCAAATCTTGGCGGCGTTCGGACGGCCGGTGGTTGCGCCCTCGGCAAATCGCTCAGGCCACGTCTCGCCGACCGACGGCGGCGCATGTGCTGGCCGATCTGCGCGGCCGCATCGAGCTGATCGTCGACGGCGGGCCGACGCCGATGGGCCTGGAATCCACCATCGTCGCCTGCCTGGACGAGCCGACATTGCTGCGGCCGGGGGCGCTGCCCCGCGACGAAATCGAGCGCGTGCTCGGCCGCCCGCTCGCGACCGCGGCCGTCGCACCCGATGAGGCGCCAGTAGCGCCCGGCCAGCTCGCCTCGCACTATGCGCCGCGCGCACGGCTGCGGCTCGATGCGACAAGCGTGCATGACGGCGAAGCGCTGCTGGCGTTCGGCCCGGAGCTTCCTCCCGGCGGCGAACACGCCGTGCGCGCGCTCAACCTCTCGCCGCGGCGCGATCTGATCGAGGCCGCCGCCAACCTGTTCTCGCACCTGCGCGCACTCGATGGCGCGGCTGCCGCGATCGCCGTGATGCCGGTGCCGCATGACGGCCTCGGCGAAGCGATCAATGACCGGCTTGCGCGCGCTGCTGCGCCAAGGGAAAGTCCAAGGGAAAGTCCGAGGGACAACCCAGGCGAAAGTCGGGACCAACAAGGCCGGAGCCCATGAACGAAATCATCACCAAGCCGCCAGTCGCCCCCTCCTCCGCGCTGATCGAGCGCTTCATCGCGATCGTGGGCGCCAAGAACGCCATCACCGATCCGCAGGCGCAGGCGCCATATCTGCTCGAGATGCGGGATATGTATGCGGCGCACACGCCGGTGGTGCTGCGGCCTGGCTCGGTCGACGAAGTCTCGGAAATCGTCAAGCTCGCCAACGAGACCGGCACCGCGATCGTGCCGCAGGGTGGAAATACCGGCCTGGTCGGCGGCCAGACGCCGATGCATGGCGAGGTGGTGCTGTCGCTCAACCGGCTCGACAAGATCCGCGAGATCGATCCGACCTCGAACACCATCACCTGCGAGGCCGGCGTCACCTTGCAGCGCGCGCGCGAGGCCGCCGCCGAAGCCGACCGGCTCTATCCGCAACTGCTGCCGTCGGAAGGCACCTGCACCATCGGCGGCAACCTCTCGACCAATGCGGGCGGCACCGCGGCGCTGGCGCACGGCATCGCGCGCTCGCACGCGCTCGGGCTTGAAGTCGTGCTGGCCGACGGCCGCGTGCTGCACAATCTCAACAAGCTCAAGAAGGACAACACCGGCTACGATCTGAAGAACCTGTTCATCGGCGCCGAAGGCACGCTCGGCGTCATCACCGCCGCGGTGCTGCGCCTGGTGCCGCGCCCGCGCTCGGTCGAGACCGCGTTCGTCGGTGTGCCGTCGCCCGAGGCCGCGCTCGAACTCCTCGGCGTCGCCACCGAACGCGTCGCCGGCACCGTCACCAGCTTCGAGATCATGCTGCGGATGGGCGTCGAGATGGTGATCGAGCACGCGTCCGGCTGCCGCAATCCGCTCACGGCTCCGCATCCCTGGTATGTGCTGATCGAATTGTCCTCGCAGGCGCGCTCGGGCTTGCGCGAGAACCTCGAGGCCATCCTGGCGGAAGGCTTCGAGCGCGGTCTGATCGAAGACGCCACCGTGGCCGACAGCCTCGACCAGGCAAAAATGTTCTGGCGCATCCGCGAGATGTTCGGCGAGGTGCAACGCCACACCGGCGGCTCGATCAAGCACGACGTCTCGGTGCCGGTCGCCGCCGTACCGGCGTTCATCAAGGAGGCGAGCGAAGCGGTGGTGAAGCTCATCCCCGGCGCGCGGCCCTTGCCGTTCGGCCATCTCGGCGACGGCAACATCCACTACAACGTCACGCAGCCCATTGGCGCCGACAAGGAGGAGTATCTCAACCGCTGGCACGACGTGAACGACGTGGTGTTCGCGGTGGTGAAGAAATTCGGCGGCTCGATCTCGGCCGAGCACGGCATTGGTGTGATGAAGCGCGACCTGTTGCCGAGCGTGAAGGATCCGGTGGCCTACGACCTGATGCGCACGCTCAAGCGCACGCTTGATCCCAAGGGCATCCTCAATCCCGGCAAGGTGCTGTAGCGGCGTGCGCCGCCGCGCCGTCCACCCTCCCCTGGAGGGGGAGGGGCGAAGCGCTGCGGTGCGGGGCTTCTGTCTTTGCACCTCGCCGACGCGCGCCAATAGCCGCTCTGGGGGTTGACCGAATCACTACTCGGCAACCCGCGCCCGCGCCAAACGATACGGGCGGCGAAGCGTTGGCTGCGCCCGGGAGACGCTTAATTCACGGTCGCGCTCTCTCCGCGCGACGTTGCCCGCTTTCTCCGCACCCATAGGTCAGCCATGACCTTTATGGCCGCCGCGAGGACCAGCACACAAAGTGCCGCCTTCGACACCGTCTCCATCGTCCCCTCGATCAGCATGGCATGGACCACACCGCCTGCGACGATGACCACCGCGAGGACCATGTGAGCGATGCGCCACGTTCGCGGTCGCAGTCCCAATCGCCGGCGCAGTAGCGCCAAAAGCGCGACGGCGAAGATCGCCCACATGGCGATCACACCGAACGGGGAGAACGGCGTCGGCGATGTGAAGAGAAGGGCGTCGATCATGTCCGGCGGGCTGGTGAACCAAAGGCCGGCGACGTGGATCACCACCGCCACGACCAGCGCGCCACCGATCCAGTGATGCGCACGCCGTCCGCGATAAGCCAACAGTCCCGGCAGGTATCCGCCAATCAGCAAAGGCTGAACGAGCACCAGACCGAGTGCGATGATCCCTGCGAATCCCGCCAGTATGTAGACCGGACCGCGCCACTCGAGCTGCGGGCTCACGGCCGCTGCGGCGATCGGCACGCAAAGTGCGACGGCAAGGGCGGCCCAGATCAGGATCACCCGGGCCAATCTCATTCCTGTGTTCCCAACCAGTGTGGCGGTTCAGAAGTCCGTATCATCCTTGCCGCGCGTTCGTCATGCGGACTTCTGAACCAAAGCCACACTGAATCAATAGGCGCCAGTGTCCTTCGATTCCGAAGTTCGCAAACGAGCGTGCCGCGAAATGATGCGAAACTTCGGAATCGGGACACTCGGTCAGACTGGCTGAAGGACGAAGTGCGCCTCCAGCCTGGTCTCTTTCGCGCTCCGCATCACGGGACGCAGAAAGACGGTTTTGAACTCACCACTGTCGTAGGCGAGGTGACCATGCGGCTGGCCGAAGATGGGAATAATCTGCGGCATCTCAAGACGGAACTTGCCGTCTTTGTCGGTGAGCGTGGCGCCATGGCTCTGTGGCTCGTGCTCCTGGCCTTCTTTCGTGTGCGCCCAGATCTGGATGCGCTGGCCTGCGAGCGGAGCCCCGTCGCCCGCGCGGCGTACGGTGCCACTCATCCAGAAGCCACCCTTGCCGATCCGATCCACGACCGGCGCGCCCTTGCGATAGTTGTTGGACCCGCCCGACATCGAAGGGGTCGGTGCAAGGCCTTTCGCATGCGCGGGCAGCAGAAGCCCGGAGAACCCCGGTTGCCAGGACGGAGCCGCCAGCGGCGAGGAGGTTTCGGCGATTGAGGACGAGGGTGCTCATGTCAATTCCTCCTGGCGATCGCGCCGTTGCTGCGCCGATCGGACGGCAGCAGGCGCGGACGCCCTGAATTTAGCGCGGTTGCGACCGATTTCCCAGTTGAGGGAGGCGAAGAGCGCGATAGGTCGCGATAACAGTCTTGTGAACGGGTGTTCCGGCCGCTCAACTCTCGGCTCCGGTTACAGCCCGGACTTGATCGCCCGCAGCAGCCGGAAGCGCATGTCGCCGTCATTGCTCGCGAGCGAAATCACGAAACGCACCCGCCCGTGGCTTGCGGTATCCGCATAGCCCGCGAGCGTGCTGACCCCGTCCAAGGTGCCGGTCTTGTTCATGCCGCCGTCATGGCCGCGGAGCAGGTTGGCGTGAGGCGCGAACAGTTCGAGCACCTTGGCGAGACCGCGGGCGGTAAAGCGGTTGTTGCGGCTGATGCCCGAACCCTCCTCGAGATGGATGGCGGTGGCAAGGCCGTGCGCGGCGAGCATCTCGTTCGCGACCTTCAGCGACTTCTCGAGGCTGACCGGTCCGCCCAGGCGGTGCCCGCCGATTTCCAGGAAGACCTGGTTGGCGATGTAGTTGTTCGAGGCGCGGAGCAATTCGACGAGGATCGCCGAAAGAGTCCGGGACCGGTGAACGTAGACCGGCTGCAGTCGCGCGGGGACGGTCCCGATTGCGATCTTGCCCTTCACGCTGCCACCGGCTTGCGCGATGAACGCGGCGATCAACTCGCCGGCATAGCGCAGGCTCACGGCGAGGTCCTGGCTCAGGCTGATGCGGCTGGTGCCGTTCGGGGCCCGCTGCCGGAACTGGGCGATCGCGAGCGGGGTGATCGGGGTCTGTTTCTCGCCGGAGCGCACCGTCTTGCCGTCACGCACGGCGTTGATGGTGTTGAAATTCACCGCCAGCGCTGAGTTCAGCGCATTGTAGGCCGCGCCGGTGCGCTCGATGCCCGGGATGCGGAGGCTCGCAGGGTAATAGCTGGCATCGATCACGATGCCCCTGATCGGCTCCTTGCCGACTGCCGCGACCAGCCCGGCCGCGAGCGGCGCCAGTTCCTCCGAAATCAGGAAAGGATCACCGCTGCCGCGGATATAGAGCACCCGCTTGGCGTCGAGGTAGAACCGGGTCTCGAAGCGGTAGTCGCCGCCCAGGACCTCCATCGCCAGCCAGGCCGTCACGATCTTGGTGACCGAGGCCGGAACGAAGGGCTGCTCGACGTTCTGAGCCACCAGTTCGTTGCCGTCGGCGTCCATCACGAGGACCAACCCCGCCGGAGCGAGCGCCGCGACATCCTCCTTGACGCCGGCCAGAGCCTGGGCGGGCAGCAGGAGCAAAACGAGGGCGAGCAAGCGGGACCACATCAAACGAGACGACATCAAGCGAGACCACATCAAGCGAGACCTCATGGCGACTCCAGTGCGGCTGCAGGACGATAACGCCACAGAACACGTAATCCGAGTTACGAGTACACGTCCTAATCGAACAGCGACGGCTGGCGCTCGTCCTTTTTCTTTTCCCGTGCGGGTTTGTCCGTTGCCGGTGCAGGCGCCTGCCCGGTTTCCGCCGTGACCGGCTCCAGCACCTGCGCGGTGTCGTTGGCGACGCGATTGACCGCGGGCGAAATCTCGTAGGCCTCCATCACGCCCTCGCGCGCCGGCAGGATCAGGGCCGCGGCCGTGACGGCGTCGACGTTGGCGCAATCGAGCCACATGTCGAATGCATCGGGCGGCACGATCACCGGCATGCGGTGATGGATGCCGGCGAGGTCGCGGCTCGCTTCGGTGGTAACGATTGCGGCGGTCTCGACCTCCTCGCCGTTCGGCCCCATCCAGGCCTCCCACACGCCCGCGAATGCGACCGGCTGGCCGTCCTTCGGCCGCACCGCGAACGGACGCTTGCGGCCGCCCTCCTCCATCCATTCATAGAACCCGTCGGCGGGAAACAGGCAGCGCCGCCGCTTCATGGCGTTGCGGAAGGCGGGCTTCTCGTTCACGGATTCGCCGCGCGCGTTGATCAGCAAGGTGAAGCCACGCGGATCCTTGACCCAGGCCGGAATCAACCCCCAGCGCAGCAGCGCGAACTGCCGCTGGCCTTCCACCAGCCGCACCACCGGCACCGGCTGGGTCGGCGCCACGTTGTAGCGCGGCGGGAAGTTCGGCTGCTCCGGATAACGGAACAACCGCCGGAACGCTTCCGGGGCCGAGGTGATGAGATAGCGTCCGCACATGACGAGGGTCCGATTAGCCGCTAACCATAGCGCACCTCATCGCATTGCGGAGCGCACCTGTGACAGAGTCCCGATCATATCCCCAGCGGCCGTTTCTGGCGGTGAGCGCCGCGATCATCCGCGGCGACCGGCTGCTGATCGTGCGCCGCGCGCGGCCACCGGCCGATGGTGTCTTCACTTTGCCGGGCGGCGTGGTCGAGGTGGGCGAGACGCTGACCGAGGCGATCACCCGCGAGGTGATGGAGGAAACCGCGCTGACGATCGAGCCGGTCGGGCTTGCGGGGTTTCGCGAGGCCATCGGGCGCGACGGCGACGACCGGGTGGAGCGCCATTTCGTCATCCTGTGCTTCGCGGCGCGCTGGACCGGCGGCGAGCCGGTGCTCAACGAGGAACTCAGCGAGGCGCACTGGCTGCGGCCGGACGAGCTTTCTGGCCTGACCACCACGGCGGGCCTCGCCGAGATCGTGGCGGCGGCGTTCGAGCGGCTGCAGCAGGCGGGCTGAGGCCGCGAGACGCGCCGCCACCGCGCCTTTTTTCCGTCAGTTTGGCCCATGACAATGCTCCAAACGCCGCTTGCGACCGGCGGCACTCAAATATATGTCGGCTTTGCCATGATGCGACGCCTCTCCATTGCCGCTGCAGTTGCGCTCACGCTGGCGAGCGCGCCCGCGTTCGGCCAGAGCAACACCGCAAACGCATTCGAAGGCAGCCTGCAGCGGCTCTCCGAGATCCTCGGCGCACTGCATTATCTGCGCGATATTTGCGGCGCCAACGAAGGCCAGAAATGGCGCAACGAGATGCAGGCCCTGGTCGAGGCCGAGGCGCGCGGCGGCGAGCGCAAGGCCCGCCTCACGACGGCGTTCAATCACGGCTATCGGACCTACCAGCAGAGCTATCGAACCTGCACGCCGGCCGCCGACGTGGTGATCCGCCGCTACCTCGACGAAGGTTCGAAGATCGCCCGCGACATGACGGCTCGCTACGCCAACTGATCGGCCCCGCCGTCGCGTCAGCGCTCCAGCACGTCGAGCGAGCGCCGGGCCATCAGCCCGACGAAGCCTTGCTGGGAGATTTCGTGCGTCGCGGTCTTCGCCTGCTTGTCGTTCTTCGGATATTCCACCACGAACACCGGCTTGCCTTCGGCCGTCAGCAGTTTCAGCCGCGCCACGCTCTCGCGGATGCTGCCGGTCTTGTTGCGCTTGCCGTCGGAATCTTCGCCGTAATAGAGGTCTTCGCGAGCGAACGCGTCGATCGCCTTACGGAATTTGGGATTGGGAATGAGCTGGTCGCCGTTCTGCGATACGATCAGGAAGTCGCCGCGCTGCGCCTTGGTGCGCTCGCCGATGCGGGCGACGAACTCGACCATCTCGTCCTTGTGGCCCATCTCCTCGTACTCGTCGACCTTGTCGAGGTAGACGCCGTCGAAGCCGGCCGCGAGAATCTTGTCGGTGTAGTCGAAGATGATCTTCTGCCAGTCCTCATGCCAGAAGCGCACGCCGTAATTGCCCTTCCACTTCGGATTCTCCGGTCCCAGCCAGGATGACGAGCGGTTGGACCAGTACCAGCGGTAGTCTTCGGCTTCGCCGATGCTCATGTAGGACAGCACGATCCGGCGCGAGCCGTCCGGCTTGCGGCGCATCTGCTCGACTTCGGCGCGAGTGAAGGGGCGGTCGCCGTTGCTGTAGTCGATCACCACCAGGTCGCTCGATGACTTCGCGATCGTCGCCGGATTGACGCCCTGCAACTGGTAGCGCCAGTTCTTGACCTCCGGCGCCTTGCCCATCGGCGCGGCAATCGGCGGCCGCGACGCCGGGATATCGGGGCTGAGCGCCGCAACCGTCACCGGCGCGGTCGACGCCGCCATCTCCGGCTCAGACGGCGGAATGATCCGCACCGTCTTGACGGCGCGCGGGAAATTGATCGGCGGTACGCGATCGGACTGAACGGCTTGCGCCTCCCAGCCCCGCGCGCGGCCCGCACGCGCCGGCCCACGGCGATAGCGCACCGACTCGCCCGGATCGTCTGCCTCGGCAACCTGCGGCGCCGGCACCACGACCGTGATGTGCCGCGGACGCTCGAGGGTCCACAGCGCCAGCGCGACAAGCGCGCAGGCGATCACGCCCGACATCAGCTTGAGCGCGAACATGATCGGCTGCAAAATCGACGGACGCGTTTGCGGCGCCGGCGGCTCTGTACGGCCGACGAACACCGGCCGAAGCGCCGGTCCAAGCACCGGACCAAGCCGCCGCTCGCGCACCACTCGTCGCGGCGGGACAAAAGCGATGGGACTGCGTGCCGTTGTATCCCGGCCATTTGGCCGTTTCGGCTTCGCCGCACCGCCTTGCAATAAAATCATACGAATCGCCCCGCGCCCACCGGCATCGATTGGCGGAGAGACTTGCTGAAGCTGGCGGAGGATGACCGTAGACACTGGCAGGACGCGCGCCCT
The DNA here is from genome assembly GCA_963756715.1 of uncultured Alphaproteobacteria bacterium. GTDB lineage: Bacteria > Pseudomonadota > Alphaproteobacteria > Rhizobiales > Xanthobacteraceae > VAZQ01. The sequence goes on from CAVWOV010000019.1 coordinate 8,782, forward strand.
TTCCCCAGGGCTTGTCCGCGGCCCTTCCCCAAGGGCCACGCATTTGGGCACGTTCCAAACACCAGACGAAGTGTAGTGTAATCCCCGACCGACCCTGAGAGAGCAAGATCCCCGTTAACGAAAAATTAGTCTATTGATCATTGAGGAAAAATCTTGGCGCCGCGGGCGCCGAATTGCGGCCGTCACCGTGCTCAAGTGTGGTGGAATTCCGGCGACCAGCCACGCAGCAGCAGGTCTGCCGCCAGCAAGGCGACCGGACCATCACCTTTCTCACCTCTCGGTACACGCGACATCGCGCGGAACTTTTACACCCGGCGCTCGTTAGCAATTAGGAATGCAGAGCAGCGCGCAGCGCGGGAGATAAACGATGGCTGATGACCGCACCGGAACAGTCCGCAATTTTGGCGGGAAAGTGCAGGAAGGCGTCGGCACGGGCGCGGGAAATGCCACGACCGAATCCGAGGGAATGATGAGTTAAGCAGCCGGGGCAGTGCAAGACGCTTACGGCAAGACCGTGGATGCTGCGATCGATAGTGCGCAGACGGTGAAAGAGGCAGCCGTTGCGGGTCACGACCACGTCAAGAAATTCGTCGAAGACAATCCGCATACCGCCACGCTGATCGCGCTGGGCATCGGCGTGCTCGTGGGATATGCCGCCCATCGGCCGCCGCCCCGACGTGGTTGGTGGGATTGAGGGAGCGCATTATGGCCAACCCAACCGCACAGAATTTCGACCGCGCATTCCAAGATGCGAAGAGGCAAGCCGCTCATGTGACTGACGCTGCCAGCACTGCGGTGCGTAAAACGACCGGCTCGTTTGAGCGCGCCGTGCGAGGGATCGTCGAAAATCAACCCTATACGGCGGTCGGAATTGCGCTGGCAGTCGGCTGGTTTTTCGGCCGGATGCATCGTCCCCTTTGATTTCGATGCCTCAACTGATTTTTCCGAATGATTTTTAAATGCTTCAAGCGTTTCAAGTGATTTGATGTTGCGCCGTCAATTCGGCCGGCGGGCGGTATTTGAGCCTAAAGCCGGACCGACAACATTACGAAGCATTAATTCCGCGGAAATCTGGCGTTCACCTCCGATCATTATGTGCCGGTTGTGACGATCGCGCTTTGGCAGGCGTCGATCGGGCACCTCCATCGAGAGGAATTGTCCGATGAAAAAATCCGACAACCGTTGTGCCCATTGCGGCGGAAAATTCGGCCTTCTCATTCATCATCATTGGCGCCTGCGCTTCTGCCGGAAGGCGTGCAAGGACGAGTACGTGGCGAAAACGTCGAGGGACCACTTTCGCGTCAAACGATGGTTCACGCGCATCTTAAACGGCGATGCCAGAACCCGGTTAACGTTCTCCAATTAGCAACAGCGCTAACGCCGGGTCGCAACGATCACCATCGCGTAGGCCCTGAGCGGAATCTTGAACGAGACTCGATCGCCGGACACGCTGAAGGGCAGTTGCGATGCGGCCTGGGGCGGTCCGCGACAATGGCTCCGGCGAGGTCAAGCCGCACATCCGAAACTGTCCGCCCTGGTGGCAGTGCGAGGCTGACGGTGACGTCACGCTTCTCCGGCGCCTGCTTGTTCCATAGCCGCTCGGAGTCGATCAGGTGCAGCAGCGTCTCGTCGCCCAACGTCCGGACCTCGACATGCACGCTCGCGCCGGCATCGGTCGTGAGCGACCGGCGTACACGGTCACCCAGCAGTTCGCCGATCGCCGCGCTGGCCTCGGGCGAGCCGGACATCAGATAAGACTTCCCCACCAGTTGGCCGGTATGGAACGCCATTCCGGCGGGCTTCGGCGCCGCCGGTGATACCGGCGATGCCGATGACGCCACCGCGGGGCGCGGGCGATCGCGGTCAAGCGCCGCCACCGCCGATGCCGGCCGCGGGTTGCCGAATTCATCGAGCATCGCGGGCTCCGGTCCGGTGACGACCAGACGTCCGCCTTTCGCCACGTAACCGTCGAGCACCGCCGCGTCTGCGTTCGAGATTGCGGCCAGCGACGGCGCAATCACGGTCTCATAGGCCGACAATTCCTCGGCGCGCGGCCGTACCACGATGTCGAACGGCACGTGATTGTGCACCAGCCATTTGATCATACCCCGGTACTCGGCGAGGTAGGTGCGCCGATAGAGACTATCGGCCGGCAAGTTTGACCACCAGATCGTGTCCTTGGGGCGAATGGCGGTGTAGAGGCCGGTGCCCTCGGCCTTATCGAGATAGTCGCGGCTCTCCGGCGAGAAATACACCGCGACCTTGGCGCCGGACGCACTGGCGAACAGCCGCTTCTCGTGCTGCTTGATCCAGGAATAGATGTGCCGGCGGTACGACGTGCCGGCGGTGACCGTCATCTTCGGCACTTTCGACTCGAGCGGATTGTTTCCGGCCGCCAGCGCCTCCGCCATCACCAGCAGGCTGTCGTCCGGCTGGTCGCCATAGACGAACATCCAGGATGGCTTGCGACCGGATGCGCCCTTGGCGAACTTCGCCATGCCGATGAGGCTGATCCAATCGTCAGGCTGCGCATCGCGCATCGCGGTCTGGTCGCTCACCACATCGACTTCCCACGCCTGGATGATGTCCGGGGCGGTCTTCAGCAGGCTGCCGTCGAGGCCGACCAGCGTGGCAAGTCCGTAGTCAAGCGTCACGGTCTCGACGATGACGCTGATGTCCTTGGAGACAGTTCTAGCCGTATCCCGGATGCGGAGAAGGAAACCGGAAATTTCCTGATATCGCCACGCAATCCATCGCCGCCAGACCGGATCGGACCAGTCCACGCTGGTGGGGACCGACATTCCGGTGTCGGCCTTGAACTTGGCGGCGGCTCCCGGACTGGTGTCCGGCCAGGCGGCGCCAAGTTCGCTGAACAACGGAACGTCGAGCCAGATGCCGTCGATGCCGGTTGCGGCGATCTTCTTGATGCGGTCGAGAAACATGTCCGCATAGGGCGAATGGATCGACATCCAGGCGCTCTCGGTGTCGGGGTCGACCCAGTGCACGAAGCCCGGCGTGCCGGGCTCGCGGCCGACATAGACATTCGGCTTGCCGTTGAGGCCGTGCTGCACCCAGTCCGGATGAGCCTGCGAGATCGTCGGCCGGCCGCGCGGCGACTTGGCGCTGAGCACCTCCAGGGTCGAAACGTACCAGACGACCCGCAGTCCCAATCGATGGGCAGCGCCGGTGTACCGGCGCATGAACCGGATTTCGGTTTCGAATTCCTCGTCGGTGAGGAACCCGGAGAAATTGGAATCCGCCTCGACGACCGAGACGTTCTGCGCCACCAGCGCGGCGAGATTTTTTTCGATCGCAGCAGCCGACATCTCGGCAAAGAGCCTCGCACCTCCGACGCGCGCCTGCGCGAGCCAAGCTGCCGTTGAGGGCGCGGCTTCTTCCGCCGCCACCGGACAGAAGCCCAACGTAAAGGCCGCAAAGACGATCGCCAGGAGACATTTACGGGCACGTAGGCTGCCACGCTCCTGCCGGCGATCGGCTTCCCCAAGTCGGCGCGACGGCCGCCGATGCAGATTTGGACGCAAAGTAACTGAACTCACCGCCGCGCTTGCCTCTCTGAGCCGCCGAATTCCGGCCTGTGACGTTCGGCTTGAAACAAGGCATCCTTGCGTCCGCGCCCGATTCTCGCCGGATTCGCGACCGGCAATTATGGAAAAATGTAAGCCGAGCGGAGACTTGTGCTTCGCCGCACGTATTAACCCTTCCCTAAAATGCGCTCTCGCCTTGCGCATTTCACATGCTAGGTTTCGCCGCATCGGGAGGCCGACCAAGGGGGATACGGCCACGCAATAAGCATGGATGGGACAATGCAGGCGATCGAGGCTCCGAAGTTCGCTCCGGAACACGACCAGAAGAAAGCTGCGCTCAGCTATCTGCACGAGGCCTGGATCGAGGCGCGCACCGAAGGCATCGACGGCGACTGCCTGGCACAGGTGTGCCTGTTTGCCGCCTTCGCAGAATTCGTCTCGACCTACGGCGAAGAAGCCGCCGCCCATCTCGCCGATGGCCTCGCCGGGCGCATCCGCAACGGCGAGTTTTCCCTCAATCTGGCCCGGCAATAACCCCGGGCCGCGACGGCAATTCGCTACCGGGCTGCAAGCGTATCCAAAAACCGTACCGCTTCGCCACGCGCCGGGACCGAGGTTTCGCCGTCCCACATCACGCGCGTCCCCCGGACGAACGTGCCCATCGGCCAGCCGTTCACTTCGAGCCCATCGTAAGGCGTCCAGCCTGCGCGTGATTTGATCCAGCGATTGGTGATGGTCTCGCGGCGCTTGAGATCGACGACCGTCAGATCGGCGTCGTAACCCACCGCGATGCGGCCCTTGCGGGCGATCCCGAATAGCCGCGCCGGTCCTGCGCTGGTGAGATCGACCAGCCGCAGCAGCGTGAGCCGTCCGGCATTGACGTGATCGAGCATCAACGGCACCAGCGTCTGCACGCCGGTCATCCCGGACGGCGTTTGCGGATAGGTCTTGGACTTTTCTTCGAGCGTATGCGGGGCGTGATCCGACCCCAGCACGTCGACAATTCCCTGATTGAGCGCATGCCAGATCGCCGCGCGATGGCCGCCATCACGTACCGGCGGGTTCATCTGCGCGAGGGTGCCGAGCCGCACGTAACAGTCCGGCGCTTCCAGCGTCAGGTGATGCGGCGTCACCTCGACCGAGGCGACGTCCTTGTGGTCCTTGAGGAACTCCATCTCCTGCGCGGTCGTGATGTGCAGCACGTGCACGCGCTTGCCGGTCTCACGCGCCAGCCGGACGAGACGCTGGGTGCATTGCAGCGCCGCGATCTCGTCGCGCCACACCGGGTGCGACCGCGGGTCACCGTCGACGCGCAGGCCCTTGCGCTCGTTGAGCCGGTATTCGTCTTCGGAGTGGAACGAGGCGCGCCGCCTGATCGCCTTGAGGATGTTGCGCACGCCCTCGTCGTCCTCGACCAGAAGCGAACCGGTGGACGAACCCATGAATACCTTCACGCCGGCACAGCCGGGAAGCAGTTCGAGTTCCGGCAGGTCCTTGGTGTTCTCGCGCGTGCCGCCCATGAAGAACGCGAAATCGCAATGCATGCGATGATGCGCGCGCTCGATCTTGTCGGCGAGGGCCTGCGCGTTCGTCGTGGTCGGATTGGTGTTCGGCATCTCGAACACCGCCGTGACGCCGCCCATGACGGCGCCGAGCGAGCCGGTTTCGAGATCTTCCTTGTGGGTCGCACCGGGTTCGCGGAAATGAACCTGGGTGTCGATCACGCCCGGCAGGACATGCAGACCGCGGCAATCGACCGTCTCGCCCGCGGACGCCGCCGACAGCTCTCCGATCGCGGCGATCCGTCCGGCCGTGATGCCGAGATCGCGTGCCGTTTCGCCGTCGTGATTGACGACGGTGCCGCCCTTGAGGATCAGATCGTAGGTTTGCGCCATTCCAATTTGCCGCCCTTGTGACCCCGTCCCTAGCGCCTTACGTTTGCTGATGACATCTGGCAAGTACCCATTATGAAGGCAGCGCTTCTTCCGGATCGCGGCGTGGTCAAGGTCGCGGGCGACGACGCCCGCAAGTTCCTCAACGGGCTCGTGACCGTCGACACGTCCACGGTCACGCCGGGACGTGCGCGCTTTACCGCGCTGCTGACGCCGCAGGGCAAGATCATCGCGGATTTCATCGTGGCCGAGGCGGAAGCGGCCGACGGCGGCGGCTTCTTTCTCGATGCTCCCCGCGCGCTCGCGCCGACGCTGGTGCAGCGGCTCAATTTCTACAAGCTGCGGGCCAAGGTGATGGTGGAAGACCTGTCCGAGGCGCTCGGCGTGCTCGCCATCTGGGGCGCCGCCGCCGGAACCGATTTCGGTCTTTGCTATGCCGACCCGCGCCTGCCGGCGTTGGGCACGCGCTGCATGCTGCCGCCGCATCTCGCCGGCAAGGCCGCCGCCGACGCCGGAGCCGACCTCGTCGAGGCGGCCGACTACGAGGCGCATCGGATTGCGCTCGGCGTGCCGCGCGGCGGTCTCGACTTCACTTACGGCGATGCCTTTCCGCACGAGGCCGACATGGATCAGCTCTCGGGCGTGGATTTCGACAAGGGCTGCTTCGTTGGCCAGGAGGTGGTGTCGCGCATCGAGCACCGCGGCATCGCGCGCACGCGCGTGGTGCCGGTGCGCTATGACGGCTTTGCGCCGGACGCGGGGGTGCCGGTGAGCGCGGGCGAGAAGAGCGTCGGTACGCTGGGCTCGACCGCGCACGGCCACGGCCTCGCGATGCTGCGCCTCGATCGCGCCGCCGACGCACTCGCCGCCGGCGCGCCGCTGGTCGCGGGCGGCATCGAGATGCGGCTCGTCAAGCCGGCCTGGGCGCGCTTTCCATTTCCCGGCGACGCCAAGGCGGCAGAATGAGCGCGCCTTTCCTCCATCCCGACGGCCTCAAGCGTTGCCCGTGGCCGAAGGACGACCCGCTCTACGTCGCCTATCATGACGAGGAATGGGGCGTGCCGGAATTCGACGATCGCGCGCTCTACGAGAAGCTCGTGCTTGACGGCTTCCAGGCCGGCCTGTCGTGGATCACCATCCTGCGCAAGCGCGACAACTTCCGCCGCGCCTTCGACGGCTTCGATCCGTCGAAGATCGCGCGCTATCGTCCGGCCCGGGTCGAGAAGCTGATGCAGGACGCCGGCATCGTTCGCAATCGGCTGAAGATCGAGGGCACTCTGCTGTCGGCGCGTGCCTGGCTCGACGTGATGGAGAAGGGTCCGGGCTTCTCGGCGCTGCTGTGGGATTTCGTCGACGGCAAGCCCAAGGTGAACAACTTCCGCAGCCTCAAGCAGGTGCCGGCCGAGACCGAGGTGTCGCGGCGGATGTCGAAGGAGCTTGCATCCCGCGGCTTCAAATTCGTCGGGCCGACCATCGTCTACGCCTTCATGCAGGCCGTCGGCATGGTCAACGACCACCTGGTCGACTGCCACCGCCACAAGGCGCTGGCGGGCCGCCGGCGATTGGCATCACCAGCCAGTTAAATTCTTGCGTACTCCGAACATTTTTCCGCCCAGAGCATACGGGCTGGCGATCGTACCGACGACGCGCGTCCGCACCTGGTTGTTTGTGGCGCACAACCGCCGGTCACGCTCGCTCGGCCCGCGCATTTCGCCCGGAACCCGGTTCCCGCGCGTTGCGCGGTTGTGGCACATTCGCCGCGATGGCGACCCGCAAGACGATTCCCCTCCCCGCATCCGCTTCGCCGCGTGCCTGGCAGCGCATGCTGTCCGGCCGCCGCCTCGACCTGCTCGATCCGTCACCGCTCGACATCGAGATCGAGGATATCGCGCACGGCCTCGCCCGGGTCGCGCGCTGGAACGGCCAGACCAAGGGTCCGCATATTTTCTCCGTCGCGCAGCATTCGCTGCTGGTGGAAACCCTCGCGCGTTCGCGGGTGCAGATCGACCGTCGTCACCGCCGCGCCGTGTTGCTGCACGATGCCCCCGAATACGTCATCGGCGACATGATATCGCCGTTCAAGGCCATCATCGGCGACAGCTATAAGTCGGTCGAGGCTCGCCTGCTCGCGGCGATCCATCTGCGCTTCGGCCTGCCACCAGTGCTGCCCGCTGCGCTCACCGCGACGATCAAAGCCGCCGACCGCGGCGCCGCCTATTTTGAGGCCACGCGGCTTGCGGGATTTGCCACCGCCGAGGCGAAGAAATTCTTCGGCCGGCCACCGAAATTCTCCGCCGTGATTGAGCGCGACTACCTTACGCCCTGGCCGGCGGACATCGCGGAACAACGCTATCTGGACCGCTTCGCCAAGCTGGCGGCGGATTGACACTTTCGCGCCGTGCCTCGTCGCCCTATATACCCGGCACGTATCCACCACCGATTCTCGCACCGATGATTCATGTCTGTTCGCTCGCGCGGCTCTACGAAACGGTCGAAGGCACCGGTGCCCGCCACGTCGTCACCTTGCTCAAGGACACCGACCGGGTGCAATGGCCGCAGGGGCTCGCGCCGCCGAACCATCTGATGCTCGGCATGGACGACATTGTCGAGCCGATGGACGGATACATCCCGCCCGCCGACGAGCACATCGGCCGGCTCATCGAATTCGTGCACCGCTGGGACCGCGCCAAGCCGCTGGTGGTGCATTGCTATGCGGGTATCAGCCGATCCACCGCCGGCGCCTATGTGGCGGCCTGCGCGCTCAATCCCGGCCGCAGCGAACTGGCGATCGCGCAGGCGATCCGCCGCGCCTCGGCGACCGCGACGCCCAACGCGCGCTTTGTCGCGCTGGCCGACCGCGCGCTGGGACGCGGCGGACGGATGAGCGACGCGATCGAACAGATCGGACGCGGGGTGATGGCCTACGAGGCCGATCCGTTCCGGGTCGACCTGGAATAGCTCCGCAGTCTGAATTGCGACATGTGAGTAAAGCGCGCGACGCGTTTTACTCCGCCGCCGGTCGCGGTGTACAAGCCAGTTCGGTTCGCGCACAATGTCCGGCACAATCGAGACCGATGCGAGCGGCGCACAGGGGCGACGCCGGCAACAGGGAAGGACCTCCGATGAGTGAGCTGTCAATGGAAGACGTCGTACAGGTACTCGGTCCGAGGTTGGGCGACGTGGCGATCGCGGAGATCATCGCCACCGGCATCTCGAAAAGTGAGCTTGCGGCCGCCAAGGCACGCGTCGTGGCGGATCACAAGGCGCACGACCCGGGCGCGTCGCAGGATCCGGGGCACATCAGCCGTGTGGTCGACATCCTCGAGCGGTTGCACAGCAACGGGCTGCTGGGTGAGGCCGGCTCGACGCTGACATAGGCCGTCCACCGCCGGTTCCCCTGGCGGTGATGGATGGAGCCGCCGCAGCGCCGTAGCACTCTTCCCATGACCGCCCCTCCTCCCCTTACCCCGATCGAGATCGGCCTCGCCGCCGCGATCGTCACCGTCGAGGGCGAGCAGCCGGCCATCCTGGTCACCGGCGAGGACGACACCGAAAACCCCGCCAAGTCACCTTCTGACTCGATTGGCCGCACCAAGGTGGCGCCGCGCGCACGGCTCCCCTTCGGCCCATTCGATCCGCTCGCACATCGCACGTTCGAGATCGGGCTGCGCGCCTTCGTGACGGCGCAGACCGGGCTCACCGTCGGGTATGTCGAGCAGCTTTACACGTTCGGCGACCGCGGGCGTCACGCGCAGCCGGACGACACCGCAGCGCACATGGTGTCGATCGGCTATCTCGCGCTCACCCGCATGCCGGAGAGCAAGATGGCGCTCATCGCAACCGGCGCGGGCTTTGCGCCATGGTACCGCTTCTTCCCATGGGAGGACTGGCGCGACCGGCGGCCCGAGGTGCTCGACAAGCTGATCCTGCCGCTGCTTGGCGAATGGGCGGGGCGCACCCACAAGCCGGAGCCCGGCCGCGCGCTCGACCGCGGCGAGCGTCTGCGGCTCTGCTTCGGCACGGGTGGTGGCCTGTGGGACGAAGAGAAGGCGCTCGACCGCTACGAACTTCTCTATGAAGCGGGCCTTGTTGAAGAAGCGCGCCGTGACGGCCGCGCGGCCGCGTTGGCGCGCAGCACGATCCCGGTCCTTGGCGAGCCGATGCGGTTCGATCACCGGCGCATTCTGGCGACCGCGATCGCGCGCCTGCGCGCCAAACTGAAATACCGCCCGGTGGTGTTCGAACTGATGCCGCCCGAATTCACCCTCACCGACCTGCAGCGCACCGTCGAGGCGATCTCCGGCCATCGGCTGCACAAGCAGAATTTCCGCCGGCTGGTGGAGGCCGCCGCCCTGGTGGAAGCAACCGGCGAGACGTCGACCACGACCGGCGGCCGGCCGGCCGCGCTCTATCGCTTCCGCCGCGACGCCTGGCAGGAACGTCCGGCGCCCGGCCTGCGCCTGGGCACGCGCTCGGGATGACGGTCTCTCGAACACCCCGACCATCCTTTGATCGTCACGTGCTCGGTCTGAACGAGAAACGCCTCGTCCTACGTACGGCTCCGCAAGCCCAAGCCAACGAAGATCCAGCCGATCCCCGCGAACACCAGGTCGATGCCGAGAAAGATTCCCAGAATGTACAGGCTTGAAACCGGCCAGTGCGAGAGGATGATAATGCCCAGGAGAATCGTGATCACGCCGGACAAGACCACCCAAATCCATGGCGACCCTTCCTTCATGCTGAAGGCGAGGAACAGCCGCATGAAGCCGGAGGCGAGGAGTACGGCGCCAAGGAGAAGCGTCAGCACTGCCGCGGCAAGCAGCGGATTGCGAAACGTCAAAATTCCGGCAATCACGTACATGATGCCGAGGGCGATCCAGAGCAGGAATTTGCCCCAGGATTTGAACTGGAAAGCATTGATGACCTCGGCGACGCCCGCGATCAGCATCATGATGCCGACCACGAATACGCTTGCCACGGTCGCGAGCGCCACGCTGGAAAGCGCAATCAGTCCAGTGATCAGGTAAACAACGCCAAGCGCTACGATCCAGCCGCACTTGGCACGCAGCGGCGCCACTCCGCCTTGTTGGCCTTCAGTACTGGTTACCGTTGTCATTGTGTTGCTCCCGGGTAAGCTCTTCCAAGTGACTCTGATCTCTCAATAACACAGAATGCTTCCCTTGATTAAGGGCTGAGACCATCCAGTTGCTTTGAAGTCATGCGGATGTCATTCGAATTCGAGACAACTCGCATGAGCGATCGCGCGATGGTCGCCGGCGCTGGCCATGCAGTCGCTTGGGCTTGCGATGCCGCGCGCTCACTGGCGGCGGGCAGCCAGACCCGGCATACTGGCGCCGGCGATCGCCAAATGGCGAATTAGATTTTCTCAAAGCTTGAGCCAAAATGACGACTGCAGCCGCGGAAACCCAGACATTCAACCGTCCGCCCATTTTGGTGGACCTCGCGCTGCAAGGTGGCGGTGCCCACGGCGCCTTCACCTGGGGCGTGCTGGACCGTCTGCTCGAAGAGCCGTGGCTGCGAATCGACGGCGTCTCAGGCACATCGGCCGGGGCGATGAATGCGGCGGTGCTGGTCGACGGCTACGCCAAGAGCGGCGCCAGAGGCGCGCGCGCCGCGCTGGAGAATTTCTGGCGCGGGGTCTCGACCGCGGCGCTGCTCAGTCCATTCCGGCGGACGCCGCTGGATGTGCTGCTCGGACGTTGGACGCTCGATCATTCGCCGATGTTCGTCACGATGGATCTGATGTCGCGCCTGTTCTCGCCGTACGATCTGGGCCGGCACGCCACCAATCCCTTGCACAAGATCCTCGGCGAGACCGTCAATTTCGATCGCGTGGCGCAGGCGCCGATCAAGCTGTTCGTCACGGCGACCAACGTGCGGACCGGACGCGGGCGGGTGTTCCGCAATCGCGAGGTCACCCCGGACGTGCTGCTCGCATCGGCATGCCTGCCGACGCTGTTCCAGGCGATCGAGATCGAGGGTGAGATCTATTGGGACGGCGGCTATTCCGGCAATCCGACGATCACGCCGCTGGTGCGGGAATGCAAGTCGCGGGACACCATCCTGGTGCAGATCAATCCAGTCGAGCGCCCGGAAATTCCGACCTCGGCGCGCGACATCCTCAACCGGCTCAATGAGGTCTCGTTCAACGCCGTGCTGCTCAAGGAATTGCGCATGATCGCGCTGCTGCGGAAGGTGACTCATATCGACAATTCCGAGGGAGCCAACTGGGCAGGCATGCGGATCCACCGCATCGCCAGCGAGGCAATGGTGACGCTCGGCTATTCGTCGAAGCTGAATGCCGAATGGGAATTTCTGTGCATGCTGCGCGATGAAGGCCGGAGCGCGGCCGATGCGTTCCTGACCGCTCATTACGAGGACCTGGGCCAGCGTTCGACGCTCGATCTGGATCAGTTGCTGGAAGGCGTCTGACCGGATGGGCCTGCTCGGCATCCTGCTTGGACTGGCTCTGCTGGTATGGTTCGCGTTCCGCGGATGGAGCGTCCTGCTGCTGGCTCCCGCTGCGGCGCTGCTGGCCGCCGCCTTTGCGCGCGAGCCGCTGCTGGCAAGCTGGACGCAGACCTTCATGGGCAGCGCCGCTGGCTTTCTGGCGCAGTTCTTTCCGATCTTTCTGCTTGGCGCGCTGTTCGGCAAGCTCATGGAGGACAGCGGCTCGGTCTCGGCGATTGCCGACTTCATGACGCAACGGCTTGGCGAACGCCATGCGGTGCTGGCGGTCGTGCTGGCCGGAGCACTCGTGACCTACGGCGGGGTCAGCCTGTTCGTGGCGTTCTTCGTCCTGGCGCCGATGGCGCAGGCGCTGTTTCACGCGGCCGCCATCCCGCGCCGGCTGATGCCGGCGGCGATCGCGCTCGGCACCTCCACCTTCACGATGTCGGCGTTTCCCGGCACGCCGGCGATCCAGAATGCGATCCCGATGCCGTTCTTCGGCACGACGCCATTCGCGGCGCCCGGTCTCGGCATCATTGCGTCGGCCATCATGCTCGGCTTCGGCATGTGGTGGCTCGGCCGGGCAGAGACGTTGGCGCGGCGCGCTGGCGAGGGCTTCGGCGAACATGCGCCGGTGAGCATCGAGACCGTGGCGGACGATCCGCTGGTGCGCGAGCGCGCCACCACCGCACGCGAATTCGATCCCGCCGAGATTCGTCATGGCCACCGCAGCGTCACATCGCCGCCCATTGCGCTGGCGATGTTGCCGCTCGCCGTGGTGATCGCCGTCAATCTGATCATGTCGCTGATCGTTCTGCCCCGTCTCGACGTCTCGTTCCTGGCAGAGGAGCGCTGGGGCGTCACGACGCTCTCGGCGGTCGGCGGCGTCTGGTCGGTGGTGACGGCGCTCGCCGCCGCCATTGCGACGCTGATTGCCGTCAACCGCAAGTACCTGTCGGAACTGCGCGCCAGCATGGATGCCGGCGCCAATGCCTCGGTGCTGCCGGCGCTCAGCGTGGCAAGCCTCGTGGGCTTCGGCGCCGTGGTGGCGGCGCTGCCGGCGTTTGCGATGGTGCGCGACTGGGTGCTGGCAATCGAGGGCGGACCACTGGTGTCGCTGGCCGTCGCGACGAATGTTCTGGCGGCGCTCACCGGCTCCGCGTCCGGCGGTCTCACCATCGCGCTCGATGCCCTGGGCCACACCTACATGCAGCTTGCAGCCACGACCGGCATCGATCCGGCGCTGATGCACCGTGTCGCGGTGATCGGCGCCGGCACCCTCGACAGCCTGCCGCACAACGGCGCGGTCGTGACGCTGCTCGCCGTGTGCGGGTCGACGCACCGCGAGAGCTATCTCGATATCGTCGTGGTCGCAATCGTCGGCGCCATCATTGCACTTGTCGCGGTGATTGCGCTGGGCTCCGTCGTTGGGTCATTCTGATGTAAGCAACTCGTGTCGCAAGCAGCGCGCAGGGATACCCGCGCGCGCGTCAATCATTCGGTGACAGCGCTGGACCCTGGGAGTTCGCCGTGAAGGTAATGCTTGGACTCTGCACCGCAGTCCTGCTGTTCGCCGGGCTGTATGCCGCGAAATCAATTCTGGCGCCGGTCACCTTCTCCCTGTTCATCATCGCCATCGTGTGGCCGCTCCAGAGCTGGCTGCAGGCCAAGATGCCGAAGATTTTGGCGGCGCTGATCACCATCCTGGCGATCGTATGTACGTTCGTCGTGATGGCGTCCCTGATCGTCTGGGGCTTCGGAAAGATCGGCCAGTGGCTCATCAGCAACATTCCCCGTTTCCAGGAACTCTATGTCCTCGCCACCAATTGGCTCGAGGGGCACGGCATCCTGGCAGCCCAGGTCTTTTCCGATCAATTCAACGTCGGATGGATTTTTCGCGCTGTTCAAGAAACTGCGAGCATATTGAACAGCTCGATTTCGTTCTGGCTCGTCACGTTTGTCTTTATCGTGCTTGGATTGCTGGAGGTCGACGACGCACGGCGCAACATCGAGCGCATGCAAAATCCGATCATTCGACAAAGCCTGTTGAAGGCCAGTGGCGACATCGCCACCAAGTTCCAGCAGTACATGCTGGTCCGGACCATGATGAGCGCCCTAACGGGCTTCATCATCTGGGGCTTTGCGCTTCTTGCAGGGCCTCGAACTGGCGACCGCCTGGGGCGTGATCGCCTTCGTGCTCAACTATATCCCGTTCATCGGCTCCTTCATCGCCACGGTGTTTCCGACCTTGTTCGCGCTCGCACAGTCCGAATCGTGGCAACTCGCGCTTGTCGTGTTTCTAGGGCTTAATGTCATTCAATTCATCGTCGGGAGCTACCTTGAGCCGAAAATCGCGGGTGCGAAGCTGTCCATTTCGCCCTTCATCGTGTTGTTTGCGGTGTTCTTCTGGAGCTTCCTCTGGAATCTCCCGGGCGCCTTCATTGGGGTGCCGGTGGTCATCGCCATCCTGACGGTGTGCGCGGAGCACGATTCCTCGCGTTGGGTCGCCACGCTCATGTCGGGAGAGGAAAAGATGCGAGCCTGACAAGGCTCGCAATGGATTGCGACGCGGGATAGTGCGTAGGCGGGTGGCCGCTACGTGTCGATGCTTGGCTGACCGGCGATCAAGACCTTTTGCGGCTTCAAGAGCCTGAGACGCCGATCATCCCCCACGGCCAAGGTGTGGACGTAGAAACAGGTGCTGAGATCGTTGGTCGCTTCCATGATCGGAGAGGGCGCGGAGACGATCTGGAAGCCGGCGCATTCGCCGATCCAGTCGACATGCCGATGGCCGTGCATCAGCACCACACGGTCAGCCAGTGGCCGCAAGCGACGAAGAAGCCAGTTGCCGTTGATCAGCGCCGTGCCGATGCGCTCGGACAGCGCCTTCGCGGCGCGCGGATACTCCACGAGATGATGATGAAGGGCGATGACCCAGCACGCCTTCGGATACTGCCGGCACGCGATCTCGATGCCGCGAGCCTGTTCGATTGAAATCATGCCAAGCGCATTGGTGAAGGAGAAATGCGTGTCGGCGTTCGAGTTGAGAAGGATGAGCCCCAGGCCGTCCTGACGATCCGGCGGCAGCACCATGGGATATGTCCGCGTCCACAGGTCCGATAGCTCTTTGGTCAAGCGCGGGTGTCCGGCATCGGCAAACGCCGCGATGTTGGCAAGATGCGGCGCCAGCGCGGCGGCCAGCGTATCGCCCAGTCGGCCGCGGCCCGGGTCGACAACATGCACCCGCTCGCCCTGGATGGCTGCCGTCGCGGTCAGAACACGCACCTTGCGCAGCCGCTTGCTTCTGCTGCTCGGAAGGTCGAGCCGCGCCGGATTCGCGCGGTCTACGATGTTGAGATCGTGGTTGCCGGGCAGGACGAATATGAGGTTGCTGAGACTGGTATGCCGCGCGACAGCGTCGAAGAATTCTGCCCATTCGGTCGACAAGCCGGCGTCGGTCATGTCGCCGGTGATCAGGATGGCGTGCAGCGGATTATCCGCATGCAGCGTCTCCAGCGCTGTGAACACCCGCTCCAACCGCTCGTTGCCCTGCGGACCGGACCTGCCGCTTTCAATGCGGAAACCATAGCGCTCGCCGACGACGTGAATGTCCGACAGGTGCGCGATGCGCCACGTGGCGCCGTTGCTGGACGGTTCGCCGAACAATTCGAGATCGTGCGGAGGGTCCATGGTCGCATCGGCGATGGCCCAGACGATCGCCGCCACGGCGACATAGGCACTCACCAGAACGACGCTGTTGGCAACCGCCACGATTACCAGTGTCTTCGGGGAGTGCAGGATCGCGATGTCGCTGAGAAAATGCGCCCTCGGCCAGGCGAGCAGCAGGGCGCCGAGCGCACACGCACAGATCAGCAGGCCGGAGACCAAGGCGGCCGTGGCATGCCACATCGTGCGCTGAAACTTGCTTGCCTGAGGTGAAATCCAGGCCCCGGTGAGATGTCGCAGCGCCTCGCGGCAGGCCGTATAGCAGGGCTGGACGGCGAGCGCGTTCAGGGACCAGAAGCTGCGCTCGGCAAGTTGCAGCACCCGGTGTCCGCCGAACCACCCGACGACGAGGAGGCCCACGAACAGGATCACCGACCAAACACCGGCCAGCGACGTCGCCACGTTATCGCTGACCTTATTGAACCAGATCGACGCGACGATCGGAGCCAGTCCGACCATCAGACTCGGGAGGGCAATCAGCCAAATCCAGGCGACCACCAGCTTCGGAAGGCTGATCTCCGCCAGCAGGCTGCCGGCGAGCGACAGGAGCGAGCGCTGCTTGGTGCTGGACGCGTCATCTTCGATGTCGCCGCGGCGCGGATCAATTGTCGGCCTCACGCCGTCGCTCCTTCGCGCTTTGTAGTCCAAATATAACGCATCAGAATCAATGTTTCGCTTACGCCAGGGAATGCGAACCGGCGCGGCGAAGCCGAAAACGGAGTCGCGCGGTCTGCCCGACGCGCTATAATGCTGTAGCATCTGCAACTGCGCCGAGGTATCCCGTCATGCGATGGCTTCATATCACCATCATCATCCTGTTCGCCGCCGCGACGCTCATATTTGCGCTGCAAAATTTCACGATCGTCACGATGGCATTCCTGGGTTTCAGCATTCGCGCGCCACTGGCAGTGCTGGTGGCCGTTGTCTATGTCCTCGGCATGGTGACCGGTGGCAGCCTTTGGGCGCTGCTTCGTCGATCACTGCGGGAATCAAGGCTCAGTGGGGCCGGATAGGTGCAAGCAAAAAGACCAGCCGCGTCAGCACCGGCCGCAACTGGTGCCGGTCGATAGATTTCCGGGACCGGCATCACGCTCGCCATTTGATCGCCTCGCCTGCAGACGAGCCGGGTGGTGCGTGTCTTCGCATCGCAGTGCAGCATACTTGCTTCTGTTGAACGCCGTCTGCTGCCCGACAGGCGCGACGTTTCGTCAGGGTGTTTGGCATTGGCTGAGGGATAGAGTGTGAATGCTCGGACAGCGGGAGGACAAACATGCTTACCCGTCGTCACTTGATTGCCCTGTCAGCAGCACAAGCATTGACCCCAACGCTTCTCTCTCGGGAGGGGCGCGCACAAGCGCCGGGCGCCGATTTCCCGAACAAGCCCGTGCGCATGATTGTGCCGGTGGCTGCCGGAGGCCCGACCGATCTCGTCGCCCGCATGGTCGCTGAAAAGCTGTCAGCGAAGTGGGGTCAGCAGGTTGTCGTCGAGAACAAGGGAGGCGCCGGCACCAACATCGGCAACGAATATGCCGCGCGGTCCGACCCCGACGGATACACGATCTTGTTCGCTACCGCGTCCCTTGCGGTGAACACCAGCCTCTACCGCTCACTGAGCTACGATCCGGTTGCGGATTTTGCGCCGGTTTCGCTCGCCACCCAGCTTGCCTATTTCATGTTTGTGCCGAACTCCTCGCCGGCTCACACGATCCAGGAGTTCATCAGCTATGCCAAGTCGCATCCCGGCAAGCTCACGATGGCATCGCCCGGCACCGGCAGCGCGCCGTTCCTGGCTGAGATGTTGTTCCTGCAGATGGCCGGCCTCAAGATGACGCACGTGCCCTATCGCGGCGCTTCGCCCGCCTTCGCGGACCTCATACCGGGTCGGGTGGACTGTTATTTCGGCAGCGGCACATTGCTGTCCTATTCGCGGTCGGGACAGGTTCGCGTTCTGGCGAGCACCGGACCGAAACGCGATGCGGCTGCCCCGGATGTTCCCACCATCGCGGAGGCAGGTATCCGCGGCTACGACGTGACGGCGTGGCAGGCCCTATTCGTCCCGGCCAAGACCCCGCCTGAGATCATCCGCAAGATCAGCGCCGACACCAACACAGTGCTCGCCGACCCCGCGGTCAAGAGCAAGCTGGCCAAAACCGGCTATGTGGCCGAGGGCTCCTCGCCTGAGGCACTGGGGCAACTCCTGAAGTCCGAAATTGCCAAATGGAGTCACGCCATCAAATCGATCGGCATCAAGATCGACTGAGGGTTACCGACTTGCTTCGTTTGACCGCGAGTCTCATTGCAGCCCGAGCTTGAGCTTTGGATCCTGCACGACCTTGCGGTAGAGCGCGTATTGCGCGCGGTTGAAGGCGTCGAGTTCCTGCGGTGTCGAGCCGACCGCCTCGGTCCCGGCCTTGGCGAGACGCGCCACGAGACCAGGGTTCTTCATGGTCTTGGCGATCGCGGCCGCGAGCTTGTCGATGATCGGCTTCGGCGTCGCCGCCGGCGCGTAGACCGCGGTCCAGTACGGCACCTCGTAGTCGATCCCCTGCTCGATCAACGTCGGCACGTTCGGCAGCGACGGCGCCCTTGTCCGGGTGGTCACCCCCAACGCGCGGACGATGCCGGATTCGATATTCTTCTGCTGCGGCGGCACGCCGTCGATCAGCATCTGAATGCGGCCTGCGAGCAGGTCGGGCATGACGCCGGCATTGCCGCGGTAGGGCACATGCACGATGTCGACTCCGGCGGCCGCTTTGAACATTTCGCTGGCGAGATGAATCGCCGTCCCGGCGCCGGACGAGCCATAGCTGTATTTGCCCGGATTGGCTTTAGCGAGCGCGATGAATTCCTTCAGATTTTTCGCCGGCAACGACGGATTGATGATCAGCACCGGCGCAAAGCGCGTGACGAGGGAGACCGGCGCAAGGTCGCGCAGCCAGTCGTAGGCCATATCCTTGCCGACCACGGAGCTGACCACGCCGGTCGTCGATTGATAGAGCAGCGTGTAGCCGTCGGGCGCCGCGCGCACCACCGCGTTGGTGCCGATCGTGCTGCCACCGCCGCCCTGGTTCTCGACGATGACCTGCTGGCCGATCACCTCGGACAGCACCTGCGCGGTCGCACGCGCCGTGAAGTCGATGCCGCCCCCGGCCGCGAACGGCACGACGAACTTGATCGGCTTGGTCGGATAGTCGGACTGCGCGGCCGCCGGACGCACCGAAATTGCGATTGCAGCGCATGCGAGTACGGAGAAGCATACGCGAAGAATTCGTTGCACGATCATGACGTCCTCCCAAGCGCGGCAATTGCCGCGAGACGGTCTTTGAAGAATGGCGCCGGCAGGAGAATTCGGGTCTCCTGCGTTGTCAGCAGCGGGCGGCACTTGTCGAGGTAGCCGATCCATGCCGGGTCCTGGAACAGGCCACGCCGCCGCTCCACCCGTTCGTCGAGACTGTCGTAGGCCCACAATGTGGTGATCTGGTTGAGTGGGCCGATCTCGCTGATGTAGTAGCCGATCGGCTGGCCCTGGTGGCGGGTCTGCGGTTCGCGCCCTTCCTGCTCGTACATCTTCAGAAACGCGCCGGTATTGCCCGGCGCACACGTGTAGAGGCGCTGCTCCACAAACATTCCGATCCTCCCTGCCTGCCGCCGTTCTGACGCCGTGTGTGGGCGCGCCGCGGCTCATTGCCAGCGCGCATTATCCATGCGAACCGCTGGCGCGCAACCGACGTTGAAGCGAAGGCGCTACGCGCTGCAAGCGCAGCCGGTCAGGGCATTTTCACCGGATAGACCGGTGGTTCTCCCGACAGCACCCGCGCGACGTCGCTCGCGCATTTGGTCTGCAGCTCGTTGAGCGCTTCGACCGAGTAGAACGCCGTATGCGGGGTGAGGATCAGGTTGTCGCGGCCAATGAGCTTCGACTCCTTGGCGAGCGGCTCGGACATGACCACGTCGAGCGCGGCGCCGCCGAGGTGGCCGGAGTCGAGTGCGGCAATCAGCGCATCCTCGTCCACCAGAGGTCCGCGCGCGGTATTGATCAGCAGTGCACCCTTCTTCATCTTGCCGAATGCCTTGGTGCCGATCAGCCCGCGGGTTGCCGGCATCAGCGGCGCGTGAACCGAGACGATGTCCGACATCGCCAGCAGCGCGTCGAAGCCGACGCCTTCGACGCCAGCCTGCGTCAGCGCCTCGGGTGAGACATAAGGGTCGTACGTCACGACCCGCAGGCCGAACGCTTGCGCCTTGGGGGCAAGCGCACGCGGGATGTTGCCGAAACCGACAAGGCCGAGCACGCGTCCGGTCAGGCGATGGATCGGTACGATCGGCGGCACCTCCCAGCGGCCCGACTGCACCAGCTTGTTCGACAGCGGGATCTTGCGCACCAGCGCGAGGATGAGCGCCATCGCGTGGTCGGACACTTCATGCATGCAGTAGTCCGGCACATAGGTGACGGTGATGCCGAGCGCCTTGGCGGCCGGGAGGTCGATATTGTCGACGCCGAGGCCGAAGCGGCCGATCGCTTTGCAGCGCTTGAACTCGCGCAAAAGCTCGCCCGGCAGCTTGGCATAAGTCACGAGCACCGCGTCAGCGTCGCGCGCGACGGCGAGAATGTCGTCGGCGGACGGGCTCTTTGCCATACGCAATTCCGGATCGACGCGCGCCAGCGCCGCCTTGGCGGGATCGAGCGAGTGAAACGGACTGTCGGTGACGGCGATGATGGGACGGGGCATTCTCGACTCCAGGATGTAGCCATCGACCGCGCAGCGAAACTCGGTCGGCCTCCCTCTCCCCGTTTGGGGAGAGGGTTGGGGTGAGGGGGTTACTGCGCCATCGATAGACCCTAACCCCTCACCCCACCCCTCTCCCTATGGGAGAGGGAGCCCGCCGGAGCAAGCCTCTAGTCCAGAGGATCAGTCAGTTGAACACTTCCGGGTTCACACAATTTGGCGGCGCCTTGCCGTCGAGAAACGCCAGGATATTGTCGACCACGATATTGGCCATCACCTCGCGCACCTCGACGGTCGCGCTGCCGAGATGCGGCGTGAGCACGACGTTCGGGAGCTTCTTCAGAACAGCCTCGACCTTCGGCTCGTGCTCGAACACGTCGAGTCCGGCGCCCGCGATCCGGCGCGCCGTCAGCGCGCGCACCAGCGCCGCCTCGTCGATGATCGGGCCGCGCGCGGTGTTGATGATGAAGGCGGTCTTCTTCATCCGGGTCAACTCGCGCTCGCCGATCTGGTGGCGTGTCTCCTTGGTGAGCGGCGAATGCAGCGAGACGAAATCGGACTCGGCCAGCAGTTGATCGAGCGGCGCGTAAGTCAGCCCGGCCACGCTCTCCTCGCGCTCGGGCTTGCGGCGCGGCGTCCAGTAGAGCACGCGCATCGAGAAGCCGTGCGCACGCTGGGCCACTGCCTTGCCGATGAGCCCGCCTCCGCCGATGAGGCCGAGCGTCTTGCCCCAAACGGAGGCGCCGAGCAGGTGTGCCGACTGCGCGCCGGGAAATTTACCCGCGCGCACCATGCGGTCGCCTTCGATCATGCGGCGCGCCACCGCGAGCATCAGGCCGAACGTCAGGTCCGCGGTCGCCTCGGTCGTGACCGGCGGCACCACCGTGACCGGGATGCGCCGCGCGGTCGCGGCCGCGACGTCGATGTTGGAGGGCGAGATCGATTGCGCCGCCAGCAGCCGCAGCTTCGGGTTGGCCGCAATCACGTCCGCGTCGATCTTGTCATGCAGCAGCGCGAACAGGATGTCGCATTTCTTTGCGGCGGCGATCAGCGCGGTTTTCGCGATGATGCGGCTGGAGTCCGGATTGACCGAGACGCTTGCAACTTTACGCAGCCGCGCGATCGCGCTCTTCGCGACCGGCTGGGTCACGAAGATGCGCGGGCGCGCCATCACACCCACCGCACCACGCCCGCCACCCCGTCGACCGCGACCTGCGCGCCGTCCGGGATGCGGCGCGTGGCATCGAGCACGCCGAGCACCATCGGAATGCCGCGCTCGCGCGCCAGCGAAGCAAGATGCGAGGTTGATCCGCCGAGTTCCGCCACCACACCGCCAACGTGCGGCAGCACGTGGCTGAGCGCCGGGCCGGCCACCTTGGTCACGAGAATGTCGCCTGGCGCAACCCGCGACAATTCGCACTCGCAGTTCACCACCACGGCGCGGCCGGAGCCCCAGCCGATACCGGCCGGGTGGCCGTTGAGACCGGGATGCTTCAGCCAGATCGCGTCCGGCACCACCGCCGGTTCGACGGTGAGCGGCCGCGCCTGCAACAGCTTGAAGCCATGCTCGTCGAGCGCCCATTCGATTTCCACCGGCCCGCCGACCACGCTTTCCGCCTTGCGCAGCAATGCGTCCGAGCGTCACCGCCTGCCCGGCATCGAGGCAAGGCTCGCTGACGAGTTCGCGCGGCACCGCCTGCGGCACGGCGCCCGCGCCATGGCCGCAGGTCTCCCGATGATCCTTGCGGCCGGCTTCGATCGTGCGCAGGAAGCCCTGGCGCGACAGCACGATGCGGTCGGGCACGACCTCGCCCTGCGCGATCGCCGAGCCGAGCCCCCAGGTCGCGCTGATCAGCATCTGGCCCTCGGCGGTCTCGCTCAATCCGCCGCCCGATGCGCGCGCATTGACCAGCGGCTGGATCAGCACCGCCATCGCGGTATCGGCGGGGGAGAGGTCGCGATGCTCCATATAGCGCCGCGCATTGGTGGTCCACAGCGCCGCCCAGCAGGCGCGCACCGCGGTGAGGAATGCCGCCTCGTCGTCGATGCCGAGGAAGCTCTCGAACTGGCCGGCGAAGTTCGCGCCCTTGCGATCTTCGATCAGCGCCGAGGAGCGCACCGCACTCGGTGCCGCGTTTTCGGCGCGCTGCGCGTGCCAGGCGGCAAGCAGAGCGTCAAGAATGTGTGGCGCAATCGGCTGCTCGTAGAGGCCGAGGCGAATTTCGACCGACAGTCGGCGCTGCTGCACGAGGTCTGCTTCCGCGTAACGATCGACGGCGGCGTTCAGCCCGAGTGCGGCAATCTGCGCCCTGTAGGCATCCGCGCTCAGGCAGAACCCGCCCGGTGTCGGCAACCCGGCATGGGCCAGCGCCGCGAGGTTCGCGGCCTTCGGCCCGATGCAGTCGGCATCGGCTGCAGTCGCGGACGAAAGCGGAATGATGAACTCTTTCTTGCTCATAATTCTACGCGGGCTCGTCTGCACCCCCTCTCCCCGCTTGCGGGGAGAGGGTCGGGGTGAGGCGGCTACTTAAAAAGCGCTGTTCGCGGACCGTCCCCCTCGACCCGGCCGCTTCGCGGCCGACCTCTCCCCGCAAGCGGGGAGAGGTGCGCGTCGCGAGCTCACTTCACGTGATCGCCGTAGCCGGGGATCGGATCGACCACGGTGATCTGCTTCACCGGAAAGTTCGAGACGATCTCGATGTCGTCCTTGTGCACGATCAGCATCTCTTCGATGCGCACGCCGTAGCGGTAGCGCTTGCCATGCTGGGTCTCGAGCGCGAACGTCATGCCTTCCTGGATCTCGACTGGATGGTCGAGCGACCAGATGCGCGAGATCACCGGCGGATCGTATTGCGCGAGCCCGAGTCCGTGGCCCCACAGGTTGGCGGCGGCCTGGTCCTCGTCCTCGTAGCCCCAGGTCTCCATCGCGGAGGGCCACTTCAGCGCGATGTCGCGCGTGGTGGCGCCGACCTTCACGGCGCCGATCGAGTCGTAGAGCCACTTCAGCGCAGTCGCGTAGGTCTCCTGCTGCTCTTTGCTCGGCTCCTTGCCGACGCAGTAGGTGCGGTAGTAGCAGGACTTGTAGCCGTTCCAGGTGAGCGCGGCCAAATCCATGAACACGATGTCGCCGGGCTGGATGATGCGGTCGGAGAAGTTGCGCCAGTTCGGCCAGGTGTTCGGGCCGGACGACACGATGACGTCCTCGACGTCCTCCATGCCGGGGATGTTGTAGAGATATTGCATCAGGTGCGCGGTCACCTGGTTCTCGGTGATGCCGGGGCGCAGGAACTTCATGCACTCCCAGTGCGTGGCGTCGCCGATCGCGCCGACGATGCGGAAACACTCCTGCTCGTCGACGCTCTTGACCGCGCGCGCCTCCATCATCGGGGTCATGCCGTCGACCCAGTTGATGTTGTTGTCCTTGAAAATCTGGATCATGTTGATGTCGATGAAGTCGACGCCGAGTTTCTGCCCGGCGACGCCGTTGTCCTTCATCGCCTGCAGCACCGCCTTGGTGAACTTGTTCACCTGCTGGGTCGAAGCCGGGCCGGCCGCGCCTTTGATCCAGGCAAACGAGTGCCGCACGTTTTCCTTCGGGATCCACGGGCTATGCCGCTCGATCTGGAAGCCGAGGTCGCCCTGCTCGAACAGGATCGGCCGCCCGTCGCCGCACAGCATCGCATAGCGCAGCCCCGGCTTGAGCCGGTTCCAGCCCGGCGTCAGCGTGCCGGTGATGTAGCGCACGTTCTCGTCGTACATGCACAGCATGGCGCCAAGACCGTGCTTCTTCATCATCTGCCGCGCGCGCTCGATGCGGTATTCGCGCAGCCGCTCCCAGTTGACGCGCTGCTGCCAGTCGAGCCCGGCGATGCCGAAATTTGCTGTTCCCATCTGATCCTCCCGGCCGGCGGTGCGCGGCTTACGCCGCGGCGACTTGCTGTTGCGGCGAATCCTAGCCGGGTGGCGCCGGAAGCCGAAATAATATATTTTGCGTTCTGATTGCATTCACATTTTCTGTAATACCAGCAGGTGACTCAGTGGCCAATATCGCGCTGCGGCAAATCCGGGCGGTCATCGCCGTCTGCGAGGAAGGCTCGTTCACGCGCGCCGCCGAGCGCGAGAACGCGACCCAGTCCGGCATCTCGCAACACGTCGCTACGGTCGAACGCGCGCTGGGCGTCAAGCTGTTCGAGCGTTCCGCGCGCGGCATCGCGCCGACGCCGGCGGGGCTGCGCTACTACAAGAGCTGCGTCGAGGCGGTCGGCCGTCTGGAGCACGCCAACGAGGAAGCGCGCGGCCTCGCCGGCATGGTCAGCGGCGACCTGCGCATCGGGCTGATGCCGACCTTCACGCGCGCGGTGCTGGCGCCCACCCTCGACGATTTCGTGCCGCGGCATCCCGACGTCCGGCTGCACGTGTTCGAGGGCTACAGCGGCGTTCTCACCGACATGGTGCTCGCCGACGCGCTTGATTTCGCCGTGGTACCGGGGTTCGAGGGACGTGTGGGTTTGCGATCGCGGCTCCTGGTGCGCGACCGCGAGATGCTGCTGTCCGGCCGCGCTTCCGGTTTCGAACCGCTCGCGCCGGTGCGGCTCGCCCAGTGCAAACCGCTGAAGATCGTCGTGCCCGGGCCGGACAATACCCGCCGGCGCAATCTCGACACCTATTTCCAGACCCACGGCGTCGAAGTCGCCGCCATGCTGGAAATGGATGCGATGATCGGCACGCTGGAATTCATCGCTCGCTCGGATTGGGTGACGGTGCTGCCGAGCCTCATCTCGGTGAACGACATCGAGCGAGGTGAGCTTGTGGTCAATCCGATCGTGGGTCCTTCAATGCACGCCGAATTCGTCGTGATCCAACCAGCGCGGCGCACACTCAGTGTCCAGGCGCGGCTGTTCCTCGAACGGTTCGAGGCCGAGATCGCCAGCATTCACGCGGTCTGGAACAGGGCGCTGGCGGCGCCCGCCGCGGCGAATGGCCATAAGCCAACATCCGGCCGTCGGCGGCGGCCGACCGGCACACGCTCCCGCCGCCAGACACCGTCAGGCACTGCAAAAAGCTGATCAGCGCTTGCCGGCGCGGCGCTTTGCCTTGGCCCGCTTCACGCCGGCCATCTTTTCGAGCACGGCACAGACCGCGGCGGTGTCCTGCGCGGCGTAACCCGACTTCATCGCCTTGACGTAGACCGGCACGGAGGCATCAAACATCGGCGTCGGGCAGCGAACCTGCCGGGCATATTCGCCGATCACCGCCATGTCCTTCTGCCAGACCGAAATCTTCATGGTGGCGTCGTCGTAGTTGTTCTTCACCATCATGGGCGCGCGCAACTCGAACACGCGCGAATTCGCGGCGCCCGAGTGCACCATGTCGAACACAGTCTGCGGATCGAGCCCGGCCTTGAGGCCGAGCACCATGGCCTCGGCGCTGGCGACGTTGTTGATCGCGACCAGCAGGTTGGCCACGTATTTCATGCGGCTGCCATTGCCGAACTTGCCCAGGTCGCGCATCGCACGGGAATAGCCCGCGAACAGCGGACGAAGCTTGCGGATCGCCTTGGCGTCGCCGCTCGCATAGACGACGAGATCCTTCGTCTTCGCCTGCGAGCCGGTGCCGCTGATCGGACAGTCGAGCATGACATGTTTGGCCTTGCGCAGCACGCGCTCGGCCTGCTCCTTGTCGTCGAGCGTGAACGTGCTCGCCTCGACGATCACCCGCGGGGCGACACGGGCCTTCACGATGGCATCGACCGTGGCATGGAGCGCGGACGGCTTCGGCAGGCTGGTGATGATGGTCGGCACCTGTGCGGCAAGCGTCTTCACGTCTGGCGCGATCTCGACCCCGGCCCGCGCCAGCGCGCGGCGGCGCGCGGGATCGACGTCGAAGCCTACCACCCGCCAGCCGTCCGCGACGAGATTGCGCGCGAATGCGCCGCCCATGATGCCGAGACCGACGATCCCGACCGTTCCCTTGCTTCTTGCCATTGCGGCTCTCCGTTGACGACCGATTCCGCGACGGACGCTATCCGCCCATCTGCCATTGCATTCAAGTTGAATGTCGCCGCAGCGGCATCCTTCCGCCGTCTTTCTCCGGCGCGCATTATCCCCTATCGTCATCCCCTATCGTCGATCGCGACTGCCGGTTCGACGCGGCAGCGCAGAGGAAACAGCGACCGGACGATGAAGATCGTCATGCTCGCGGCCGCGAGCACGACACCGGAGAGGACGGGGACCACTCAATGCACATTGGTGTCGCCGGCATCGGCAAGATGGGCGCCGCGATCGCTCAGCGGCTGATGGAGGCCGGCCACAAGGTCACGGTGTGGAACCGCTCCGCGGAGAAGACCAAGCCGGTGGCGGATGCGGGTGCCGCGGTGGCGACGACGCCAGCCGAACTGGCCACCAAGGCCGAAGCTATCATCACGATTCTCACTGACGCCGCCGCGATCGACGCCGTTTATAACGGTCCCTCCGGCCTCCTCTCCGGCGATGTGAAGGGCAAGCTGTTCATCGAGATGAGTACGGTGCCGCCCGCAACGCCGGTGGCGCTCTCCCAGAAGGTGCGTGCTGCCGGCGCATCGCTCGTCGAGTGTCCCGTCGGCGGCAGCACCGGCCCGGCGCGACAGGGCAAGCTGCTCGGCCTGATGGGCGCCGAGCCTGCCGACGCCGCACGGGCGAAACCTATTCTCGACCAGCTCTGCCGGCGCCTCGAACATGCCGGGCCGGTCGGCTCCGGTTCGGTGCTGAAATTCACCGTCAACATGCCGCTGATGATCTATTGGCAGGCGCTGGGCGAAGCGCTGGCGCTCTGCCGCTCGCTCGATCTCGATCCCGAGCGGCTGATCGATATGCTGAGCGAAACATCCGGCGCCGCCAATGTACTCAAGGTCCGCGGGCCCGGCATTGCGGCGATGCTCAAGGGCGGCGATGGCGGACCGGTCACCTTCAACGTCGACGGCGCGATCAAGGATCTGCGCGCCATGCTGGCGGAGGGCAAGGCGCAAGGCATCGAACTGCCCCTCGTCGAACGCACGCTCGCCTGCTACGAAGAGGCGCAACGCAAGGTCACCGGCGACGCCGAGATTTCCGCGGTCTCGGTCTACTGGGCCAAGCGCGGCCAATAAGCTGCCGCGTCGTCTGAAATTTTCAACACTCCGGAGCAATCCATGTCCGTCGTCACACTCGCGCAAGCGTCCACCATCGTCGACACCGCACTCAAGAAAGGCCGCGATACCAACTGCGCCCCGCTCACCGTGGCGGTGCTCGATGCCGGGGGGTACCTGGTGGCCTTCAAACGCGAGGACAAATCCGGGCTGCTGCGTTTCGACATCGCCTACGGCAAGGCGTGGGGTGCGCTCGGCATGGGGTTCGGCTCGCGCACGCTCGCCGAGCGCGCGGCCAATACGCCGCAATTCTTCACCATGCTGGCGGCGGCGAGCGGCGGGCGAATCGTGACCAATCCCGGCGGCGTGCTCATCCGCGACGGCAGCGGCGATGTGATCGGCGCGGTCGGAATTTCCGGCGATACCTCCGACAAGGATGAGGCCTGCGCGCTCGCCGGGATCGAAGCGGCAGGCCTCAAGGCCGATCCCAGGCGGTAAGAGCTGATCACGCGTCTTCTTGCGGATTTGCAAATCTATTCGCGTAGAAAATTCAGTACCGCGGTTTCGGCCAGCACTGCCTGCGGGATGCTGTGGCGCTGCGAGCGGGCGCGCTCCTCGGCGGTCTGCATCGCCTGCAGATAGGCGCCGAGATGGCGCGCGCGCTCGATGATGCGCGCACCGATAGGCCGCCGCTCAGCCTCGAAGCGCGCCAGCGCCGGCGCGACTTCGCTGTCTTTTAGCGCTGTGACCAGTGCGGCCGCATCGTCCGCCGCCTTGGCGACGCCGGCCGCGACATGAGGTCGCGCAACGAAGGCGGCATCGCCAATGATCGCGACCCGGCCGAATGCCATGCGCGGGGTTTCGAGATCGTAGACCGGCTGCAGGATCGGCTCGTCGATCAACCGCACCACTTGACGGAACTGCGGCGCAAGGAGCCGCTCGGCGGAAGCGCGCATCGCGGCGATCGCCTCACGCCGGATCAGCGGCGGCGGGATCGAGATCGCGTGCGTGGTGCCGCGCTCATCGGTGAGCAGACGCTGCAGTTCCGTCGCCTCGTCGGCAGGCCGGTACCAGACCACGTTATAGCGGCGGTGTCCGGGACGCAGGTCGTCGTCCGGACCGGTCACCGGATAGCCCAGGAACTGCTCGCCGGGCGGCAGGCAGAAAGTCATGTACTCGAACAGTTCGCGATGAATGTCGTCCGGGAACGCCGCTTCGGGAATGAGCGCGCGCCATGCGACATAGCCGGAATAGAGCGGCACCAGCTCGGGCAGGCATTGCTGGCGGATGGTGGAGCGGATGCCGTCAGCCGCGACCAGCAGGTCGCCCTCGGCGATGCGGCCGTCACTGAAGTGTGCGATTACCGCGCGGCCGTTGTCGGTGAATTGCGCGACACCGCGACCGCGATGATAGTGCGCCGCCGGAAACGCATCGCGCAGCACCCGGTAGACCCGCTCCCATGCGGCGAGCACCTGCGGGCATTCCAGTTCGCAGACCAGGCGGCCCTCCGCATCGAGGATCTTCCGGGTCGTGATCGCGACGCCGAGGTCGGTCGGATCGATGCCGAGGCGGCGGATGCGTTCGATCAGGTCGGGCTGCGCCACGATGCCGGCGCCACGGCCGGACAGTTCGCTCTCGACCCGCTCGAAAATATCGACGGCCCAGCCGGCGCGGCGCAACTCGAGCGCCGCCAGCAGGCCGCTCATCGAGCCGCCAACCACCAATGCGCGCCGTTGCGTCGCTACGCTCAAGGCCCCAATCCCGCGGTTTCCAAGCCGACAAAAGTTGCTATATATCCACTTAAACCTGGAGGAATGTCATGGCCCTGACAATGCTGGATAAGACGGCCGAGCGATCCGAGAACAAGGCTTGGCCCGCGGACATCGCCGCCGAATTCGAACAGGAAAGCAAGAATCCCAATCCGTGCGTCGGCAACGCGCTGGTGTCAGAAACCGATCGCGTCCGGGTCTGGACCATCCGTCTCAAGCCCGGCGAGCGCGTTGGTTTCCATCGCCATGTGCTGGACTATTTCTGGACCTCGGTCACCGGCGGCCGCGGGCGCCAGCACGTGCATGACGGCACTACCGTCGAATATACCTATGCGCCCGGTGAGACCCGGCACGAGACTTATGGCGCCGGCGAATTCAAGGTCCACGACCTGGAAAACATCGGCGACAAGGACATGGTCTTCATGACCATCGAGTTCCTTGAAAGCGCTAACAAGCCGATGGCGCTGCCCAACAAGGTGCGCCAGCAAGCCGCAGCCTGACCCGTCCGCGATTTTTCTCACGTGTCCTGAGATGGAGTGCAGTCGTGCGTTCTGTGTCCCCTCCCCGGCTTGCGGGGGAGGGAGGCGCGGTGCGATTGCGTCACGATCTTTGCGGCACCCGAAAGAAAATGCCCTAGCCAAGCCGCCACGCTTCCTGTCACACTGTGGCCAATAAGAAAAATTGCCGCTTCATCGCGCGCCGGAACCGGTGCGCTCGCGGGCCGCGGGGGGACGTGTGGATTTCAATTTCGACCTGGTGAGCAATGCGCTGATCGCCGGCATCCTGCTCGGCGGGTTCTATGCTGCCGTGACGATCGGTATCTCGATCTCTTTCGGCATTCTCGACATCGTCAACATCGCGCACCCCGCCTTCATCATTCTCGGCTCGTATATCGCCTATATCGTCAACAGCACGTTCGGCCTCGACCCGATCCTGGTCAGCCTGATCATGCTGCCGGTGTTCTATGCGCTCGGCGCC
Source organism: uncultured Alphaproteobacteria bacterium (assembly GCA_963756715.1). GTDB lineage: Bacteria > Pseudomonadota > Alphaproteobacteria > Rhizobiales > Xanthobacteraceae > VAZQ01. Next base: position 38,992 of record CAVWOV010000019.1, read on the forward strand.
GGTGTCTATCAGGTCTACTACGCCTCCTTCGAGCGGCGCGGCCGCGAAGCGCTGAGCGGGCTCGCGTTCTTTTTCGGGCTGCTGTTCATCACCGAGGTGCTGCTGATCCTGGTATTCGGCGTCGACTATCGCTACGTCGAGGCGCCCTACATCGGGCCAAGCTGGCATCTCGGCGTGATGGATTTTCCGCTGCGCATGCTGGTCCCCTGCCTCACCGCATTGGCCATGTTCGTCGCGCTGCAGCTCTACCTGTCGCACACCTTCATCGGGCGCGCGATCTCGGCGGTGGCGCAGGATCAGCTTGCACTGCAGCTCATGGGGGCGTCGCCGACCCGCATCAAGCGCATCGCGTTTGGCATCTCGATCGCGACCGCGGCGGTTGCGGGCGCGCTGCTGATCATCATCCAGCCGGTCGAGCCGTCGGTCGGGCGTGAATATATCGGCCGCGTATTCGCGATCTGCGTGCTCGGCGGACTGGGCAGCCTGCCCGGCACGCTGATCGCCGCGATGCTGCTCGGCATCGTGGAGAGCTTCACCTCGACCTTCTATGGGCCGTCCTGGGCGCCGGCGGTCGGGTTCGGCCTGCTGCTGCTGACGCTGGCTTTCCGGCCTCAGGGTCTCCTCGGACGATAGGATTGTCGATCGTGCAGACCCGGTATTTCCTGCTGATTGCGGTGGCCGTCGCGGCCGTTGTGTTCTTCGTCGCCCGCTTCGTGAACAACGACTATGTGTTCTACGCCGGCTACACCGTGCTGCAATTCGTCGTGCTGGCGACGGCCTGGAATATTCTCGGCGGCTATACCGGCTACGTAAATTTCGGCTCGGCGGCGTTCTTCGCGATGGGCGCCTATTCGACGGTGTTCTTCCACAAGTTCTCGCCGATGCCGTTGCCGGTCCTGATTGTCCTCGGCGGCATCGTATCGGGGATCGTCGGGCTCGGCATGGGGTACCTGACGCTGCGGCTGCGCGGCGCGTTCTTTGCCATCGCGACGCTGGCGCTCGCGGTCGTGCTGCAGACCATCGTGGTCAACTGGAACTATGTCGGCGGCGCCCGCGGCGCCTATGTAATCCGGCCGAACGAAATCGAATTCATCGGCCCCTACATCCATTATCTCTTCCTGCTGATGCTGACGCTTGCGGTGATCGCGATCACCATTGCGCGCGGCATCGAGCGTTCGCAGCTCGGCTACGGTTTCGCCACCATCCGCGATGACGAACTCGCCGCCGAAGCCTCGGGTGTGCCGACGCTGCGCCTCAAGCTGATCGCGACGACGTTATCCGGTGCGCTGATGGGCATGGCCGGCGCACCGTTTCCCTATTTCATCGGTTATTTGCAACCGTCATCCGCCTTCGGGCTCGAATACGCCGTCAACTCGATCGCCATGCCGATGATCGGCGGCACGACAAGCTGGATCGGGCCGCTGATCGGCGCCATCCTGCTCGGGACGTTGCAACAGGTCGCGACCGTCACGATCTCGTCCGCCGTCAATCTGCTGATCGTCGGGCTGCTGCTGGTCGGCTTTGTCATCATCGCGCCGAACGGCATCGTCGGGCTGGTGCAGCAAATCAGAGCAAGGTCGAAGTGATGCCCCTGCTCGAAGTCCAGGACCTGAGCAAGAGCTTCGGCGGCTTCGTCGCACTCGACGGCATCGAGCTCGCCGTCAATGAGGGCGAGCGCGTCGGCCTGATCGGGCCGAACGGCTCGGGCAAGTCGACCTTGGTGAATTGCATCTGCGGCACACTGACCAACGAGAGCGGCAGCGTGCGCTTCAACGGCGAGGCCATGGAGGGGCTGCAGACGCATGAGCGCACCCGCCGCGGCATCGCGCGCAGCTTTCAGTTGCCGCGGCCGTTCGCCAGCCTGACCATCGCGGAGAACCTGCGCGTGCCGCTGCTTTATACGGTCAACGCGCGGCCCGCCACAAAGCTGACCGCGGCGGAACTCGACGCGCGCTGCTCCGAACTTTTGGAGCTTGTCGCACTCGAGGACAAGGCCGCGCAATTGCCGCGCGATCTCACCCAGGTGGAGATGCGCAAGCTCGAACTGGCCCGCGCCATGGCGGCCGACCCCAAGCTGCTGATCGCCGACGAATCGATGGCGGGGCTGTCCAATTCCGAGGTCACCGACATCGTCGCGCTGCTGATCCGATTGAACGAGCGCGGCATCACCATCATCATGATTGAGCACATCATGCGCGCGGTGATGAATTTCTCCCAGCGCCTGGTCGTGCTGGTGTCCGGCAAGAAGATCGCGGACGGCAGCCCGGACGTCGTCATCCGCGATCCCGAGGTGGAGAGGGCCTATCTTGGGCAATAGCCTCACCATCGAGAACATCGACGCCGCGTATGGCGCGGTGCGGGTGCTGAACGACGTGTCGCTCAGCGCCAACTCCGGCGAGACCGTCGTGCTGCTCGGCACCAACGGCAACGGCAAGTCGACCCTGATGAAATGCATCATGGGCATCGTACAGCCGAGCACCGGCCGCATTGTCGCGGAGATCGATGGTGAGACCCATGACCTCGTCGGGCGCACCACCGAGCAGATCGTCGATCTCGGCATCGCGCTGGTGCCGGAAGGCCGCCGGCTGTTTCCGCGGCAGACGGTCGAAGAGAATCTTCTGCTGGGCGCGTTCCGCAAGAAGGCGCGCGAAAGCATGAAGACCAATCTCGCCTTCTGCTTCGAGTGCTTCCCGCGGCTCGCCGAGCGGCGTTCCCAGCTTGCCGGCTCGATGAGCGGCGGCGAGCAGCAGATGCTGGCGCTGGCGCGGGCGCTGATGCTCAGCCCGCGCATTCTCCTGATCGATGAGCCTTCAGTCGGCCTGGCGCCGGTGCTGGTGAGCCGCACCATCGACAAGATCAAGGAGCTCAAGGACCAGTACAAACTGACGGTGCTGATGGCCGAGCAGAATTTTCCGCAGGCGCTGCGCATCGCCGACCGCGGCTACGTCATCGTTCACGGCCAGATCGCCTTCGAAGGCCGCTCGGTCGACGAGCTCAATAACAATGAACTGATCAAGAAATTCTATCTGGGACTGTGAACGCCATGAAAAATCCGACACGCGGCTTCGTCGCAGCGCTTGTGCTTGCTGCCGGCCTGTCCGCCGCATACGCGCAGGCGCAATCTTATCCCAACCATCCGGTTCGCATCATGGTCGGCTTCGCCGCCGGCAGCGGCCCGGACATCCTGGCGCGCACCATCGGTACGCAACTCGGCAACGATCTCGGCCACAACTTCTTCGTCGAAAATCGCGGCGGCGCGAACGGCACGATCGCCGCCAAGGTGGTGGCGCAGTCCGAGCCCGACGGATATACGCTGCTGTATTCCAGCGCCGCGATCTCCAGCACGCCGTTCATCTACAAGAACAGCTCGCTCGACGTCCTGCGCGATCTGGTTCCGGTCGCGACGGTCGGCGTGCTCGACGGCTACTTCATGCTGGTCAATCCGTCGCTTCCGGTCCACACCGTCGCGGAATTCATCACCTACGCGAAGAACAACCGCGTCCTCTACGGATCGCCCGGCGTCGGCAACCTGCTTCACCTTGCCGCCGAGCTGTTCAACGTCAAGGCCGGCCTGTCGATGCAGCATGTTCCCTACAAGGGCGCCTCGGAGGTTTTGACGGCGCTCATGCAGGGCAGCATCCAGGTGATGTTCGTCACGCCGACATCGGCGGCCGGCCTCGTCAAGGACGGCAAGCTGCGCGCATTGGCCACCACGGGCGCCAAACCGATGCCGGAGTTTCCCGATCTGCCGCTGCTGCGCGCCACGGTTCCGGCGTATCCGCCGTCGGTCTCGTGGGGCATGACCTTCGCACCCGCCAAAACGCCCGCTGCCATCATCGACAAGCTCAATGCCGGCATCCGCCATGCGTTGACCGTGCCGGCGGTGGCCGACGTGGTACAGAAGGCCGGCTATGTACCCGATGGCCGCAATGCCGCGCAGACGGCGGAATTCTTCCGTCAGCAAGTGAAGGAAACTGGCGAAGCCGTGCGCGCCGCCCGCATCCAGCCGAATTGAAGTCGCATTCAAACACCGAGGTGTCATCATGCCGATAGCCAGCGTCCGAGGCGTCTCCCTCAACTACGAAATCCTGGGCGATCACGGCCCCGCGATGGCGCTCACACCGGGCGGCAGAAATCCGCTATCCAATGTCAAACCGTATGCGGAGCAGATGGCGGCCCGCGGCTACCGCGTGCTCATTCATGACCGACGCAATTGCGGCGCCTCCGACGTTTCCTTCGACGGCAGCAAATCCGAATACGAGGTCTGGGCCGACGACCTGCATGCGCTGCTCAAGCAACTCGGCATGCTGCCGGCGATCGTCGGCGGCACCTCGTCGGGCGGACGGCTCTCGCTGCTGCTGGCGCTGCGCTACCCGCAGGATGTGCGCGCCCTGATCCTGTGGCGTATCACCGGCGGCGAGTTCGCCATCAAGCGGCTGACCGAGAAGTATTACGACCAGTATATCCGGCTCGCCCAGCAGGGCGGCATGGCGGCCGTCTGCGATGAGGAACACTTCGCCGAGCGCATCCGCGAGCGAGCGGGCAATCGCGAGCGATTGATGGCGATGGACCCGCAGGACTTCATCGCAGTATTGCAGGCTTGGCGCGAGCCGTTTGCGGCGAGCGGAAACCTGCCGCTGATCGGCACCACCGAGGCCGATCTGCACTCGATTACGATCCCGACCTGCATCATTCCGGGCGACGACCTGACCCACGGCAGCCGCCATGCCGCGACTGCAGCCCGCCACATCCCGAACAGCGAACTGCATAGCCTGACCACCGGCGACCGCGACGTGGACATCACGCCGCCCGAAGAGTGGTACGCCCGGGCCGGCGCGATCGCCGATATCTTTGCCGATTTCCTCGCCCGCAAGCTGCCGCGCCAGGCGGCGGCGTGATCAAACGCACTCACCCTCCGTTCGTCCCCGCGCAGATGCGGGGACGCAGAGTCACCAGCGCTGAATGCGCAGCCCGGGGTTTCTCGCTTTCGCGGGAACGCACGGTGATGGGACGTGCGCCATTTCAGTGCGACAAGCTTACCGCACCGTAGCGTCGCCGCCGTCGACCATGATGGTCTCGACCTCGCCCGCACCGCTGCGGCGGAACTTCGCCGCCGCGTTGTACTCGTCGGACGTAAAGCAGGCGACGCCCTGCTCGAAGGTGGGAAACTCGATCACCACGAAGCGCTGGAATTTGTCCGGGCCCTCCATGATCTGGAACCGGCCGCCGCGCGCCAGGACCTTACCGCCATGCTTGGCGATGATCGCCGGAACGAGGTCGGTGTATTTCTTGTATTCGGCGGGATCGTTGATCTTCGAGCGCGCAACCCAATAGGCGGGCATCTTGTCCTCCGCGATAATCTTGCCTGTTTCCTTCGCTGTCGGATGATAGCGATGGTGTCAACCGCACTACGGGAAGGACGCAAGTGATGGCGCGCAGACTGATCGACATTTCGGTTCCGCTGGAGAACGATGTCGCCGCCGATCCGCCGGGCTACGGACCGAGCATCGACTATCAAACCCACCGGCAGACCGCCGCGGAGGTCGTGAAATTCTTCCCCGGCCTGCGCGAGGAGGACTTGCCGGACGGCGAAGGCTGGGCGATCGAGTGGATCAAGCTCTCGACCCATAACACCACCCACCTCGACGCACCCTGGCACTTCGCGTCCACGATGGATCGCGGCAAGCGAGCCATCACCATCGACGAGGTGCCGCTCGAATGGTGCATGCAGCCCGGCGTCAAGCTTGATTTCCGCCATTTCGCCGACGGCTATGTGGTGACCGCGCGCGATGTCGAGGCCGAACTCGACCGCATCGGCCACACGCTGTCGCCGCTCGAAATCGTGGTCGTGAATACCAGCGCCGGCGCGGCCTATGGGCGTGCCGACTACGTCGCCAAGGGCTGCGGCATGGGCCGCGAGGCCACGCTTTATCTCACGGAGCGCGGCGTGCGCGTGACCGGCACCGACGGCTGGAGCTGGGACGCACCTTTCGTCCATACCAAGGAACGTTATCTTGCCACCCACGACGCCAGCCTGATCTGGGAAGGCCACAAGGCCGGGCGCGAAATCGGCTACTGCCACATCGAGAAACTGCACAATCTCGAAGCACTGCCGGCGACTGGATTCACCGTGAGCTGCTTCCCCGTCAAGGTTCGCGGCGGTTCCGCCGGCTGGACCCGGGCGGTGGCGATCCTCGACGAGTAGCGCGATGCCTTATGCCGCGTCGGCGCGCGGTTGACCCTTCCCGGTCCGGCTCTTAGCATCGCCCCAAGAGATAAACCGGCGCCAACAAGCTGGACCAGATCAGGGAGGATACAGCATGGACAGACGGGAATTCGTCATTGGTTCGACCGCAACGGCGGCGGCACTCTCCACTCGATCCGCGATCGCACAGGATTCGTATCCGACGCACGCCGATCACCTTCGTCAATCCGTTCCCGCCCGGCGGCGCCGTCGACGTGGTCGGGCGGCCGCTCGCCGCCGTGCTCGAACCGATCGTCAAGCAGCCGGTGGTGATCGAGACCAAGGCCGGCGCCGCGGGCGCGGTCGGCGCGCAGGTTGCGGCGCACGCCAAGCCGGACGGCTACACGCTCCTGCTGCACATCACCTCGATCTCGGGCTTCGCCGAGGTCGACAAGCTGTTTGGCCGGCAGCCCAAGTTTACCCGCGCCGATTTCATCCCGATCGCGCGCTTCGTGGCCGATCCCTGTCTCATCGTCGTCAACGACAAGCAGCCTTACAAGACGCTCAAGGACTTGGTGGACGATGCCAAGAAACGGCCGAACGACATCATCTTCAGTTCGTCGGGTCTCTACGGCGCCTTGCACCTGCCGGCCGCGCTGTTCCAGAAGTCGGCCGGGATCCAATTGCGCCACCTCCCCACCAATGGCGGCGGTCCGGCGCTGACGGCGGTGCTTGGCAATAACGCGCAGATGCTGGTCTCCTCGATCGCGGCGTCCAACGCGCAGATCAAGGCCGGCAAGCTTCGTCCGCTGGCGTCGTTCGGCGCCAAGCGCTCGGCGTCGATGCCGGACGTACCCACGATGAAGGAACTCGGCTACGACCTCGAGTATTACCTGTGGGTCGGACTGTTTGCCCCAAAGGGCACACCCGAATCGGTGATCAACTTCTGGCGGGAAGCTTCCAAGAAGGCGGCCAACAATCCCGACTTCAAGAAGGCGATCAACAATCTCGGCCAGGACGTCGCCTACATGGACCAGGCCGAGTTCAAGGCGTTCTGGGATGCAGACGCCAAGCGCATCGAAGCCGCCGTGCAGACCATCGGCAAGGTGTCCGGGTGAGTCTGCGATTGATCCGCTCACCATCCGTCATGAGGGGCCCGGCGATGCCAGGGCGGCAAGGATGACGGTTCTGCATCTCCTGCCGCGTCGCGGCGCTTGGAGCCGGGCATCTTACCGAAGGGGTCGCCGTCACCTGTCGGTGGCGGCGAAAGGCTGGCAGAACACATGACGCTCCGCACCGACCACATCGCCGGTGGCGGCTTTATCATCTTCGGCATCGTGATCCTGGCGCTTTCGGGCGACCTGCCGGTCGGGCAATTGTCGATGCCGGGCGCCGGTATGATGCCGAAGCTGATGGCCTGCCTGATCGTATTCCTCGGTTTCACCCTGGTGTTGCGCGCGGGCGAGAGTGAGCCGCTGGCAAGCGTGCGCTGGACCGACCTGCCGCATGCCGCGCGGGTCGCCGCGATTACGGCTGCCGCCGTGGCGCTTTATCAGACGCTGGGCTTCATCGTGACCATGACGCTGCTGCTGTTCGTGCTGGTGTTCGGCATGGAGCGGCGCAATCCGCTGGCGGCCGGCATCTACAGCATCGGCGTCGTCATGCTGACCTATCTGCTCTTTACCTTTTTGCTGCGCACGCCGCTCGATCAGGGCATCTTCGGGTTCTAGGGATGGGAACCTTCGACAGCCTGATGCTGGGCTTCTCGGTCGCGCTGCAGCCGGATGTGCTGTGGTACGCGTTCCTCGGCTGTCTCGTCGGCACCGTCGTGGGGGTGCTGCCCGGCATCGGGCCGCTCACCGGCATCAGCATCCTGCTGCCGGCGACCTTCGGGCTCGACACCACCAAGTCGGTGGTGATGCTGGCCGGCATCTATTACGGCTCGCAGTACGGCGGCTCGACCACGTCGATCCTGATGCGGATTCCGGGCGAGGCCTCTTCGGTAATGACGTGCATCGACGGCTATGCCATGGCGCAGAAAGGCCGCGCCGGCGCCGCGCTTTGCATCGCCGCCGTCGGCTCGTGGGTCGCCGGTACGTTCGGCGTCATCATGCTCACGCTCATCGCGCCGCCGCTCGCCGAGTTCGCACTGCGCTTCGGGCCACCAGAATACACCGCGCTTCTGGTGCTCGGGCTCACCTTCCTGGCCTACATGTCGTCGACCTCGCTGCCGCGCACGCTGCTGATGGCCTGTGTTGGCCTGCTGATCGGCACCATCGGCATCGACAACATGACCGGCCACTTCCGCTATTCCTTCGATCTGGCCGAGCTTGGCGACGGGATCGGCATCGTTCCGGTAGCGGTCGGCTTGTTCGGCCTGGGCGAAATTCTGTCAACGCCGTCCGCCGACGTGATCGGCAGGGTGATCGTGCCGAAGCTGCGTGAACTGCTGCCGAGCCGGAAGGAGTGGCGGGAGTCGACCATGCCGATCGCGCGCGGGACGGTCATGGGCTTCCTCATCGGGCTCACGCCCGGTTCCGCCCACATCATCTCGAGCTTTCTCTCCTATGCGGTCGAGCGCCGCCTCTCCAAGCATCCGGAGGAGTTCGGCAAGGGCGCGGTCGCCGGGGTCGCCGGGCCCGAATCAGCGAATAACGCCGCCTCGACCGGCGCCTTCGTCCCAATGCTGGCACTCGGCCTGCCGACCGGTCCGATTACCGCGGTGCTGATCGCCGCACTCATGATCCACGGCGTGCCGCCCGGACCGACGCTGGTGAACGATCACCCGGACGTATTCTGGGGCTTCGTCGCCTCCATGTACGTCGGCAACGTGATGCTTCTTGCGCTCAACCTGCCGCTGGTCGGGATGTTCGTGAACCTGCTGCGCATCCCGTATGTCTATCTCTATCCGCTGGTCATCATGTTCTGCATTATCGGCGTCTACGCTGTGAATAACTCGATCGTCGATGTATGGATCATGCTGATCATGGGCGTGTTCGGCTATGGCCTGCGCAAATTCGGGCTCGACCCGGCGCCGCTCGTGCTGGGGCTCGTAATATCGCCGATTTTCGAGATGAGCCTGCGCCAGTCGCTGATCATGTCGAACGGCCACTGGACGATCTTCTTCCAACGTCCGATTGCCCTCGTCCTGCTGGTCCTGTGCGGCATTGTGCTGGCGCTCGCCGCCTGGTCGGGTTTGCGCCAGCGCAAGGACTGGCGTAGCAAGCTAGCGGCTGCGGAGGCTGGGGAAGTCAATTGATCCGGAATCTTCGCTTGCAATAGCGCGCGAGTCGCGGCCAATGCCGTTGATTCAATCCGGGACCGACCCGACTAGGTGTGACTGGCATGCCCGCCGGAACATGCAGGAACTGTGGTTCAGCGGTCTCGTATTTCGCGCGAGCATGCCCGGAATGCGGTGCGCCCAATCAGCCAAATCCGGTCACCACGATTACCGCGCTGTCGTTTCTGATCCTGGTTCCGGTCGCGATCGTTTTCGGTACGATGCTGCCCTGGCCGAAGAGCGCGCCCCGGCCCCCCGCCGCGGCAAACGTCGACCCCGCCACTACGTCCGTGGAGCCGAAGCCGGAGGCTTTCGGCTGGATCGTGCAGGCGATGGCCGAGTGCGACGTACTCGCCAAGAGGAACAAGGAGACGCTTTACTTCCTGATCGTGCCGGTCACGCCAAGCGCCGCGCCGGTACCCGGCTGGCGGCCGGCTACGATCGGAAACATTGGAACCTCGGCCGCCCTGCTGGCGTCCGCAGACGCGCTGGTCGGCCTGCGAAATGGCGCCCTGGAGCTTTATCGCGAGCCGGTGACGTTCGCGGTCACCGATCCCGGCACCAAGACGGTCTACAAATGGAAGCCCGCCGTTGGCGTCGCGGAACTGAAGTCGCGCGAGATCGAGGCCACCTCGCTGATGCTCGGGATTCAACTCGGCAACAGCACCGACCCCCAATGGGGTCCCACGATCGCCATCGAAAAGGGAACCTGCTACTGGACCAACCCGCTTATCCTGCCGGGCGCGCGCAGCGGATGACGCTCAAGCCCAGAGGCGTTCCTTCTCGAGCCCCTTGTAGAGCCCGGCGACGTAGTCGGCATAGCCGTTGAACAGCAGGGTCGGCCGGCGCTCGCCGAGCCCGATCAGTTCCTCGCTCGCCTGGCTCCAGCGCGGATGCGGCACCTCGGGGTTCACATTGGCCCAGAAGCCGTATTCGCCGCCCTGGAGCGATTCCCAGTAGCTCTTCGGCCGCTGATCGGTGAAGTTGAAGCGCACGATCGACTTGACCGACTTGAAGCCATACTTCCACGGCAGCGCCAGCCGGATCGGCGCACCCATCTGCTTGGAGACCGGCTTGCCGTAGGCGCCGGTCACCAGGAAGGCGAGTTCGTTCGTCGCCTCGGCCATCGTCAGTCCCTCGACATAAGGCCACGGATACCAAGTCTGGCGCTGTCCTGGCGCGGTCTTCGGGTCGAGGAACGTCTCCATGCGCAAATATTTCGCCGACGACAGCGGCTTGGCCAGTTCGACCAGCTTCGCCAACGGAAAGCCGGACCACGGAACCGCCATCGACCACGCCTCGACGCAGCGGTGGCGATAGAGGCGTTCCTCCAGCGTCATCTTACGGATGAGATCGTCGATACCGATCTCTTGCGGCTTCTCGACCATGCCGTCGATCTTGATCGTCCAGGGCCGCAGCTTGAGCGCCTGCGCCGCCCTGGCGATCGTCTTGGACGAGCCGAACTCGTAGAAATTGTTGTAGTTGGTGTTGACCTTCTCGTCGGTCACGGGACGATCGAGCGTGAAGTTGTCGTTGCGCTTGGCGGGATAGAGGTCCTTCGTCGGGTCGGGCAGATCGGTGACGCGCTGCGCGTGCGCCAGTGTCGGGGAGAGCGCGAGCAGGCTTGCTCCGCCCGCGGCCAGAAAGGCGCGGCGGTTGATGAACAGGTGCTCCGGCGTGGCAAGATGTTCGGGAATTTCCCATCCGCGGCGGCGAATAACGTGCATCGGCTTTCTCCCGCTCAGATACGCCAGAATTACGCGGCGCCCGGATCACTCGCAAGTCACAGATGCGGGAGAATAACAGTGAGCCAGGACACAACAGCCTCACGGGTCAGACGAGCCCGCGCCCGGCGAGATGTGCACCCAGAAGGAGCAGGCCGGCGAAGAAGCACAGCCGGAAGACATCCGGGCGCGCCCGCGCCCGCAGCCATTGCCCGAGCGCCATGCCGGCGAGCGCCGGAATCAGCGCCAGCGCGGAGGCCCCCGCGATGGCTAATTGCAGCGCCCCGTCGTGCGCCAGAATGGCTGCCAGTGCGACCGTCGATGCCGTGAACGAAAGCCCAAGCGCTTGCACGAGGTCGTCTTTTTCCAGCCCCAACGCCTGCAGGTAAGGCACGGCGGGGATGACGAAAACGCCGGTCGCCGCGGTGATGAGGCCGGTCAGCGCGCCGACGGCGAATGACAGCCACGGCTCCGCGCGCACCGGCACCGCGAACCGGATCGAGCAAAGGCCGAGGATCGCATAGACCATCAGTGCGAGACCGAGCGCCGTGGTGGCACGCGCTCCATTGCCGGCAGTTAACAGGCCGGCGCCCGGCCAGGTGCCGGCGCAAATTCCAAGCAGCATCGGCCAGAGCCGCCGCAACAACGGCCTGAGATTGGGGCCGAGCGCGAGTTGCCAGATATTGGTGACGAATGACGGGACCACGAGTAGCGCCGCCGCTTGCGCGGGCGGCACCACGATAGCGAGCAGCCCCATCGCGATGGTCGGCAGACCGAGCCCGATCGTTCCCTTCACGAGTCCGGCCAGCAGAAACGTCACGAACGCGACGCCAACGATCAGGGCCGTTCCATCCATGCGCGGCTTATATCAGGCGCGCCGCAGGTCTCGCCTACCGAAGTCGCGAAGCGAGACTTCGGCGGACGAATAGCACAGCAAAGCCCGCCGCCGGGACGGGACTTGCCGCGCGGCCCGCCTGTCAGGCGGCTGCCTGCGCCTTGCGGGCGGCGACGATCTGGTCCGCGGTGCGCCCGGTGATCTCCGCCATGTGGTCGAACTTGAAGGTGAAGCTGCCGACGCCGGCCGTGGCCGAGCGGACCTCGATGATCAAATCGCCGATTTCCGACTCCGGCATTTGCACGCGCACCACATCCCAGCCCGGCCAACCTTCACGGGTATCGAAGCCGAGGATATGCGCGCGCCGTCCCGACATCAGCGCATTCATCTTGGCGGTCGCCTCAGAGGGCACCACGATCTGCACCTCGTGGATCGGCTCGAGCAGCACCGGGCTGCACTGCGGCAGTCCTTCTTGGATGCCGATACGCCCGGCGGTCTGGAACGCCATGTCGGACGAGTCCACCGTGTGATACGAGCCGTCGACCAGCTTGACCTGCACGTCGACGACCGGGAAGCCGAGCGGACCGCGCTTGAGCGCGTCGACGATGCCTTCCTCCACCGAGGGGATGTAGTTGCGCGGCACCACGCCGCCCTTGATCTCGTCGATGAACTTAAAGCCCTGGTCGCGCGGCAGCGGTTTGATATCGAGAACGACATCGCCGTACTGACCGTGGCCGCCCGACTGTTTCTTGTGACGGCCCCGCTGCACGATGCCCTTCTTGATGGTCTCCCGGTAGCCGACAGCGGGCTTATTGGTCGAGATCACCACGCCGTAGCGATCCGCAAGCCGCTCGGTTGCGACCCGCAGGTGCATTTCGCCCTGCCCCCAGGCCACGACTTCGTGCGCCTCCGCGTTATGCACAACGCTGATCGATGGATCCTCCTCGATCAGCCGGTGTAACGCCTGGCCAAGCTTGACGTCGTCCTTGCGCTCCTTGGCGGCGACCGCAAGCGCCAGCACCGGCGGCAGCGGTGCGACCTTGGCGAGGGCCGGATGCGCCTGCTTGCCGGCGGTCAGCGTATCGCCGGTGCTGGCATGATCGAGCTTACCCAGCGCAACGGTGTCGCCGGCCTGAGCCTCGCCGCGCTTCTCGCTGTGCTGGCCAAGCAACTTGAACACGCCCGCAACGCGCCCAGCTTCCTGCTCGGGGGTGATGAAGGTGGTGCCATCGCTAACCCGGCCGTTGAGCACGCGCACGACGGACATCTTGCCGCCGTGCGTGCTGTGCAAGGTTTTCATGACGTAGGCGATCGGATCGCTCCCGGCCTTGACGCCGAGCCGCTTGACCGTCTCGACAATGCCGGGCGCCTCATGACGCAGCGCTTTCATCAACCGGCGAACACCGTTGGTCCGGGTCGCAATGCCGAACATCATCGGACAGACCAGATTGTCGCGCAGTTCATTGGTGAGATCGTCGAAAATCTTGTCGCGCGGCGGCTGAATGTCCTCCAGCAATTGCTCCATCAACTCGTCGTCGTGATCGGCCAGCGTCTCCAGCATCTTGAAGCGCGCTTCCTTTTCGCGATCGAGATCCTCGCCCTTGAGATCGATGACTTCGGACGCCGCGCCTTCCTTGTAGACATAGGCCCGCTCCAGCGCGAGATCGGTGAAGCCCGTGACCTGCTCCCCGGCCCAGATCGGAATCTGCCGTAGCAGCAGCGGCACGCGCGAGGCCGGCTGCAGCAACGCAAGCGTCTCACGCACGCGCTTGTCGACCTTGTCGATCTTGTTGAGGAAGAGAATGCGCGGGATCTGAAGCTCTTCGAGCTCACGCATGATCAATTGCAATTGTGGAATCTTCTTCTCATCGGCTTCGCACACGACCACCGCGGCATCGACCGCGGGCAACGCAGCGCGCATGTCGTGGACGAATTCAACGGAACCGGGGCAATCGATGAAAGTATAGTCGTCACCCATGAACGTCGTGGTGGCGATCGAGAGGTCCACGCTCATCAGGTGATGGCGCGCTTCCTTGCTGGAGTCGCCGACCGTGGTCCCCGCCTCCACCGTGCCCTGCCGCCCGATCGCGCCATTGCGGGCGAGGATCGCCTCGAGCAGCGTGGTCTTGCCGCTCTGGAAGGGGCCCACCAGTGCGATGCACCGTGGACCCGTGGCTCGTGTGCCGTTCTGTGCCATATCCGCCTCCCAATGCGTCGAGATGCGGCCTTCTAGCGGGCCGGAGAACTATCGTTTCAAACCGGAGGGGGGATTGGCAAGAGGCGGCGATGTCCCAGGCAATGTTGAAATGACCGGGGATGCGCGCGCCGCAAGCCGAAAGCGCTGACGCGTGTGGCGCCGCGCCGGCGATTGGAACTCAGCGGCCACCGGGCAGTCCAGCCGGCAGATCAGTTCGCTCCCGGTTGCAGGCGCAGATTGGCAACGCCGACGGCCAGATTGAGGCCCACTTGGCTGCTGACCGAAAGCGGCTGCAGCGCAATAGTCCGGCCGGAACCGCCGATCAGGACGTTGGCGCCTAGTCCAGCCGCAACGGTCGCTTCCGCGGTCGCGCCGACGTAGTCGCCGGCCAGGAAGCCGGGGCCGAAACCGCCGGTGCCTGTGAATACCGCCCAGACCATGACACCGCTCTTGGTCGCGCCGATATCAAGTCCAAATTTGCTGATCGACCCGACATAGGCTTCGGGCGGTCCTTGCTGCTCGGGCGAGAAGTTGCAAAACACCGATTTTGACGAACCGATGATATAGCCGACACCGGCGGTGACATCGCAGGTCAGCACGCCGGCCTTGAGGCGCTGCGCGGCAGCGGGACCTGCGGACATAAGGGCGAACGACACGATGGCGAACACAAGCGTGCCCGCCCGGACGACGTAGCGCATCATGAACGACCCTCGGTTGTTCTTTCGGCAACTGAAATCTAATCCAGCGCGCGCGTCGCCGATTGATCTGGCGCAATCCAGAGCAAGGGAGCGTCCCGCGTCGCGGCACGCCCCTTGGTACGCTATCGCAAATTGCCGCAGAAGCGCTGGATGCGGCGGCAGGCTTCCTCGACGTCGGTGGTCTTGGTCGCGTACGAAATGCGGAAAGCCGGACCGAAGCCGAACGGCGTTCCCTGCACCACCGCGACGCCCTCAGCCTCCAGCAACTCGGTGACAAAGTCTTCGTCGGTCGCGAGCTTCTTGCCGCTCGGCGTGGTCTTCCCGATCGTACCGGCGCAGGACGGATAGACGTAGAATGCGCCCTCGGGCTTCGGGCACTTGATGCCGCTCGCCTGGTTGAGCATCGAGACGCACAGATCGCGGCGCTCCTTGAAGATCGCGTTGTGCCGCGCGATGAAATCCTGCGGACCGTCGAGCGCCTCGACCGCCGCCCATTGCGCCACCGCGGTCGGATTCGACGTCGACTGCGACTGGATCATCGCCATCGCCTTGATCAGCGCTTCCGGTCCGCCCGCGTAGCCAATCCGCCAGCCGGTCATGCAATAGGCCTTGGAGCAGCCGTTGATCGTGAGCGTGCGCTCGTACAGCCGCGGTTCGACCTGCGCCGGACTGAAGAACTTGAAATCGTCGTAGACGAGATGCTCGTACATATCGTCGGTCATCACGAAGACGTGCGGATGCCGCAGGATCACGTCGGTGAGCTTCTTGAGCTCGTCGCGCGTATAGGCAGCGCCGGTCGGGTTCGACGGCGAGTTGAGCAGCACCCACTTGGTCTTCGGCGTGATCGCACGCTCGAGCGCTTCCGGCGTCATCTTGAAGCCCGACTCGATCGTGGTCGGCACCGCGACCGGCTCGCCGCCCGCGAGCATCACCATGTCGGGGTAACTGACCCAGTAGGGCGCCGGTATGATGACTTCCTCGCCCGGATTGAGCGTCACCATGAACGCGTTGTAGAGCACCTGCTTGCCGCCGGTGCCGATGATGATCTGGCTTGGCTTGTAGTCGAGGCTGTTCTCGCGCTTGAACTTGCGGGCAACCGCGGCCTTGAGCTCCGCCATGCCGTCGACCGCGGTGTATTTCGAGGTCTTGCCCTCGGTGATGGCGCGGATCGCCGCCAGCTTGATGTTGTCGGGCGTATCGAAGTCCGGCTCCCCGGCGCCCAGCCCGATCACGTCGCGGCCCGACGCCTTGAGCGCCCGCGCCTTGTCGGTCACCGCGATGGTGGCGGACGGCTTGATACGCTTGAGCGATTTCGCCAGCAGTTCGACCGGCGCTGCGGGCTTGAGCTGTTCTGCGACGAGGGCCATGGGAATCTCCTTTTGCCCACTCGGACGCGAGTTTCCTATAGGGCGCGGCCGCGAACGGCAAGCCTCAATCGGCGCCGCGTCAATCGCAAGTTCGTGTATCCGCGACCCGCGGCGGGGCAGCGTACAACTACTGAAAAATCTCGGCAAACCGCGTCTTGAGATCGCGTCCGTGCGCCTCGATGAAATCGAGATCGACGGCGATGAACTTGACCTCGCTCAGCGGCGGCTGTCCGGGCGGCGGGGCGATGTCAATGCGCGAGGAGTGAATGCCGCCCGCAGCGATCATCTTCTGCGCCTCCGGCGAGATCATGAACTGCGCAAACAGCTTGCCGGCATTCGGATGGGTGGCGCCCTTGATCACCGCGGTCGGTGACGAGACGATGAACACGCCCTCGGTCGGGTAGACCATCTTCTGATGTGGGACCTCGCGGCCTTCCGCGAAGCTGCGCGGGTCGGCGCCCTCCGCGCCGATCACCCGTTCGCCCTGCTGCATGGTGCTGAACACCTGCTGATGGCCCTGCACGATCATGATGTCGTTCGCGCGCAGTGCCTTGTAGAAGTCCCAGCCGAGTTTTTGCGACAGCATTCCGACCACCACAAGCTGGATCGCGGTGAACGACGGGTCGGGCATCACCATGAGGCCCTTGTATTTCGGCTGCTTGAGATCCGACCAGGTCTTGGGCACGTCCTTCTCGGCGACTTTGTCGGACCGGATCGGCATGCCGACGATCGACAGCCGCTGCGCGATCCAGTGGCCATCCTTGTCCTTCGCCACGCTCACCACCTTGTCGAATCCAGCCGGCCGGAAGGCAACGAACAGGCCCCGCTTGGTGAGGCCGTTGGCGGCGCCGGCATCCGACATGGTCATGACGTCGGCGCCGGGACGGCCGGCGGCGACCTCCTGCTGCAGACGCCGCAACACCGCCTGCCCGCCGGTACGCAACAGCTGCACCTTGATGCCGGTGTCGCGCTGGAATTTGTCAGCAAGCTGCTGTGCGAGTGCGATCGGCGTCGAGGTGTACCAACTCACCGCGCCCTCTTTGCGCGCGGCCGCCTCGTCGGCATGATCGGCCGTGAAGGTCTGGGCGCCAACTTGCGGCGCCGCGGTCAGACCAACGCCAAGAAGGGCGGCAAAACGAACTGAACGCACAAATCGGCGCATGGCATTTCCTCCGTAAGATTTTATTGCGCTGCGTAGAGCGTTTGTTTCGGCTGCGTAGAGCGCTTATTTCGGAATGTTTCCGATCTTCACGGTAGATATCGTCCGCCCGACGGATCGAAAAGGCAATGTGCCGACAATCGCACCGATCAAATTGCCCGCCGATGCGAATCATTCACATTTGAGGTCAGGTGCGGATGAATTTTCCCAGGCCGTTCGATTACGCGCAGCACGTTTTTCTTTTTCGCAGCGCAACATCACTTGTCGTTGATGCTGTAATTAAATGCTGCGGTGCGTGCACATGAATGTCATCACCAGATTGCCGTGTTCGTGGCATAGTCACGCAGCCGTCGTCGGCAAATGCGGGGATCAATGTATACCCTCTATTCAATGCAGAGATCGGGCAACAGCTACAAGGTGCGGCTCACACTTGCCCAACTCGGCGTCAATTATCGTCTGGTCGAGGTCGACATTCTCAAGGGCGAGAGCCGCACGCCCGAATTCCTGGCCAAGAATCCGAGCGGGCAGATTCCGTTGCTCGAAGTGACACCGGGCCGCTTCATCGCCAAATCGAACGCCATCCTCTGGTACGTCGCCGTAGGCACTCCGCTTGCCCCCGACGACCGCATCGACCGTGCAGAAACGCTGCAGTGGATGTTTTTCGAGCAGCACAGCCTCGAACCGAATATCGGTGCTGCGTATTTCTGGCTGGCGTTGGTCAAGGGCGGCCGCGAGTTGCAGCAGCACGCGCTCGAAGACTGGATGGAAGGTGGTTACCGCACGCTCGGCGTGATGGAAAATCATCTCAAGCATCACGACTACTTCGCCGCCGGTCACTACACCATCGCCGATGTCGCACTTTATGCCTATACGCATCTCGCGCATGAATGCGACTTCAACCTCTCGCCTTTCCCGGCAATCAGGGACTGGCTCGATCGCGTCGAGGCCGTTCCCGGCCACGTGCCGATGACGGCACGCGCCCGGAACGTCATCGCGGCGGAATAGGCGGCAGACGCGCGCCGGTCCCGCGGACAGCGGAACTCGGCGCAGCCGCCAGCCGCCGTCAGGCTGCGGTCTCGGCGCCAGCTTTGAACTTCACCGGAATCTTCAGGTATTTCACGCCGTTTGCTTCCGCCGCCGGAAACCGGCCGGCGCGCATGTTCACCTGAATGGACGGCAGCAGCAATGTCGGCGCGGAAAGTGTCGCGTCGCGCGCATTGCGCTTGGCGACGAACTGGTCCTCGCTGACACCGCCGCCGACCTGAACGTTGTTCTGCCGCTCCTCGGCCACCGTCGTTTCCCAGGCATAGTGGTCACGACCCGGCGCCTTGTAGTCGTGGCACATGAACAGCCGCGTCTCCGGCGGCAAACTCAGCAGCCGCTGAATCGATCGGTAAAGCTTGTGCGCGTCGCCGCCCGGAAAGTCCGCGCGGGCGGTGCCGTAGTCCGGCATGAACAGCGTGTCGCCCACGAAGACGGCGTCGCCGATCTTATAGCTGACACAGGCCGGCGTGTGCCCCGGCGTATAGATGACCTCGACCTCGAGACCGCCGATCCGGAACCGCTCGCCGTCGGCGAACAAGTGATCGAAGTCGCTGCCGTCGGTCTTTAGATCGGTGGCGTTGAAGACCGGGCGGAAGATGCGCTGCACCTCCCGGATGTTTTCACCGATGCCGATCCTGGCGCCGGTCTTGGCCTTCACATAGGGCGAGCCGGACAGATGGTCGGCGTGCGCGTGCGTCTCCAGCGACCACACGACCGAATATCCGGCCGCTTCGGCGGCGGCGACGATCGCGCTGACCGAGCGCACATCGACGGCGCCCGAATTCGGACTGTAATCCAGAACCGGGTCGATGATGGCGGCGTGCTTGGTCTGCGGATCGGCCACCAGATAGCTGACGGTGTTGGTCGCTTCGTCGAAGAAGGCGCGAATCACGGGGGTCGGCATGGCCATCTCCTTTTTGTCTTCTGCTCTTGTTCGTCTTCTGCTCTTGCCAAATATATTAGCCTATCCTAAATTAGCAATGCCTAATATATTGGATGAATGAAGATGGATGAGCTTGATACGGCCACTCTCGAACGCAAGGCGGCGGCCGTGGCCGACATGCTGCGCGCGATTGCGAACGAGCGGCGGCTGATGATCCTGTGCAAGCTGGTGGAATGGGGCGAGGCCAACGTTGGCGCCCTCGCCGAAGCGGTCGGCTTGTCGCAATCCGCGTTGTCCCAGCACCTCGCGAAGATGCGCGATGAAAACCTCATCACCTTCCGGCGCGAGTCGCAGACGCTCTGGTACCGGATCGCGGATCCGCGGGTCGAAGAGCTGTTCGCGACACTTCACAGGCTGTTCTGCCAACCCATCAGCAAGAGCAAGAAAGGACCTCGAAAATGACCATGAGAAGCGTCACCCCGCAGGAAGCCCAGCGCCGCATGAAGGACGGCGCGATTCTCGTCGACATTCGAGAAGCCGACGAACAGGCGCGCGAGCGCATTCCGGGCGCGCGCCACGTTCCGCTCTCGAAGCTCGATGACGCCACCGTCGCCGTCCCCAAAGCCCGGACCGTCATATTCCATTGCCGCTCCGGCGCCCGCACGAAGGCTCAGAGCGCGCTTCTCGCAGCGAAGGCCGGTGACGACTGCCAGGCATTGCTGGTCGAGGGCGGTCTGGACGCCTGGCGCAAAGCCGGTCTGCCGACCGTCATCGACCACAGCCGGCCCATCGAGATGCAACGTCAGGTGCAGATCGGCGCGGGCGGGATCGTCCTGTTCGGCATGCTTCTTGGGCTTTTCGTATCACCGTGGTTCTTCGTGATTCCTCTCTTTGTCGGAGCGGGCTTGCTTTTTGCCGGACTTACCGGCTTTTGCGGCATGGCGCTGCTGTTGCAACGAGCGCCCTGGAATCAGACCGCTCACCTCACGCCATAACGGCGATCGCAGAAAGAGAACATGCCCGCTCAATTGACTCAGGACGTGCTCGGGCTGTTCTCCGGCTCGCTGGTCGGCTTCTCGCTTGGCCTGGTGGGAGGCGGCGGCTCGATCCTTGCCGTCCCGCTGATGGTCTACCTTGTTGGCGTGCCAAGTGCGCATGTTGCCATCGGCACGAGCGCGCTCGCGGTCGCGACCAATGCGGCGGCCAATCTCGTGTCCCATGCCCGCATGGGGAACGTGAAGTGGCCCTGCGCCGGCGTCTTTGCCGCAAGCGGCGTGGTTGGCGCGTTCGGCGGATCAAGCTTGAGCAAGATCGTCGACGGCCAGAAACTGCTCGCGCTGTTTGCGATCCTCATGCTCGTCGTCGCCATCGTCATGTTTGTGCGCCGTTCGGGCGCCGGAAACGCCGACGTTCGGCTCACCCGGGAGAACTTGCCCAAGACTTCTGGTTATCGGCCTGTTGACCGGAGCACTGGCCGGTTTCTTCGGAATCGGCGGCGGCTTTCTCATCGTCCCTGGATTGATCGCCGCCGTCGGAATGCCGATCATCAATGCGATCGGCTCCTCATTGGTGTCGGTCGCAGCGTTCGGCGCGACCGCCGCGCTGAACTATGCGGCGTCGGGATTCGTCGATTGGCGGCTTGCCATCGTTTTCATTCTCGGCGGTGTGGTCGGCGGATTGATCGGTGGCCGCATTGCCAAGACCCTCGGCGAAAGGCGCGGCGCCTTGAATTCGATATTCGCGGGCGTCGTTTTCGTGGTCGCGATCTACATGCTGATCAGGAGCTTTGTGGCTTGATCTGTAGCAAACACATCACACCTGCCGGTAATTGAACCCGTCGTTAACACTTCATTAACCCAAAACATAAAAAGGCCCTTATTCGTCAAAGCCTTCGCCCAAGTCTGGCCGAATGAGCGCCGCCGTACGCCGCGAATCTCGTTCCAACAACGAAACTGATTCGCGGAGCCCCCCATGTCCAAGCAATTCCCCCGCCGGAACGACCGGCATGAGACGGTGCCGGCCGCTGAGCCCAAGCATCGCTCCATCGCCCCTGTCGAACTGCTCACGACCGCTGCCCTCGCACTCTCGACCGCGGTTGCCGTCACCGCGGTCTCGATCGGAATGGCGCGCGCCGACGTCATCGGCTCGGTCAACAACGGCGACAGCGCACCACTGGCGATCGCAGTGTTCATCGGCCTGTTGTTCGCAGGCATGGGTGGACTGACCGCGCTGATGGCGCCCGAGGGCGCGCCGCGGGGCTAGATCAAATCTATTTCTGAGTTTCGGGGTTGCAGGCGGGTCGGGGGCGTCACCGCCGCACATCATGGGATGTGCGGCGGTGATGCATTTTGAGCATCGTGAAAATGAAAATCGTGAAGGCATCGCGTTGCAAAGATGCAGGGCGCCTTCGCCCTTTTCCCAGGTCAGGCTTCCCCGTCACATCGATGTGAATGCCCGGTCATTGCCGGAACCCGGTCAAGGCCCCATCGTTGGGTCCGGACGCAGGAGAGCAGCATGTCACCGATCGCCGTCGTGCGCCTGTCGAGCATGTGCGCAGCCGCGATTCTGGTCCTCGGCACCGCACCTGCCGATGCGCAGATTTTTCCGTCCTCCACCGGCAAACTCGAGGTCCAGACGATTGCGCGCGGGCTCGATCATCCCTGGTCGCTGGCCTTCCTGCCCGACGGCCGTATGCTGGTGACCGAAAGGCCGGGCCGCCTGCGCATCGTCAGCAAGGCCGGCAAGCTCTCGCCGCCGGTCGCCGGCGTGCCAAAGGTCGCCGCGTCGGGCCAGGGCGGCCTGCTGGATGTCGCACTCGACCGCGGCTATGCGCAAAACCAGACGATCTATTTCTGCTACGCCGACCCTGCGGGCGGCGGCAGCCGCACTGCGCTCGCGCGCGCGCGGCTGATTGACGAGGGTACGCCACGACTCGATGACGTGAAGGTGATCTTCCGCCAGGAGGGACCGCTGTCGCATGGCCTGCACTTCGGGTGCCGCATTGTTCAAACGCCCGACAACAATCTCTTCCTCACCATGGGAGAGCACTCCGCATTCCGCGACGAAGCGCAGAATCTCGGCAACCATCTCGGCAAGATCATTCGTATCCGGCCGGACGGGTCGGTGCCGCCGGATAATCCATTCGTCGGCAGGCCGGGCGTCAAGCCGGAAATCTGGAGCTACGGCCACCGCAACGCGCAGGGCGCGGCGCTGCATCCCCAGACCGGCAAACTCTGGGAGACCGAGCATGGGCCGCGCGGCGGCGACGAGGTCAACATTCCGGAGGCTGGCAAGAATTACGGCTGGCCGGTGATCGGCTTCGGCATCGACTACAGCGGCGCGAAGATTCACCAGAGCACGCACAAGGCCGGCATGGAGCAGCCGGTCTGGCATTGGGTACCCTCGATCGCGACCTCGGGCCTGACGTTCTACACTGGCGATCTGTTTCCGGCTGGCGCGGCAGCGCGTTCGTCGGCGGACTGGTCAGCGAGACGCTGTCGCGGCTTGATCTCGACGGCGAAAAGGTCGTCAAGGAGCAGCGTCTGCTTCAGGGGCTTAACGAGCGCATCCGCGATGTCCGCCAAGGGCCGGACGGCGCTATCTGGCTTCTGACCGACGCCTCGAACGGCCGGATTCTCCGCGTGGCGCCCGCGAAACGATGACTGTTGCAGTTCAGCAACAAGCCCCAAGTATCCATCGGAAGGCGATTGACGTCATAGTGCGGACAAGAAACGCCGGTACCCGCCCGCATCCGATCCGCTAAATAGAACCTTGGGTCGACCGCTTGGCGGCGCGCAGAGCGCCGTATGCGGTCCCGGCCCATTTTGAGCTTGTGTGATGTTCAAGATATTCGAACGATTGCTGAACCCGACCGACACGCCCGAACAGGCCGAACCGCCGGCCAGCTTCACGGCGTTCTTCTGGCACTTCATCCGCCAGTCGAAGGGGCTGTTCGTCGCGCTGTTCGCGGCCGGTTTCGTGGTGGCGCTGCTCGATTCGACGATCCCGGTCTTCATGGGCCGCATCGTCACGCTGATCACCGAGAGCCCGCCGCAGGAACTTTTCGCGCACTACTGGCCGCACCTGATCGGCATGGCGCTGGTGCTGCTGATCGCGCGGCCGCTCGCAATGACGACGCAGAATCTCATCGCCAACCAGGCGGTCGCCGCGAATGTGTCGAACCGTATCCGCTGGCAGAACCACTGGTACGTGGTGCGCCAGTCCTGGACGTTCTTCCAGAACGACTTCGCCGGTCGCATCGCCAACCGCGTGATGCAGACCGGGCCGGCGATCCGCGAGACTATGGTCGCGATGCTGACCAGCGTCTGGTACATCCTGGTTTACGGCACCGCCGCACTCATTCTGCTCGCGCGCGCCGATCCCATACTCGCGCTGCCGATCGTGCTGTGGTTTGTCGGCTATATGATCTTCCTGCGCATCATCGTGCCGCGCATGCGGGACCGCTCGAAGGAAGTGTCGGAAGGCCGCTCGATGCTCACCGGGCGGATCGTCGACAGCTACACCAACATCCTGACGGTGAAACTGTTCGCCCGCGCGCGCGAAGAGGACGCTTATGTGCGCGACGCAATCGATCAGCATACCGGGCTGTTCTACCGCTCGCTGCGGCTCAACACGATGTTCGGGTTGTGCCTCTCCTCGCTCAACGCGATGATGGTCACAGGCACGGCCGGGCTATCACTCGTGCTATGGACGCAGGGCAAGGTCGAGATCGGCACCGTCGCGATGGCGCTGCCGCTCGCCTGGCAGATCGTCAATATCGCCGGCTGGGTCGCGTGGCAGATCACCTCGATCTTCGAGAACATCGGCGTCATCCAGGAGGGCATGATGACGATTGCCCGCCCGATCGCGCTCACCGACCAGCCCGATGCGCCCGAGCTTAAGGTGACGCGCGGCGAGATCCGGTTCGAAGATGTGAGTTTCGGCTACGGCCGCGAAGCGTTGGCCCGCGCCGACGGCACGCCGCGGTCTGGAGCGGTGATCGATGACCTCACGCTGACGGTCAAGCCTGGCGAAAAGATCGGTTTGATCGGGCGGTCGGGCGCCGGCAAGTCGACGCTGGTGAACATCCTGCTGCGCTTCTTCGATCTCGAAGGCGGCCGTATCCTGATCGACGGCCAGGACATCGCGACGGTGACCCAGGAGAGCCTGCGCGCGCAAATCTCGATGGTGACGCAGGATACCTCGCTGCTGCATCGCTCGATCCGCGAAAACATCCGCTACGGCCGTCCACGAGCGACGGATGCGGAGATCGTCGAGGCGGCGAAGCTTGCGCACGCCGACGAGTTCATCCACGAACTCGAGGACTGGAAAAAGCGATCAGGCTACGACGCGCAGGTCGGCGAGCGCGGAGTGAAGCTCTCCGGCGGCCAGCGCCAGCGTATCGCGATCGCCCGCGTGATCCTCAAGGACGCACCGATCCTGGTGCTCGATGAGGCCACCTCCGCGCTCGACAGCGAGGTCGAGGCTGCAATCCAATCGTCGCTCGGCACCTTGATGGCCGGCAAGACGGTGATCGCGATTGCGCACCGTCTCTCGACCATCGCCCGCATGGACCGATTGGTCGTGCTCGACCGCGGCCGCATCGTCGAGCAAGGCACGCACGGCGAACTCTTGGCGCTTGGCGGACACTACGCCGCACTGTGGCGGCGGCAGTCCGGCGGCTTCCTCGACGCCGCCGACCTGGAGGCGGCGGAATAGCGCCAGACGAACAACTTGGCGGGCGCGCTTGCAATGACAGTGCGCCCTCCCTTGCATGCTCAGGAAGACGCGAGACGAACGGCCTGCATGAATGTTCGTTCATCCGCGCCTTGTCTGCAGGCGGAAAAAGGCGCGATGCAACATGGCCTTAACCGCAATTCGGGATGCCGTGATGATTCCGCCGTGTCGTCGTAGTCGAGGCCATGCTCGGCCCTCTTTGTGTCGCTTTGATCGTTCAATGGAGATGATCGGGCGGGCTCCGGAGGAATGACGATGACGCCAGTTTCAGCGTCGCGTTTCTGGTCCGATGCGCGCCATTACCAAATCGCCGCGCTCGCAACCCTGCTGATCTACAACATCGGCTGGCTCGATTTCGGCGCTCGGCCGCTCAACAGCGCGCTGGCGATTGCGAGTTCGCTCGCGACCCAGGCCTTCTGCACCTGGTGGTTCCGGCTGCCGGGATTCGATCCACGCTCGCCGCTGATCACCGGACTGTCGCTCAGCCTGTTGTTGCGGGCGGACGATCCCTGGCTGCATGTGCTGGCCGGCGTCATCGCGATCAGTTCGAAATTCGTGCTGCGTATCGACGGCAAGCACATCTGGAATCCGGCGGGCTTCGCCATCGTGGTCCTGCTGTTCACGTCTGACGGAATCTGGATTTCGCCCGGCGCCTGGGGCTCCACGGTCTGGTTCGCGGCGCTCGTCGGCTTCTGTGCCATTCTGGTGCTACATGCCGCACGGCGCGCCGACATCGCGATCTTCTTTCTCCTCACTCACGCCGCGCTGCTGCTGGCCCGCGCCTGGTGGCTGGGCGATCCGCTCGCCATCCCGCTTCACCAGATGCAGAGCGGTGCGCTTTTGATCTTCGCGTTCTTCATGATCTCGGACCCCCGCACCAGTCCCGATTCACGGCTCGGCCGCTTGATCTTCGCAGTGTCGGTCGCGCTCCTCGCCCACTATATGACGTTCTTCATGCAGATGCGGCCGGCGCTTTATGTGGCGCTGATCGCCCTCTCTCCACTGATCCTTCTCATCGACAAAATTCTGCCGGCGCAACGCTTCACGTGGAAAGCGCCGGCCATGCAGGGAGCTTCGCAATGACCGCTACCAATGCTGCTCGGACCAAGGCGCGCCTGCGGGCTGGTGTCGCCGTGACGGCGATCGCCGCGCAACTTATCGCGCTCGCCGGACCAGCCTCCGCGTTCTGCGGCTTCTACGTCGCCAAGGCGGATTCGAAGCTGTTCAACAAATCCTCCAAGGTCGTTCTGGCGCGCGACGGCGACACCACCGCCATCACGATGGCGAGCGACTACGAAGGCGAGCCGAAGGAATTCGCCGTCGTCATCCCGGTGCCGACGTTCATCGAGCGCAAGCAGATCGGCGTGGTCGAGATGAAGACCATCGACCATCTCGACGCCTTCACGGCGCCCCGGCTGGTGGAATACCACGACGAGGATCCGTGCTCACCGGTCATGGTGATGGCGCGCAGAAACGGCGCCATGCCTGCGCCAAGCGCCGTTGCCGCCATGAAATTTGCCGACGGCAGGTACAAGGGGGTTACCGTCGAGGCCAACTACGATGTCGGCGAGTACGACGTCTCGATCCTTTCGGCGAACGAGAGCGACGGCCTCGTCAATTTTCTAACCGACAACGGCTATCGCATTCCCTCCGGCGCCGATGCCGTGCTCGGCAGCTACATCAAGCAGAAGATGCGCTTCTTCGTCGCCAAGGTGAACCTGGAGCGGATGCAGGCGCTGACCGGCAGTTACCTGCGACCGTTGCAGGTGCGCTACAAGTCGGAGAAATTCATGCTGCCGCTGCGGCTCGGCACCGTCAATTCCAACGGCCCGCAGGATCTGATCATCCTTGCGCTCAGCAAGAACGGCCGGATCGAGACCGCGAATTACCGCACCGTGAAGCTGCCCTCCGATATCGAGGTGCCGCTCTACGTCAAGCAGGAATTCGGCCCGTTCTATCGGGCGATGTTCGAGCGTGCGGTCGAGCGCGAAAACATGCAGGCGGTGTTCGTCGAATATGCCTGGGACATGGGCTGGTGCGATCCTTGCGCGGCCGACCCGTTGACCAACAAGGAGTTGGTCGAGCTTGGCGCACGCTGGATCGCGAGCGACGCGAACGTGCCCTATCGTTCGGGCCAAGGTGCCAACGCATACGTCACCCGGCTGCACGTGCGCTACGACGGCAAGACCTTTCCGGAAGACCTGGTGCTGATGGAAACCAAAGACCGCACGAATTTCCAGGGCCGCTACATTCTTCGCCACCCGTGGCAGAAAGAGGCGAGTTGTTCGGCTGGCGAAAGCTACCGCGCCGCCCTGCCGACGCGTTTCAATAAGGAGGCCACCAATCTCGCCAACCTCACCGGCTGGTCACGCAGCGAGATCGAGGCCCGCATGGAGAAAACCGGCCAGCCGTTGCACGACAGCAAGTGAACCGGCTCAGACTCAGCCCACCAGTCCGGTGAGCGGCTTAACGCCGGCACTCTCCGGAAACACCTTGCTCGCCAGCACGCGCTCGTCGACGCGCAGGTGATCCTTGAGCAGCCCCTTGAGCACGGCACGCAAGTCCGTCGTCGGCTTGAGGTCGCGCCCGTCATGCAGGTTGGCTTGCTTGAGACCGGGCCAGTCGGCGATCACGCGGCCGCCCTTGAGCGCGCCGCCCGCGAGCAACGCGATCGTCGCGGTGCCGTGGTCGGTGCCTTCGGTGCCGTTGATGCGCGCGGTGCGGCCGAACTCGGTGATCACCGCGACCACCGTCTCGCGCCAGGCGTCTTTCATTTCCGTCTCGACGGCCGCGATGGCGCCGTCGAGCGAGCCGAGCAGCGTCGCGAGCCGTCCGCCCTGGGCGCCTTCATTGGCATGGGTATCCCAGCCGTCGAAGGCCAGCGCGCCGATGCGCGGGCCGTTCGGCCGGGCCAGAAATTTTGCCGCTGCGCCGGCCGACTCGGCGAAATAGGCCCGCACCTGCAGGACACCAGCGGCGCGCGGCTGCCGGCCGTCCATGCCGCCGGCGCGCGCGATGGCGGCAAGCCCCATGCGCTCCTCCAGCACCCTCGCCAGCGCCGGATCGGTGTGGCGATAGAGATCGAGCAGCCGCGTCAGCGTATCGTCGCTGGCCGGCGGCAGCCGCGGCGGCGTCCAGGACAGCACCGGCGCCGGCCCGCGTACCACCAGCGGCGCAATCGGGCCGACCGCGAAGGCATCGCGTCCGCCAGCACGGCCGACCGGCTGCAGCGAGACAAGCGCACGGTTGAGCCAGCCGGTATCGATCGCGCCGGGCCTGCCGAGGCCGCTTTCGAGCACATCCTGGCCATCGAAATGGGACCGCTCGCGATAGGACGTCGCGGTGGCGTGCACGACCGTGGCGGCGCCCGCGCGGTAAAGCCTATGGAGGTTCGGCATCGCGGCGTTGAGCGCGAAGAACGAATCAAGCGGCAGCGCCGGGGCCTTGTCGTTCAGCGTGAGCGCCCTGTCGCCGCGCAGCTTCACCCAGTCCGGGTCGCCGACCGGCGCGACCGCAGCCAGTCCGTCGAGCGCACCGCGCAGCACGATGACCAGCAACCGCGGGTCACGCCCCTCGGCAAGCGCAAGCTTCGGCAGATGCGCCCAGGCGAACAGCGTGCCGGAGCCGAGCAACAGCGCGCGGCGCGTGGGGGCGTGGGGGTTCATCGTCATCTCCGTTGAAACTCGGGCGACATCAGCAGGAGCGCCAGTGCCTGCGGCCGCGACTCCGCACGCGTCACCGCCTGACGCGTCTCGGTCGAGGCGATCGGAGCCAGCGCTTGCTCGAACACCGCCTTCGGGTCGACGCCGGCGGCGATGCGTCGCGCCATCTGATTGGCGACGTCGATGCGTTGCGAGAGGCCGTCGAGCCATACCGCGCTATCGTCCGCGTAGCCCTTGGGCGAATTCGGCCGCCAGAGCGGCTCGCCCAGCATGTTGTGCGCCTGCATGACCGGTCCGATCTCGGGCGGCGTCACGCCGGTCGCGCGCAGCGCGCTCACAATCCACTCACCCGGCCGCTTGAGCTTTCCACGCGTCGCAGACCAGGACTCGGGCGAGGTCACCAGCGTCTTCGCCACTTCCTTGAGATCGCCTTGGGTGTCGAGAAATCGCTTGGCGAGACGTTCGACCAACACGGGCGTCGGGTCATCGGCAACGAAATGGCGCGCGAGCTTGTTGGCCACATGCTTTGCGGTTGCCGGATGACGCGCCAGCGCGGCCAGCACGGCGCGGCCTTGCTCGACCCCGGCGTCCGGATAACTTCTGCCGACCACCATCTGCGCGCCCGGCTGATGCATGTTCGGATTGAACACGAACTCGCCGGCCCGCGCCGGATCCTGCCGGAAGCCGATCACCGTCCAGCCGGTGATGACATTGGCGAAGCGCGTCACGTCGTCCTGGGTATAGACGGACCGCACGCCGAGCGTATGCAACTCCAGGATTTCGCGCGCGAGATTTTCGTTGAGGCCGCGCTTCTGCCGCCGTCCGGCGATCGAGTCGGGCCCGATCGAGCGCGCATTGTCGAGATAGATCAGCATCGCCGGATGGCTCTCGACCGCCTGCAGCATGTCACCGAACCGGCCGAGCACATGCGCGCGGATCGCTTCGCGCTCGAAGGCGCCGCAGATCGGCCGGACCCCGCCCTTGTCGGCCGACACGCAGAAATGGTTCGACCAGAACCAGACGAGGCGTTCGGTGAAACCGAGGTCGGCAGCCAACGCCGCATGGATTCGGGCCTTGGCGTCGCCGAGGTAGAGCTGTTGCGGCACGGCGGGACCGGCGTTGGGCCGCGGCGCGGGCGGCGTTGGCGGCGCGCCCGGCGGCTCGGCCGGCATGCTCATCTGCGGGTCGGCTTGTGGCGTTGCGCCGCCGGCATTCTGCCGAGACCGCTGTGCGGTCCGCTGCTCGGCTTGGCGCGCCGCGCGCTGCTTCTGCCGAAACTCGAAGGTGGCGCGCGCCGCGGCCGAAGTGCTCGGCAGACTCTGATCGGCAAGACGGCCGGCGCCGGGACGCTCAAGTTCCGCGAGCAGCGCGCCCCGCGGATCAGAAGCAATGGCGGCAATCGAGCCGGCGCGCGGCCCGAGGCCGAACCGATAGAGCGCCAGCGCCGCTTCGGCTTTCGAATCGGAGGCCATCCGGAAATGTCCTTTCGACACGGACGCGGTGTTGCCCCTCGATAACGAGGAGCGTCCGCAATGCCGGTGTCAAGATTGCGGCAACAATCCTTTCGCCGCCGTGGCGCCTGGATGAAATATTGGAAGGGTCGCAGGCGCCGCCACGACGCTGGCGGGACGCTGCGCTCAACATTCTGAATGAAGAATGAATGAGGCGCAGTTCGGCAAGCGAGCCCTGAGCCAGCAAGGCCATGCAGCGATCACAACGGCCCCCGGAAGACAAAGAACGCTCCCGTCGCGATCAGCACAAAGCCAACCGCGTAGTTCCAGGTCATCGGCTCCTTGAGGTAGAGGATGGAGAAGGCCGCGAAAACCAGGAGCGTGATCACCTCCTGGATGGTTTTGAGCTGGGCGGTCGTATAGACCGCGCTGCCCCAACGGTTGGCCGGCACCGCGAGGCAGTATTCGACGAAGGCAATGAGCCAGCTCACCACGATCACGCCCGCGAGCGGAACTTCCTTGAACCGCAGGTGCCCGTACCAGGCGATCGTCATGAATACGTTGGAGCCGATCAGCATCAGGATCGGCAGCAGATGAGGCGACACGGATGGCATGGCGCACCGGAGTTTTTGAGGGACAGAACAGCAGCGATGCCGCCGCGGGAATGCAGAAGTACGCGCGCACCCCGGCAAGTAACGCGCCCGCACTGGCGGCAACCCGCTCATGCCCGGCATTTGCGGCATCAGCGGGCAAGGGCTATCCACAGCATCCACAACCGCGCCGCCAGCGTCACGGCGGTGTCACGGCCGCCCGCTAAACGTCGTGGCGCCTGAGATGCTGTGTATCTTTCTCGTAACTGCGTAGCGTTTCAGCGTCATGATTGCGGTTCCAGCCTGTGTCTGCCCCAAGGCTGGAACCGCTTTTTTTGATTGCCCGGCACAGCGCTTTGCCCACGGTTTCAGCCTCAGGCTTTTTACCGCGCCTGACGTTACCCCGCCTCCCCGGCCGTAGAGCGGACTCAATTTTCGCGCTATCATGCATGGTTGGAACCTGGGAGATATCGCGATGCGGCAGCTCGGCTTTTCATCAACCATTCTGGTCGCGACGGCGTTCGTGATCGCGGGTGCATTTGCACCGCGGTCTGCGCCGGCGCAGACGCCACCCGAACAAACCCCCGCGCCAATCGCGGCGGGTCCCTACAAGCCGGTGCCGATCATCCTGCCGGCGCCGGTGGCAGATCCGGCGTTCGAGACCTTTCGCAAGCAGCTTGCGGACGTCGCGAAGCGGAAAGACCGCGCGGCCCTCGGCAAGCTCATCGCCGCAAGCTTCTTCTGGATCCCCGAAGACGCCGATGTCGCCGATAAAGGCAAGCCGGGCGTCGACAGCCTCAGCAAGGCGATCGGGCTCGACGGAAAGGACGCACTCGGCTGGGATGCCATTTCCGGCTATGCGGTCGAGCCAACCGCAATGTCCGACCCGCAGCGCCCCGGCGTGCTCTGCGCGCCAGGCGAACCGAGCTTTGACGAAAAAGCCGCCGACGACCTTGCCAATACAACCCACACCGATGCCTCCGATTGGGGCTACCCGACCAAGGACGGCATCGAAGTTCGCTCGGCCGCGCAACCGACGGCAACGGTGATCGACAAGCTCGGTCTGTATCTGGTGCGCGTGCTGCCGGATGACTCGCCCGCCAACGTGGTCATGGCGACTTATGTGAAAGTGATGACGCCGGGCGGCAAGGTCGGCTTCGTGCCGATCGATTCGGTGCTTCCGCTGGTCGGCGAGCAGATGTGCTACATCAAAGAAGGCGGCGCCTGGAAGATCGCCGGCTACCTCGGCGGCGAGCAAAGCCGCTGACACGCCTTGCTTCCTTCAGGTTGCCTATCGCCGTTACAACGCGGGAGCCTCCGGTTCCCGCGTTTGTTTTTGAACGAAGCCTGACGATTGCCATTGCGGAGGATTTTGACCTGCAGGGCCATGCGAACGGTCTGCCGCTGGTCGCACGGCGCTATCGCGGTCTTTGGGGCCGCGGCACCCTGATGGCTCCGGCGCAGGTGGCACGGGAGTTGAATTCAAGCATAATCGCGCTATGGACTCGGTCTCCCGGCCTCTGCCCGCCCCGCGGCGCCTGATCTGCGAACGCTGCGGTGCCGGGTTCGACTGCCAACTCGGCGGCGGCTGCTGGTGCGCGGCCGAAACATTCCGTATGCCCGTCCCCGAAATCGGAGCGGCGGGCGACTGCCTATGCCCCACGTGCCTGCGGGCGGCGGCAAGCATGCCGAGCCGTTGAACCCACACCAGATTCGAGTGCCGCCCATGATCATCGCAAATCAAAAAGACGTCACCACCGCCGTGCTGTCAGAGTTGCAGCGCTCCACCGACCCGCGATTCAAAGAGATCATGTCGGCCTTGGTGCGCCACCTGCACGACTTCGCGCGCGAGGTGAAGCTCACCGAGCAGGAATTCCAGGCCGCGGTCGCCTACCTCGTGGCAATCGGCAAGCACACCAACGAAAGTCATAACGAGGGTGTGCTGATGGCGGGCGCACTCGGGTTCTCGACGTTGATCTGCCTGCTCAATAACGGCGACAATGGCCAGACCGAGACCTCGCAGAATCTGCTCGGACCGTTCTGGCGCGAGCATTCACCGGTAACGCCCAACGGCGGCTCAATCGTGCGCTCGCCGACGCCGGGTGAGGCGCTGTTCGTCAATGCCTGGTTCAAGGACAAGAGCGGCACACCAATCGAGGGCGCCGTGGTCGACGTCTGGCAGTCCTCGACGGAAGGCTACTACGAGAACCAGGATCCGGTGCAGGCGGACATGAACCTGCGCGGCAAGTTCACCACCGACCAGAACGGCCACATTAATTTCCGCAGCATCAAGCCTGCCGGCTACCCGATCCCGGTGGACGGCCCGGTCGGCGCGCTCCTGCGCAAGCAGGGCCGGCACAATATGCGGCCGGCGCATCTGCACGTGCTGGCCGAGAAGGCCGGATTCAAGACACTGGTTTCGCAGGTCTATGTGCCGGACGATCCCAACCTCGAGACCGATTCCCAGTTCGGTGTGACCAAGCACCTGATCGGAGACTTTGTCCGCCATGAGAGCGGCACGCCGCCGGCGCCCGACGTCAAGGCGCCGTGGTCCACGCTCGACTACACGTTCACCATGGAGCCGGGCGAGTCTCGTCTGCCGCGTCCGCCGATCAGCGACAAGGCAAGCGGCGACCGCCCGCAGATCGAGCGGCTGAAGCAACGGCCAGTGCCGGCTTAAACGAACCGGGCGGACGATTGCGCACGACATTACCTGACTGCAATTTCGCATCCCGCGGGTGACCGGAGATTCCAGGCGATGCAACCTGGTCACGCCGAGATCGTTGGCGCCGGCTTCGGCGGTCTCGTCGCGGCGATCGCGCTGCGCAGCCGGGGCTGGACCGTGCGCGTTCACGAGCGGCGGGATTCGCTGCGCGGGGAAGGCTACGGCATCGCAATCCATAACAACATGGCGCACATCTTCGCGACGTTCGGCATCCTGGATCAAGTGTTGGCCGGTGGCATGAAGATCGACCGGCGCGATTCCATCGACGCCAGCGGGCGTGTCGTGATGTCTCGTAAGACCGTACGAAGCCCCTACCGAATCGACCGGCAGCACATTATCGCGCTGCTGGCCGAGCGGGCGCGGGAGGCAGGCGCTGAAATCCGTCTGAGTTCGCCGGTGAGGGCCGCGGATCCGAATGGCGCGATTACGCTGGAAAGCGGAGAAAAATTCGCCGCCGACCTCGTGGTGGCGGCCGACGGCGTCAACTCGGCGATCCGCGACGCGCACGGCCTGCTCGATCGGCGCATCTGGGGCCGGGACTGCGGCGCGCGGATCACCATTCCCCGCCGTCCCGAGGAGATCGCGGCTGACGACCGCGACGGCACGGTGATGATCGAGGCCTGGGCCGACAAGCGGCGCGTGCTGTACTGCCCGGTGACCAAGGGCGAATACTACGTGCTGCTGACGTGCACCACGCGCGACACCGCCGCCGCCACCTCGCCAATCGATCCCGACGTCTGGGCGCAGTCGTTTCCGACCATGCGCAGCCTGTTCGTCCGGATGCGGGACGAAGCCGACTGGCCGCAGTCGCAATGGGCGCACTTTCAGACCGTTCGATTGAAACGCTGGTTCACGGGCCGGATTGCGGTCATCGGTGACGCCGCGCACGCGATGCCGCCTTACCTGGCGCAGGGCGCCGGCCACGCGATGATGAATGCGCTGGGCCTCGCGGCCGCCCTGCAGGGTGAAGGGACGATCGAAACTGCCTTGATCAACTGGGAGCGGCGCGAGCGGCCGTTGACCGAACACACCCAGCTCTGGACGCGCATCTACGGCGCGACGATGTTCCTGCCCAAGCCGATGAAGACGATCTCGATCCTGATCGAAAAGCTGCCGTGGATCGCCGCGCAGCATGTTCGTGCGGCCAATCACCTGCCAACGGGTTGCGAACGGTCCCCTGCCGCTTTGTGACATTCTTTCCTACGCCAGCCGAATGTCTTCGGCCACGCTGCGACCTCTCAGGGCGTCGAACGCCCACGCGCCGCCGCCGCGCGCAAACAGCACAAGAAATCCGCCGGCAATGGCCAAATCCTTTTCGAAATGCAGAAGCTGATTGCGATCGCCGAATTTGGCGTGAAAGATCAACGCTGTCACGACGCAGAACCCAGCGAGCAGCAGCGCCGCGATTCGTGTCTGATAGCCGACCAGGACCAGAAGGCCGCAACCCAACTCGACGGCGATGGCGAGCGGCAGCAATTCTCCCGGCACACCGAAGGCCTTCATGTAGGCCACACTTGGCGCATAGGCGGTGAGCTTGGCATAAGCCTCATGCAGAAAAATCGCCGAGAGAAGAAAGCGGCCGGCGAGTGCGGCGGCCGCTTCGATGAATGGCAATAATATCGACACGCCTTCAGTTCACCTTCGCGGCGGCGTTCGTCTTCGGCGCCGCGGCTATCGCCTGTTCGAGGTCTTCAAGCTCCTCGCAGCCGCCGGGGCAAAGCTTCTTCAGCAGCGCGACGTTTTCCTGCGCCTTCTCGACCTGTCCGGTCTCGACATAGAGTTCGCCCAGATATTCGAGCGCGCCCTTATGCTCGGGATTGAAGTCGAGCGCCTTGCGGTAAAACGTATAGGCCTGCTTGTAGTCGCCGGTCTTGCGCAGACTGAAGCCCATCAGGTTGTAAACATCGGCGTGCTGATGCGTCGCCAGTATCGGCGTCAGCTCGGCCAAGGCAGCCTTGAAGTCCTTGGCCTTGATCTTGGCGCGCACGGAGGTGAGGTCCGGCGCATCGGTGGAGATGACGTTATCGACCGCCAGGGCGGACAGCGCCGGCAAGGACGCACTGGCAAGCAAAGCCGCAAGCAAGAGCGGAATCGTGGACCGTCTCATCATGGTCTCCTTGTGCTGAGAACGAATGTGCGTGGCACTGGGTCCCCGCTTTCGGCGGGAACGAACGGAGTTAGATCTTCATGACGGTCAGCGCGTAACCGGCGCCATCCTTCTGGATCGTGCCAGCGCCCGGGAACGGGAAGTGGTAGCCGCAGATCAACGACTTGTCGGCGATCACCCGGTCAAGCAACGTGCGTCTCGACGCCTCGGCAGTCGACGCATCCTGATCGTACTGGCCATGCCACCCCGGATGAGCGACCAGAAGCGCAGGCTGATAGGCGGTATCGTTCGAGATCATCAGTTGGTCCGAGCCCGAGGCGAGATGGAACGAGCGATGCCCCGGTGTATGTCCCGGCGACAATACGAAGCGGATTCCAGGAGCCACTTCGGGCTCTCCCGTCACCTGGCGGATGTTCTTCCAGTTCGGAAACGTCGCCTGGATGCGGCGCGCCAGACCTTTCCGCGCTTCCGGCAGCCGATCTATGACCGCGGGATCGGTCCAGAATTTGTACTCGACGTCCGAGATCACAATCTCGGCATTGGGGAAGACCGGCGCGTTGGTCCCCTTCTCCATCAGCCCGAAAATGTGATCGGGATGGCAGTGCGAGATGAGGATGGTGTCGATCTTGGTGGCATCGATGCCGGCCGCCTTCATGTTGGTCATCAGCGTGCCGGCGGTCGGCTGCACCTGACCGCCGGTACCGCTGTCGCACATGATGGTCTTGCCGCCGGTCTTGACGATCACCACGGTGAATGGGATCGAGACGAAATCGGCCGGCAGGCCGGCTTTGACCATTGCGGCTTTCACGTCGTCCACCGACGCGTTGGAAATGAAGGCGGGATCATGTGGCTTTTCCCAGATGCCGTCATAGATTGCCGTGACCTCGGCCGAACCGACCTTGTATGTGACAAAGGGCTTGGCGGGACCGGGCGTTTTCTGAGCGAATGCCGGTGATATTGCGAGCCGCGCATTGAGACCGAGCGCAGCGGCGAGCCCGGTAGAGACGACGAAATCACGACGCGATGGATTGATCATTAGCTCCTCCGAATATCCAGGGCGAAGGTGTTCTCCTGCATGGCGATCCTGCACCCGATACAATGAGGACTCGGAGCGAACGCGGTTTATTCCCCAACTCGTGATGGTCATCGAAACGAACCGGGCTATACGGACATGCTGACAAAACGATAAGACAAACGGCCGGCACGGCCGGTCCTGCGGCGCGGAGGTCCATTCGCGCAGCAAACTTTATGTCCCGGCCGGGAATTTATTCGCGCAAACCTGAGTCTCATCCCAAGAGAGACATGTGAGCGGTGAGAACGACAAAGCCCGGTTCACGCGCGTGGTCATGCCCCACCTCGCCGATGCGTATGCGCTTGCGCGCTGGCTTACCGGCGACCGGGCGGACGCCGAAGATGTGGTGCAGGAGGCAAGCCTGCGCGCCTTCCGGGCGCTTGGTGGCTTTGCTGGCGGCAACGCGCGCGCCTGGGTACTGACCATTGTGCGCCACACTGCCTATACCTGGTTAAGCCGGAACCGCCGGCCGGCGCTGGTCGCAGTCGATGACCTTGAAGCGGTTGAGCAAGCGCAACACGCGGGAGGCCTGAGCGATCAGAATTCGCCAACGCCCGAGACCGAATTGATTGCCAAAGCTGATGCCGCCAAGCTTGAAGCGGCAATCGCTTCCCTGCCGGATCAATTCCGTGAGACGCTGGTACTACGCGACATCCAGGGTCTCGACTATCGCGAGATCGCGCAAGTGACCGAGGTGCCGGTTGGCACCGTCATGTCGCGACTGGCGCGTGCCCGCCGGCGCCTGATCGAGATGATTGGAACCGAAAACTCATGACTGAACCGACGAACGAGACATCTCGGATGGATGAGGCCGCATTGCTCGTCCATGCGCATGTCGACGGCGAACTCGATCCCGCCAACGCGCTTGCCGTCGAACGGCAGATCGCGCGTGACCCCGCGCTCGCCGCCGAGCGCGGGCGCATCGAGGCGCTGCGCAACGTGCTGCGTAGAGAGTTTCCGCGCGAGGCGCTGCCGCCGCATCTGCAGACGCGGATCGAGGCGGCGGTCGGGCTGCATCGCGCCACGACGGGCCCGTCGTGGCGAATGCTGGCGGCTTCCGTCATGCTCGCGATGGTGTTCGCCAGCGGTTCGACCTGGTTCCTGTTACAACCCGCACCGGGCGATCGGGTTGCCGAAGAGGCGGTCGACGATCACATGCGCGCGTTGATGGCAACACAGCCGTTCGACGTGGCCTCTTCCGACCGCCACACCGTCAAGCCTTGGTTCAACGGCCGCATCCCGCAGTCCCCGCGGGTCGTCGATCTGGCATCGGACGGATTCACGCTGGTCGGCGGCCGCATCGACGTCATCGGCAATACGCCCGTGCCGACGCTGGTCTATCGGGTGCGCAAGCATCTGATCAGCCTGCTGGCGGTTCCCGCCGCCGGCCGCACGACCGATGCGACTCTGCGCCGCTCGATTAACGGCTACAATCTCGTGGGCTGGACACAGGACGGCGTGGCCTATTGGGCGGTGTCCGACGTCGCCGCTGGCGATCTGGAGAAATTTGCCCAGTTGTTCCGGGCCGCACCGGCCGACGGTTAGTCAGCCACACATTCCCCTCATTCTCCACGCGCAGTAGCCGTTGAATTCCCGTCGGGTCCGGGGCCAATATCGGCCCTCGGCCTTTTCCCTCACGACATTCACCGGCACGGGACTGAATGATGACAGTGCGTTCTTTCTACGCCATCCTCGGCTACGCGGCACTTGGCATTCTCGCAGTCGTTCTGCTTCCGACCGCGAGCCAGGCGCAGTACGGAACCCCGCGCGAACTGCGCGTGATGACACCGACGATCGAGGACGCCGAGCCCGGTACGCCGCCGCCGGCCGATGCGAGAATCTCAGCCGTCTACCTGCACCAGCCGGTCTCTTACCGAACCAATGAGGCGCCCGGCACGATCATCATCGATACCCAGCGCCGGTTCCTTTACCTGATCCAGCGGAACAACATCGCGCTGCGCTATGGCGTCGGTGTCGGCCGCGACGGCTTCCAATGGAACGGGCTGCTCAAGATTACCCGCAAGCAGGAGTGGCCGGACTGGACGCCGCCGCCGGAGATGATCAAGCGGCAGCCTTATCTGCCGCGCTTCATGGCAGGCGGGCCGGGCAACCCGATGGGCGCCCGCGCACTCTACCTCGGCAACACGGTGTATCGAATCCACGGCACGAACGCGCCCGATACCATCGGACATGCCGTGTCATCGGGCTGTTTCCGCCTGGTCAATGACGAAGTCGTCGACCTGTTCGAACGCGTGCCGGTCGGCACCAAGGTGATCGTGCAACAGTAGCCCCGATTCTCCGTTCGCGCGCGTGTCCCCGCGCAAGCGGGGACCCAAAGTCACAAGCGCTGAGCAAGCGTCCCTGGATTCCCGCTTGCGCGGGAATGAACGGAGGATGTGGCTTGGCCACGAAGCAATAGCTCATCCGAAGCATAGCTCATCTCACCACGGCGGCGGTTTGGCCGAACAGAATTGCGCGCTCTTCCGGGGTGCGGATACCACCTAGGTTCGGGTTGATCTCCTTGGCCTTGGCGTATGCCCGCTTGACGGCAGGCCGCGCCTCGATCGCCTCGAACCAGCGCTTGAGGTGCGGGAAATCGGCGAGCTTCTGACCCTGCCGCTCCCACGGCACGATCCACGGATAGCTCGCCATATCGGCGATCGAATATTCGCC
Source organism: uncultured Alphaproteobacteria bacterium (assembly GCA_963756715.1). GTDB lineage: Bacteria > Pseudomonadota > Alphaproteobacteria > Rhizobiales > Xanthobacteraceae > VAZQ01. The sequence continues at coordinate 78,379 of CAVWOV010000019.1, forward strand.
GCCAAGGAACGGCCGGTCGGCAAGCCGTTTGTTCATGACACCGTAGAGCCGGTTGGTCTCATCCTCATAGCGCTTGATTGCGTACGGCAGCTTCTCAACCGCGTAATTGCGGAAATGATTGTTCTGCCCGGCCATCGGCCCGAGGCCTCCCATCTGCCAGAACAGCCACTGCATTACGTCGTAGCGTTTGTGCGATTCAGTCGGCAGGAATTGGCCGGTCTTCTCGCCGAGATAGAACAGGATCGCTCCGGTCTCGAACACCGAGATCGGAGCACCCCCGCCCTTAGGCTCGTGATCGATGATCGCCGGAATGCGATTGTTGGGCGAAATCTTGAGGAAGTGCGACTGGAACTGCTCGCCCTTGCCGATGTTGATCGGAAAGATTTTGTACGGCAGCCCGGTCTCCTCCAGGAAGATCGTAATCTTGTGGCCGTTGGGCGTGGTCCAATAGTACAGATCGATCATCAGAAAACTCCCTGCGTGATCCGGGACTCATACCGGCCCACCGACCGGCCGTCGAGATGATCACGAGCATGTGTTGCAGGCGCGCGGCCGCGCCATGCAGAATCGCTGCGGGAAAGAAAGCAACTCGCCAGCGCGCGCCTAGACCTTACCGCCCGGCTTGAGCATTTCCGCGGCCGCGCTCGGCTTGAGCCAGAATTGCCCGCGCCCCGCCATCACCAAAGTCCGCAGCGCCTTGCCGTAAAGTTGCGGGACAGCGTTCACTGCCGCGCGAAAACAGGCGATCGCTTCGTCAGGCTGGCCAAGTTCGAGCAGGCACGTTCCGAGACTAAGCCGAGCCTGCGCATAAGCCGGATCGACCGCCAGCGCCTGCTTGAATCGCTCGGCCGCCATGTTGAATTCACCGGCCTCCATGAGCGCCGTGCCGAGCCCGTAGAGAGCATTCGGCTGGCGCGGCGCAAGCTCAAGCACCCGCGCAAAGGCCGCCTTGGCGCCGGCCCAATCCGCGCGGTCAAGCAAGATGCCGCCGAGAACCACCGACAGTTCCGGCATCGCGGGTCCGCATTCGATTCCACGCCTGAGTACGGCTTCCGCCTCATCGAGCCGGCGCTGCGAAAAAAGCAGCACACCGAGTTCGTGGAATGCGAGCGGGAAAGCGGGCTGCAGCGTGACGGCGTGTTCCAGTTGCTTGAGCGCTGCCGCAAACTGCCCGCTCTGCCGCAACGCGATCGCGAGATGTGTTTCGATCACCGGACTGGATTGCAGGCGCGAAGCGGCTTCAAGCGGCGTGACCGCCTCGCGTCCGCGGCCTTGCGACATCAACGCCAGGCCGAGGAGATGCAATGCGCCGACGTGTTGCGCCTGCCGGGCAAGCACGTCGCGCGCGATCCGCTCGGCTTCGTCCGGGCGGCGACTCTGCATCGCCGCCATCCCTCGCCGCAGCGCATCCTCGATCGTGGTTCCCGACTGGCCGCCAACACTCGCCATTTCACTAACGCTTGTTCAAACACATATTCATCGCGGCCGATTCACCAGCACGAGTCCCGCAACCACCAGCGCCACAGCCACCGCAAAGGCCGGCGTCAGCGGCTCGGACAGCACGATGGACCCGGCCGCGACCCCGAACAAGGGCGTGAGAAACGTGAACGCCGATAGCCGGCTGGCGGAATAGCGCTGGATCAACGCGAACCACGCCAGAAAGGTCAAGCCGGCCACCCAGAACGTCTGGTAAGCGAGTGAGCCGAGCGCAATCGCGGACGGCGCGGCGCTGACGCGCTCGCCGAACAACTGCGCGGCAAAAGCCAGCATCGGCGCCGAAACGATAAGCTGGTACAGCAGCGTCTTCTCGTAGGGCGCGTGCACCAGCTTGCTCGCTTTGACGACCAGGGTTGTCACGCCCCAGGCGATGGCGGCAAACACGATCATCACGTCGCCAGCAAGTTCGTGCGGATTGCCGCCCGGCGTCGGTACGCCAAAGGCAACCATGATTCCGGCAAACGACAGCCCGAGGCCGATCCATTGCGAACGATCGAACCGATCGCCCGGCAGAACCCAACGCGCGCCGAGAACAACGACGAACGGCGCGAGGTAGAGAAACAGCACCGTGCGGCTCGCGGTCGTCCAGACGAGACCGCGATAGATCAACAGGAACTCCAGGCCGAACAGCACGCCCGCGACAAGACCGGGAACAAGCGTTCCGTCGGCGTCCATCAGCCGCACGCCGCGCATGCGAGCGATCGCAACCACCATCAGCGCACCGAAGGTCGAACGGAATGCGGCCTGGATCAGCGGCGGGATATCAGGCAGCGCAAGCTTCACCGCGACCTGATTGAAGCCCCAACTCAGGCACACCACCACCGCCAACGCGGCCGCAGCGGCATCGAGCGGACGGGCCGAGGGCGCGACGTCTTGCTTCATCGTCATGCCTTCGTCATATCGGCTTCTCCAGCCAGCGACGCCGATGCATTGGAGTGTGCTTCAACAGGAGGTAGCGGTCCGCGCCGGCAAGTTCACACAGCCGGCATGACCCGACGGGCATGACCGCAATTGAGAGAAAAAGATCACGCCGCACGGCAATGCGTGCACACGCCGGTGATCTCGATCACCGGCGATTTCGGCGCGAAGCCGGCGGCTTGCGCCGCGGACGCAAGCGTGGTGGCAAGTTCCGCCGAGGATGCCTCGCCAACCGCGCCGCAATGTTCGCAGATGAGAAAGACGACGAGTGCGCCTGCCGCGTGATTATGCACACACGCAATAAAGGCGTTGCGGCTCTCGATGCGATGGACAAGGCCGTTTTCGCGCAGGAACTCAAGCGCCCGGTAGGCGGTGATTGGCGCCGGCCGCGCGCCGCGCAATGCGATCCGGTCGATGATTTCGTAGGCGCCGAGCGGTTTGTGGCTGGCGAGGAGTTCATCGAGCACTTTTCGGCGGATCGTCGTGAGACGTTGGCCACGTTCGAGGCACACCGCCTCTGCCATCGCCATCGCGTCGTTGCTGCAGCGGTCGTGATCGTGGTCAGGCGCGGGAAAGGCCGGCTGGGGCGGACGCTCCTCCCGCGAGGTTTTGGTTTTAGCCATGCCCGAAATTTACCCTGTTTTGCCCGAATGTTGATGTTTGTTGCACTGCCAAAATTTGATATTGCAATGCAGCAATCCGTTCCCCACATGGCGGGTACCGAGAGTCTTCACGGGGTCCGTTCAACGCATGTTCCCATTATTACTGCAACATCTATACACGACAGCGCGCCGCTCCGCCCCTCGGCCCGCGGCCGACACAAGGCGGGATGCGCCGCTGCCAGTAGGCCGTAAGCGCAAGCGGATCAATCTGGCGTTGCAGGGCGGCGGTGCGCACGGTGCGTTCACCTGGGGCGTGCTCGATCAACTGCTCGCCGACGGCCGGCTCGAGGTCGAGGGCATTTCCGGCGCCTCGGCCGGCGCGCTCAATGCCGCAATGCTCGCCGATGGACTGGTACGCGGCGGACCGGAGGAAGCCCGCACCCGCCTCGCCGAGTTCTGGCGCGCGGTGAGCAGCAACGGCCATCTGCAGGAACTGCAGCGCAGCGTGGTGGAGCGGCTGTTCTCTTTCGTGCCGCGCCAGGGTTTGTGGTTCGGCGCGCTGTCGCGGTTCTGGTCGCCCTACGATCTCAATCCGCTCAACATCAATCCGCTCAAGGATGTCATCGACAGCTTCGTCGACTTCGAGAAAATACGCCGCCAGCGCGGCCTCAAGCTGTTCATCTCGGCGACCGACGTGCATACCGGCGAGCCGCGCATCTTCACGCGCAAGGAAATCGCGCCCGAAGTGATCATGGCGTCGGCGTGTCTTCCGTTGCTCTTTCGCGCCGTCGAGATCGGCGGCGTGCCCTATTGGGATGGCGGCTACAGCGGCAATCCGGCGGTTTCGCCGTTCCTGCGCACGACCTCGACCGAGGATGTTCTGATCGTCCAGTTGAACCCGCTGCAGCGCCGCAAGGTGCCGACCCGCACGCGCGAGATCATGAGCCGGGTCAACGAGATCAATTTCAACGCTTCGCTGTTGTCCGAGTTGCGCTCGGTCGCGTTCGTCAACCGGCTGATCGACGAAGGCCGGTTGCCGCGCGGAACAGGACACGGCGAGTTCCGCCGAATCCGGCTGCATCGGATCGCACTCGACGACGCCGGCGAGACCATGGGCACGGGCCGAGCACTGGACAACGACTTTCAATATTTTGAGTCGCTGCACAAGCTCGGGCAGCGGGCCACGCGCCGTTTTCTCGATGCTCACTTCGACGACATCGGCCGGCGCAGCACGATCGATGCGCCCGACGAGGTCGAGGCCGAGGTGGCCTGAGGCAGGGCCTGACTTCCCCCTTGCGAAGAATGCCCGCGCCGCCCGTCAAGTTCTTCGATGGGTCTGCTATGATCCGCTGATGACGGATGTGCCCTCCCTGCTCACCGCCGAGATCGGAGCTGCGCGGCTCGACATCTGCATCGCCGACATCACGACGCTCGGGCTCGATGCCATCGTGAACGCCGCCAATTCGTCCTTGCTCGGCGGAGGCGGAGTGGACGGCGCCATTCACCGTGCTGCCGGACCGGAACTGCTCGCCGAATGCCGCACCCTTGGCGGCTGCGACACGGGATCGGCCAAGATCACGCGCGGCTATCGCCTCAACGCCGCCCACGTCATTCACGCGGTCGGGCCGGTCTGGAACGGCGGCCACAAAGGTGAGGATGATTTGCTTGCGTCCTGCTACCGCACGGCGCTCACCCTCGCTGCCACGCATCGGCTGGAGTCGATTGCGTTCCCGGCGATCTCGACCGGCATCTACCGCTTCCCCGCCGAGCGCGCGGCCAGGATTGCGGTCGGGACGGTGACGGCGGAAATCGCGAATGCGTCACGCGGCGTCACACACGTGGTGTTCTGCTGCTTCTCGCCGGATGCGGCCGAACACCACAAGACGGCGTTCGCCGACCTTGGCTTGGTATGACCGGTCTTGCACTTTCGCGCAGATTTCGGCGCGGCTGCTACCGGCAGGCACCGCGATTTGAATCCGCAGCCGTTGGTGCTATCTGACCGGAATGATGACCCTGAACCCTTTCCTTGCTCCGGCGCGCTTTATCGACAGCGACTCTCCGGCAATCCGCGCCTTCGCCGACGGCGCCGTGAACGGTATTGCTGATCCCAGGAAGAAGGCGATCGCGCTTTATCTCGCCGTGCGTGAGCGCGTCCGGTACGATCCGTACGTCGATCTGGCCAGCACGACGTCGTACCGCGCCAGCGATGTGCTCGCGCTTGGCAAGGGCTATTGCGTCGGCAAGGCCTCATTGTTGGCCGCCTGCGCGCGCGCCGCTGGCATACCGGCGCGCGTCGGCTACGCCGACGTCCGCAATCACATGACGTCGCCACGCCTGTTCGAACTCATCAAGACCGACGTATTCCGATGGCATTCCTACGCGGACCTCTACGTCGATGACCAGTGGGTCAAGGCGACGCCCGCATTCAACGCCGCGCTCTGCGAGCGCCTTGGCGTCGCCGTCCTCGAGTTCGACGGCCGCTCCAACTCGCTGTTTCAGGAACTGGACCAGTCAGGTCATCAGCGGCACATGGAATACCTGTGCGACCGGGGTACCTTCGCGGACGTGCCGTTCGAGACGATCGTGCGTGATCTTCGCGAGCATTATCCCGCGCTGATCTCGCGGCACGGCCTCTCCGGCGACTTCCAGACGGAAGCAACAGCCTGACGCCACTCGTTGGCGACGCCGAGGGGCGGCCGGTGGCATCGGGGACAACAGTCCGCACGGTTGAGCGGACCGGATCCCCTATCGCGTCACTTCAGATCGGCGATCGAGGCCGGGCCCGGACCGGGCGTCACCAAGGTCGGCCATTGCTTCGAGCCGAACGGGACAGCCGGAGGCAGGAAAGGCTTCATGCCGCGCTTGGCGGTTTCGGCGATGATGGCGGCACGCGCATCGCCACCCATTAGTTCGTAGTCCATCAGGCGGTAATTGCCGAAGAACAATGCGCCGACCGAACGGTCGGCGATGATGCGCGTCAAGGACGTCATCATGTCCGCCGGCGTTGTGGTGAACGAGATGGTCTCGATCAGCATCAGGCGGTCGTTGATCGCGTCCGGGCCGAAGAACTGCGCGAGCACGCTGAACAGGACGTTGTTCTGGCGTGCGACATAGATCGTGTTGCTGGCCGCATAAGCCTTGTCCCAGTCGCTGCCGAGCATTTTCTTCCAATCGGCGATTACGCCCATCCAGTGACCGACCTGCGTTTGCGCCGCCCAGGCGATGATTTTCGCGAGGTCGGGAGCTTGTTTCTTGCCGAACTCCTCCAGCTTGGGGAAAGTAATGACGCCTTTCGCCACACAGTCGTCCATGAACGCGATATTGTTCTGCAGCAGGGTCCGAACGGCGGGACGCCAATCCGCCTGCATCGGCGTTGCGTCGAGGCCATCGAGAGCGGACTGCATCCGGCTGCGATAGGCAAGCATCGGCGCACGCCAGGACTGGTCCGCCGCGTTATCGAGATACGGACCGACCACCTGGCTGATCGCCATCGTGCTGTGACCGACGGACTTGAGCAACTGATAGACGATCGGGAACTTGCGGCGCATCGAGCGGCGCCATGCCGGGCCGATAGAGGATGAAGCGTCCGCCCGCGCCCGAGAACAAACCCAGGATGACGGGGTGCTTGCTGAGAACGTTCTTCTGAAAGATGCTGGCGGCGGCGTCATAGAGCTCGAACATGCCGACGTTGAGCGCCAGTACGTTCTCGGTTGCGATATTCGCCGCGCTGTTCGTCGTCCGGCCCTCGATCGGCTGCATGTAGGCCGGCAGGCCCTGGGCTTTGGCCGGAGCACTAATGCCCATCAGGGTCGTGGATACGACAGCAGTGTAAGCGCAGCGTTGCAGGAGTGAACGAGCTTGCATGGCCATCCTCACGGGTGCGTCAATGCATCTATTTTGCCGACACGTTAAGAATCCATGCGCGAAACGGTTCGCGCCGGTTCCTGCTCACGCCCGGACCCCGGCAGTTGGTTGCCGGTCACTTGACGGGAAGAGTCAAACACGACCGATATCGATCGGCACCGCCGAATCGGCCGCCGCATGCATTCTAACCTTACAAATGGAACTGCGGCGGCAAAATTCTAGAAATTCGTGATGCCGGGTATATAAGGTTCAAGGCCTTCGACGAATCGACTGTGCTCGGTTCGAAATTGGAATACGGGCGGCAGGGCAGACAAAGTCGAGCCCGCGTGGTCGCGGCTCGTACCAACGAAGTTCATGGCGGCGCTGACCAAGAGGTGGAAGCATGCGGCCTTCGCGACGCGAGTTCGTGAAGTCGGTCACGGCCAGCGGCATTGTGCTGAGCCTCTCGCGGTTGGGGTGGGCTGAAGAACCGGCATTTGCTGCGCGCGAGACGCTGCCCGGGCGAGGCCGTTGGAACCCGGCAGCAGCCGGCGTCGGCCGCATTGACGGCGTCGTCAAGGTCACGGGCGCCAAACTGTACGCGTCCGATTTCCGGGCCGCCGATCTCCCGGGCTGGCCGGCGAATACCTCGCACGCGATCCTTATTCGGGCGCCCGACGCCACGCACGTTTACGTCGGCATGGATTTGGCGCGGCTTGAGCGGCGCGCTGAAGCCTTCGGCGGTGGTGACCGCGGCCGACTTGGCGCAGGCGGGCACCCGCGTTCCCGAGTTTTACGCCGGCGATCTGTTCTGCGCGCTCGGCAAGACGCCGCTCTATCTCGGCCAGCCGGTGGCGCTGCTGATCTTCGAGACATTCGACGCCTTCGACCAGGCGCGCCTTGCACTGCGCGACGGAACCTTCGTGAAATTCGGCGAGGAGACCGGTCCGGTCATGATGCCGAATTACGGGGCCTACCGTTTCACGCGCGTCGCCGGCCCGACGCCCGAGTCGCCCGATGTCTATTCGCCCTTGCAGGCGGGCTGGGTCAGCCCGCCGGCCTCGCCGAACGTTGCGCTGCCGGTTTGGACGCCGCTCGCCGCGGCACCGGGAAGCCCTTACGCGAAAGCCGCGACCTACGGCGAGCAGATCCGCGCCGAGCTTGCCGCGAAAAATCCGGGCCTTCTGGTGCTGGACCGGGAGTTCGAAACCCAATCGGTCGATCCGATGTTTCTCGAGCCGGAATCCGGCATCGCCTGGTACGAAACTGGCCGCAAAAACCTCGAACTCGTGCTCGGCGTGCAGTCGCCTTACGAGGCCGCGGAGGCGATCGCATTCATGCTGGGCAAAGCCCGCGCGGCCATCAAGCCGGCGCACATCAACGCCCAGTTCGCCTATATGGGAGGCGGCTTTGGCGGCCGCGATCATACCCCCTTCCCGCTCTATGTTGCGTTGGCGGCAATGTTCTATCCCGGCCGCCCGGTCCGGCTCGCCCAGGATCGCTATCAGCAGTTCCAAGGTGGCATCAAGCGGCATTCGTTCAAGATGCACACGCGGATCGGAATCGACCGGGCGAGCGGCAAGATTCAGGCATTCGCTGCCGACCATGTCCTCGACGGCGGCGGCCTCGCCAACCTTTCGGTCCAGGTGGCGACGGTCGGCGCCACGGCTGCGCTCGGCATCTATTATGTTCCAAAGGTCGATGTCACCACGGTCGCGCTGCATTCGCGCGGCGTGACCGCAGGCTCAATGCGCGGATACGGCACGCTGCAGACCATGACGGCGCTGGAAGTGCTGGTCGACGAGGCGGCCGCGGCGTTGCCGCTCGACCCGATCGAATTCCGGCGGCGCAACGCGCTCAAGACCGGCGGGCGGACGATGGCGGGAAACCCGTACAGCGTCTCGGTGCGCACGCCGGAGATTCTGGACAAGCTGGAGCAGCATCCGATCTGGCGACAGCGCGCGGAAGAGAAAGTGCGCGGGTCGCGCGACGGCAAGTTGGTCGGCACCGGGGTGGCGTGCGCCACCAAGGACTACGGCACCGGCGCGGATGCTTCACTGGGGCGGGTGGAAATCGATCCCGAGGGCCGGATCACGATCTACTGCGATCACACCGAGATGGGCACCGCCGTCGGGACGGCGCTCGCCAATCGGGTGGCGCTGCACATCGGCGGCATCGCCGACGAGGTCTCGCTCGCGCGGATCGACACGTTCGGTCCGCTCGCGTTGATCAAGTCCGGCGATCCCTACACGATGGACCAGGCGACGCAGAACGCCGCGCAGCGCAATCCCCGCTGGGTACCGGAGATCAGCACCGCGACGACCGCCTCGATCGGGGCCCATGTTGGGACGCATGCGGCGGCGGAAGCCGCCCGCGTCATATTCCGCTTCGGCTTGTGGCCGGCGGCGCTGGAGCTTTGGGGCATCGCGCCTGCCGATCCCAGGGCGAAGCAATGGGAGACGGCGAACTGGAAGGACCGGCAACTCACGATGCCGGGATTGCCGCCGCTCGCCTTGCTGGCGCTCGCCGCCAAGGCGCATGCGCGCAACTTCCTGACCGGAGCGATGGCGCACAGCTTTTCCCGCTGGGCCTGGTCCAGCGCGACGTTCGCGATTAGCGGACAGCCGTGGACGGCCGATATCGACGCGCTGGCGGTGCGCCGAGGCAATGGCAGGTTCGCGCGCATCGATCGGACCAATGTCAAATTTCCGCCCACGGATTTCAACCGGATCGGCACCACCTACACCTCGGAGTGCGGCACGCTGGTCCGCATCGAGATCGAACGCGCCACCGGTGCGTTGCGCATCTCCAAGGCATACAGCGTGCTCGAATGCGGCCGTGCGCTGGTGCCGGAGGTCGTTCGCGGGCAGGCGCAGGGCGGCTTTGCGATGGGATTCGGCTACGCAATGCTTGAGTCGCTTCCGCCCTACGAAAGCGGGCCCGGCAACGGGCAGTGGAACCTTGGACAATACATCATCGCGCGCGGATCGGACCTGCCGCTCAGCAATCTTGAGATTGAGATGCTGCCGCCGGTCGATGACAAGGAACCGCCGAAGGGCATCGCCGAAGTGGTGATGATCCCGGTTGTCGCGGCGCTGCTCAACGCCATCTTCGATGCCACCGGACACCGCTTCCGGTCTCTGCCGGTAACCCAGACCCTGCTGAAGGGAGTGCTCTCGTGACGACACTGGGCATCACAATCAACGGCCGCGCGCATGGCCCGACCGAGGTGCGCGACGATCTGACAATGAACGATTTCCTGCGCGAATTCCTCGGACTGACCGGCACCAAGTTTGGCTGCGGCGCCGCGCAGTGCCTGAGCTGCGCGGTCATCGTCGATAGTGCCGATGGAACGAGTCACACCCGGCCGACCTGCATCGCTCCGGCAGCAAGCTTCGACGGGCTGTCGATCCGCACGGTCGAGGGCCATGCGAAGAACGGCGAGCTTTCCGCTCTGCAGAAAGCCTTCATCGAACATTTTGCCTTCCAGTGCGGCTATTGCACACCCGGCTTTCTGAACGAAGCGCAGGTTCTGCTGGAGCGCCTCGCCAGGAAGCCCGTTGCCCGCCTTGATCTGGAATCGACGATCACCGAGGCGCTCGACGGACACCTGTGCCGCTGCACCGGCTACATCAAGTATCACGAGGCCGTTCGCGCCGTGATCCTCGCCGACCCGAAACGCTATCTCGTCGCGCAGGCCGATCATTAAATATCCCATCACCACGGGCGCCAGTGAGCGGCCTATCGCGGTGACGGACGCAGCGCGGACGTTCGACGCGTAACGCCGCGCGTTACGCTGCAAGCTCCGCCGCACGCACGTGCGCGGCCAGCAACGCCGGCAATCGCGCGGGATCGCCGCGCGCCATGCCGCATTCGGTACCGATGCCGTCGACGCGCGTGTAGCGGCGCGCCGCCGCCAGACGGGCAGCATCGCCGGCCGCGTCGTTGTGATGGATTAGACCGAGATAGAGTTCAGTCTCCGGCCGCAGCCGCAACTGCTTGAGTGGCGCGAAATAGGCATCGTCGGAGCGCCCTTTGGGTACCGGCAGATGGAAGAACTGGATCGGTCGCTTGACGCCAGCCGTGATGGCATTGACCATCTCGACCATGATGCCGGCGTCCTTCGGCTGCACCATGTGTTCGTCAGCCGGACTGCCGTAGCACAGGTGATAGCCGAGCTCTATGCCGGCCGGCACTGCGTCACCGATCTGGGTCAGGACATCGATCGTCTCGGTGCGGAAATCGACCGGCCCCTTGTCGTAATAGTTTTCCCACGCCAGCACCTCCTGGCAGACATCCCATTGGATTGCGATGCGGTCGTTCGGCAGCGCCTTGGCGATCTTGTTCACTTCGCCGATGAACGCCTGCGTCAGCGCCGGCAGCAGGCGTGGCCGGTCGGCCGGCACCATGTTGTTGTAGATGGGCGCGATCGGCGTCGGGATGCTGATCTGGAATTTAACGCCGGGCGGGATTGCGCCGGCTTGCTGCAATCGGTCGAACACCCCCCAGAACTCGATCGCCATGTCTGCGTAACCGGTCTTGAACCCGTCCGGATCGGGCGTCGCGCCGGGCTTGAGGCGTAGCCGCGGAATTTCGCGCACCACCTTGCCGTCCCATTGCACGAACTTGAAGGGCGGAACGTCCTTGGCGTACTCGATCGCCGGGTTGTCGGCGAGCACGTCCTGCAGGAAACGGATCCAGGTCTTGCGCTTGCCGGTCTCGCCATCCGGCAGGCGAACGGCATGGCGACCGGAGGCTTCGGCCAGCGTGCGGAACACGGTCTCGGTATCGGGGAGCGGAATGCTGCCGACGAAATGGATGATCGGATGCTGGCTGCGGTCCGCGCACATGATGTCCTCCCGGTCGCTATTCGTTGTCGCATAGTCCCTAGCGCATTTTCCTGGCACTCCCGGCAAACGTAAGGCAAGGGCGCAATCGCCGTTAAGCGATTACGCCCTTGTGAACTCAGATTTAGACGTAAACGGCCGATCAGTTGAAGTGGTAGTTGATCGCCACGCGCCCCACTTGAAACCGGGTATGCATCGTGGTTTCGGCAGAAACCACACGCCCGCTAGTGCCATTAAAGCCATAGCCGGTACCGTTGATCGCCATGGTCGTCGATCCGAGATCGACATAGAGATATTCGAGCCCGAACGACCAGTTCCGAGAGCCCACCGGCGACCATTCCAGACCGCCACCCAGCACCCAGCCGACCTTCACGTTGTCAGAGGACGAATTGCCGGATGCACTGGCGCCCGCGAAGCCCCAGGCCGGGACGGCCGGATACAGAGCCGTATAGGTGATGCTCTGGCGGACGCTGCCATACGCCAAGCCGCCGGTGCCGTAGAGCAGCACGTTCGGGCTGAACGGCGTGACGCCGGCGCGGCCGCGGATCGTCCCGAACCAATTGACCGACTGCGAGGTTTGCGCCGTGCCGACCACCGGCCAAGCCGGCCAACCGCCCGCCGGCTGCGGATAGAACAGAACGCTGGTTGCATTCGACGCTGCCAGCGAACTGCGCAAGCCGCTACCCTGGATGTCGCCCACGAAACCAAAAACCCACCAAGGGTTGGCTTGGAAATTGTAGCCGAGCTGCGCGCCACCGAGCACGCCGGTAAGGTTGCTGCTCGTATCCCAGGCCGGCCCGCCCGGTGACAATCCCTGATCGTTGGGACTGTTCAGGTTGGCGTACCAGATTTGGTGCCCGGATTCGCTTTTGCTTGGCACCGAACCCATAACCGATATTGACGCCGCCATAGAACCCGGTCCAACTGAAGACCGGCATCGGTGGCCCTTTATAGATTGCGCTCTGCGCCATTGCGGACGTGGATGACATCATCGCAGATGCACCCAATGCCGCGCCGATGATGCACGCAGCCCACGGCTTGAATCGTTCCAAGGATCCAGTCGTGTGACTTCGCCGAGAAGCACCATGATCGATGGCGCAAGAGCCTGCTGTTTGCGAAACGCCACTACGTCGAATGACGCTTTGATTTTCAGTTTTCATTTTATAACCCCCACCCGATAAATACTCCGGCGGCAAAATACCTATCTGCCTTCACGACAACAACATCATTGCGTGTAAGCCAAAACAAATCCATCTATGGTGAGCTATAATAACGTCCACAATAAAACAGTATTTTGATAACATCTAAGGCAACAGCGTACTTCGATAATCGTCATACGCCTTAAACAGAAAACGATATTGGCACTTTTGATAAACTCCACTGCAAACGCGTATATTGAGAATCACCAATAAAATAGCTGCTTTTTCAAAACTCCATTCGAACGACGTACTATGACAATTGAAAAACAACGAGCGCGTTCGAAGCGTGCGATCGCGCATTGATGAACTCCATCACCAATCTGTATATCGGTGAATCACAATGCAAATCTGCATTTTGTAAACTCCAATCCAACGGCGGATTATGACAATTCAAAAACACAGGAACGAGCCGCGCAATGTTCCAAACCGAGCGATCATGTCTTTAAAGAACTCCATCATAAATCTGTACATCGACTAATCACAATGCAAGGCTACATTTTGTAAATTCCAATCCGACGCTGTATTATATGACAATTCAAAAGCACAGTAACGAGCTGCGCAATTATATAAACCGAGCGCTCCATTATAAATCCGTACATCGATAATTCACGATACAAACCTGCATTTTGTAAACTCCAATTCAAAGCCGTATTATAACAGCTCAAAAACACAAGAACCCGCTGTGCTACAAACCGAAGCGCGCGATCGTAATTTTTGTTTTGTTTCAGCCAGGCCGCCCGAACTCAGTTGGGGCGCTGCGCGGACGGCCAGCCGTCGACGGCGACGGCGATCAGCCGGGTTTACGCTGATCGAACTTCGGCAGCGTCTGCCGCACGCGGAGCATGTCCCTCCACGGGTCCTGCTTCAGGCTCCCGAGGCGCTTGGCGAGATTGAACACGGTGTACTGGTTGGCGCTCTTGCAGCGGCCGAGTTCGGCCCATGTCACCGGCACCGAGACCGGCGCGCCGGCGCGGGCGCGTGTCGACCAGGCCGCGACCGCGGTCTGCTCCAGCGAGTTGCGCAGATAATCGACGAAAATCTTTCCCTCGCGCCGCGCTTTCGCGATCGTCGCGACGTAGCGTTTTGGCTCGTCCGCCGCCATCGCCTGCGCGACGGTCTGCGCGAACGTCTTGGCCGTTTCCCAATCGGCGCCGTCGATCGGCAGGACCACGTGCAGACCTTTGCCGCCCGACAGCTTGACGAAGCTTTCGAGCTTGATCCCGGCCAGACGCTCGCGCACGTCACGCGCGGCCGCGATAATCTCCGGCCAGCCCACACCCTCGCCCGGATCGAGATCGAACACGATGCGGTCGCAGACCTCCAGGCTGTCGATCATCGAACCGCGCACGTGCACTTCGAGCACGCCGGCCTGCACCAGCGACAGCAGCCCATCCAGATCCTCGACCGCGATAATCTGGCGGCCCTTGCGGTCGGTCACGGTGCGCAGCCTCGTTTCGATCAAGCCCGCCGAGGCATGCTTCTGGAAAAAGCACTGGCCCGCGGTGCCGTCCGGACAACGCAGCAGGCTGAGCGGCCGGTTCACCACATGCGGCGCCATCCATTTCCACGTCGCACGATAGAAATCGGCGAGGTCCTGCTTGGTAACTCCGACATCGGCCCAATAGACGCGGTCGGGGTGCGTGAAATGCACCGCGCCGTTTGCGGATTTGGCCGCTGACCGCGACGCGGACTTGGCCGCTGGCTTGGTTGCAGACTTGGATGCCGACCTGGCCGCGGCCTTCGTTGCTCCTGACCGAGCGGGCCGCGCGGCAGATTTCGCGGGAGCGCGGCGCGCTTCGGCCGCGGTTTTCTTTTTCGTCTTCTTCGCGCTTGCTTTCGCCATGACCGCTACCTCGCGCCCGACTTCCCGTGCCGGCTTGTCCTCGCGCACCCCTTTGAACGCCGCCTGGCGCACCATGTCGTCGGCTGTCCAGCCGCCCAGGTTCGCTTCGATCACCATCGTGGGCTTGACCCAGCGCGCCGCGCGGCGCTCGGCGCTCGGAATATCGTCGAACGGCGGCTTGGCAATTTCGAGTGGATGAAGCCGCTTCCACAAATCCTTCGCGACCGCCTGCGAATAGCCGGTGCCGACACGCCCGGCATAGCGCAACTTCCCGTCGTCGTAATATCCCACCACCAGCGCGCCGATCGCGTTCGGCATCACGTTCGACGGCGCATAGCCGCCGACCACCAGCTCCTGCGCGTTCGAGCATTTGACCTTGACGAAGCTGTCCGCGCGGCCGCTGCGATAGGGCGCCTCGCGGCGCTTGGACACGATGCCTTCGAGGCCGAACTTGCAGGCGTGCCGCAGCACCACAGCACCGTCGTCCTCGAAGTGCTCGCTGTACTTGATGACGCCGCTATCCTCTCCGCCGCCGACGAGCTCCTTCAACGCGGCCTTGCGCTCCATCAGCGGCAGCCGCGTGAGATCCCGTCCGTCAAGATGCAGCAGGTCGAACACGTAGTAGACGAACTGCTCGGAGTGCCCGGCCTTGAGGGCCGCCTGCAGGGCCGAGAAGCTCGACGCCCCATGCTCGTCCTCGACCACGATCTCGCCGTCGAGCAGCGCGCTATCAGCCGGAAGTTCGGCGACCGCGGCGGCGACGTTGGGAAATTTCTCCGTCCAGTCGAGACCCTTGCGGGTGAACAGTCGCACCTCGCCATGATCGAGTCTGCGCCTGGATACGATATCCGTCGAACTTGATCTCATGCACCCAATCCGGGCCACTGGGCGCAACCGCGCGCAGCGTCGCCAGCGACGGCTGCACGAAGCCCGGCAGGCTCGATGCGCCCCCGCCGGATTTCTTCGCCGATTTGTTTTTGCGCACGCGCTTCTTCGCGCCTGCGGGCGAGCGCGGGCTGCGCGCGGTCTTTTGCGCGCGTCTTGCGCGGTGCGGACTGCTTTAACCCCTTGGTGGCGCCCGCCTGCACATTATCGGTCACGCTGCGGTTGGAGTTCCAGACCCGCTTGGTCCCTTTGCCTTCCGCGATTTCCGGAATCGTGCGGCCGGTGACGACCGAGCGCGGCATCTCGTCAAGGATATCGAAGGACTTGGCGCTGCGCGCTGCGTCGTCGTGCGCTTTGATCAGGAGCCACGGCTCCTGCTTTTCCCCGGGCCGCTTGCGCATCCGCACCAGATGCCAGCCGCCATGCAGCTTCTCGCCGTCGAGCGTGAACGAGAGGTGGCCCTTCTTGTAGCCCTTGTGGGGATCGTCCTCGGGCGTCCATTCGCCGCGATCCCAGATCATCACGGTACCGCCGCCATACTGGCCTTTCGGAATCGTGCCTTCGAAATCGTTATACTCAAGCGGATGATCTTCGACATGGACTGCAAGGCGCTTTTCGTCGGGATCGAGACTGGGGCCCCGGGTCACCGCCCAGCTCTTCATCACGCCGTCGAGTTCGAGGCGAAAATCGTAATGCAGGCGGCTGGCATCGTGCTTCTGCACGACAAATCGGTGGCCCTTGTTGCGAGCCTGGCGCCCGCGGGGTTCGGGCGTTGCGTCGAATTTGCGTTTCTTTCGATAGGTCTGGAGGCCCACGGGCTAACTCGCGTGCGCTCGATCCACCCCTTCGGTCGGCGCAATCGACACGGTCGCGCTTAAAGGGAGTGAACGCTCGAGATAGCGCTTCCAATTTGCGCCTGCTGCCATTAACCCAACTCGCTGTATGTTCAACGATATAAAGAACGACGCAGCCAATCGCCGGTTCCTTCCGGGAACTTATGATGCCCAGCATCGCTTGTCTTGCGGTTGAGGGGTCACAGGTTCTCGGTTTGTTTGCCCATCTCTATTCGATCTGGTTAAATTTGCAGCAACCCGATAGTCTGCGAAGCCGGTCGTACCTGGAGCTTTTGATTTGTCCCAGACCTCCAAAACCCCCCTGCTCGATCAAGTCAAGATACCCGCAGACCTGCGCGGCCTTGATCCCTCGCAGTTGCGACAGGTAGCCGACGAGCTTCGGCAGGAGACCATCGATGCCGTATCCGCCACTGGCGGGCATCTCGGCGCTGGCCTCGGGGTGATCGAGTTGACCGTCGCGTTGCATCACGTCTTCAACACGCCGGCCGATCGCCTCATCTGGGACGTCGGCCATCAAGCCTACCCGCACAAGATTCTGACCGGCCGGCGCGATCGCATCCGGACATTGCGCATGGGCGGTGGTCTGTCCGGCTTCACCAAGCGCGCCGAAAGCGAATACGACCCGTTCGGCGCCGCGCATTCGTCGACCTCGATCTCGGCAGGTCTCGGCATGGCGGTCGCCCGCGACCTCAAGGGCGGGAGCAACAACGTCATCGCGGTCATTGGCGACGGCGCCATGTCCGCGGGCATGGCCTACGAGGCGATGAACAATGCCGGCGCGATGAACTCGCGCCTGATCGTAATCCTCAACGACAACGACATGTCGATCGCGCCGCCGGTCGGCGCGCTCTCGGCGTATCTCGCCCGCCGGGTGTCCGGCCGCGCCTATCGCTCGCTGCGCCACTTCGTGCGCACCGTCGCCAAACGCCTGCCGCCGTTCCTCGAACAGCGCGCGGTGGCGATGGAAGAATATGCCCGCGGCCTGGTCAACGGCGGGACGCTGTTCGACGAGCTTGGCTTCTTCTACGTCGGACCGATCGACGGCCATAACCTCGATCACCTTCTCCCGGTGCTGCGCAACGTGCGCGATGCCAGGAACGGCCCGTTCCTCGTTCACGTCGTCACCAAGAAGGGCAAGGGCTATCCGCCGGCCGAGGCGTCCGAGGACAAGTATCACGGCGTCGTCAAGTTCGACGTGGCGACCGGCACGCAGGCGAAGTCGAAGTCCGCCGCGCCCGCCTATACCAAGGTCTACGCCGAGAGCCTGATCAAGGAGGCAAAGAAGGACGACAAGATCGTCGCCATCACGGCGGCGATGCCGTCGGGCACCGGCATCGATCTGTTCGGCAAGGCCTTCCCCAATCGCACCTTCGACGTCGGCATCGCCGAGCAGCACGGCATCACCTTTGCGGCGGGGCTGGCGACCGAAGGGCTTAAGCCGTTCGCCACGATCTATTCGACCTTCCTGCAGCGCGCCTACGATCAGGTCGTGCATGACGTTGCGATCCAGCGGCTGCCGGTGCGTTTCGCCATGGACCGCGCGGGACTTGTCGGCGCCGATGGACCGACGCACGCCGGCTCGTTCGATGTCGCCTATCTCGGCTGCCTGCCGGGCTTTGTCGTGATGGCGGCCGGCGACGAGGCCGAGCTGGTCCACATGGTCGCCACCCAAGTCGCGATCGACGATCGCCCATCCGCATTGCGATATCCGCGCGGCGAAGGGCTCGGCGTGCCGATGCCGGCGGAAGGCATTCCGCTCGAGATCGGCAAGGGCCGCGTGCTGCGCGAAGGCACCAAAGTCGCCTTGCTCTCGTTCGGCGCACGGCTCGGCGAATGCTTCAAGGCCGCCGACGAATTCGGCGCGCTTGGTCTTTCGACAACGGTCGCGGATGCGCGTTTCGCCAAGCCGCTGGACGTCGACCTCATCCTGCGGCTCGCGCGCGAGCACGAGGTGCTGATCACCATCGAGGAAGGCGCGATCGGCGGCTTCGGCACCTATGTGCTGCAATCGCTCGCCGAACACGGCGTGCTCGACAACGGCCTCAAGGTGCGCTGCATGGTGCTGCCCGACATCTTCATCGATCAGGACTCGCCGGCCGCGATGTATGCCACCGCCGGCCTCGACGCCAAGGGCATCGTCGCCAAGACCTTCGAGGCGCTCGGCCAGAACCTGCGCGGCGAAGCCGTGAAGCTGATCCGGCATTGAGCGAATTCCGGCATTGAGCAAATAGAGTCGCGTCTCTTTCCTCCGGTCATTCCCGCGCAAGCGAGAATCCAGTCGTACGTCGAGGAAGACACAGGGTCCCCGCTATCGCGCGGACGACAGTTTGAATTCGGCCGCCGGATGCCCACCCGCCAACGCATCGATCGTCTGCTGGTCGAACGCGGCCTGTTCGAGAGCCGCGCCAAGGCGCAGGCCGCCATCGCGGCCGGCCGGGTGACCGCCAACGAGATCGCGGTCACCAAGCCCTCCGACGAAATCGCCACCGACGCAGTGCTGCGCGCCGCACCGGCGCACCCATGGGTTTCGCGCGGCGGCGTCAAGCTCGCGGCCGCGCTCGATCAATTCGCCCTCGATCCGAAAGACCGCGTCTGCCTTGATGTCGGCGCCTCGACCGGCGGCTTCACCGAAGTCCTGCTCACGCGCGGCGCGCGACGCGTCTACGCGGTCGATGTGGGACACGGGCAGTTGCACGCGAGCCTGCGCGCACGGCCTGAGGTCATGTCGCTTGAGGAAATCGATATCCGCACCGTCTCCCCTGCCCGGCTGCCGGAGCCGCCCAGCTTCGTGGCGATCGACGTGAGCTTCATCTCGCTCAAGCTCGGTGCTGCCCGCCGCGCTCGCGCTGGTCCGTCCGCCAGGGCAACTCGTTGCGCTGATCAAGCCGCAATTCGAAGCCGGCCGCGCCGCGCTCAAGAAGGGGATCGTGCGCGATCCGCAGGTTCACGCCGCGGTGTGCGAAGACATCGCGGCCTTCGTCACGTCGCTCGGCTGGCGGATCGCCGGCCTCATGCCCTCGCCGATCACCGGCGGCGACGGCAATCACGAGTTCTTGCTCGCGGCCGCGCGCGAATAACAGCGGCCAAGCCTTTCTCTCGCCACGGCGACCGGTATGGTGCCCGCGCCATGACCCTGCCGGGGACCCAAGTGACAGCCGCTCTTGCGGCGCCGTTCGATCGCGCCATCTGGCGCACCGAGATCGTCGAGACGATCAAGCTCGCGCTGCCGATCGCGCTGACCCAGCTTGGCCAGATCGCCATGATGACGACCGACCTGGCGCTGATCGGCCGGCTCGGCGATCACGCCGTCGCCGCCGTCGGGCTGGCGCATATGATTCTGTTTCTCGGCTTCGTGCTCGGCATGGGCCCCGTCTCCGCCGTGGCGCCGCTCGCCGCGCAGGCGTTCGGCGCGCGCCAGCCGCGTCCGGTACGGCGCGCATTGCGCATGGGGATTTGGGCGGCCGTGATGATCGGCATCCCGGTCAACGCGGCTCAACTCTGGGGCAAGGAATTCCTGATCGCGGCCGGACAATCGCCGGACACCGCCGCTGACGCCGCCCGCTATCTGGCGGGCCTCACCTGGTCGATGATCCCGGCGTGGTGCTTCATCGCGCTGCGCAACTTCATGGGCGCGGTCAATCGTCCGGAGCCGGCCTTGTGGGTCACGCTGGCGGCGATCCCGATCAACGCCCTGCTCGCCTATGCGCTGATCGACGGCCTATGGGGCCTGCCGCGCCTCGGTCTGCTCGGCGCCGGGCTCGCGACCACATGCGTGAATCTGCTGATGTGCGCCGCCGCCATCTGGATCTGTTACGCCTGCCGGCCGTTCCGCAAATTTCGCGTGCTCGGAGGATTCTGGCGGCCGGACTGGCCATTGATGCGGGAGGTTTTCGTCATCGGACTGCCGATCTCCGGCGGCTTCATGCTGGAATGGGGTTTGTTCACGTCGGCCGCGCTGCTGGTCGGCTGGATCGGCACCACGGCGCTGGCCGCCCATCAGATCGCCCTGCAGGTGGCCTCCGTCCTCTTCATGGTGCCGTTCGGCATCTCGCTTGCGGCCACCGTTCGCGTCGGCCACGCAGTCGGCCGCAGGGATGCGCTGGCGGTGCGGCGCGCGGGCTTCAGCGCGATGGCGTTGGGCGCGGTGTTCATGGTGGCGTCGACGTTGTTTGTCATCAGCTTCCGTCACCAGATTCCGCTACTCTTCCTGGGCGGCGATGCGGCGAGTAACGCGCTCACCACAAACCTCGCCGCGACGCTATTGCTGATCGGCGCGAGCTTCTTCGTCACCGACGGCCTTCAAGGTATCGCCGCGGGCGCCTTGCGCGGGCTCAATGACACGCGCGTCCCGATGCTGCTTGCAGCGCTGAGCTTCTGGCTCATCGGCTTCAACTGCGTTTACGCGCTCGCCTTCACGATTGGTCTCGGCGCCATCGGCATCTGGATCGGGTTCTCGATAGCGGTCGCCAGCTTTGCGGCGCTGCTGATCTGGCGCTTCGAACGATTGAGCGCACGCGCCTCCCTGCCGTCGCTCGCGGTGTGGCGTACCGGCTGAACTGGACGTTATCCGGCGCAGTCGCTATCCAGGCCCGATGGTGGAGCGCGTGCACATCGCCAAGCTCGGACGGCGCGGCGACGGCATCGCGGATTCGCCAGCGGGGCCGCTTTTTGTGCCCTACACGCTGCCGGGCGAAACCGTCGAGGTCGAGCCGTGGCCCGGTCATCCCGACCGGCGCGTGCTGAGCAAGGTCGAGAGCGCGAGCCCCGATCGCATCGCTCCGATCTGTCCGCATTTCGGCACCTGCGGCGGCTGCGCGTTGCAGCACTGGAACGGCGCGCGCTACCGCGCCTGGAAGCGCGAACAGGTGATCGAAACGCTCGCCGGCGTCGGGCTCACTCCTCCGGTCGACGATCTCATCGATGCCCACGGCGAGGGACGCCGGCGGGTGGTGTTTCATGCGCGGCGCGGCACGCACGACGTCCTCGAAGTCGGATTTGCGGCCTTGCGCGCGCACCACATCGTGGCGATCGACCGCTGTCCGATCCTCGCTCCCGGACTAGATGGCGCGCTCGAAGCCGCCTGGGAGATCGCCGACGCGCTCGGCCGCACCCGCAAGCCGCTCGACATTCAGGTCACCGCGACCGAAGCCGGCATGGATGTCGACGTGCGCGGCTCGGGCCCGCTCAAGTCCGACCGTACGGCCGCGCTCGCCCGCGTCGCCGAACGTCATCGCCTCGCCCGGCTGACGCGTCACGGCGAACTTATCGCGCAGCGCGCCGCCCCGACGGTCACGATGGGCCGTGCCCATGTCGTGCTGCCGCCGGGCGCCTTCCTGCAGGCAACAGCCGAAGGCGAAGAGACGCTTGCCGAACTTGTCGTCGCACACTGCGGCACGGCGAAGACGATCGCCGACTTGTTCACCGGTGTTGGACCGTTTGCGCTGCGGCTCGCCGGGCGCGCCCGCGTCACCGCGATGGACAGCGACGCGGCGGCGATTGCCGCTTTGCAACAGGCCGCCGCTACCACGCAAGGAATCAAACCGGTCACGGCCGTCGTGCGCGATCTCTTCCGCCGGCCTTTGGTGCCGGTGGAGTTCAAGGCGTTCGACTGCGTCGTGTTCGATCCGCCCCGCCAGGGCGCCGAGGCGCAGGCGCGCGAATTGGCCGCCGGTGCGATGCCCGTGGTCGTCGCGGTGTCGTGCAATCCGGCGACCTTCGCGCGCGATGCCCGCATTCTTGTCGACGGCGGCTATCGGCTCCTGCGCGTGACGCCGGTCGACCAATTCCTGTATTCACCGCACGTCGAACTGGTCGCGCGGTTCGCGAAATAGTCAGTGGGCTTGCTTGCGGAGTCGACGGTCTCCGTTCGTCCCCGCGCAAGCGGGGACCCAGTCCTTTTATTTTCAGAGAAGCAAGATAAGTCTGGGTTCCCGCTTGCGCGGGAACGAACGGAAGGTCCGCAGCAAGTCATCGGGTCAATGCCTAATTCCCCCACCTGTCTCGCCACATCCTTTCGCCGATGCTGCACGAGATGCGCGGGGCGCGTGCTTGCGCAGGTATAATACGCTGCTGCGGCGTATCACCGGCGATCTCCAGCACCAGCTTGGTGCGCGTCGCATCCTTGAACTGGTCGCGGCTGCGGATCGGGACGACGAACGAGCCAGGCCCGCCGATCACACAATCCTCGTAATAGACATCAAGATTCTCGATATCCATGGTGAACGAGCTCGGCCGCTTGAGCATGATCGGCAGGCCGTTGATGGTGATTCCGGCCGACACCAGGTCGTCGCGTACCAGCGTCACCAGACTACCGCTGTTGTTGGCGCCATCGCCGGAGACGTCGACCACGCGGCGGATGCCGCGATAACCGGAGCCGTCGAACAGCGGCTTGGCGAACGTCAGCGCGCCCGAGATCGAGGTGCGGGAGGCCCGCCGGTAGGGCGCCTTGGCCATTTCGTTTGCAAACGCATCGGCAGCTTCCGGCCCGTCAATCAGCCGCCATGGGACGACGATCTTCTGGTCATAAGGGCCGGCCCATTCGAAGTAGCTTACAGCCACCTTGCCATGCATGCCGCCGCGTAAAGCCTGCATAAACTCCCGCGAGGTGATGCCGGTAATGTAGCCCTCCCGCTGCAGGGCCTGCTCCTCCGGATCCATCGAATAAGAAACGTCGACGGCGAGCACGAGTTCGGTATCGACCGGGATGGCATTCGGCGACCGGTCTGCGTGAAGCGACCCAGCCCTGGGCGCTGCAATTCCGCCGCTCCAGCCGCCGGCCATTGCGGCAACAAGCCCCGCGGCGGCGAGCAAAATCCACGAAACACAGGCGCGCATCCGACCCTCCGCCGGAAAGGACTCCCATTGCCATCGTGCCATGGGCAAACATGGAGGGAAAGCGGATCGGTTGCCCGGAAGGCAATGCCTACCCTGCTTTCTGCGCAATCCGGGGAGCTGTCAGCGGAAAGTCACAGTCAGGAAATCCTCGGTTGGAACGCTTGAAGCCACCCAAATGCCACAGTAGTTTGCTTGCCCTTATCGGTCGGGGAATATTCTTTCGGGGCTCACATGACGCGATCGTTTCGAATGCTCCTTGCGGTGCTCGCGCTTGCGCTGGGTGGCTTGGCGGTTGGCCCGCCGGTCGCGGCCATGGATCATGTCATCGAGGCCAAGCTCGGCATGGAAATGCTGACCGCGGAGCAGCAGAAGACGCTGTGGCTGCGGGTCGAGCGATTCGCCAGCATGGAATCGTTCGCCAGCTTTTGCGGCAAGCCGTCCCATATCGAGCGCCGGGTGGTCGGTGCGGTCCAGGCCTGCATCACGCCCACGACGCTGCAGCAGGTCGTTACCCAATTCCGCAAGAAGCTGCGTGAACGAAACGCCACCATCAGCGCGCAGAAGACGATCTGCGGTGAGCAGCGGATCAAGAGCCTGATGAAGGAAATTCATACCTCGATCGACACCCTGGTCAACGAGGTGGCCCGCATGTGCCAGAGCTGTCTGATCTGCTGACAGCGGCGGCAACCCGCTGTCCGGTCGTTACAGCCGCAAGGCTTCTTCCGGCGCTGTGTATTTGAGCTTGAGCGCCGCCGCCACCGCGCGGTAGGTGACCTGTCCCTGATAGATATTGAGCCCATTGCGCAGGTGCATGTCTTCGCCGAGCGCACGGCGATAGCCCTTGTCGGCAAGCGCCAGCACGAACGGCAACGTCACGTTGTTGAGCGCGAACGTCGAGGTGCGGGCCACCGCGCCCGGCATGTTGGTCACGCAGTAGTGAACCACATCATCGACCAGATAGGTCGGCTGCGAATGCGTGGTAGGACGCGACGTCTCCGAGCACCCGCCCTGGTCGATGGCGATGTCGACGATCACCGAGCCGGGCTTCATCGCCTTGACGGTCGCCGCCGTAATCAGCTTGGGGGCGGCAGCGCCGGGCAGCAGCACCGAGCCGATGACGAGGTCGGCGCGGCGGCACAGCGTCTCGATCGCGTCGCGGGTGGAGAAGACGGTGCGGACGTGCATGCCGAGCTGCGCCGAAATTCTCCGCAGCACTTCCGGATTGCGATCAACAACTGTCACGGTCGCCCCCATGCCGGCCGAGATCAGCGCCGCGTGGCTGCCCGCGACCCCGCCGCCGATGATCACCACATCGGCCGGCGGCACCCCAGGCACGCCGCCGAGCAGCACACCACGGCCGCCGTTCTCCTTCTCGAGGCAGCGCGCGCCGACGTGCGGTGCCATCCGCCCGGCGACTTCCGACATCGGCGTCAGCAACGGCAAGGTGCCTTGTGGGCTCGTGACGGTTTCGTACGCGATGGCGATCACGCCCGACGCCAGCAGGTCCTCGGTCTGCTCGGGGTCGGGCGCGAGGTGCAGATAGGTGAACAGCACCTGGCCCGGCCGCAGCTTCTTGCGCTCCGGCTTGAGTGGCTCTTTCACCTTCACGATCAGTTCGGCACGGGCGAATATCTGATCCGCATCGGCGACAATCTCCGCGCCTGCCGCGATGTAGTCCGCGTCGGGCAGCCCGGCGCCGACGCCGGCACCCGCCTGCACCAGAACACGATGGTCGTTCGCGGTAAGCTCGCGCACCGTCGACGGCACGAGCCCGACGCGATATTCGTTGTCCTTGATCTCCTTCGGCACACCGACCAGCATGATCCCTCCTCCGCGGCTTGACGGACAAACGGAAGTCTAGTGGAGTGGATTTGACATCCGCTACCCACCTCGTCGCGAGTCCGAAACTCGACTAGAAACCTATATTTGCTAGTGGTCCTTTGATTCTAACATTCGCAAATGAGCCCACCGAAGAGGGATGCGAATGTTAGAATCGGACCACTTGGCTTCTGCTTGATGGTGTTCGAACCGGAAATGTTTGAGGTCACCTTCGGCGAACCGGTATCTGCTTCTGTTCGATGGCACCTGAACCGGAGATGTTGGAGGTCACCTTCGGCGAACCGATATACATGATGGTGCCCGAGCCGATTACGTTTGCATCAAGCTCGTCACTCGCATTGACGGTCAGTTCGCCCGACCCGCGCACCGCGGCCTTCGCACGCTTGGCCTTGAGGCCGGCGGCGTTGCACGTGCCGCTGCCGCTGATCGAGACCGTCACATCGTCGATCCAACCCGCGACGGTGATTTCGCCCGACCCCGCAATCGACATCGCCAAAGCTTCTCCGTCGAGCCCGGCCGCATCGACAGATCCTGAGCCGCTGACACCAAGCTGCCGCAGCTTGCTGACGGTCACCTTGAAGAGTGGCTGCTTCCCGGACATGCTCTTGCCCTTCGCGGCCGACAGATAGAGTGTCCCGTCCTTGACCTCGGACGTGAACAGCGCGACCAGGTTATCGTCGGCCGTCACCTCCAGGCTTTCTTTCCCGGTGCGATCGATCACCACGCGTGCACCGACGTCGGACAGCCGGATGGCACTGAACGCCGCGACCGGCCGAACTTCGGTTTTGCTCGATCCCGAACCGTTGATAAGCGGTCCTTCGCCGTACACCGTGATGCAGTCGGTCGTGCAGGTCGACTTGACGCCGCTGTCGCAGGCCGCAAGCGCGAAGAGAGTCAGGACCGCCGGAAGCTTGCGCAGCATCGCGGTCACCGCTCCAACGGCTCCGTCGCCACGATCTCGATCCCGAAACCGGCAAGCCCCACATAATTGAGCTTGCGCGAGGTCAAGAGCCGGATCGAGGAAATGCCGAGATCCTTGAGAATCTGCGCGCCCAGCCCGACCTCGCGCCAGTTGCGCGAGCGGGCAACCTCCGAGGAGGTCGAAACTCGACTGCGGGATCGCGTGGGTCGGCACGCCGGCAGCGCCATCGCGCAGGAAGATGAGGACGCCACGCTCCTCCTGCTTGAACCGTTGCAACGAGGCATGGACGGGGTTGGCGCCGCCGAACACGTCGCGGATGATATCGGCGCGATGCAGCCGCGCCAGCACGTTCTTGCCGTCGCCGATGCGGCCGTAGACGAACGCCATATGCTGGATGGCGTCGAACGGCGTCACATAGGCATAGCCCGTCAGCGTGCCGATCTGGCTCTGCACCGGAAACTCGCCGATCCGCTTGACCAGCTTGTCGCGCGCCTGCCGGTAGGCGATGAGGTCGGCGATCGAAATCTGCTTGAGCTTGTGGCGTTCGGCGAAGGCCGTGATCGTCGGCCCGCGCATGACGGTGCCGTCGTCATTCATCAGCTCGGACAGCACGCCGACCGGCGGCAGCCCGGCCAGGCGGCAGAGGTCGACGCAAGCTTCGGTATGGCCGGAGCGCATCAGCACGCCGCCGTCCTTCGCCACCAGCGGAAAGACGTGGCCGGGCCGCACGAAATCGGCGGCGCCACTATTGCCGTTAGCGAGTGCGCGCACGGTGTTGTTGCGCTCCTCGGCGGAGATGCCGGTGGTCAGGCCATGGCGCACGTCGACCGTGATGGTGAACGCGGTGCCGAGCGGGGCATCGTTCGCCGCCACCATCGGATCGAGATGTAGCCGCTTGGCCTGCTCGGCGTCGAGCGGCGCGCAGACGATGCCCGACGTATTGCGGATGATGAATGCCATCTTTTCGGGCGTGCAGAGCGAAGCGGCGACGAACAGATCGCCCTCGTTCTCGCGGTCGTCATCGTCGGTGACCACCACGATCTCGCCCTTGGCAAAGCCTGCAAGCACGTCGTCAACACGCTGATAATTGTCGAGCACGATTGTTGTCTTTCTTAGTTTGATCGCGTGAACGGCCATGCCGGCGTGTCGCCGACCTGTCCACGCTGACGCAGATAATGATCGGCAACCACGCACGCCACCATCGCCTCGCCGATCGGCACGGCGCGGATGCCGACACAGGGATCGTGCCGGCCCTTGGTCATGATCTCGGTTTCGGCCCCATAGCGGTCGACCGTGCGCCGCGGCGTCAGGATCGACGAGGTCGGCTTGACGGCGAAGCGGCAAACCACCGGCTGCCCGGTGGAGATGCCGCCGAGAATACCGCCCGCCTGGTTGGAGAGAAACAGCGGCCGGCCATCATTCCCCATGCGCATCTCGTCGGCGTTCTCCTCGCCGGTGAGCGCGGCAGCGCCGAAGCCCGCGCCGATCTCGACACCCTTGACGGCGTTGATGCTCATCAGCGCGGCGGCGAGGTCGCCATCGAGCTTGCCATAGATCGGCGCCCCGAGCCCGGCCGGCACGCCGTCCGCCACGACCTCGATGACGGCGCCAATCGACGAGCCGCGCTTGCGGATATCGTCGAGATAGGTTTCCCAGCGCTGCGCCATCTGCGCGTCGGGGCAGAAAAACGGATTGCGCGCAACCTCGTCCCAGTTCCAGCGCGCGCGATCGATGACGTGTTCGCCGATCTGAATGAGGGCGCCGCGCACCGTCATGGCGGGCACGACCTTACGGGCAATCGCCCCGGCCGCCACCCGCATCGCGGTCTCGCGCGCCGACTGGCGTCCGCCGCCGCGGTAGTCGCGGATGCCGTACTTGATGTCGTAGCTGAAGTCGGCATGGCCCGGCCGGTAGCTGTCCTTGATGTCGGAATAGTCCTTGGAACGCTGATCGGTGTTCTCGATCAAGAGCCCAATGGGGGAGCCGGTGGTGACCTGCGCGCCGTGCGCGTCAGTGAATACGCCGGAGAGGATTTTCACCGCGTCCGCCTCGCGGCGCTGCGTGGTGAAGCGGGACTGGCCCGGCCGGCGCTTGTCGAGATAGGGCTGGATATCGGCTTCGGTCAGCGCGATGCCGGGCGGGCAGCCATCGACCACGCAGCCGATCGCGACCCCATGGCTTTCGCCGAAGGTCGTGACCCGGAACATATGGCCGAAGGTATTGAACGACATGGGATTTGGCGCCTCGCGGTGGTGGTAGCCCGCAGGGCAGCGCGGGTCAAATACAAGGCCGCCTACGCGTACCGCGCCAGCCGGCCGTCGGCATAGACATACACCACGCCCTGATCGATCGACTGGTGCGTCGCGTCGTCCGGCGCGGCGATCGCAAGGTGCGCGACCAGCGCCCGCGCGGTGCCGCCGTGGGCGGCCACGACCGCATCCCGGTCGAGTTGATCGTACCAGGCGCCGACGCGGGCGGTGACCTCCGCGTAACTCTCGCCGCCCGGCGGCCGGAAACCCCACTTATCGCCCTCGCGCTTGGCCACCACGTTGCCGTCGCGCTTGATGACGTCGTCGTAGGTCAGCCCCTCCCACTCACCGAACGCGATTTCGGCGAGCCTCGGGTCAACGCCATAGTCTGTCTTCGGCAGGCCGAGCGTCGTGCGCACCAGTTCCATGGTTTCGCGCGCACGCCCGAGCGGGCTCGACACGTAGGTGAAATCCTCCGGCCCGCGGCCGTCGCGCTCGAACAATTCCTGCAGAATGACGCCGCTGCGAACCGCCTGCACGCGGCCTTCCGGATTGAGCGGCACGTCGTGCCGGCCCTGCAGCCGCTGCTGGACATTCCACGCGGTCAGGCCGTGACGGACATAATAGAGGACAGGCTTCGGCATGGAGGGATCGACGCGGCCGCGGCTCACTCCTTCGCGACCGTAATATCCGGCGCATCGGGATGCTTCATGCCGACGATGTGGTATCCGGCATCGACGTGGTGAATCTCGCCGGTCACGCCGCGCGACAGATCGGACAGGAAATAGACGCCGGTATCGCCCACCTCCTCGATCGTCACGCTGCGGCGCAGCGGCGCGTTATGTTCGTTCCACTTCAGGATATACCGGAAATCGCCGATCCCGGACGCTGCCAGCGTCTTGATCGGCCCGGCCGAGATCGCGTTGACGCGAATGTTCTTGGCGCCGAGATCGGCGGCAAGATAGCGCACCGAGGCTTCGAGGCCGGCCTTCGCGACTCCCATGACGTTGTAGTGCGGCATCCATTTCTCGGCGCCGTAATAGGTCAGCGTCAGCATCGAGCCGCCGTGGCTCATCATCTTTTCGGCGCGCTGGGCGATCGCCGTAAACGAGTAGCAGCTCACCAGCATCGTCTTGGAGAAATTGTCGGGCGTGGTGTCGACATAGCGGCCGACCAGTTCATCCTTGTCGGAGAACGCAATCGCGTGCACCAGAAAATCGAGTTTGTCCCACTTCTGCGCGACGGCGGCGAACACCGCGTCGATCGTCGCGCCATCGGTGACGTCGCAATGGCCGATGACGTGCCCACCGACCTCCTGCGCGAGCGGCTCGACCCGCTTTTTCAGCGCGTCGCCCTGATAGGTAAACGCCAGTTCGGCACCTTGCGCATGGCAGGCCTTCGCGATGCCCCAGGCAATCGACCGGTTGTTGGCGACGCCCATGATGAGGCCGCGCTTGCCCCGCAGGAGCCCTGAGCCTTCCGGCATATTGTCCTCGCTCCAGCCGGCGAACCGGCGGCCTCCTATGGCACAGGCAACCACCCCCAGCAAGCAGCCGCCGCGGTTCCATTGCCATTCTAACATTCGCAAAACGAGCCCACCGAAGCGGGATGCGAATGTTAGAATTGGACCACGAGATGCGGAATATCTGCGCGGCTGCCGTGTTTGTCCCGGCGATGGCGGCAATATCGGCGCGACGCGGGCAGTATAGTGCCGGCGTCCCCCGGACAATGCGGTCGTGCAATTGCGCGGACTTTGGCAGTGCAACGGAGCGTGACTTGAACGGTCTGTTCAGTGGATTTCGCAAAGGTATCGAAGTCTCCATTCCGGCGCTGCGCCGCTATGCACGGGCGCTCACCCGCGATGCCGAGCTCGCCGACGATCTGGTGCAAGACACGCTGGCGCGGGCGTTACGCTCCGAGCACCTGTTTCACGGTGGCGACATCAGAAGCTGGCTCTACACCATCCTGACCAATCTCAACCGCAACCGGCTGCGGTCGCTGGCGCGACGTCCGACCGTGATGACGATCGACGATAACGACGCGCCCGACATGGCGGGACCCGAAGCCGGCGGACGCGACATCGAACGGGCGCTGGCGGCGCTGGCCGAAGAGCAGCGTACCGTGCTGCTGCTGGTCGTGCTCGAGGGCCTGAGCTACCGCGAGGTCGCCGACGTGCAAGGCATTCCGATCGGCACTGTGATGTCGCGGCTCGCGCGCGCCCGCACCCAGATCAAGACCCATCTCGATGGCGTGCGGCCCACGCTTCGCCGCATCAAATGAGTCAAGGACGACGCCGATGACCGACCGTCATTCACCCGTGACCAGCGACGAGCTTCATGCCCATGTGGACGGCGAGCTTCCGGCGGATCGCCGCGAGGCGGTCGAGGCATGGCTCGCCAGTCATCCGGACGATGCCGTCCGCGTCGCCGAATGGCGCGCGCAGGCCGACGCCATCCGCGCACGCTATGGCGCGATCGCCGATCAGCCGATCCCGGCGCGGTTCGATCTCGACAAACTCGCGCGCAGCCGGCGCTCGTGGCGGGCGCTTGCGGCAGCGGCGGTGATCGTCGCATTTCTTGCCGGCGGCACGGTCGGCTGGCTGGCGCGCGGCGCCTCGGCGGCGGCGCCGAGTTCTTTCGACATCATCACCACGGAGGCGTTCGACGCCTACAAGACCTACGTGGTCGAGGTCCGCCATCCGGTCGAGGTCACCGGCGCCGAGCGCCCGCACCTGGTGCAGTGGCTGTCGAAGCGCCTCGACTACCGGCTGAGTGTGCCCGATTTCGAACAGAGTGGATTCAAGCTGGTGGGCGGCCGTCTGCTGCCGGGACCATTCGGTCCGGCGGCATTGTTCATGTACGAAGGCGCGTCCGGGGAGCGCTTCACCATCTATTATGCGCGCACGAATTCACCGCAGACCGCCATGCGTTACAAGGCGTCCGAGCGGGTCGCGGGATTCTATTGGGTCGATCATGGCGTCGCCTATGTGGTGACCGGCCCCACGGATCGCGAGCGGCTGCAGCAGGTCGCGCAGGCTGCCTACGATCAGATCGATCGCGCTCGCCGGCGCGGACGCCGTGACGGCGGCGAGTTGCAGGCAACGTACATGGACTCCAGCGGCCGGCGCGTTGCGGGCGCCGCTTGACAAAATTCCTATAGGAATATAAGGAAAGAACGCCCTGTCCCAACCAAGGGCGCGCGCTCGAGGGCGCTCGAACGCGGGGACAGCCGCAGCGGTGGTGGCGGAGATGCGCCATCACTGTTGCGGGACCAGGCCGGGGAAGCCCGGCGCGGTTGGTGCGGTGGCCATGGCGGGTGGCACGTACCATTCGCGATGGCGGCCCAAGCCGTGTGGTCCCGATGCGCCAGCCGCGCATCACGGGATATGGCGGCCGGAGCGTTTGCTGCGTCATACCGCGAGCGCACCGGTCAACTCCCAAAGCGGTGGGTAGGGTTTCGTTCGGAGCGCATCAGCGCGAGAAATCCTGAAAGGTCAGCCCAGCGGGGGTCATGCGGAGCAAGCCTCAAACACCGCGCGCGGGACGCCGGAGGTACCGGCGGACTTGCGGCGCTACCGGCTACTACTCGCCGGCAGCACCGGGCCGAAAGGCCCAATCGCCCGGCACGCGACCGGGCCGCCTTGATGCCGCGAGGCATTGAGGCCCGTGGGTCCGAGCAGACAAGCCTGCGCAGTCTGCGCAAGCTTGATTGCGACCGACCCCGGCGTTCCGCGCGCCCTCATTTCTTCGGAGAGCACCGGAATTTCACTTCGGACTACGGGCGAACCCGGCGCCTCTCAAACAATACGGGCGGCGGAGCGTTGGCTTGTAGTCAAGGATGGCGCAGCCGCGCTTGCGTCTCTCTCCGTTCGTCCCCGCGCAAGCGGGGACCCAGCGCAAAAGGAAAAGGTCTGGATGCCCGCTTTCGCTTTTCGCGGGCACGAACGGAAAGGCCGATGCTCGCCTCTCGCTCACTTCGCCCGGCCGGAATGACGGCTCGGCCCGAGACACGCGCGCTATCGCGAAAGTTTTTCCGCCTCGGGGAACGGCTGATAGGCCGCTTTATCGCATTGCTGCTGATTGGCCTCGATCAGCCGGTCGAGCCGGCCGGCAACGAAATACGCGACATAGTTCTTGACCGGCCCATAGTCGCCGTTGCTTTTTCGAGCGCTGAGCCGAACGCATGCCGCGTAGCGATTTCGCCCGCCGACTGGCTGCAGGGACGGTTCGCTCACACCCGCATCGCGGACGTTGGTCGGATCATTCAGATAGACACGCAGCACGGCGAGAATGTCGGACTTGTAATTCGGCGGATAGACGTTGTTCGCATCATCGGCGCGCGCGGCAACCTCCGCGGCTTGATGCGCCTCATAGACCGAGCAGGCCGCAAGGACCGCCGCGAAAGCCAAGGTCAGACAAGAACCGATAAACCTATGCATTGCCCCCGGACGCGCTGCTTTACCGTATGAACGAATTGCCGCGAACCGTGCCATCGCACCGCGCCCGGCAGCTTAGCGCAAATGACGCCGACAATCTCCGGCTCTGATGTCGCTCGTTCGCCTTCCGGTCCACGCGCGTGGCGACGACGTTGACCAGCCGGATACCACGCCAACGCGGCTGAGACCACGGCTGTCCTTTTTCTCCTTGCCAAAGGTTCCATTCGATCTACAGTTGGAACTTGTGCTTGGCACGTTTGCGGTTTGGGGGCCGGCTTGAGGCCGACATCGGACCCAATTCCTGGCGACGCGACCGGCGTTGTCGGGTCGCACGCGCCCACAGATGTCCGTCCGTGCCTGCCGCTTGAAGGCACGCGGACGGGCGCGGACACAAATATCGTCACAACCGCCACGGCCACCACGGCGGGAGCCCCGGTCCATGGTCTGCCGCACGGCGGCGAGGCTCATCACACTGAAGTCGGTTTCCAATTTGTCGCCGATGAAGCCGACGGCGACCCCCTGCCCCCCGGCACGCAGGACGAATTCCAGGCCGACCTTCGTCGCGATTTGGAGCGCCTTGAACAATGGGCGGCCGAGAATCGCTGGTTGCCGCTTCAACTGCCGCCCTTGCGGATCGTGGTCTCCCGCAAGTACCGGATTTCGCGCTCGCTGGTGCCGGCCTGGGAAGGCCGCGCCGGATCGATGGAGTTTCCGGCCTGGCGGGTCGCCGCCCGCCGCTCAGCCATTGCGCACGAACTCGTGCACGTCGCATTCCCGAACGGCAACCGTCTGCTGGCCGAAGGCCTGGCGATCTATCTGCAAGCCGAGATCGGCGGCAATCCGGCGTTTCCCAACTTTGGCCGGTCGCTGCACGACGTGGCCATCGAGTGCATGCGGGCGATGAAGCCGGTAGGGACGCATCAAAACTCGCAGGCTTTTGACTGGGTCCACCTCGCCGACCTCGACAAGATCGCAACTCCTAATCCGCTCGCACTGACGATCGGGGAGACCGCCTACGGCGAAGAGCCGCGCGGCCAAGCGCACGTTTATCCCATCGCCGGATCGTTCGCGCAGTACCTCGTCGAAGAGTACGGCACCGAGAAATTTCGCGATCTCTACCGGTTGACGCCACTCGTACCTAACGAATGCCATGCCGGATCGCCGGACCGCTGGATCGGCGTTTACGCCCGTTCGCTCGCCGAGTTGGCTGGCCGCTGGCAATCATGCCTCAGCAAACGGCAAGCGATGTCGCCCGCTTAAACTTTGGTTTCCACAGGAGGAACGACCATGCCTGAGATCTCTCCCAAGCTGACGCGTGCCAAACTGCGAAAAGGAGCCCGGAAAACCGCGCTCGGCAAGGGGCGTGCACCGCTTCCCGGTGTCAAGACCGACGCCAGGCACGTCCAGGCGACCGACAAGTGCGGCTACAAGGCGAACCGCGACCTCGCTGGGATGATCGCCAAGGCGATGCGATCGAAGAAGAACAGCGACAAGAGCGGTGCGCACTTCGTGCTCGGCTGGCGGCTCTATCCGAACAAGGAGCACCCGCGCTGGAATGACAAGGACGTGCATTCATGCGGCTGCGGATGCGGATGCAGCGCGTGATCATTCAGCATTCACTTTCAGCATTTGGGCGAGCCGGAGGAGAGCGCACATGGCGCGGAAATCCAAGGCGAAGAAAGCATCAACTAAGAAATCATCGAAGAAGGCGGGGAAAGCCAAAAAATATACTCCCAAGAAGGGCGGCAAGCGCCGCAAGCGAGGAAAAATGACCGGACTTCCAGGCACCCTAGTTGTGGTCGTTTCGACCATTGCGCTACCGCAAGCTTTGAGGGACGCCTTGAGCGGTGGCTTCAGTGACAGCGGCGGTAGCTTGACGGTGCGATTCGATGACAATTTGGGCTACGATAAGCCCACGCTCAGGCAGAAATTCCAGCAACTCAACGGCGACGCCAGCATTGCGTTGGTAGTGACGGTCGGCGGTTTGGTCATTTTCAAGGTCGCGGACAATCGCTCCACCAAGAAGTTCATTTCACTGGTCGGAGGTAAGCCCGACAGCCATGGCACTTCCTTCCTTGGTGGCGTGTCGCTGCAGAGCTTTAAGATGAATGCGCTCCGGCTCGAGCATCTCGACGATCTGGGATTCCGCAAGCAAGAGGTTGGGCTGTTTCAGAATCCGAACTCCGATATGGCGGACAAGGAAAGAAACCGCTGGAGAGGCGGTGAAGTCCGCCGCGGTGGTGTCGACGCCAACGGAAACAACGATCCAAACGCATTCGCCACTGACCTCACCCTGTTTGCAAGTGGTATCAAGGCCATCGTGATTAGCGCGGATCCATTCTTCCAGGGAGCGAAGAATAGTTTGGTAGCGGCTGCCAACGCCGTTTCGGCAGGGCCATCGGGCAAGTACTTCTGCTATCCGTTGCAGGATTATGGCGCCGCTAATCCCGCGCCCACTCCCGGGAAGGCGACGCTGCACGGCCCAACTTTGGCATCGCCATACCGGCTCCTTGGCGTGTGCGCATCGTTGGTCATCAATAGCGGCATACCGCTGAACCCGCCCTTCCTAATGGTGGATGATGAGGTGAATGACCTCTAAGAATACCGGCGTGACATTGGCACCCGCGTCTCCCGCCGTCGGCCTCGGCTACCGCTCAGCGATCGCGGACTGGACGCGCGCGAACCTCGATCGCTTCGACGTCCTCGAAGTGACGGTCGATCACTGCATTCACGGCAGCGCACGGCAACGTGCGGAAATCTTCGATCTGGTCGGCCGCATTCCGTTGACCGCCCACGGCGTCGGGCTCTCGATCGGCACCGACGTTCCGCTCGACCTTGGCTACCTCGACGGGGTCGCCGCCATCGTCGAGCGACTCAAGGCGCCCGCCTACAGCGAGCACCTCGCATTCACGCGGGTCCCCGGCCGCGACCTTGCCAATCTGTTGCCGTTGCCGAAGACCGAAGCGGTCGCGGAGATGGTCATCCGCAAAGTCCGGACCATCCAGTCGCGAATCGCGGTGCCCTTCCTGCTCGAAAACATCTCCTATGTGTTCGAATGGCCGGACTCCGATATGACGGATGCGGACTTTCTCAACCTGATCTGCCGGGAGACCGGCGCCGGCCTCTTGCTCGATATCGAAAACGTCTACCTGAATTCGTGCAATCACGGCTTTGATCCGTACGAGTGTCTCGCCGGCCTGTCGGCGGGGCTGGTGAAAGAGGTCCATATGGCGGGCGGGATCGCCGTGCAGCAGGAAGGATTACAGCGGCCGTTCCTTGCCGATTCTCACTCACATCCGCTACCGCCGGAAACGCTCGATCTGCTCGATTGGGTGCTTGCGCATCATGCGCCGGCGACGGTCGTGCTCGAACGCGACGACCGTCTCGACGCAGCGGATGAGATTCTCGGCGACATCGCGCAAATCCGCGCCCGCGTCAGCCAATCGGCGGATACTCATGGCAAAGCGGCTGTTGGAACGGCAGGTTAGCCTGCTGCACTACCTGACGAGCGGCCGCGCCATCTTCGGCGGCAAGGACGGCGCCGATCTCGACGCAGCGTTGCAGGGCATCGATCGCGAACTGCTCAACCTCGAAGCGCGATTTTCACATGAAAAGCGCCTGGAGAAGATCGTTGCGGTATTTCCCCGAACACTTGCGCTGCTGGACGCGAACCGAGAAAAGCTGATCAGAGAGTTCGTCGACGCCTGCCCGCCTCTGGACATCGGCCGGTTGGAAAACGCCCGGCAATTCCATGACTTTCTCACCGCACGCTGGCCGCATGAGCCGGCTTTTCTGCCCGATGTCGCGGCCTGTGAGCTTGCACTTGCGGCCGTACGCGCCACGGCGGCGGACCGGTCGCCTGAGACACCGGAAATTCCATCTGACATGTCGGCGCGGGTTCGCCGCCGCTCGGCGGTGGTGCTCCAGCATTGCGCGTACGACGTCCAGCCGATCTTCGAAGATGACGCGGCTTCCATCCCGGTGGAGCGCGAGACGATGCTCGCGATCGTCGCACCGCACACTGCCGATGAGCCCGGAATCTTCGAACTCGCTCCGGCGGTGTTCGACTTGCTGACGGCCCTCGACGACTGGACTGATCTTGCCGCGCTCGGTGGCTCGCCCGAGGCCGACGAACTGGTGAGCGGCCTTACAGAAGCCGGATTCCTTGAGGTAGGCCGTTGAGAATTTGCATCATCGGCAAGTTTCCGCCGATCCAGGGCGGCGTCAGCATGCGGACCTATTGGACCGCGCATGGACTCGCGGCACGCGGCCACGAGGTTCACGTCGTCACCAACGCAAAGGAGGTGCGCCCGCCCTTCCGGATGCACATGCGGCCTGAGGATTGGATGCGCTGCGAGGCCACTGGCGCAAGCGCCGTCACGGTTCACTGGACCGATCCGGTCGATCGCTCGCAGTCCTACATACCGATGGCAAGCCCCTTCGTCACGAAGTTGGCCACGTTGGCCGCCGGCGCGCACGCCGCGCAGCCGTTCGACGTGATCTTTTCCCACTACATGGAGCCTTATGGAATCGCCGGCCATCTGGCGTCGCAGATGACCGGCGTTCCTCACGTCGTGCGGATGGCGGGCAGCGACGCCGGTCGGCTATGGCGCCATCCGCAATTCGAAGCGCTCTACGATCACGTGCTGCGTTCCGCGGAGGCCGTCGTCGTGACGGGGACCGTGGCGGAACGGGCGATCCAACGCGGTGTGGAGGCCCACCGCGTGGTCGCGGGCGGCAGTTACGTCCTGCCGGAGGACTTGTTCACGCCGGAAGGGCCTCGGCTCGACCTCGCTGCGCTCGCGCGCGAACTTGAGACGATGAGATGCGGACTTGCGTGACGCGCACTGGGGCCGCCTTACGCCGGGCATGCCCTACTTCGGAATCTACGGCAAGCTCGGCGACAACAAGGGATCGTTTGCCATTCTCGCCGCCATGCAGCGGCTCAAGGATGCCGGCGTCAACGTAGGTCTCGTCGCGCTGGCCCATGGGCGGCCGGAAATCGAACGGCGCTTTCGCGATCGCGTGCAGGAGCTCGGATTGGCGGACCGCGTCCTGCAAATCCCGTTCCTGCCCCATTGGCGGGTGCCGGAATTCCTGCGCGGATGCCTCGCGGTCGTGCTGCCTCGAGCAGAATTTTCCCATCGGCTTTCACAGCCCGATCACGCCGCTCGAAGTCCTGCTGTGCGGGCGGTGCCTCGTCGGATCGACGGAGGTCATTCGCAAGCTTCCGCAATGGCAGCGCCTGCCGCACGGCTACGGCTGCGTTGCCATCGCGGATGTCAACGACATCGAGACATTGAGTGACGGCCTCGCCGCCATCGCACGCGACCCGGACACCGCTGCCGCCGTCGGCACACGCGGGCGGAGGTTCGCACATGATCTGCAACGGGACAGCGAATTCCCGCAGCGGCTCGAACACATCCTTGAGATGGCGTCCCGCCGCAAGCCGCTGGCCGGCACCGGGCCGGCGCCTGCTCCACAGGACGAGATTGACGCTGAAGCGGACCGGTTTCGGCTCACGCGTATGGCGGCTGTCGCGCTCAAGACCGTGGGCGCGGGACGTGCCGCGCCGCCTCGGCCGGATGCGGTGATTGACCTGTCCACTGCGCGCAAGCTGTTGCGCGAAACAGAACTTGCGGTTGCGAACGGTAAGACCAGCCTGCGCCCGCTGGCACGTGCCATCGCGATCGAAATCGCCATCGCGTGCGCGGAAGACCAAGGCGACGCGCCAGCCGGCGTGGCGGACCCTGACGCGCTGTTCCGGCTGAATTCACACCACTGGGCGCTACGGGACGGTGACCTGGCGGCGATGAGACCCAAAGCCAATCCGTACCTGCGGGTGCTGCATTTTGATTACGACATCTCGGCCTTCCGTACCGCCACTAGCGCCGCAGAATTTCCCCCAGCCGGGAATTCGCATCCGAGCCATATGGTCGTGTTCGACCGCAGTACGCGGCAAGACCCACTACTCGTCGATGGCCTGACGGCACGCTTCCTTGAAGTGAGCGACGGCAGGTGGACGGTTGGGGACATCATCGAAAAGCTGCGTAAGGAATTCGGCTCGGCCGGCCCCGACGGCACGTTTGAATGGGTCGAAGACCTTTTTCTGTGGGGACTGATTTCGCTGGATCATACGGCACCGGCGACATGACATCTGCGGTGCGATCGGGATTTTACATCTGCGGTGCGATCGCGATTTTCGCATGCCGCCTGACCGGAATGGCGATGGCTCCCGCTCGACTCTGTTGTTACTATGCCGCGTCCTTCGCCGGCGCGGCTTCGCTGCGTCCAGTTGGCCGTGAATGGCCTGCGGGCAGGACTGTTTAAGAACTGCCCATCCCAGGACTTGCCAACATGGATGCCATTACCAAGCCGAAGCGGAAATCTTCGTTCACGCCCAGCCGGTCCTATCCGGACCTGCACGACCATGTGCGGGCGCTGGAAAAGGCCGGGCAGTTGATCCGGGTCGACCGCGTGATCAACAAGGACACCGAGATGCACCCGCTGGTGCGCTGGCAGTTCCGCGGCGGCATCGCCGAGAAGGATCGCAAGGCGTTCCTGTTCACCAACGTGGTCGACAGCAAGGGCCGCAAATACGACATCCCCGTCCTGGTCGGCGGGCTTGCGGCCAATCGCGAAATCTACCGCATCGGCGTCGACTGTCCGTTCGAGGAGATCGACCGGCGGTGGGTCGAGGCGGCGCAGAAGCCGCTGCCGCCGCGACTGGTCGAGAATGCGCCGTGCCACGAGATCGTCATCACCGGCAAGGACCTCGACAAGCCGGGCAACGGCCTCGACGGCATCCCGCTGCCGATCTCGACACCGGGCTGGGACGTCGCACCCTACGCCACGCTGTCGCAATACATCACCCGGGACCCCGACACCGGCGTGCAGAATATGGGCAACTACCGCGGCCAGGTGAAGGCGCGGCGGCGGCTCGGCATGAACCCGTCGCTGGAATTGCGCCCGGGCATCTACAATCACTGGGAAAAGCTGCGCGAGCGCGGCTTCAAGAAACTACCCTGTGCGGTCGTGCTCGGCGCGCCACCCTGCATCACGTTTGCATCCGTACAGAAGCTTCCCGAGACGCTCGACGAAATCCACGTCGCCGGCGCGCTGGTCGGCTCGCCGATCAATGTCGTCAAGGCGAAGACCGTCGACCTGCTGGTGCCGGCCGAAGCCGAAATTGTCATCGAGGGATTCATCGATACCGAATATCTCGAACCGGAGGCGCCGTTCGGCGAGTTGCACGGCCACGTCAACCTGCAGGAATTCAACGCCTACATGGACGTGACCGCCATCACGCGGCGCAAGGACGCGATCCTGACCTCGATCATCTCGCAGGTAACGCCATCGGAATCGAGCCTGATCAAGCGCATCGGCATGGAACCGCTGTTCCTGAACTACCTGCGCAACACGCTCGGTATCAAGGGCGTCAAGCGCGTCTCGATGCACGAGCCGCTCACCAACATTCGCAAGGTGATCGCGCTGATCTGCGAGCGCGACATGCCAACGACCGAAGTCTGGCGCGCGCTCTATGGCGCCGCCGTGCTGCATCGGGCCGCCGGCAAATATGTCATCGCCATCAACGACGACATCGATCCGGAGAATGCCGATGCGCTGCTCTGGGCGATGTCGTATCGGGCGAATGCCGCGCTCGATATGCATATCCTGCCACACCGCGACCAGGGCCACGGGCCACGCAGCAAGCGCAACGACGGGCAGGACGCGTCGGTGCTGATCGACGCCACGCTGAAGGAGAACTTCCCGCCGATCTCGCTGCCCAAGCGGCCCTATATGGAGCGAGCGAAAAAGATCTGGGAAGAGCTCGGACTTCCAGAACTCAAGCCCGAAGCGCCATGGTTCGGCTACTCGCTCGGCGAATGGTCGTCCGATCTTGATGAGGCTGCCGAGCGGGCGACGCGTGGCGACTATCTGGACAACGGTCCGCAACTCGAGAAGCGCCGCCGCAAGGACGTGCGCATGAACACCGAGGTGCGCAACGTCACGGAAACCGTGGCGAAATCAAAGCCCAAGCCGAAATCAAAACCGAGACGCTAAGTGACCGGTCGGGTTGAGCGAGGATTGCACGAACGCAGTCGCGCCCTGCCCTTCACCCGGCGGCGCTGTCCTGCTTTCCGGCGACAAACGAAGGCGTGGTCAATACTTTTTGATGCACCGCGTCGACCCGATCGGCGATGCGCATATAGTTGTTGAACCGGCGTGATTTTCCAATTGCCCAGATGATCGCGTCACG
This sequence comes from uncultured Alphaproteobacteria bacterium, assembly GCA_963756715.1. Lineage (GTDB taxonomy): Bacteria > Pseudomonadota > Alphaproteobacteria > Rhizobiales > Xanthobacteraceae > VAZQ01. The sequence continues at coordinate 119,406 of CAVWOV010000019.1, forward strand.
CAGCGGATAGACGCTCGGCGGCCACTCTGACGTAATCCGGTCGTACCGTCTTGACCAGATCTGCATCCGGTCGGAAACCCAGCGCCAGTCGCGTTCCCACCGCCGGAGCGCATCCGGAACGTCGGCGCTCGCTGACACATACTCCGACAACAGCAATGTATTCGTGAGCGACAGCCCCGCACCCTGCCCGAGCGTCGGCGGCAGCGCGTGCGCGGCATCGCCGACGAGCGCGACCCGGCCCTTCGCCCATGACACCGCGCTCACGAACGGATAGCGATGGTGGACGCCGACGGCTGAGGCAGCACGTTCAAACAGCCGCTCCGCGGTGAGCCGGGGGAAGTTTGTCGCCCAGTACTCCACGTCGATCGGAACGCGCGATCCGCGCTCATCATTCAACGGCGCAATGAGATAGCTGAAAGTTTCCGCCGGCGAGCACGGCGATACCCCGGCGCGCAAGCGGCCCGACCAGAATTCGCGGATGATATCGGTCGCCTCATACTCCATTCGAGGAACCAGGAAGCGGATCGCGCCGCTGCGGGGCGCCTGCACCTCACGGTCGAGACTGAGCACACGCCGGGCGATTGAGTTTATGCCGTCCGCTGCCAGCACAAGCTCAGCCTGGAGTTGTCGCCCATGGATTGTCACCGTTCCGCCGGGATTAAATGAATCGATCGCGGAGCCGGTGTGGACACGTACGCCGAGTTCGATGGCACGTTCGACCATGGCGCGAATGAATAGCTGGCGTTGAATGTTCCAGACGGGCGTCACCTCGGACAGCGTCCGCCGCTGCAGAGTCTCGCCGTTTTTGTCGAGCGTGTGGGCTTCGCGCAGGACCACGCAGCCGCGGCGAATCGTGTCGAGCAGTCCAAAGCTTTCGAGGACCCTCAACCCATTTCCCTTGATGAAGATGCCTGCCCCGATCTCGCGCACGGCAGCGGCGCGTTCGTAGACATCGACCGACCAGCCACGCATCGCGAGCGCAATCGCCGCGCTCAAGCCTGCGACGCCGCCTCCGCAGACAATGGCGCTTCGTCTCCCGGTCTTGGTGGTCGTCGGCACCATCGCACGTCACGGACGCCGATCGTTCGCGAAGGGCCTCTTGAGCAGTTGGCGCACGACGTGCCGAATTTGCTTTGTGCCCGCCATCGGTATGCCCTCCATGCCTGCAGTTCAGCCCTTGCGCTGCTGATGTCTGTCGATTGCCGCCTGAACCGCGGCTTGGGACTGACGGCCGGCCGTCTCGTACTTGGACTTGGCGTCGTTGTAGCTCCAGTCGCGAAGTTCGTTCGCGTTGCCCTGGAAGTGCGGGTGAACGTAACGGGCCATGAGTTCGTAGCTTCGCTTGGTCGCCGGCCAATCCGCCCAGTTGTGCGCCAGTAACAGAACGCCGCCGAAGCCGCCGTTCGAGCCTTTCCACAGCCGTTCGAAATGGCGGACGCAATCGTCCGGGGTGCCGATGCAGGCGAGGCCCGTCGAGACCAAGTGCTCGGCCGGATCGGCCGTGATGTCCGGGGGAATGATCGGGAAGGTCGCCACCTCACTGAAATAGCGCTTGAAGTCGTCGAGCCCGAACTTGACGTCCGCCCGCGCCTGCTCCCGTGTTTCCGCCACATGGGCGAAGGTGACGATCCGCCACTTGCGGCGGTCGGGCGCCTTGCCGCTGGCCTTGGCGCTTTGCTCATAGACATCCCAGTTGCCGGCGTGCGCCTTGAGCGATTCATCCGACGTACCGCCGATCGAGATCATGCCGATGCCGTGTTTGCCCGCCGCCAGCGCACCGGTCGGAGAACGGTTCGCCGCCACCGCCATCTCCATCATCGGCTGGGAGTAGCTCTTGAGCTGCAGGCGCGCCTCCCGCAGATCGAACCAATCGGTCTTTCGGGTCACCATGCGGCCCTGCATCAGCTCCATGATGACGTCGAGCGCTTCCTCAAGCTTGCGCCTTTGCTCCTCGGGCTTGAGCCCCATCTTGATCGCATCGTAGACCAGCGAACCCGGACCGACGCCAAACATGGCCCGGCCGCGCGTCATGTAGTCGAGTTGCATCAATCGTCCGGCAACCGTGAACGGATTGTGATACGGCAGCGAGACGACACCGGTGCCGAGGCGGATGTGGCGGGTGCGTTCCGCGGCGGCGGCGATGAACAGTTCGGGGCAGGCGATGATCTCGAAGCCACCCGAATGGTGCTCGCCAATCCAGGCCTCGTGATAGTTCAGCCGATCGAGATGGATCAAAAGCTCCATGTCGCGGTCGAGCGCCAGCAGCGGGTTCTCAGCAAGCGCATGAAAGGGCGCAAGAAATACGCCGGTCTTGAGAAATCTATCGTTCATGGGCTTGTTCTTCGACTGGATGGTTCGCTTCCTCCGATCGATTCTCGCGGCCGCATGGATTCAGCTCCCGGTGGATGAACAGGTCAATCTAGCAACATTGTCCGTCCCGGTCAGCCGCCGACTTCCGTGCCGCGCCGGGCGTCAATGTGTTTGGCTAGAACCGCGGCGAGATCGCCGACCCAGCGCGGTGCCGACCTGCGTGCCAGACCGTCGTCCGCCCTCATGGCAAGCGCATCAACGGCTCACCGGCCCGGATCAAGCCTCCCTCCCGCACGTTGTCACAGAGCGTGAACCCCTCCGGCGCAAGGACGATGATGGTCGAACCGTGCTCGAACCAACCCATCTCCTGGCCCTTCACGAACGGCGCATCGCACGCCATGACATTTGGCCCGCGGTACTTAAGGCCGAGCAGCACATCGAGGAAATGCAGTCTGATGCCGGCGACCAGGATCGCCGCGACCGGCACCAGCGTAACGACATGGCCGCTGCCGGTGAGCCGGGTGCGCAAGGCCGCGCGCTCGTTCTTGCAAAACAGTTTCTCGACCCGCCGCAGTGCGATCGGATTGACGTTCCAGGTGTCGCCCGAAATGTAGGTTACCTGCTCGACCCGGCAGTCATGTGGAGCGTGGAAGCGGTGGTACATGCTGGACGTCAGGCGCAGCGTAACGTAGCAGCCGTTCCGGTAGACGCTGGCGAACGAGGCGTCGCCCAACAGGTCCTGCAGCGCGTAGGGAAATCCCTTGACCTGAAAGAGTTCGGTGCCGGCGATGGCGCCGCCCGCGCCGACGATCGCGTCGCATGGGCTGACCAGCAAGGACGGATCACGATCAACCGGCCGCGCGCCTTCCTTGAGCTCCCGCGTGAAGCAGTCGTGCATACTGCGAAACTGCGTCTTCTTCGCCTCGCTCAGGTCCAGATCGGAGAACAGCCGCCAAATCGCAATCGATAGATCGCGCACCAGCGGCTGCTCGATCTTGCTGAACCAGCCCACGAACTGGGTAACGAGCCGCCGGGGAATGCGATTGGTCAGCAAGAAGTTGACATCTTCCTGCTCGAACACCCGGAGGAGCTGCGATCGGAGCGTCATGTTGCCGTAAACTCTCTCGGGTACACCCCGATTCGATGGACTGGAGCAACACCACACTGGCATTCGGCGGGCTCGGTGCGGCCGCGATGGCGACCGCGCTGGTGAAGGTCAAGCAGCGGCTGGAGCTTTCCAGGGCCAAGCACGGATCGCTGACCGGGCATGCGCGGGCGGCAAGGCGTATCGCCTCGTTCGTCCCGTTCTACGATTATGACGAAACCCGATTTTTCCGGTCCGATGATCCGCCCGAGGCGATCGCCGCGCAACGGCAGGCCGGCTTCACGAGGCTCGCAGCGCTCTATCAGACACGCTTTGCCGAGACCGCGCGGCAGACCGCTGAACTGGCTGACAGCGTTTCCGACCTTCAGTTCACCGACGCCTATCGGGTGCCGTTTCAATACAGCCGGTTCGTGCGCCAGCACCTGCGCTCCGGATCGCTGCTCCAGTCGTCGGCCGGTGTGAAGGTCACCGATCTCGATGGCAACGAATTCTACGATCTCTCCGGATCGTACGGCGTCAATCTGTTCGGTTACGATTTCTATAAGGGCTGCATGGAGCGAGGCCAGGCGCGGGTCCGCGACCTCGGCCCGGTGCTCGGCGCCTATCATCCGGTAATCGCCGAGTGCGTGGCGCGCCTGAAGGCGATTTCCGGCCTCGACGAAGTGTCGTTCCACATGTCGGGCACCGAGGCCGTCATGCAGGCGGTCAGGCTCGCGCGATATCACACGCGACGGTCTCACCTGGTGCGTTTCTGCGGCGCCTATCACGGCTGGTGGGGCGACGTGCAGCCGGGGATCGGAAACCCCATTCCGGCGCGCGAGACCTATACGTTGAAGGACATGTCGGAGGATTCGCTGCGTGTCCTGCGCAGCCGCACGGACATCGCCTGCGTGCTGATCAATCCGTTGCAGGCACTGCACCCCAACGCCGGCGCGCCGGCCGATTCGTCGCTGGTCGATAGCGCGCGGACCGCGCATTTCGACCGGCAGGCCTACGCCGACTGGCTCAAGCGGCTGCGCGCGGTCTGCACCGAGCGGAACATTGCGCTGATCTTCGATGAGGTTTTCGTCGGCTTCCGGCTCGCGCCCGGCGGCGCGCAGGAGTATTTCGGCGTACAGGCCGATCTCGTGACCTATGGCAAAACGCTCGGCGGCGGCTTGCCGGTCGGCGTTGTCTGCGGCCGCAGGGCATTCATGAAGCGCTACCGGGACGACCGGCCCGCGGACATCTGCTTTGCCCGCGGCACGTTCAATTCGCATCCCTATGTGATGGGCGCGATGCGCGAGTTCCTCGTGCATCTCGATACGCCGCAAGTCCAGGCCCTCTATGGCGATCTCGACGAAACGTGGAATCGTCGCGCGCAGCGTCTCAACGAGCGGCTGCAGCAAGAGGACTTGCCGGTGCGGGTCGCCAACCTGTCGTCGATCTGGACGGTCTGCTACACCCAGCCGTCGCGCTACAATTGGATGCTGCAATATTACCTGCGGGCCGAAGGTCTGGCGCTGAGCTGGATCGGGACCGGCCGGCTGATCTTCAGCCTGAACTACACGGACGACGATTTCGACGCGGTCGCCGATGGTTTCGTCGCGCGCCGCGCGCACCATGCAGCAGGACGGCTGGTGGTGGCATGATCCCGCGACGACCAACCGGTCGATCAAACGCCGGATTCTGAAAGAAATGATCGCGCACCGCATGTCCACGACGCGCGACCAGCGCTAAACTCTGATCCGGTAAGGCCGCTCCACTCTTTCCGTTCGTGCCCGCGAAAGCGGGCATCCAGCCTTCGGCCCCTGGCCAAAATTTCGATTCTGGGTCCCCGCTTCCGCGGGGACGAACGGAGGCAAAGCGTGATTTGGCGAAACGAAATCTCACTCTGGTTCAACGATCAAGAACCGCGTGTCAGCGCGCGTCAGCCGGCGCGCGGCGCTTCTTCGGGCTCCTCGTCCAGCCATTCTTCTTCGCTGCGGTGACCCGGGTCGATCAGTTCGCCCCGCAGCAGGTAAAGCGGCGCCTTGTGGTAGAGTTTGATGTCATGGAACGGGTCGGTCAGGATTTTCGTGGCCCATACCAGTCCGGTCTGGACGTCCTTGATGAAAAACAACTGCACGGTCCGGAACAATAGTCCGCCCAAGCCGACGACGAGCCAGATTTCCGCCAGATGACGGATAAATTCGGCCGCGCCGGTGTGCGGCTGGAAGATGCCAAAGAATGTAGGATCGAAGTAGAGCGGCAGCGGCGACAGCGCCCAGATCGTCATCAGCACGACCTTGCGCTGCAAATTGTAACCGACCTTGATCTCTTCCTTGTATTCGTGCGTGGCCTGGTTAACCACGTCGTAGTCGCGCGGCTCGAAGAAGAAGTGGCCAATCTGCCGGCTGGTCATCGCTACCAGCCATCCGACCAGAGCGGCAACCGCCGGATCCTTGAGGACCATCGCATAGGCAAACAGAAAGCTGATCGCGCTGACCAGATGGAGCGACTGGTTGATCCGGCTATGATGATAGTAGCGATGATCGTCCCAGCGCTGCACTCGCAGCGCCTCAAGAAATCGGTCCATAGTCACTCCCGTTTGACGGCGTCCGGCCGTGTTATGGCGTTTCGATGTAGTTGATGTGACAGACTAAGAATGAGCGCAGCATTGGCAGCGTGCAGCCGCTTGGTTGGGATGATCAGCCGGCGGCGCGCACCTCCTGCTGATGCTTTCCGGCAGCCGCAGCGTCGCTCTTCTTGGCAAAGCGGATCAGCGAGAAGTGCCCGAACGGCGGGACCGCCCGGCGCTCCACCAATTCGACCGCGCCCGAGCGCTCTGCCCAGCGCAGGTAACGCTCGAACGAGAACTCCGTCCGCCAGCCGAGCTTTCGGGCGGCCGGTGCGAACCATTGTTCCAGCGCGCGGCGCAGTCCGGCTTCCGCGCCAACGCGGCTGACGAGGACGATCTCGCCGCCCGGCTTCAAGACACGGGCGAATTCGTCGAGCGTGGCTTCGGGATTGGGCACCGTGGTGACCACATACTGTGCCACCACCACGTCGAACGATGCATCCGGGAATGTCAGTTGCTCGGCGTCCATGACCTGGAGACCTTCGACATTCGTCAGTCCAAACTCGGTGACCCGCTCCCGCGCCTTGCGCAGCATCGGCTCGGAAATATCGACCCCGAACAGGCGGTTCGAACGTTTATAGTCCGGCAGCGATATGCCGGTGCCGACTCCGACCTCGAGGATGCGGCCGCCGATCCGCTCGGCCGCCTCAATGGCCGCATGGCGGCCACGCTCGAACACCGCGCCAAACACCAGGTCGTAGACCGGCGCCCAGCGTGCGTAAGCGCTCGCGATCGTTTCCTTGTCCAACTCGGCATGCGCCATCGATGTCATGATGATCTCTTTTCCTGCACTCACATGGTCAAAAGGTGCCGCCCGGCGGGTCTAGCCGCTCGCCGTTGCCGTCAAGGCGGGACGAAGCTGCGACTGGTCGCGGTCGCCGGTAACAATCCGGTTCATGTGTCCAATGAACTGCCGCGCGCTGTTCTCCCACGAGCGCGTCAGAGCAAAGCTGCGACAGGCGTTCCTGGACATCTTCAAAGCGTCGAGACACGCCACCCGCAAATCGTCGTTCAGGGCACCGATCGGGTTTCCGGCGATGACATCCTTCGGCCCCGTGACCGGGAAACGCGGCGACCGGGACACCGCAGGCCAGCGCTTCAAGCTGCACGACGCCGAAAGTGTCGGTTCGACTCGGGAAGACAAAGGCATCGGCTGCCGCGAGATGCTTGGCGAGCGTGCCGTTTTCCAGCAGACCGAGAAACTTGGCATCGGGAAACCGCCGCCGCAACTCGGCTTCCTGTGGCCCGGCGCCGATGACGACCTTGGTGCCGGGCAGGTCAAGCGACAGAAACGCTTCAAGGTTCTTCTCGATCGCGATCCGGCCGACGCTGATGAAGATCGGGCGTGGAAGATCGAGGTCGATCGCCCGTTCGGGATTGAACAGGTCGGTGTCGACGCCGCGCGTCCACATGCCCAGATTGCCGAAGCCGCGTTGACTGAGTTCCGTCATCAACGAGGGCGTCGCCACCATGGTGACCGCCGCGGCGGCGTGGAAGCGGCGCAACGCCGCATAAATCCAGCGCTCCGGGATCGGCGCGCGGGCCGCGATATATTCGGGGAATCGCGTCGTGTAGCTCGTCGAGAATGCCCGGCCATGCTTGCGGCACCAGGCGCGGACCATGAATCCGATCGGTCCTTCGGTCGCAATATGAATTGCGTCCGGCTTGGCTTGCCCGATGCGCCTTGCGATCTCTCGCCGGTTCGGCAGCGCCAGGCGCAGCCCCGGATAAGTAGGCACGCGCAGAGAGGGAAATCCCTCCGGCGACAGGAACTCGATTGTGACACCGAGCTTTCCCGCGCTGCGGGCCAGCGAGGTGAGTGTGCGCACGACGCCGTTCACCTGCGGATGCCAGGCATCCGTCGCAATGAGTATTCGCATGAAGTCGTCCGCCGCCGCCTGATCGCTGTCGAATCGGTTGCGACAACAATTGCCATTTCATGTCTCAATCGTGTGACGGCTTCATACGGCGGTCGCACGGCTGTCGCCGACAGCCCCCTGCTCCAGGGCCATTCGTCAGTACAAGACCAATACCTCGCCGCCTGTAACACCAGTGTTACAGGCGGATGGGACGTTGCGCGGCGAATCACCCAGCAGCGCTGAGCGATGTCAGCGGAGGCCGATGCGAGACCTGGCAAGAGTCATCACGCGGGCCTTTCACGACAGAATCGGTTGGCACAAGATCGGCGTTGCAGTCGGTATCGTGATCGTCGCGATCGCGCTCGCCGCTTTGTTTCGCCTGTTGCGCGACATCGAGATCGACAAGGTCTTCATCGCGTTACGCGCGATATCGCTGCACGAAATCGTTCTGGCATGCGGCTTCATCGCCGTCGGCTATGTGACGCTGACGTTCTACGACTATTTCTCGCTGCGCACGATCGGCCGCCGCAACGTGCCTTATCGGGTCGCCGCGATGGCGAGTTTCATCAGCTACACGATCGGGCACAATCTCGGCGCCACCGTTTTCACCGGCGGCACGATCCGGTTTCGGATTTATTCCGCCTGGGGCCTGGGCGTCATCGACGTGGTCAAGATCGCGTTCGTCACCGGCCTGACGTTCTGGCTGGGCAATGCGTTCGTGCTGGGCGTCGGCATGCTTTGCGTGCCGGAAGCGGCGGGCGCGATCAACCAACTGCCGTCCTGGATCAATCGCGCCATCGGATTGTCCGGGCTGCTCGTCATCTTCGGCTATCTGATGTGGCTGTTGCCCCGCCCGCGCGTCATCGGCCGCGCCGATTGGCGGATTACGCTGCCGAATGCACGCTTGACCTTTGTCCAGATCGGCATCGGCGTGCTGGACCTGGGTGCCGGCGCACTCGCGATGTACGTCCTGCTGCCGGACCATCCGCCGATCGAGTTCATTGTATTGCTGGTGACTTTCGTCACCGCGACATTGCTTGGCTTCCTGAGCCACGCCCCCGGAAGTCTCGGGGTATTCGAAGCCGCGATGCTGATTGCGCTGCCGCAATTCCAGAAGGAGGCGTTGCTCGCCTCACTGCTAATTTTCCGCCTCTCGTACTATGTGCTGCCGTTCTTGCTCGCCGTGCTCTTACTGTGCGTGCGCGAATGCTGGCTGGCCACGAGGGCCCCGGCCGATGTGCCAGATCCGCCGGCGGTCAATGCCGCTGGTTGCGCTGAATTGGCCGAGAATACTGACGGCTGCCGCCTTCATCTAACGAGCGGGCAGTTCAAGCTCTGGCCGCCAGCACCTCCTGCACCTTCGGCCAAGGATCGGGTGCAAGATTCTTGAACGGGGCCCAGTCGGCCTCCGTCATGCGCTCGAAGATCGCCGCCTGCACTGACGGGCGAGCGCGCACGCGAGCCCACCAATCCGCAATGGCGGGATGCGGTGCCAGCATATTTCCAAGCTTGAGCAGTTCAAGCCGCAGAATGTACGGGATCACCGCGCAATCGGCGTTGGAGAAGCGGTCACCCGCAAGGTAGGGACCGCTTTTCAGCGAGTCGGCCATCCACGACAGCAGCTTCTGATGCTGCGCCAGCGCGTCGGCCACGAACTCGGAGTCGAGGCCGTGCTCGATCACGCTGCGCTTATACTCCGCTCGCCGCTTGAGCGGCGCCTTGTTGATCTCAGCGAGCCACACCTCGCGCGGCACCTTCAGGAAATTCGGCCGGAAGGCGGTGGCGAAGGTCAGGATGGTGCAGGCATTGTGCAGGTATTCGTCGATCAGTTTGTTGTACATCCGCACCCGGAACCGCTGACGCGGATCCCCGGGCATCAGCGGCGGCTCCGGAAAGATCTCGTCGATGTAATACAGGATCAGCGACGACTCGACGATCGGTTGCCCGTCGTGAACCAGCGTCGGCACCACGCCATTCGGATTGAGCTTCATATACGCGGGGTCATTCTGGTCCCCGCGCAGCGTCAGCACATGATCCTTGACGTCCTGGCCCTTCTCCTTCAGCGCAATCCGCACCTTCTGGGCGCAGACCGAATTGATGTTGTGATAGAGTTCGAGCACGCAGTCCTCCGTTTCCGCCGCCGAAACGGCCATCAGCGCAGATGCTTGCCAGCGTCCCAGCCGTGCGCGGTGAGATGCTTCTCACCAAATTCCAGCGGGTGCTCCTCGAGCGGAGTCGCAAAGGTGTCATTCCAGCGGTTGAGAAAGCCGAACATCGAGATCACGCCGACGATCTCGACGACCTGGTCATCGCTCCAGTGCTTGCGAAGCTCCATGAACATCTCGTCGGTGACGTCGTTCGGCACGCTGCCGGCGGCAACCGCCACGTCGAGCGCGGCACGTTCCGCCGGACTGAATAGCGGGCTGGTCTGATAGTCCCAGACCGCGTCAAGCTTCTGCTGGTCGACGCCGAGCTTCGAAGCGCCTTCCGCGGTATGCGCCATGCAGTACTTGCAGCCGGCGGAACGGCTCGCCACGTGCGAGATCAACCGCTTGAGCTTGAGATCGACCTTGCCTTCCGGATCCCAGATCGCGGCGCTCATCGCGGTAAAGGCCCGCACCATTTTGAGATTGCGCTGCATGATGAGCACGCTGTTGGGAATGAAGCCCATGCGCTTGCGCGCAGATTCGAACTGCTCCTTCAGTTCCGGCGTGTGTTCGGGTGGCAGGGGCGCAAGGCGCGGTGCGGGTCGTGTTCGCTGGTCCATGGTGTCCTCCTTTATGGAGCACGGTGCGTCGGAAGCACACCTGTGCGATTGGTTGCTCGGCAGCGTTTCGAAGCGCTGCAAACAACGGTTGCTGGCAACGGCTCAGGCTTCCCCTCGGGCGGGCATCTTGCGCTCCGTCGCGACATCCACGGCACGCAGCATTTGGTCGAGCGGCGGGCGTCCCCACGGAAGATTACCACGCGATGCGAAGAACAGCGTCCCGTCGGGCTTGACCAGGAACAGCCCCGGCTCGGTGAATTCCGGCGGCTCGCCATCGCGGATTGCCTTGGAGACGAACAATTCCCATTCGCGCGCATTATCGATCGACAATTCGCAGCCAACCTGGAGATTGTTCAGTCCCCATTCGGTCTTCGCGCGCTCGGCCCGCTCGCGGCTGTCCGCGCTGACCGCAATGACGTCCACACCCCGCTTGGTGAATTCCGGCAGCTTGGCTTCAAGCTCGCCGAGATAGCCCTTGCAGACCGGACAATGCAGCCCGCGATAGACCACGATCATCTCGAACGCCACGGGCTTTGCGTCGCTGAGACGCCAGGCGCTGCCGTCGACCAGCTTGACTTCGAGTGGCGGCGCAGCCTGTCGCGGTTTGACGGTCATCGTCCGGCGTCCTTCCTGAATGTCATTGATAGTTCTTCCCGCAGGATCATTTACCCAATGCACTTCAGCATCGTGATTGCGATGTCTTCGAGCACAGTGCGGTCCGGGTTCACCTTGCCAACCAGCCGCAGCCCCTGAAAACCGGCGGTCAGAAAGCGCGCTATCGCATCCACGTCAGCATCGTCCGTTAGCTCGCCGCGCGCTCTCGCCCGCACCAGCGCCTCACGAAATGTAGCCTCGGTCGCCTCGAGGCCTCGGCGAACACGCGCCAGGGCCGCTCGATCGCCGCGGGGGAGTTCGGCGGCGCAATTTCCGAGAAAGCAGCCGCGCCGACCCGGCCCGGAGACGATCTGATCGATGAACTGCCGCGTCAATTTGCCGAAGGCATCTCGTACCGGTATCGGCTGCGCCAGGACCGCGGCAAGGCGCGGATTGCGTTCTTCCACATAGCGGTCAACCGATCGCAGCAGCAGGTCCCGCTTGCTTCCGAATGTGGCGTAAAGGCTTGAACGGCTGAGACCGGTGACCTCGCACAGGTCATCGAGGGACGTGGCTTCGTATCCCTTGCTCCAAAAGACGTTCATCGCACCTGCGAGCGCGGTGTCGACATCGAATTCACGGGTGCGGGCCATCGCGTTCGATCTTAGCGAGCGTTTTCTGGACTATACAGTCCAAAATCGCGCGAGGCAAATCGGCATCCCGGATGGAGCGGTCCCCCACCTCATGGGACCATCAAACGGCGCTTCACCACAACGGAGCGGCACAAACATCGCCGGCTGCTAAAGCGCGTTCGGGAATGACGCTAGGTATTCGTTGCGCTTCTGCCGGACCTCATCTCGAATACCGGCGCCGTATCGACGCATCTCGTCAAGCTCGTCGGCCGTCAGGCGATGCTCGATGGCCGCGTCGGTGCTCGGACGACCCTTCACGCGCTCCCACCAGGAGGCGGCGCGCGGATGATCGCCGGTCCAGATGTCGAGCAGATCGAGATAGTGCAATCGCGCCACGTACGGGATCATGTTGACGTCGGCGAGCGTGTAGGTGTCGCCGAGCAGCCAAGGGCCGCCACCGGCGAGCGCCTTGTCCATGGCCTTAAAAGCCTTCTCAAAATGTCCGATCGCGTAAAGGACGTAGGGACTTTCAGTTCCTTGTTCGAAGGTCGACAGGAAGCGGGCGCGCCGCTCCGGATCGCCGACATTGGCGTATCTGATTTCCCGCTGCTCCGGCGTCATGGTTCGCATCTTGTATCGGAAGTGCGCCGAAAAACTAATCTCCCGGGCCGCCTCGAAAATCTGCTCGTCGACCAGCTTGGACCAAAGTCGCATCTGCGCCCGCTGAAACGGGTCCTTGGGCGTCAACGGGCGATCGGGGAAAACGTCGTCCAGGTATTCACAGATCAGGGTCAATTCGCCGACCGGCCGGCCGTCGTGAACCAGTGTCGGCACCACACCCTTCGGATTGAGCTTCAGATATTCCGGGTCGTACTGCTCGTTCGTGAACAGATTGACGTTCTCGACCTCATACGCGATCGACTTTTCGTCGAGCGTAATGAAGACCTTCTGGGTGCAGATGGAGTTGCGCGCGGTGTAGAGCTTGAGCACGGTTCGATCCCGGGTTCATTGGTGGGGGCGGACTACCAAACCACGGCCGAGGCTACCACATCGCATTTGCCAGGCGCTGAGCCGAGCCCACGTCGCTCTCAGATCGTGTCGCCGAAGCCTTGCCGTCACCCCGCGGCTGCCGCTTCCGACCTCGCCTCGATTTCGCCACGGTTAAGTCCCGGGAAAATCTGCGCTATCTCGAAAAAATTTCTTGCATTCTCGGGCCACAGATACTATGTCGCACTCGCCCTATTTCGCACGTGCCTGTGGCCGTGTGTCGGTCGGTGGGCATCCGGACAAGAGGCCGGACAGCCGCCTGAGGAAGGATCTACTTCCTTAGCACCTTGACCGGCAGCCGGAGGCGAAACCGGCGTACCCCGCGCTCAACGGGGGACGCGGCTTAAAGCAACGACGGAGCGGGCTTCTTTGGTCTCGTCGACCCTCCAAAGGTCGACACCGTAGAGGCTTGTCCTTCTTTGCCGGCCGTGCGGATCGGGTTCTCCCGCTCCAATCCAAGGCAGCATCGCCGGGTGAAGAACCCTCCGCGTTCGACGTGTCTCCATCGCACGCCAGCGCAGAGCGACCTCACCCGCTGACGCCGGGCGGTTTTCCGCCTGAACTTCAACCTGAGCGGCACGCCGCTCATTGAACCTTGGGTGAGGAGAGCGCCAATGACCACGCGCATCCGCGAATTCCTGCGCAACCGCCGCGACGACGGGCCCTGCCTCGTCGTCGACCTCGACGTCGTGCGCGAGAACTATCAGGCCTTCGCACAGGCTCTGCCGGACAGCCGGGTGTTCTACGCCGTGAAGGCGAACCCGGCGCCCGAGTTGCTGCGCCTGCTGGCCTCGCTTGGCTCCTGCTTCGACACCGCTTCGGTCGCCGAGATCGAGATGGTGCTCGCGGCCGGCGTGACGGCGAATCGCATCTCGTACGGCAACACCATCAAGAAGGAGCGCGACATCGCACGGGCCCATGAGCTCGGCGTGCGGCTCTTTGCCGTCGACTGCAAGCCCGAGGTGGACAAGATCGCCCGCGCGGCGCCTGGCGCCAAGGTGTTCTGCCGCTTCCTGTTCGGCTGTGCGGGCGCCGAATGGCCGCTCTCGCGCAAGTTCGGCTGCGACACCGAGATGGCCGTCGAGGTGCTGGAGCACGCCCACCGGGCGGGGCTCGAAGCGTGCGGCGTGTCGTTCCACGTCGGCTCGCAGCAGCGCCGTACGCAGGCCTGGGACGAGGCGCTCAAGTCGGCCGCGACGATCTTCCGCGCCTGCGCGGAGCGTGGGATCAACCTCACGATGGTCAACCTCGGCGGCGGTTTCCCGACCAAGTACCTCAAGGAAGTGCCGGCGGTGCAGAACTACGGCCGCTCGATCTTCCGGGCGCTGCGTAAGCACTTCGGCAACCGCATCCCGGAGACCATCATCGAGCCCGGACGTGGCATGGTCGGCAATGCCGGCGTGATCGAGGCCGAGGTCGTTCTGGTCTCGAAGAAGAGCGAACGCGAGGAGGTGCGCTGGGTCTATCTCGACATCGGCAAGTTCGGCGGTCTCGCCGAGACGATGGACGAATCGATTCGGTACCCGATTCGCACGCCGCGCGACGGTGACCCTTTGGCGCCATGCGTTCTGGCGGGTCCGACCTGTGACTCGGCGGACGTGATGTACGAGAAGAAGCCGTACGACCTGCCGATCAGCCTCGAGATCGGCGACAAGGTGCTGATCGAAGGCACCGGGGCGTATACGGCGACTTACTCGGCGGTCGCATTCAACGGCTTCGCGCCGCTGAAGACCTACCACATCTGAGCGGTTCGCCGCTCGTCGCTGGGAGCCGGCTCAGGCCGGCTCCTCTCCCGTCAATCACGCTCAATCCGACTGACAACGCCTCTCACGAGGCGGGGAAAGGCATGGCCATGATCACGATTCGTCAGGAGACCCCCCGCGATATTGTCGCGCGCGAAGCATTGCTGGATCAGGCGTTCGGTGAGCGCCGCACGGCGAAGACTGCCGAGCGGCTGCGCGAGGACCGGATGCCCGCGGAACATTTATCGTTCGTCGCAACCGACCATCGGCGCGTGATCGGCACCGTACGGCTGTGGGACATTTCGGCGGGACCAGGGCGGCCGGCGCTGCTGCTTGGACCCGTTGCGGTCGCGTGCGACCACCAAAGTCGCGGCGTCGGAGCGGCCTTGATGCGTCACTCGCTGGACGAGGCGGCAAAGCTTGGCCATACGGCCGTGCTGCTGGTGGGCGACGCGCCGTATTACGGCCGCTTCGGCTTCTCCGCCGAGGGGACCGGTTCGCTGTGGCTGCCGGGCCCTTATGAGCGCCACCGCCTGCTCGGGCGCGAATTCGTGCCCGGCGCCCTTGCTGGTGCGCGGGGGCTTGTGAGCGCGGCCGGCCGGTGCGAGCCGAAGCCCGATCTTGCCGCCCTCATTGCCGGGCTTGCCCGCAACGATCGTCCGCTCTCATCACGCGCGGCCTAACCCCCTTGCCTTGGAGCTACTAATATGAACGCGTTGACCAGCATGTCCGACAGTCACGTCCTGCACGCTGAATTTGCCGGTCCGATCGTCATGATCGGCTTCGGCTCCATCGGCCGCGGCGTGCTGCCGCTGCTTGAGCGCCATATTGGCTTCGATCGATCGAAGTTCGTCGTCGTCGACCCGGTCGACACCGATCGAGTCCTGCTCGACGAGCGTGGCCTGCGGTTCGAGAAGCATGCGATCACCAAGGAGAACTACCGGCAGATTCTCAAGCCGATGCTCACCGGCGGTCCCGGCCGCGGCATGATCATCAACCTGTCGGTCGACACCTCCTCGGCCGATCTGATGGATTTCTGCAAAGACATCGATGCCCACTACATCGATACGGTGTGCGAACCGTGGCCCGGCTTCTACACCAATGCCAAGGCGTCGATCTCGCAGCGCTCGAACTATGCGCTGCGCGACGGCGTGCTCGACGTCCGCCGCCGCCGGCCCGGCGGCGTGACTGCCGTGAGCTGCTGCGGGGCGAACCCCGGCATGGTGTCATGGATGGTCAAGCAGGCGCTGCTCGACATCGCCCGCGACACCGGCATCACGCACGACGAGCCGAAGACGCGCGAGGACTGGGCGCGGCTGATGCAGCGCGTCGGCGTCAAGGGCATCCATATCGCCGAGCGCGATACCCAGCGCGCGCGCGATCCCAAGCCGCGCGGCATGTTCATCAATACGTGGTCGGTCGAAGGGTTCTGCTCGGAAGGTCTGCAGCCCGCCGAACTCGGCTGGGGCACCCACGAAAAGCACATGCCGGCGATTGGTCACCGCCATGATTTCGGCTGCGACGCCGCGATCTACCTGACGCGGCCGGGCGCCGGCACGCGCGTGCGGTCGTGGACGCCGACCGCGCAGGCCCAGCACGGCTTCCTGGTGACGCATAACGAGTCGATCTCGATCGCCGACTACTTCACGCTGCGCGAAGACGGGAAGGCGGTCTACCGGCCGACCTGCCACTACGCCTACCACCCGTGCGACGACGCGGTGCTGTCGTTGCACGAAATGGCGGGCGCGGCATGGCAGCGCCAGCCGGAATGGAAGATCCTTGACGAGCACGAGATCGTCGACGGCATCGACGAGCTCGGCGTGCTGCTCTACGGCCACGCCAAGAACGCCTACTGGTACGGCTCGCAGCTCTCGATCGAGGAGACCCGCAAGCTCGCGCCCTACCAGAACGCAACCGGGCTGCAGGTGACGTCGGCGGTGCTCGCCGGCATCGTCTGGATGCTGGAAAATCCGGATCGCGGCATCATCGAAGCCGACGAGATGGACTTCCGCCGCTGCCTGGAAATTCAGCGGCCCTATCTCGGACCGGTGATCGGCCGCTATACCGACTGGACGCCGCTTGCCAACCGCGACGGGCTGTTCCCGGAGGATGTGGACACCAGCGATCCCTGGCAGTTCAAGAACGTGCTGGTGACCTGACGCATTGCGGCGGCGGTATTGCCGCCGCCGCGAACGCGTCCATTTTGATTTGCCGAACCGGCCGAGCTATCGGCTGAGATGGAATTCCGCCTCGCGGGCTTCCTTCATCAGCGTGTTCCAGACCAATTCACGCAGTTCGGCAAAGCGGGTTTCCCGCAATGTCTCCCGCGTCCGTGGATGCGGCAAGTCGACCGGAACAACCGTCTGGATGCTGCTGGGGCGGCCCTTCAGCACGAAGACGCGATCGCCCATCAGCACCGCCTCCTCGATCGAGTGAGTCACAAAGATCATGCTGGTCGGGCGCGCCTCCCAGATGCGCAGCAATTCGAACTGCAGGATTTCGCGGGTCTGCGCATCGACCGCGGCGAACGGCTCGTCCATCAGCAGCACGCTCGGCTCGATCGCGAGCGCACGCGCAAGGCCGCAACGTTGCTGCATGCCGCCCGACATCTGGTAGGGATAGGCCTGCTCAAAGCCCTCAAGCCCGACGAGCTTGATGAAGCGCGGCACGCGCTCGGCGATCTCGGCGCTGGAAGCACCGCCCATCCGTAGGCCGTAAGCGACGTTGTCGTAGACCGTCTTCCAGGGGAAAAGGCCGAAATGCTGGAAGACCATCGCCATGCCGGCGATCGGCTCGGTGACCCGCTCGCGTCCGTACCAGATTTCGCCTTCATCGACCGGAAGCAAGCCGTCCACACAGCGCAGCAGCGTGGTCTTGCCGCAACCCGACGGGCCCGACAATGGTCACGATCTCGCGCTCGCCAAGATCGAAGTCGATGCCGCGAAAGACTTCGAGTGCGCCATACCGCTTCGCAAGGCCGCGCACCCGGATGCGCGCCGACGGCGTTGCCATCTGCGCCGGCATTCCGGTCTGTTCCTGCGTGGCAGTTGCGGTCATGCTGTTTCCTCGGGTGCCCTTGCCGGAAGCCGGTTACGTGTCGGCGCGGCTCCACGGCGCGATCCGGCGCTCAAGCCGTTTGAGCACCGCGGTGAGCGTCACGCCGAGGAACATCAGAAGGATCACCGGCACGAAGGTCTTGTCCATTTCGAAGATATTGGCGTAGCGCGTGATCATGTATCCGAGGCCCGAGATCGTGGTGTAGAACTCGGCGATCACCATGCCGACCAGCCCGCGCCCGATCGCCAGCCGGATTCCGGCCGCGATGTAGGGAACCGCGAACGGCAGCAGCACGTCCTTCCACATCTGCCATTCACTGGAGCGGAATGAGCGGGCAACTTCGATCATGTTCTTGTCGCATTCGCGAACCCCCTGATACGTGTTGATCAGGATGGGGAAGACGGCGAACAGGAACACGACGAGGATCTTCGCCTTCATGTAGATGCCGAACCACAGCACCAGGATCGGCACCAGCGCGACCATCGGCGTCGCGTAGAGCGCATTGATGGGCAGATCGAGCGCCCAGTCGACCGGACGCACGCGGGCCATCAGCACGGCAAGCGGAATGCCGATCACGATGGCGAAGCCCAGCCCGTAGAACAGCACCTCCAGGCTCTGCAGCAGATAGTGCGGCAACTCACCGGACAGCGTGAGATTGACGAATGCGACTGTGATCTTCGAGGGGTAGGAAAAGAAGATCGGGTTGACCAGCGGTCCGGCCACTTCCCACAACGCCAGAATCAGGATCAGGAAGCCGTAACGATAGAACGCCCTGCGTTGCCAGAACGGAGTCCGGTCTTTCTTGGCAGCCGCAACTGGCGGCTGCGCGATGGCGACCTCGCCGATCTGCGCCTCATTGATTGCGCTCATTTCGATCGCTCCTGCTGGAACCGCCGATGGTTTCCATTCGCCCCAGCGACGTGTCGCGACAACCGAGCGAGCGGACGCTACCGTCACTCCGGCAGAGTCCGCCCGGTCAAATTTACGCAGCCGTCAACTCGCAGGGGACACGCACATCGGCCCTTTCCACTCGCCCAGTTCCTTGATCGCCTTGTTGGCGAACGACAGATCGACGATATCCTCATACTTCGGCGTCTTGCCTGGCGGGATATTACCGACTTTCGTCATCAGCTCGGCGGTAAAATTCACGCGGTCCGGCGTCAGGCCGTGATTGGCGTCCCAGATGCAGTTCTTCACCATGAAGTCGTACGACTTCTCGACGACGTCCTTCGGCAGTTCGGTGTACTTGACCAGGATCGGCACGACCTTGGCCTTGTCGGTGTACATGATGCGGGTGGCCTCGATCGTGCCCTTGACGAAAGCCTGCAACGCCGCCTGCTTTTCCTTCGCGGTCTTGTCGGTCACCGCCATCACGTTGAACAGGTTCTTCGGCTGGATTTCCCACAATCGCGCGATGGCATGCAGGCTCGGGATCTTGCTTTGCGCGACGATCTCCTGCTCGACATGCAAGATCGCGGTGTCGATCTGGTTGGCCACCAGCGCCGGGACGTCCTCCGAGGCGATGCTGACGAAATTGACGTCCTTTGGATCAATCTTGGCGGCGCGCAATACGCCCCTTGCCAGCACGTCGGCGAAGCCGCCGGGCTGCTGGATGCCGATGCGTTTGCCCTTGAGATCGGCCATGGTCTTGATGTCTTTGTTGACGACCATCGAGGCTTCGAGCTTGGGCGCGAATGCGAGAATGATCTTCGTCGGCGCGCCTTTGGCGAGGCCAATGATCGAGAACGGACCCGAGGCCGAAGCAATATCGGCATTGCCGGCGACCATGGCGCGATAGGTCTTGACGCCGCCCTCAAGCTGGACGGTGTCGACCGTGAGCCCTTCCTTCTTGTAGAGGCCAAGCTCGCGCGCGATATGAATCGGCATATGCACGATGTTCGGCGGCGTCGTCGGCATGGCGACGACCAGCTTCGATTCGGCGTTCGCCGCGCCGGGCGCCGCCAACAACATGACCGCGAAAACTGCTGATGCTGTGCGTAGTTGAACCATGCGTTGCTCTCCCTGTTTCGATCCCCGGAGTCCGGCTTCGGCCATGAGCCGGCCATTACGGTTCTTATCTGTGAAATGCTATCATCGGATTGCCCACCCGGGCACCTTGTGCGGCGTACCCGCATGCGGCGTGTGGTCACGGTTGAACCGCGTATCGAATCGGCTGGACTTCAACCTGAAGGACGCGATGTTCATCGACCTCGGGGGACTGCGCGCCTTCAAGGGCAGCCAGCTATTCGATCCCGGCCGGCGTCGACCTGAAAGATTATCCCAGCGTGGTGATCTGGTGCGACCGCTTCAGCGTGCTTATTTCGCCCGCCGACCTCACCGCCGCAGCAAAATGAGGTCGCCAAGGCGTCCGGCCGAGCGGCGTCTTTCGGGAGGATCGGAACCAGTCCCCGCGCATCACGCAGCCTGAGCGGACATCCGCATGGTTGTCGTTGCTGGCATTATCATGAGAGCATTAAGCGGCCGAACCGTTTTCAGGCCAAAGGATTCCATGCCGCGCAGGAAATTTGCCTGGGCTTCCCTGCCCGACGAGCAGTTGCTCCAATTGCGCCTGCGCGATCTCAAGGTGACTGTCAAAGGCACCTGGCTCGAAGATTGCCTCAACGCACTGCATGAGGAACTGGCGCAACGCGATATCCGGATCCGGCCGCACGCCTGGATTTCAAGCGAGTGGTTCAGCCCGGACAACACACCGGGGATTGCGTTCCCGTTCTATCTTGCACATCCCAGGTTGATGCAGCTCGAGAAGAAGAAGATCCTCGACGTGGAGGGCGGCACCTGGTCGGAATGCATGCGCATTCTGCGTCACGAAGCCGGGCACGTCGTCCAGCATGCCTATCAGTTGCACAGCCGGCGCAGGTGGCAGCGCCTGTTCGGCGCATCGTCGAAACATTATCCAAGCTATTACCGGCCGAACCCGGCGAGTCGGCATTTTGTTCAGCACTTGCGGCTGTGGTATGCGCAGAGCCATCCGGATGAGGATTTTGCCGAAACCTTCGCAGTCTGGCTGCGGCCCCGTTCGAACTGGCGTACGCGCTACGCCGGATGGCCGGCGCTACGGAAGCTTGAATATGTCGACGAGCTGATGACCGAAATCGCATCGCAACGGCCACTGCTGACCCGCCGGGAGCGCGTCGAGCCGCTCAGCCAACTGACCGTCACATTGGCCGAGCATTATCGGAAGAAGCTTGCTCTTTACGCGTTCGAGACGCCGAAGACCTACGACCGCGATCTGCATCGGCTGTTCTCCGCCGATCCGAAGCATCACCGTTCGCAGGCGGCTTCGGTCTTCATCCGGCGCAACCGCGCGCAGATCAGAGAGCTGGTTTCGCGGTGGACCGGCGAATACCAGCTTACGCTGGACGCCGTTCTTGACGACATCATCGCCCGCTGCCGCGAGCTTAACCTGCGCGCGGTCGGTCCGGAGCGCAAATTGATGATGGAATTCACCGTGCTGCTAACCGCCAAGACTGTCCATGCGTTGTTCGGCCCGTTGCGGCGAAAGTGGATCGCGCTATGAAAAAATTGCGCGTGCTCGTCCTGCTACACCCGGACCTGGTACCCCCGGAATCGAGCAAGGGGTACACCGAGCAGGAGGTCAACGTCTGGAAGACCGAGTACGACGTCGTGACGACGTTGCGCGCGGCCGGCCACGACGTCCGCCCACTCGGCGTGCACGACGAGCTCAAGCCGATCCGCGACGAGATCGACAGTTGGAAGCCGGATGTGGTCTTCAGCCTGCTCGAGCAATTTCACGGCGAGGTCATCTACGACCAGAACGTCGCGAGCTATCTGGAGCTGATGCGCATCCCCTATACCGGCTGCAATCCGCGCGGCCTGATGCTGGCGCGCGGCAAGGATCTGTCGAAAACGCTCGTGCATTACCACCGCATTCCGGTGCCGGCCTTCGCGGTCTTTCCCAAGCGCCGCAAGGTCAAACGCCCCACGCGCCTCGCCCTGCCGCTGATCGTCAAAAGCCTGAGCGAGGATGCGTCGTGGGGTATCTCTCAAGCCTCCGTGGTCGACACCGACGAGAAGCTCGTGGAGCGCGTCACCTTCATTCACGAAAAGATCGGCACCGCCGCCATCGCGGAGCAATACATCGACGGCCGCGAGCTTTACGTCGGCGTGCTCGGCAACGACCGGCTCCGCGTGCTGCCGATCTGGGAACTGGAATTTCGCAACATGGCCCAGGGCGCATGGCACATCGCCACCGAAAAGGTCAAGCACGACCCGGACTATCAGGAGCGCCGCGGCATTCTGCACGGGCCGGCCAAGGACCTCGCGCCCGAAATTCGCGCCCGGATCGAACGATCGGCGAAGCGGATTTTCCGGACGTTGGAGCTCGACGGCTATGCACGGATCGATTTCCGCTTGTCCGCGGAAGGCGTCCCCTACTTCCTCGAAGCCAATCCCAATCCCGAGATCGCGGAGAGTCAGGAATTCGCGGCGGCCGCTCTGCATGACGGCCTGGCGTATCCGGACCTCCTGCAAAGCATTGTCGGACTGGGCATGAGACGGGCGTCTGTGGGAGCCACGACTTGACTGCGGCGGTCGCTACAACAGCAAGCCGCGTATTCGCGATGTGTCACTTGGGCCCGTCCCAAAAGCCAGCATGCACCTCGGCCGCTTCATCTTCGAGCAGCGGCCCCGTCACCTCAACAACCCGCTGACCCGCGGAAAAGACCACGCGGCACGGCAAGCTGAGTGTCGGATTCTCCGGATGATTGCCCGTCATCCCCTTGAGACGATGCTCGGTGAGTCCGAAGACCACCCGCCCGACGCCGATCCAATAGATCGCACCGGCACACATCGCGCATGGCTCCGTGGATGTGTAGACCGTACAGCGCGAAAGGAATTGCGCGTCGTATTCTCTGGCTGCTCGCGTCGCCAGCAGCCGTTCCGCGTGCGCAGTCATATCGTTGTCAGGAAGGCAACCGTTCTCGGCTTCCATCAGCACGTCGCCATCGGGGCCGACCAGGATCGCACCGAAGGGATGGTTGCCATTCGTCCGCGCACGCCGGGCCACATCGTAGGCGCGGCGCAGGAGGGCCTCATGATCGGGCTCTGACACTGGGACGCCTCCTTCCTTCGACTTCGCGTCGCCCGGGTAGCGCAATCCCGGCACGCAGACGATAAGCTGGCGGAAATCCGTAGCAAGCTTAAACGCTTTCAGCACGATTCTTGCTGTTCTATCGCCGCCGGACCTTCAATCTTGAGAAGATCGAGCGATGCCAAGCAAAGGCCCGGCCGTCTGGATCAAGGACCCGCTCGCAATCCTTGTACAAGGGGCGGAACGCGGTGTCGTCGTTGCGGACGGGCGCATCGTGGAGCTTGTGCGCGCCGGGCATTCGCCGACAACGGCGAACGTTTCGGCGTTCGCGGCAGGCGAGCACGTCGTGCTGCCCGGCTTGATCAACACACATCATCATTTCTACCAGACTTTGACCCGTGCCGTCCCAGCCGCGCTCGATCGCGAGCTGTTTCCATGGCTCGAAGCCCTCTACCCGGTGTGGGCTCGCCTTACCCCGGACGCGCTCGAACTCGCCACGACGGTGGCGATGGCCGAGCTCTTGCTCTCCGGCTGCACGACCAGCACCGACCATCATTACGTTTTTCCACCCGGCCTGGAGCATGCGATCGACATCGAAGTGGCGGTGGCGAGACGGCTTGGCATGCGCGTGCTGTTGACGCGTGGCTCAATGAACCGCTCGCGCCGCGACGGCGGGCTGCCGCCGGACAGCGTGGTGCAGGACGAGGACACGATCCTCGCCGACAGCGAGCGGTTGATCGATCAGTTCCACGAGAGGGGTGAGGACGCGATGGTACAGATCGCCCTCGCTCCTTGCTCGCCCTTCTCGGTTACGAGCTCGCTCATGCGGGCAACGGCGGAATTGGCCGATCGATCAGGCGTGCGGCTGCACACCCATCTCGGCGAAACCGAAGACGAGAACCGCTATTGCCTGGAAATTCACGGCTGCCGCCCGCTCGACTATCTCGAAAGCTGCGGCTGGCTCAACGACCGCACATGGCTTGCCCACGGCATCCATTTCAATGCAGCCGAAATGAACCGTCTCGCGCAGGCCCGCACAACCATCAGCCACTGCGCCTGCAGCAACCAGACGCTGGCGTCCGGCTTCTGCCCGGTCTGCGACCTGGAAAAGGCCGGCGTGCCGGTCGGCATCGGCGTCGACGGTTCGGCCTCGAACGATTGCTCCAATCTGATGCAGGAGGTGCGCGCTGCGTTCCTGCTGCAACGCGGCCGCTACGGCGTCGGCAAGGTCAGCCATCGCGATGCGCTGCGGTGGGCCACGCGGGCTCCGCCGCTTGCATCGGCCGGCCGGAGCTCGGCGAAATCGCCGTCGGGAAAATGGCCGATCTCGCGTTCTTCAAGCTCGACGAGTTACGGTTTTCCGGCCACGGCGACCCGCTTGCGGCGCTGGTCCTGTGCGGGGCACATCGGGCCGACAGGGTCATGATCGGAGGTCGATGGGTGGTCGAACGCGGCGAAATTCCCGGACTCGATATCGGAGACCTGATGCGGCGTCATGGCGCGGCGGCGCAGGCCATGCAAAACCAAATTTCGGGGGACTGACCAAAGCACGGGTGTCGCATCATCATGAATGCCACCGGCATTCATGATGATGGCAATTCCGTTATCCCGCATTACTTGCCGGGGATCTTGTCGTCGATGCCCTTGACGTAGAAGTTCATGCTGAGGATCTGGCCATCGTCGAGATGCGTGCCGCCCTTGCACTCGATCGTCTTGCCGGCTTGATCGACCACCGGGCACTTGAACGGATGCAGCTTGCCGCCGGCAATCGCCGCCTCGGTCTCCATGGCGAGCTTCTTCACGTCGTCGGGCATGTTGGTGTAGGGCGCCATGACCAGCATCTTGGACTTGAGGCCGCCCCAAACATCGCCCGAGGTCCACTTATTGTCGAGCACCGCCTGCACGCGCTCGACGTAATAGGGACCCCAGTTGTTGACGATCGCGGTGAGCTGCGCCTTGGGACCGAACTTGATCATGTTGGAGTCCTGGCCAAACGCGTGGGCGCCTCTACCTTCGGCGACCTGCATGGCGGCGGGGCTGTCGGTGTGCTGCATGAGCACGTCGGCGCCCTGATCGAGCAATGCCTTGCCGGCGTCGGCCTCCTTGCCGGGATCGAACCAGGAATTGACCCAGATAATCTTGACCTTGATGTTCGGATTGATCGACTGCGCACCCAGAATGGTCGAGTTGATGCCTGAAATCACCTCCGGGATCGGGAACGAACCGATGTAGCCGAGGACACCCGTCTTCGACATCTTGGCGGCGATCTGGCCCTGGATGTAGCGGCCCTCGTAGAAGCGGGCCGAATAGGTCGCCAGATTCTTGGCGCGCTTGTAGCCGGTATTGTGCTCGAAAAAGACGTTCGGATATTTCCTGGCGACCTTGACGGTCGGGTCCATGTAGCCGAACGACGTGGTGAAGATCAGTTTGTGGCCCGCGCGCGCCAGTTGCTCGATCGAGCGCTCGGAGTCCGGTCCTTCGTTGACGTTCTCGAGGTATGTCGTGTCAACCTTGTCGCCGAGCGCCTTCACGACCGCCTGACGGCCGAGTTCGTGCTGATAGGTCCAGCCGAAATCGCCGACCGGGCCGAGATAGACGAATCCGACCTTCAGCTTGCTCTGAGCGGGCGCCTCCATGACGCTTGCGCCGGTCGCAACCGCTGCGACCGCGGCCGCCACTGCTAGGATCATTCGCATGTCAAACTCCGGGTTACCTGACGGGGTTCGAACCTCTTCCCAGCGCGCACCCGTCCGCGCGCGCTGCGAGGATAGTCACCGGTCGGGCACGAACACCAGACCGAGCGAGGCCGGCGCGGCGGACCCGGCGGTGCCGCGCGTCCGTGAAATGAGCACCAGGACCACGACGGTCGCGAGATACGGCAGCGCCGACATCAGTTGCGAGGGAATGCCAAGCCCGGCCCCCTGCGCATGCAGTTGCAGGATCGTTACCGCACCGAACAGATAGGCGCCCGCGACCAGCCGTCCCGGCAGCCACGATGCGAATACCACCAGCGCCAGCGCGATCCAGCCGCGGCCGGCGGTCATGCCGGGGATAAAGAATGGCGTGTAGGCGAGCGGCAGATAAGCGCCGCCGAGCCCCGCGCAGGCGCCGCCGAACAGCACCGCATACATGCGGATTGTGAGCACCGGATAACCAAGCGCATGCGCCGAGGCGTGATTATCGCCCACGGCGCGCAGCACCAAGCCATTGCGGGTGCGGTAGAGGAACCACCAGATCGCGACGACAAGCGCCAGCGACAGATAGACGAAAGCATCCTGCCCGAACAGGATACGCCCGACGAACGGCAGGTCGGTCAGGACCGGAAGGTAAAGATGGGGCGCGGTGACGATCTTTTCGCCGACGAAGCCCGCACCGATCAATCCCGATATGCCAACGCCAAGGATGGTCAGCGCCAGGCCGGTTGCAACCTGGTTGACCGCGAGCCCGAGCGTAAGCATCGCAAACACTGCGGACAGCGCCACGCCGGCCGCGATGCCGCAGAGCGCCCCAACGAAGGTCGAGCCGGTCAGATAGGCGCCGGCAAAACCGCAGGCAGCGCCCATGATCATCATCCCTTCGACGCCGAGATTGAGCACGCCGGCGCGTTCGCAGACGAGTTCGCCCGCCGCAGCCAGCAACAGCGGCGTCGAAGCAGCCAGTACCGACAGAATAATGGCTTCAGCCAGCGCCATGGGCAGCCTTGTGGTGGGATCGCATCAGGCGGACGCGGTACAGAATAAGCGAATCGCAGGCCAGCACATAGAACAGCAAGATGCCCTGAAACACCTTGGTCAGATCGAGTGGGATCTTCATCGCGATCTGGGCCTGCTCGCCACCAATGAAGGTAAGCGCGAGAAACAGGCCGGCGATCAATATTCCGATCGGATTAAGCCGGCCCAGAAACGCGACGATAATCGCCGTGAAGCCGTAACCGGGCGAAATATTCGGCCGTAGATTGCCGACCGGGCCCGCGACCTCGATGATGCCGGCTAAGCCGGCGAGCGCGCCCGATACCACGAAGGTGAAGATCACGAGCTGGTTGGCGTTGAACCCGGCGAAACGTGCCGCCTTGGGCGCCGCACCGACGACGCGTATCTCGAACCCTTTGAGAGTGTTCCCGAGCAGCACGGTCGCGATCACCACCACGACGAGCGCGATGAGTGCGCCAAGATGCAGCCTGCTGCCCTCGATCAGCAGCGGCACCGTCGCAACGGGATCGAAATCCGCCGTGGTCGGAAAATTGAAGCCCTTCGGGTCGCGCCAGGGTCCGCGAACCAGATAGTCGAGAAAGAGGTCCGCGACATAAACCAGCATCAGGCTGGTGAGGATTTCGCTCGCGCCGAACCGCACCTTGCAGATCGCCGGAATGAGCGCATAGAGCGCGCCGCCAAGCGCGCCGAGCACCAGCATCGCCGGCATCACCCAGACGCCGGCGTCAGTACCCTGGGTCTTGACCGCGAGCCAACTGCCGGCCACGGCGCCGATCAGAAACTGTCCCTCGGCACCGATGTTCCAGACATTGGCCAGATAGCAGAACGACAGGCCGATCGCGATCATGACGAGCGGCGTCGCCTTTACGGCGATCTCCTGCAGCGAATAGGAGTCCGTCAGCGGAGCAATGAAATAGACCCAGAGCGCCGCCAACGGATTCTTGCCGAGCAGCGCAAACAACACCGTCATCGTCACCAGCGTCAGGACAATCGCAATCAACGGCGAAGTAATCGCGATGATGGTCGAGCGCTCGGCCCGCCGCTCAAGCACCAGCCGCATGATCCGCCTCCGGTTGCGCCGTCGTGCTGCCGCCCATCAGCAGGCCGAGCTTTTCGCGGCTGGCGTCAGCCGCCATCAGCGGCGGCGACAGCCTGCCGTGGAACATGACGGCGACACGATCCGCGATCTCGGCCAGTTCGTCGAGGTCCTGGCTGATCACCAGCACCGCACTGCCGCGCGCGGCGAGGTCGATCAACGCCTGCCGTATCGTGGCCGCTGCGCCGGCGTCGACTCCCCAGGTCGGCTGACTGACCACCAGCACGCCGGGCTCGCGCAGAATCTCCCGGCCGACAATGAATTTCTGCAGATTGCCACCAGAGAGGCTCACGGCCTCCGGATCGCGCTTGGCCTTGCGCACATCAAAGGCGGCGGTGGTCTTGTCGACCACGGCAAGGGTTGCCGCCTTGTCGATGAAACCATGCCTGACCATTCCGCTGGCGGCGTGACCGGTGAGCAGCGCATTGTCGGAGAGCCGCATGCGAGGCGCTGTGCCATGGCCAAGCCGCTCCTCCGGCACGAACGCCGCGCCGAGCCGTCGCCGCTCCGTCACCGAGAGGTGGCCGGCCGCCCGTCCATCGATGATAATCGAGCCGGATTCCAGCGTTGTCCGCTCGCCGGAGAGCGCGGCAAACAGTTCGTCCTGCCCATTGCCGGCAACCCCCGCGATGCCGAGGATTTCGCCGCCTTTGACGTCGACCGAAACCTGGTCGAGCCGGACACCATGCGGATCGTCAGGCTCGAGCGTAAGGCCCTGCACGATCAGCCGCGCCGCCGCGGTCGCGCCGGCCCGCCGCCGATTTTTACCTCGCCGATATCGCCGCCCACCATCATCCGCGCGAGCGACGCCGCGGTTTCGCGGCGCGGGTCGCAGGTGGCGACCTTCTTGCCGCCGCGCAGAATGGTCGCCCGGTCGCAGAGGCGCTTCACCTCGTCGAGCTTGTGACTGATGTAGAGCAGTGCGCGGCCTTCACTCCGAAGTCGCTCAAGCACCGTGAAGAGCTGGTCCGCTTCCTGCGGCGTGAGCACCGCGGTCGGCTCGTCGAGGATGAGCAGCTTGGGATTCTGCATCAAAGCACGCACGATCTCGATGCGCTGGCGCTCTCCAACCGACAGCCGCCAGACCTCGCGCTTGGGATCGAGCGGGAGCCCATAGACCTGCGAAACCTCCGCAAGCCGCGCTGAGATCGCCGCAAAGGATTCCGTCGGGGCAAGGCCGAGCGCGACATTCTCGGCAACGGTGAGATTCTCGAACAGCGAAAAATGCTGAAACACCATGCCAATGCCGAGTGCGCGGGCGTCCGACGGGCCGGCGAGTTCGAGCTTCTCCCCCATCCACCGCAGTTCTCCATCGCTCGGCTGAATGAGGCCATACATGATCTTCACGAGGGTCGATTTGCCGGCTCCGTTCTCGCCCAGCAGGGCGTGGATCTCCTGCGGCCGCAGGTCCAGATCAATCGAATCGTTCGCCAGGAACGAGCCATACCGCTTGGTGATGCCGATCGCCTGCAGCAGCGGCGCACGCAAATCCGCGGCCTGGGGCGACGGATCAAGCATGATGAATACAGGGCGGGTTGGCCTTACGACTTTGCTCGAGACCGATCGCACCATCGCGAGCGACCGCCACGACCTCGCCCCGGCTGTGACCGGCGAACTCGGTCAGAAACCCGTGAGCCTCCGGCAGTCTGGCTGGCCGGTCACATCGCAGAGACTGGAATTCACCACGCATTGCGGCCGGTCGCGGTGTTCTTGTTCGAGTCATGTTCTAGCAAATAAACCCCAAAAAGAAGCACGGAAATGCAGCACCAGCGCATAAAGGCGCGGCAACCGGCGAAATTATTCGTCTCCTCGCCGGTGGTGCAAATTCGACGAATCGAAGCCCCGTGAGCCTTTCACGCGTCGTCCTGAGAGCGCTAACTGATACTTGCCCAGACTCCTCGACCGCGTCCCGGTGACGAGCGCCGGCGGCGGGCCGAAACAACATCGCCATTGACTTGCCACAGCGACGGGAGGTTTCCTTGCCAGAATTCAACGCGGCGTCGCACGCCGCCTGACGAGCCACCTTGCTTCAATCCGAACCCTCGAACCGGCGGCAGGCTGAGATGACGAATCAAGATCAGCAATCCAGCGCAACGCGCCCGATCTATCGCGGGATGGACCGCGCGACGCTGGATGCCGCCTACGACAACAGCGCCGCGGTCGCCGACAGAGCCGACTATCTGGCGCGCTGGCGGGCAAAGAGTGCGGAGATGCGGGCGTCGAGCGGCGCCAAGCTCGATGTTCCCTACGGCGCGCGGGAGCGTGCGCGGCTGGACTACTTTCCCTCCGGGGCGAAACAGGCTCCGCTCTTTGTCTTTATTCACGGCGGATATTGGCAGCGCAACGAAAAGGAAACGTTCGCCTTCGTCGCCGAAGGTCCCCTCGCCCGCGGCATCGACGTCGCCTTGGTGGGGTATACGCTTGCGCCAGAAGCTCGGCTGTCCGAGATCGTCGGGGAGATCGACCAGTCGCTGACGTTTCTGGGTGAGCATGCCGGCGACTTCGGGTTCGATCCGCGCGCAATATTTGTTGGCGGCTGGTCGGCAGGCGGGCATCTCACCGCGGCGGTTTCGAGCCATCCATCTTTCCGTGGCGGCATTCCGATCAGCGGGATATACGATCTGGAGCCGATCGCGCTTGGTGAACTGAACGACAAGCTCGGACTCGATCAGACCGAGATCGACACCTTGAGCCCGCTCAACACCCTGTCGAACGAAAGCCCCCCGCTCCGGCTCGCTGTGGGCGGCGGCGAGTTGCCCGAGCTCAAACGGCAGTCGCAGATTTTTGCCGAGGCCGCGCAGGCGCGTGGCCTGCCGGTCCGATTAACGACGCTGCCAGGACATCATCATTTTTCGATCCTCGATGAGATCGTCAACCCGGAGGGAGCGTTGACGCGCGATCTCGTCGATCTCATTTCTGCGACGAAATAGGCGGTAAGACTAACTCCTACAGCGGTTGCTTCCTCGCGACAAACTGACCGTCGCGGCGTTGATCGATCCGGCTGATGGCGTCGGCGCGAGTGGTTACCGCTTTACGCTATTTCTCGAAAAGACCGTCGGCGCCACCGGCAAAGGTTTCTCGCGTGATTGTTTCATGGTTAAATGAATTCGCGACAACAAACCTGATGGGAGCGCGCGCTCATGAACCCGATGACGGCAGGCATCACGAAGGCCGGCACCGGCATTGACGGGATCAGCTGGAATATTCTGGGGCAGACCTACGTGCCCAAGCAGCTCAGTGAAGCGAGCTTCGCCTGGCACGCGACCTTCCCGCCCGGGACCTTCGTGCCGCCGCATATCCATCCGACGCAGGACGAATTCATCTACGTGTTCGAGGGCCGGTTCGACCTTGTGCTGGAGGGACACGACTTTGTGGCGACCAGCGGCGATCTGATCCGGCTGCCGATGAACCAGGCACACGGCATCTTTAACAAGACCGACCAGCCGGTGAAGTGCTTCTTCTGGGTGACGCCGACGCGGCGTCTCTATGACCTGTTCTGGGCCATCCACTCGATGAAGGAGCAGACCCCCGACGAAGTCGTCGCACTCGCCGCCAAGCACGAGGTGATGTTCCTGCCCCCGCCTCCGGGCGCGTGATTAGGCGGCCTTTCCGGCCGGCCTTGTTGACCTGCGCCTGCGCAAAGCCCGCCGTCGACGCATAGCCCCGCACGATGGCCTTGCGCGCATCGTTCGACAGTACGTCGTCGATGTTGGCGAAGCCCTCGGGCGCGAGTTCCTCGACCACGTCGATCACGCCCTCCGGGCCGCCCTTGCGGTTCATGTGCACGATCTGCGCCGTCATCGGCAGCCGCTCCTGCTCGTAGGCCCACAGCGCTGCGGCCGGATGTTCGGCGGTGACCAGGAAATCGGCCAGGCAGCGCGCATCGAGGATCGCCTGCGACGCACCGTTGGAGCCGACCGGATACATCGGATGCGCTGCATCACCCAACAGCGTCACGCGGCCATCCGACCAGCGCGGCAGCGGGTCGCGGTCGCACATCGGAAATTCCCAGAACTCGCCCGTGGCCTCGATCAGGTGCTGGACGTCGACGTAGGGGATCCGGAAGCGCTTGAGATGCGGCCCGAGATCTTCCCAGCGGCCCGGCCGCGACCAGTCCTCTTTGGCCGGCGGCACGCTGTTATCGGGACCGACCTTGGCGGTGACCGCCCAGTTGGTCAGGCGGCGATCCGGCGCAGTCCCGGCGCCGATCGGATAAAGCACGAACTTCGCCGCCAGCCCGCCGGCAACGATCATCGAACGGCCCGTCAGGAAAGCCGGCCAGTCCCTGGCGCCGCGCCACAGCATGATGCCGTTCCAGCGCGCCGGGCCTTCGTTCGGGAATAGCGTCTCGCGCACATAGGAGTTGATGCCGTCGGCACCGATCAGGATATCCCCACGCACCGTCTTGCGGTGGGCCCCGTGGCGGTCGAAAAAATACGCGGTCACGCCCCCGTCGTCCTGCGTGTACGAGCCAAGACGGTGGCCGGTGTGAATTCTGGATTCCCCAAGCCGCGCCCGCACCGCCTGATAGATCACGCTTTGCAGCTTGCCGCGGTGGATCGAGAATTGCGGCACGTCATAGCCTGCATCGGTGCCGCGCGGCTCGCGCCAGATTTCCTGGCCGAAACGGTTGGTGTAGAACAACTCGTAGGTGCGGATGCCGACGGCGTCGAGCCGGTCCAGCAGCCCAAGTTGCGCCAGTTCCTTGATCGCATGCGGCAGCGTATTGATGCCGACGCCAAGCTCCCGAACCGTGTCGGCCTGTTCGTAAATCTCGCAATCGATACCGCGCGCGTGCAGCATCAACGCGGTGGTGAGACCGCCAATGCCGCCGCCGACGATGATGACTTTCATCGCGCCAAACCCTGTGCGCCACCCGAGCAGGCAGCATTTGTTAATTGCGATCTTGAGCGTGACGCCGGGCGGGGCGCAACCATTTCCGATCCTCAAGGTTAGCGGGATTATCCAAGCGCACGGCGAACCGGACCGGTCCGTGCGAGGCCCTGCCCGCAGGCTCAAGATTCGGGGCCAGCGGAGGTCGGTCCGGGGACTTGCGCTACGAGCCGGCCTACCGCAATAGACGCCAACGGCTGCGTCGAAGGCGCCAGTGTACGCCCTGTCAAGAATATCGCTATAGTGGCCAAGATCACCGGTTACAATTCCGGAGCGTTCGCGTAAGGACGGCCGGACAATAGCCGGAGTGCAGTGTGGTAAACGCCGCGGCGGCCGGCCGCAGCCAGTGGCCGTTGAGGTCGAGCTTGGACGGCAACTATATCGGTGAAAGCCGGATAATAATTCCGGCAGCCAAATTCCAGAACAAGCGAACCTTCCATAGGAGGAATAGGATGATCAGACGGATGTTAGTTGCGGGCATGGGGCTCGCGCTCGCCGCGGGCGTCGCCCATGCGCAGGAGGTGAAGGTCGGCGTCGTGCTGCCCTTTACCGGCATCGGAGCCGAGTTCGCCCAGCAGATGGACCGTGGCATGGAGCAGTATCTCAAGCTCAATGCCGACAAGGTTAAACCCTACACGATCAAGACCATCAAACGCGACGCCAAGAACCCGGCCGGCGCCGACGCCAAGACCGCGGTACAGGAACTGCTCACGCAGGAGAAGGTCGACGCGCTCGCCGGCTGGGTCTACTCCCCCAACGCCATCGCCTCGGCGCCGATCGTCGCTGCAGGCAAGAAGCTTGCGGTGATCATGAATGCCGGCACGGCGTTCATTACCAACTTGGCACCCGAATACGTCCGCACCGCATTCAGCATGTGGCATGCCGGTTACGCCTTGGGCGAGGCAGCAGCCAAGATCCTGCACGCCAAGACGGCCGTGGTCGGCTACACCGACTTCCCGCCCGGCAAGGACAGCCTCGAGGCATTCAAGCGCGGGTTCGAAGCCAATGGCGGCAAGGTTGTCGACGCGATCCCGATGGGCGGCGCGGGCGCGGTGCCCGATTTCACGCCCTTCTTCCAGCGCGCCAAGGACAAGAAGCCGGACGTGTTCTTCGTCTTCGTGCCGGCCGGCGACCACGCTTCGGCGGTGGCCAAGACCTATGGCGCACTCGGTATGCGCGCTGCCGGCATCAAGCTGATCGGCCCGGGCGACATCACGCAGGACACCAAGCTGCAGGCGATGGGTCCGGCCGCAGTCGGCATGATCACGATGCACCACTACACCGCCGATCTCGACAATCCGGAGAACAAGAAATTTGTCGCGGCGTGGAAGAAGGATTACGGCGCCGACTCGACGCCGGATTTCATGGCCGTCGGCGCGTATGTTGGTATGGCCGCCATCGTGCACGCCGCCCAGGCCACCAAAGGCAAGATGGGCGGCGATGAAGCCGTGGCTGCACTCAAGGGCTGGAAATTCGACAGCCCGCAGGGCCCGATCATGATCGATCCGGAAACCCGTGACATCATCATGAACGAGTATCTGTCCGAGGTCGTGATGGGCAGTGACGGCAAGCTCCACCAGAAGGTGATCGGCCAGATTGATCACGTGAAGGACAAGTGCAAGGAGCTGAAGATCGGCCCGTGCGCTCCCAAAAAGTAAGAGGAGTTCATAAGTCGACAACGATTGCGGACGGGGCCGTCGCCTTGCCAAGGCGGCGACGGCCCCACCGCGCAGGCGTGGGGCGAATAATTCGTGATCTTCGGCATTGACGTCGTGAGCATCCTGTTGGGCGGGTTGTCCGCCGGCATGGTGCTGTTCATCGTGTCGGTCGGCTTGTCCGTCACGATGGGCGTCATGGGCTTCGTCAACCTCGCACATGGTGCGTTCGCCATGCTCGGCGGTTACGTGATCGTGTTGTCGATGAACAACGCAGGGCTTGGCTTCGCGCCGGCGCTGGCGCTTGGCTTCATCGTCACCGCGGCGGTCAGCGTGGTGTTCGAGCGGCTGTTCTATTCCCGGCTCTATCGGGCGAGCGAGCTTGACCAGGTTCTCTTCACCATCGGCCTGGTATTCGTCTTCATCGCATCGATTACGCTCATTGTCGGCCCCGAAAGCCAGCCACTTACCCTGCCGGCCGAGTTGCGCGGCCAAATCAATCTCGGATTTACCGAATACCGCACCTACAGCATCTTCCTGATCGCGGCCGGGGCCGTGATCATGCTGGCGATCTGGCTCGGCTTCGAGCGCACGCGCGTTGGTGTTCAGATCCGCGCGGCTGTCGACAACCGGCGCATGGCGGCGTCCCTTGGCATCAACATCGATCGCTTGTTCACGATCACGTTCGCCTTCGGCAGCGGCATGGCGGGCCTGGGCGGCGGCCTGGGCGCGGAATTTCTTGGTCTCGATCCGCAATACGCGCTCAAGTATCTGGTGTATTTTCTGATCGCCGTGTCGGTGGGCGGCCTCGGCAGCGTGCTCGGCGTGTTCTATGCATCGCTATTGATCGGCGTGCTCGACTTTGTTCTCAAGCTCTATCTCCCGAAGGGCGGCACATTGTTCATCTACGTGCTCGCTATCCTTCTGCTGTTATGGCGGCCGCAGGGCTTGCTCGGGAGGAAAGAGACATGAGCACCACCGACACCCCCGTGTCCGATAGAGCGCCAGCTAGCTCGTGGCGCGACAATCCTGGCGCTCGCGCCCTTATGGGGCGTCACCGTCTGCGCTGGTGGGAGCCCCTCCCCTGGCTTTTGGCAATTGCCTTCTATTTCCTCTACCCGAATTATCTCGGTTTCGGCACTGAGCTTCTGATTGCGGTTCTGTTCGCCCTCTCGCTCGATCTCGCGCTCGGCTATGCGGGAATTGTGACGCTGGGCCATGCGGCGTTCTTCGGCACCGGCGCCTATACGGTCGGCCTCCTCGCGTTTCACGGCATCTGGAACGAGCCGATCACATCCCTGATGCTCGCTGCCGCTGCGGCCGCTGTCATCGGTCTCGTGTCCGGACTGGTACTGCTGCGCACCCAAGGCCTCACGCTCCTCATGCTCACGCTCTGCACGATGGCGTTGCTTGAGGAAGGCGCGAACATGGGCCACGACTTTACCGGCGGCTTCGACGGTCTCCCCAGCCTGCCAATCCCGCCGTTGCTCGGACGCTTCGAATTCAATCCGCTTTATGCCAATACGCAGTACATTTATTCCCTCGTCGTTCTGTTCGTGTGTTTCGTGTTCGTGCGCACGCTGGTCTATTCGCCGTTCGGTCAGAGCCTGACCGGAATCCGCGAAAACATACTGCGCATGCCTGCGGTCGGTTCGCCGGTCCGATGGCGCCTGGTCGTCTGCTACACCATCTCGGCAGCCATTGCGGGCGTCGCGGGCGGCCTGTGGGCGCAGACCAACGCCTATGTCAATCTGAGCGTCTTCGGGCTCGATCGCGCGGCGACCGTGCTCATCATTCTTGTGCTCGGCGGTTATGGCCGGCTCTACGGCGCCTTCGTCGGCGCCGTAGCGTACATGGTCCTCGCGCACTTCCTCGCGCGCATCTATCCGACCGCCTGGCAGTTGGGCCTCGGCCTCCTGCTGGTCGTCATCGCGCTGTTTGCACGCAACGGCATCCTCGGCATATTCGCGGCACTCTTCACCCGCCGCGCCGCAAAGACGCCTGCGTCATGACCGCGCCACTGCTGCAAACCCGTCAGCTTGGCCGCAGTTTTGGCGCGCTGATTGCCGCCAGCGACATCAACTTCACGCTCGACACCGGCGCCCGCCACGCACTGATCGGCCCCAACGGCGCCGGCAAGACCACATTCGTCAACCTGCTCACGGGCACCTTACGATCGAACTCGGGCACGATCCTGCTCAAGGGCCGCGACATCACGAACATGGCGCAGGCCGCGCGCGTCAAGCAGGGCATCGCGCGCACGTTTCAGATCAACCGGCTGTTCCGTGGCCTCTCGGTTCTGGAAAACGTCTATATCCCGGTTGCCGAACGGCTCGGTGTGGCGCCGGAGATGTTCCGCCCTGCGGGACGCCATGCTGAAGTCATCGAAGAATCGATGCACCTCCTGGAGACGTTGAAGCTGCAGGACGATGCCCATCATTTGATCTCGGAGTTGCCCTACGGCCGCCAGCGCCTGGTCGAACTTGCGATTGCGCTTGGGCTCAAGCCCGAAGTCTTGCTGCTCGACGAACCGGCGGCGGGCGTGCCGAGCGCGGAGAGCCACATCATTCTTGACGCCATCACGGCGCTGCCGGCCCATATCGGCGTCCTGATCATCGACCACGATATGGATCTGGTATTTCGTTTCGCCGAGCGGATCACCGTGCTGGTGCACGGCACCATATTTGCGGAAGGTAGTCCGAAGGAAATCAGTGCCAATCCCGACGTCCGAGCCGTATATCTCGGTCAGGCCGCCGCCCATGGCTAGTGCGCTCAAACTCGGCAACGTATCCGCGGGCTACGGCGAGACGGTCGTGCTCGAAGATATCAATCTCACCATCGCGCCGGGCGAAAGTATCAGCGTGATCGGCCGCAACGGCGTCGGCAAGACGACGCTGTTGGCGACCGTCATGGGGCACACCACGCTGCACAGCGGCGAGCTGTCGTTCGGCGGCGAGCGCATCGACCGCCTGCCGCCTTACCGCCGCGCGCGCGCCGGGCTCGGCTTCGTGCCGCAGGAGCGCGAAATCTTTCCATCCCTGACCGTGCGCGAGAATCTCGAAGTCGCCGCACGGCCAGGACCGTGGACGCCGCAGCGGATGTTCGAGCTGTTTCCCAATCTCGAGGAACGGCTCGGCAATCTTGGCAACCAGCTCTCCGGCGGCGAGCAACAGATGCTGGCGATTGCGCGCGCGCTGCTGACCAACCCAACCGTACTGCTCATGGACGAGCCGACCGAAGGGCTGGCGCCGGTGCTCGTCGAGACGCTGACGATGGTTCTTTTGCGGCTACGTACCGAGAGTGCGCTGTCGATCATCCTGGTCGAGCAGAACAGCCGCGTCGCGCTCGACTTTTCCGAACGCACCGTCGTCATGAGCAAGGGCCGCATTGTCTACGACGACGATTCCGCGACGCTGCGCGCCGATCCGGAGCGGCTTGCGCAACTCGTCGGCATCACCGAGTAGTTCGCAAATCGCGCACAACGGACGCTGGTCTTGCCGCGAACTGCGACCCGTCGATCAACAACTCCATGCGAGCGAAAATCGACCGAGGGTGCGCTGGTCAAGAAGTCGAATGTCCGGCGCAATTCAGCAGCCTAGGGGCGGCATCCGCAAGCTTTAAGTCACGCCGGGCCCGGCCTCACCGAACCCGGCGCCAACCACCTCAGACGAACTTACGGGGCGAATTGACAGGCCCGGCCTGTGTGTGTGTATCTTATGAAAGCCGACTTTCTTCGACCATTCCAGCAAGAGTGCGCCGCGGTGAAGTTCCTGGTCAGTATAGCAGCTCTTACGCTGGTCTTTCTGAACCTGCCGGTGGTAGGCGCTGCCGCGCAGGACATCGCAACATCCCAGAACCCTCAAGTCGAAATCGCGTACCGTCCGCCGCAAAAGCGCGAGTACCAGCCGATCTATAATCGGCTGAAAGACCGCAGGGTGCTTGAGGAATTGCGCCAATTCCTGACGCCGTTGCGATTGCCGAAGAAGCTCACCATTCAGATCGATCAATGCGGGGCTCAGCGTCGTCCTTACAAGATGGATGGCGTTGCCACGGTTTGCTACGAACTGCTCGAGCAGATCGAGAGGGTCGCCACAGGGCTAAGTGCGGATTCCCGGAGATCGGCGGTCGCCGGTGCCTTCGTCCAGGCGACCATGTACGAAATCGCACAAGCGATACTCGATATCCTGGAGTTTCCAGTGTGGGGACGCGCCGGCGATGCCGCCGACCGGCTGTCGGCGTTCGTGTTGCTGAATTTTGGCGAGGATCTCGCCATCAGGACGATCACCGCAACCGCGACATTCTTCGATGCGTCGAAGAAAACTTGGACCGGGAGCGCGTTCGCCGACGTCAACTCGCCCGAGGAGCAGCGGTTCTACAACTATTTGTGCATCGCCTACGGAGGCGAACCGATCTCCTTCCGGTTTCTGGTGACTGCCGCCCAGAACCAGGATCCGATCCTGCCCATTCCGCGCGCACGGCGATGCAGAGGCGAGTACGAGCAGGTCCGCAAGGCGTTCAACCTCCGCATCATGCCGTTCGTCGACCCCCAGTTGCTGGTAGCGGTCAGGGCCCGCGAGTGGCTGCTGCCGAAGGACGTACGATGACCGACGCGAGACCGGGAATATGCAGGTTGCCGTTATGCCCACACGCGAAGCTGTGATGAACCCGACCGTCAGCATGCGGCTTCTGGCATTTGCTTTGGCGTGGCTTGGCTTGTCGGGCGCACCGGCGCATTCGCAGGCTCCCGCGCCGATCAACAGCAAGATCGAATACAGCTACATTGCGCCCAAGAGCCTCAAGTACGTCGCAACGGCGGACCGTTTGCGGCAATTTCAGTTTCTGGAGCAATTGAGCCAGTTTCTGTCGCCACTGCGGTTGCCGCACAATTTTTCGATGGTCGCGCTTGAGTGCGGCTTCGTCAATGCGCAGTACGTTCCCTCAAGGCGTCGCATCGAACTCTGCTACGAGTTCGTCGAAGCAATCGAACGAGTTGGACCGAAGCAGGGCGAGCCGACCGACTTCAGCTACGAAGAAGTCGTGGTCGGCGCGCTGGTCGGCGTGATCCTGCACGAACTCGGTCATGCCGTGTTCGACATGACCGAAGTTCCGGTGATGGGCCGCGAGGAGGATGCAGCCGACGCGATCTCCACCTTCATTGCGTTGCAATTCAACAAGGATGTCGCGCGCACCATCGTCAGGGGTAATGCCTACCTCTATAAGGTCTGGTTTGCCTTCGGGGCTCCGCTGTATTCGGACGAGCACGGGACCGGCCTGCAGCGGTACTACAACTCGCTTTGCCTTGCTTACGGCGGGGACCCGAAGCTGTTCCAGGACCTCCTTGACAAGGGCGACTTGCCGAAGACCCGTGCGGCAAATTGTTCGCGTGAGTATCAGCAGATCAAGAGCGCGTTCGAGAAAACCGTGCTGCCGTACGTCGATCAGGAGCAGATGAAGAAGGTGCAGGGGCGGCCGTGGCTGAAATTTTCGCCGCAGCAGACCGCACTGCTGAAACAGCAGCAGCAGCAGCAGTCGAAGCTCTTCACCCTGGCGGTATGCAACCACAGCGCAGTCACCAATGTCTCGGTGGCTTTGCTGGTTCGCCAGGCCCAGGACCCGCAGAAATGGCATGCGCTCGGCTGGTTCTCGATCCCCAACAACGGCTGCAACCTCATCGGCTCGTTTTACGGCGACCGGGCGTATTATTACGCGGAGGGCAACAATGGTAAGGCCGCCTGGCACGCCAGCGACAAGGACCCGACCGCCGCCAAGCAGTGCATCGATCCGGTGAACGCCTTCGATCTGGTGGCGGCATCCCGATGTCAGGCGGGGCAGGCTGCGGTCAACTTCTACAGGAGGGACGTCGATCCCTCGTCTTCAGGCATCACCTGGCACCTGCGTGGCGGGAAGTGATCACGTAAGCCCGGCGGCATCATCGCCGGACACTGATTTGTGCATCGGAACATCCAACCTAGACGAGCGCAGAGAAACGGTGAATTCCACGCCAGGAGCCCCACAATGAAATTCCTGAACGCGCCGGCCGCCATTGCGTGCAGTGCGGTCGTCTTCGCATTGATCGGTCCGGGGCAGGCGCAGCAGCAGCAGCAGCAGCAGCAGCCATTCCAACTGGCATTCTGCAATACCAGCGCATACTCCAACGTACTGGTCGCTTTGGTCCACCGGAAGGACGCCCAGAACTGGATCGTCGACGGCTGGTACCCTGTCCCAGATTACGGTTGCGCGATTGTCGGAAGCTTTCAGAGAGATAAGATCTATTATTACGCCTATGGCGAAACCAACGATGACCGCATCGTCACCTGGAGCGCGCCGGACGACGACCAGACCGCGACGCCGCAGTGCATCGACCACGACAAATTCTTCCGAAGCACCGCGGGGACTCCGTCCTGCCCGGCCGGTCAGGAATCCGCAAGGTTCCGGATGATCAAGGTCGCGCCGAACCTGCCCCGGATCACCTGGACCCTGAGCGGCGGCTAGTGGAGTGGATTTGATGGAGTGGATTTGACACTGGCTAGCCACCGCGCCGCGACACCGCGAAGCGAGCGTCAAATCCAAAACTCTACTAGCGAGTTATACTTGCCAATGGTCCTTTGATACTAACATTCGCCAGATGAACCCACCGAAGCGGGATGCGAATGTCAGAATCGGGACACGAGCGATCCGGCACCCGCAACAGCCGCGCGGCTATTTGCTGGTCGCCCGGTCCACCGGCGGATTGTTGGCGGCGTTATCAACCCGCGGAGCCATGGGTATTTCCTCCTGCGGGCCGGATGGCGAGGCCGTCTGCCGAAACGTGAAGCTGAGGTCCGTGTCCGAGCGTGACTTAACGGTGTCTGCTCGATCGGACGCCGGCTTGCTTTCGATGACGTTGGGCGGAACGCCTTCCGTTTGCGCGAAGGCGGATGGCGCAAGGACCAATCCGGTCGTCAGCAGAACCGTTCCGACAGCAATGATCTTCATCTCGCCGCTCTCTGCAATGATCCACGTCGCCACCGACATTATGGCAACTGCAAGAATAGTGTTGAGCTATTGTGGCGCCTTCGCGACGGTTCACGCAATGTAGATCCAATGACGCGTTCAGCGCGGCTCGTTGTCATAGCCCCTGAGACGTTCTATCGCCGCGACCGAAAACGGCTGGCCGGCAAGCTTCGCGGCATAAACCGCCGCCCCGAAGCTTGGCGTGACGATCGGCGCATGGAGACGGTAGCTGCCGGCTTGCCGGTCGAGAAGCAGTTCGAAAGGCTTGAGAATCAACGCGCCGGCGTTGAACACGCCCCCGGAATAGGAAACCGCAACCCGCTCCGTTGGATCGAACCCCAAGGCCCGGCGCACCGCGTCGACAATGGCCACAAGTTCGCGAGCCGCCTCGTCGAAAATCCGGATGGCGGCAACGTCACCGTCATGCGCTGCGCCGGCAACGAGCTGAGACAAGGCGGCGATACGACCCCGGTCGGGCGCATTCATGACCTTGGCGCACAAATCCAGATCGGCATTCAAACCGAATGATTGCCGGAAACCAGTATACAGCGGGCCCTTCGCCTGACGGCCGTCGCTCATCCGCGTGAAGGCATTCAGGCCCTGCACGGCGATCCAGTAAGCCGAGCCTTCGTCACCGAAGACTTCGCCCCAGCCCCCGGCACGCGCGGTTTGTCCCTGGCGCTCGCCATACCCGATCGAGCCGGTTCCGGCGACGATGTTGATGCCGTCATTGCCGCCCAGCGAACCGGCCCAGGCACAAACCATATCATTGCCGCATCGATAGCGGCGATGCCCGAGCAATAGCTCCGGCATGGCGTCAAGCTGAACCTGCGC
This sequence comes from uncultured Alphaproteobacteria bacterium, assembly GCA_963756715.1. Classification (GTDB taxonomy): domain Bacteria; phylum Pseudomonadota; class Alphaproteobacteria; order Rhizobiales; family Xanthobacteraceae; genus VAZQ01. Next base: position 161,370 of record CAVWOV010000019.1, read on the forward strand.
CGCGCTGTCTTCGCCATGCGCGGGGATACCGAAAAAGGCATGCGTGATGGCGCTGCCGTCGATCCCCGCCTGGCCGAACAACACGGCTAGTCCGTCGGCCAGCACGCGACGTACACCGTCCAGACCCACTTCGAGATGATACGAGCTCGGCCCGGCGTGCGAGCCAAGCAGCCTGCCGTCGCCATCGATCAAAACGAACTGCGTTTTCGTACCGCCGCCATCGACGCCGAGGAAGAGAGGCGCGCTCACGGCATCACCCGGCAGCGTGAATGCGCACGCCCTGCACCACGCGATTGACGGTGCCGGACACATTGGGCGTATCCGGCGAAAGACCGCGCGCGAGAGACGCCTCGAATGCAAATATCTGCGGGGCGGCAATGAACGGGATCAGCAGGTCGACATCCTCCGCATCCGCCATCGCGGGAATCAAGAGCCGTGCAATGCCGGCCGGTATCCCGTCATCGCGGCCGCAGACCGCGAGCAATCCGCCATGCCGGCCGTCGCGCCAAATCTCCTCCAGGAGATCGAGGTCATAGCGGCGCGTATAGGCGTGATTGGACACGAAGATCACCACCAGCGTCCGGTCGTTGACGATCGTCTTCGGGCCATGCCGGAATCCAAGAGGCGAGTCATAGACAGCGATCGCTCCACCATCGGTGAGTTCGAGCAGCTTGAGCGCGGCTTCGCGCGCCAGTCCCTTGAACCCATGGCTGCCGAGATAGACCACACGCTCATATCCCTTGCCGGCAAGCGATTTCATCGCCTCCGCCTGCGTCGCGATAACGGTCTCGACAGCCCGCGCCATCCGATCGACCCGTACGGCCATGCCGTCGATACCCGAGAGCGCCGCCAGCGCCGCAACCATCATGCAACTGAAGCTCGACGTCATCGCAAAGCTTCGGTCATGCGTCTCCTCGGGGAGCAAGATCGCCATTCCGTTGCCGGCCGTTGCGAACCTGCGAGCCAGCGCGCCTTCAGGGTTGCAGGTGATCGCAAGATGATGGATGTCGTCAACAAACTGGTCGGCAAGGTCAATCGCGGCGATGCTTTCCGGGCTGTTGCCGGAGCGGCCGAACGAAACCAGCAGCGTCGGCGTGTCCTTCTCGAAATAGAGATAAGGCGCGGAGACCAGATCGGTCGTCGGCGATCGCCTCGACGCGGCACGGCAACTTCGCGGCAAGATACGGGGCGAGGCATTCGCCGATGAACGCGGACGTGCCGGCGCCGCTCAGGATCACGCGCATAGCCGGCGCGAGCGAGCAGCGGGCCGAGGAAGCTGTCGAGCGCCGGCTTGCGCGCGACCAAAATCTTGTGAGTTTCGCGCAGCATCGCCGGCTGCTGCGCGATCTCCCGCGCGGTCCAGAGCCCGCCCAGCGCCTGCAGTTCATCTTCATCGCGGCCGAGCTTAGCCATGAGGCGACCCCTTCCCTGGCATCGCCGCGGCATGATAATCGTCGAGCACCGCCCACACATGCGCCATGGCGAGCTGCGCCGGATCGTTATCGATCAACCCGTCCCTGAGCGCCGCATAGGCGATCGGCAGATATTGGCTGATCAATGCGGTAGGTGGCGGGTTCCGGGCAAGGTTGTCAAACATCGTATCCTGCGCGCGAACAATCTCGGGGTCGGACCAGTAGTAACGGATGCGGTCACTCAAGCTGTATTGCAATTCGTAGTCGAGAGCCGCCCCGCGGGCATGATAGTACTTCGCCCAGTGCCGCGGCTCGGCCTTCATGCGGGCGATGACGACATCGCGGAAGCCGGACGCCCGGCCCGGCTCCATCCATTCGTGTTCGATCGCGTCGAGCCCCCAGAGCGCTTCGCGGAGCGCAAAGGTCACACCCGGGCCAACCTTTAGAATGGCGAAATGGTCTCGCACCAGGGCGGCGAGCGCCGACCGGGTTTGATAGTCGGTCGAATGGGCTTCGAAGATCATGCCTTCGCGCCCCTCGATCATCCGGCTCAGCGCCTGGGCCTTCGCGGACGAATACGCGACGACTTGGCGATGATCGAATTCGACGCCAGGCTGGACAACGGCAGCGATCACCCGTGGCCATGCATCGGCGAGGCCGGCGTTGGCGAAAATCGCCTGATGGATGTCGATCGTCGCACGCGCCGCATCGGGCGTCGTGATGGCAAGCGTGTCCAGATCTTCCGCGGCGCCGCCCGGCACCGGCACCTCGGTGCCGATCACATAGACCGGAGGCTCACCGCCTATCCGCACATAGGCGCGCTCGGCGACCGCGCAGAGCCGCGCCGCGCGGTCGGCGACCGCTTTGTCCGCAAGCGGCACGGGATCATCCGCGCACGACATCGAACAATCGAGATGGATTTTGCGGAAGCCTGCGCTGACATAATCGTCGATCAAGATTTCGGCCCGCGCCATCGCCTCTTCGGCGGATAGCGATTGCCAGGCGTTGGGACCGAGATGGTCCCCGCCGAGCAGAATGCGATCTCTCGGCAGGCCGACGCGATCCGCGATGCGATGGACAAAGTCGCGGAAGTCCGCCGCCTTCATGCCGGTGTAGCCGCCGTCCTGATTGACCTGGTTTGACGTTGCCTCGATCAGCGCGAACGGCGCACCGGAGCGCAGGACGTGGCGAAACGTCGCCTCGATCACCAGCGGATGCGCGGAGCAGATGGAAAATATGCCGCACGGTTCGCCGGCCTTGTGGCGCGCGATAAGGTCGAGGATCGCCTTCAAATCATGCTCTCTGCGGCTGCGCCGGCCGTTCGGCGGACGGCAACCCGTTTGCCTTGGCGCAAAAGAATGTGCAAGCATATTGCTGAATCCAAGGGGCGAATCTGGCTGACGACGTGTCTCCCACAGGAGGGATTGTGCACTCACGGAAAGCGCCGACCGCCCGCAGGCGCACGGTCCTCAAACTGCTGGCCGGCTCGGTTGCGAGCGCGAGCCTGAACAGCCTCGGCAGCCGTTTCGCATCCGCAGCCGATGTGCCGGCGCCGGTCGGCGACGCCATGATCAACCTGGAGTTCGATTCGTCGCTGCGCTGCCGCGTCCTCGCGCGTCAAGGCGACGGCCTCCGTCCGCTCACCGGTTTCGATGCCAGCGAGACACTCCAACTCGCGGATGGCACGCGCATCGATCGCTTCCGGTTCCTCGACCAGCACAGCCAGCCGCTGGAAGATGTCCACGGACGGGGCACCCGCCATGTCCTGAAGGGCGTCGCGGACAACGGGATCGAGAAGGAGATCAGCATCCTCCTCTACGATCGTCATCCCGGTTTTGCGCTCTTGAATGTTTCCTATCGCAACGCAGGCACAGCGACAGTCGCGATTCGAGAGTTGGACCAATGGCGCGCATGTCCTGAAGCCGGCGCCCGGCGGCGCGCTCGACTATTGGTCTTACTCGGGCGCGTCCTACGTCGATCGCCGGGATTGGGTGCAGCAACTGCACGACGGATTCGATCAGCGCAACTTCATGGGGATGAATGCGCCCGACTACGGTGGCGGCACGCCTGTCGTCGATGTCTGGCGGCGCGATTGCGGACTGGCGGTCGGTCACGTCGAGACCGTGCCGAAGCTCGTGTCATTGCCGCTCACCGTAACGACGGCCGGCGCGCGCGTTGCGGTCGAATGCAATCACGCCATGCGGCTTGCGCCCGGTGAAGGCTTGACGACGTTCGAGACCTTCGTGACCGTTCATCGCGGCGATTTTTTCCCGACGCTCGGCAGCCTATCGCCGGATCCTCGCCGAGCGCGGAATGGCTCAGGCAAAGATCCCTGCTCCCGCCTATGAGCCGGTCTGGTGCGGCTGGGGCTATGAGCACGATTTTTCCGTCGATCAGGTGCTGGGCACGCTGCCGAAGGCGCGCGAGCTTGGCATTGGCTGGGCGGTGCTGGACGACGGCTGGCAGACCGCGCTGGGCGACTGGTATCTCAATCCGAAGAAGTTTCCGCGCGGCGATGCCGACATGATCGCGCTGGTCAAGTCCATCAAGGATACCGGCATGAGACCCAGGCTCTGGGTCGCGCCGTTGGCAGCGGAGCCCGGAACCGAGTTGCTGCGCGACCATCCCGACCTGCTGCTGCTGGACAAGGTCGGCACGCCGCAGGACGTGACCGGCTGGGACAGCCTGGTTCTGTGCCCCGCCTACCCGAAGACGGTCGAACTGACCAAGGCGCTTATCCGCAAGATTGTGGGCGAGTGGGGCTATGAGGGGCTGAAGATCGACGGCCAGCATCTCAACGGCGTCGCGCCCTGCTACAATCCCGGCGCATAACCACGCGCGGCCTGAAGAGTTGGTCGAGAAGCTGCAGGATCTCTGGAAGGCGGTCTACGAGGAGGCGACCGCGATCAACCCGAACGTGGTGATCGAGCTCTGCCCGTGCGGCACGTCCTATGCGGTCCACAACATGCCCTACATGAACCAGGCAGTCGGGTCCGATCCGTTGTCGTCCGAACAGGTGCGGTGCAAGGGCAAGACCATCAAGGCGCTGATGGGACCTTCGGCCGCGTATGCGGGCGATCACGTGGAGCTCAGCGATGGCGGGGACGATTTCGCCTCGACGGTCGGCGTCGGCGGTGTCGTGTCCACCAAGTTCACCTGGCCGCGCGATCCGAAGCCGGGCAGCGATCTGCTGCTGACCAAGCAACGCGAAGCGGAATGGCGCCGCTGGATCGCGCTCTATAATGAGAAAAGACTGCCCGAAGGGCGCTACCTCGGCGAGCTTTACGACATCGGCTTCGACAAGCCCGAAGCTCACGCCATCGCGAAGGACGGCCGGTACTATTACGCCTTCTACGCCGATCGCTGGGACGGCTCGGTCGAGCTGCGCGGGCTTGGCGGCGGCCGCTACACCGTGACGGACTACTGGACGGGAAAGACGCTCGGGACCGCATCGGCATCCGACAACCGGTTGCCGGTCGCGTTCGAACACTTCCTCCTGCTGGCGGCGGCGCCGCTCGATGGGACGTGACGGTGGCGGACGCTGTTGTGCCTCGCGCGACGGGAGCGAAGACGTGGCTGCTCTATGCGTTCGCCACCACGATCCTGTGGGGCTTCTGGGGCGCATTCACCGACATCTCCGCGCAACGCGGCTTTCCCGAAACGCTGGTCTATTGCGTCTGGTCGCTGACGATGATCCCGCCGTCGCTCTACGCCCTCGCGCGCACCGGCTGGCGGCTCGACCACGACCCGCGCTCGGTACTCTACGGCATGATCATCGGGCTGCTCGGCGCCGGCGGCCAGATGGTGCTGTTCTATGCGCTGACGACCGGGCCCGCCTACCTGATCTTTCCGGTGATCTCGCTGTCGCCGGTCATCACCATCGCGCTGTCCTATTTCGCGCTTCGCGAGCGGACGAACGCCGTTGGCGCGGCCGGCATCGCGCTCGCCCTGCTGGCGCTGCCGATGTTCGACTTCTCGCCGCAAGGGCTCGGCGAAAGCAAGGGGCTTGGCTGGTTCGTGTTGTCGCTGATCGTCATGGGGTGCTGGGGCGTGCAGGCCTTCTTCATGAAGCTCGCCAACCGCACCATGAGCGCGGAGAGCATCTTCTTCTACATGATGGTCACGGGACTAATGCTTGCTCCCGTCGCCTGGGCGATGACAGATTTCAGCCGGCCGATCAACTGGGGCGCGGACGGTCCCTATCTGGCTGCCGGAATCCAGGTCTTGAACGCAATCGGTGCGCTGACGCTGGTCTATGCGTTCCGTTACGGTCAGGCGATTGTCGTGTCGCCTCTCACCAATGCGGGCGCGCCGCTGATGACGGCCGTCATCTCGCTCATTGCCGTCGGTACGCTGCCGGGCCGGCTTAAGCTTGTCGGGCTCGTGCTTGCGTGCATCGCCGCATTGCTGCTCGCGCTGGCGCCCGAAAAGCCGCCGGCGGTCGACGCTAAGGCGAAGCCGACTGCGCCCTGAGCGAGCCCGCATTGCGCGTTCTAGGCGTGCTCGTATGTCTCAAGGAGAAGCGTCATGAAAACTCGATCCACGGTCGCACTATCGATGCTGGCCGGCGTCGGGCTTGGTGCCATGGCGGTTCAGGGCATTCACGCCCAGACCAAGCCGCAGCCGCTCACCTACTACGTCGCCGAAATCGAGGTGACGAACCTCGACGGCTATCTGCACGAATACCTGCCGCGCGCCGAAGCCAACATCAAGGCGTTCGGTGGCCGCATCCTGGCGGCAGGCACCAGGGTCGCGACCATCGAGGGTGAGCCGCCGAAATCGCGCGCCGCGCTGATCGCCTGGGACGGCATCGAAAATGTCGCTGCGTGGCGCAATTCGGCCGAGTACAAAGATATCCGCACGGTCGGTCACAAGTACGCGAAATTCCGCACCTTCACGATCGAGGGCGTACCGCGATAGCCTGAACGGTCCAGTATGGATCACTCACCCGTGCAGACGCAGCCGGCATCTCCCCTGGCACCACAACGCCAACCCTACTGGCGCTCGATCTGGGCCTGCTCGACCACCATCTTCCACTTCGCGATGTCTTTCTTGAGGTGTTCGGCGAGCGCCTCGGGCGTGCTGCCGTGCGCCTCTCCTCCAAGCTCCGCCATGCGCTTGCGCATATCTGGCAATGCGACGATCTCGACAATTTCCTTGTTGAGCCGCGCAATCACTTCCGGCGGCGTACCGGCCGGCGCGAACACCGCGTTCCAACCGAGCATTTCGAACTGCGGCATACCGCTCTCCGCCGCCGTCGGCACGTTGGGCAAGGACCGGTGGGTACCGGTTGAGACAATGGGACGAACCTGGCCGCCATCGATTGCGGATTTGAGCGCCCCGTAGGACTCGATCGCAACGTCCACGTCCCCACGCATCACCGCCAGAAGCACGTCCGGCGTCGTCCGAAACGGCACCTGGGTGATCTTGACCTTTGCCACCGATCGGAACAAAGCACCCGCCATGAACTGCGAACTGCCGGGCAGCGTCGTTGCAAGGTTCATCTTATCTCCGCGCTCGCGCGCCGCCGCTGTGAGATCGCCAAGCGTGCGGATTGGTGACGAGGCTTTCGTCAACATCAGCATGTCGAATTGCGCCACCGACGAGATCGGCGCGAAGTCCTTGATGGCGTCGAACGGCAGCGATTTGAACAACGCGACACTCATTGCTGTACCGACCGCAAGCACAAACAGCGTGTAGCCGTCAGCCGGCGAGCTGGTCACCGCCTGCGCCGCCACGACGCCGCCGCCGCCCGGCCGGTTCTCGATGAAGACGCGCTGGTTCAGCCGCGCGCCGAGCTTCTCGGCAAGTACGCGCATGGTAATGTCGGCAAAGCCGCCGGCCGCAAACGGAATCACGATTCGGATCGGTTTGCTCGGGAAGGGTGCCGCCTCCGCTACGGCTTGGCGCGGCACAGCGCCCGCGACCAATGCGGCCGCGCAAATACATGCAATCAGGATTCTGCTGACGCGTCGCATTCGTTCTTTCCTCCATCAATATCGTCCGGCTGATATGCCGGTATTGTGTTATCGCTCGGGCTCCAGGCGGCCCGCGATCGGCCATCAACCACGCCCGGAATTGGCCTTGGATTGAAACACCCACGGCTGTTCCACGCGCAGGTACGCCTGATAGGCATCGATCTCGCTTTCGTGCCGCAGGATCAATGACGTCTCATCGAGACCTTCGAGCAGCGATGTGCGCCGGTCCTCGGCAAGCGTGAACGGAATCTCTCGGCCGTCCGGCGGCGCAACGATGCAACGCACCAGATCGACGGTGACGATCGGCTCGGGCGCGGCCGCCACCGCCTCGGCAAGCCGCTCGGTCTCGACCTCGCTGAGCCTGACCGGAAGCAGACCGTTCTGGCACGCATTGCTGAAGAAGATTTCGCCAAAGCCCGGCGCGATCACACATCGGATACCAAAACGCATGAGCGCCCAGACCGCTCCCTCGCGCGAACTGCCACAGCCGAAATTAGGACCGGCGATCAGGATTTGGCTTTTGCGATAGCGCGGCTGATTCAGGACGAAATCCGATTTTTCGGCACCGTCAGACTCATAACGCCAGTTTGAAAACAACTTCTGGCCGAGATCGATCGAGCGCGACAACATATAGATTGGCGCGATGATCGCGCCGGTATCGATGTTCGCGCGCATCAGCGGCGCCGCAATACCCCGGAGCGTGGTGAATTTTTCCATTTCGATGCCGCCGGCTACACGACCCGCCGGACATCGACGATCCGCCCATGCACCGCCGCCGCCGCTACCATCGCGGGACTGGCAAGGTGGGTGCGGCTCTTCGATCCCTGGCGGTCTTCGAAATTACGGTTCGACGTCGAGATGCAGCGGCGGCCTGGCGGCACGAAGTCGCCGCCGAGCGTCTGGCACATCGAGCATCCCGATTCACGCCACTGAAATCCGGCCTCCTTGAAGATGCGATCGAGGCCGGCCGCCTCCGCCGCAGCCTTAACCTGCGATGAACCCGGGACCACCAGCGCCGTCACGGTCTCGGGTACCTTGCGGCCCTTGATGACAGCCGCGGCGGCCTGCAGGTCGGAGAGACGACTGTTGGTGCACGAACCGATGAACGCGTAGTCGATGGGGAGGCCTTCCATTTTCATACCCGGCTCAAGTCCCATATAGGCCAGCGCCTGCGTCATCGATGCCCGGCGCTCGGGCTGAACCTCCGACGGGTCCGGAATCCGCTCGTCGACACCAATCACCTCCTGCGGCGACGTTCCCCACGTGACCTGCGGCTTGATCGCGCAGCAATCCACATCGATCTCCCGATCGAATACCGCGCCGTCCGCCGTCGGCAGTGTCCGCCAATAGGCGACCGCCCGGTCCCAAAGCTTGCCATTTGGCGCGTAAGGCCGACCGTCGAAAAACTGGATGGTGGTATCGTCCGGTGCGATCATTCCGGAGCGCGCACCGAACTCGATCGACATGTTGCAGATCGTCAACCGTCCATCGACCGGCAGCGCGCGGATCGCCGGCCCGGCATATTCGACCGCATAGCCGGTGCCCACCGCCACACCGTATTGCCCGATCAGATACAGAATGAGGTCCTTGGGCGTGACACCGTCCGCCACGCTACCCAGAAAATTGGCGCGCATGGTCTTCGGTTTCGGCAAAAGGAGAGTCTGGGTGGCGAACACGCGCTCGACTTCGGTCGTGCCGATTCCCCAGCCCCAAGCGCCCACTCCGCCGCTGGTCGCGGTGTGGCTGTCGCCACACACGACTGTCATCCCCGGCAACACAATGCCGTGCTCAGTGGCGATCACGTGAACGATCCCCTGGCCGGGGTCATTTACGTCGAACAGTTGCAGGCCGAACTCACGGCTGTTCTCCTGCATCGCGCCGATACGCTCGCGCGACGGCTCGTAGGTCTGCGCCGTGCGGCCCGGCAGCGTCGAGGGGTCGTGGTCGATTACGCCGAATGTGAGTTCGAGACTCTTCACGCCGCGCCCGCGTGTGCGCAGACCGTCGAAGGCATTGCGGCTGGTGCCCTCGTGCACGAAATGGCGGTCGATGTGAATGAGCGCCCGCTCGCCAAACGAGCGCACCATGTGCGATTGCCAGATTTTTTCGAACAGCGTTGTGCCAGACATTCTGACCATTCGGGACCCATTGGGACTGAGCCGTAACTCGGCTATTCATAGCCCGAAGAAATCTTGTGTACAAGATTGTTGCAATCTTGCTACAAGTATTTATGCATTTCGGGTTAAACAAAGCGGAGCATTTCATTGCCGTCCGTCCGCGCTCAGCGGCGAAAGGTCGCAAGGATTACCCCGCCACGGCGGCCCGCCGTGCCGCGCCAAAGACAAGCCCTCGCCGAAAGGCGTGGTGCCGCTTAAGGGGCGCGAGCGGCAACTGGTCGAGCCCGCCGTACGCGCCATCTCCGACCGCATCGCGAGCCGGGCCATCAATCCGGGCAACCGCATCAGCGAACAGGACATCTGCGAGGAGTTCCGCATCTCGCGCTCGACCGCCCGCGAAGTGTTGACGGCGCTACAACATCGCGGGCTTGTGGTTCGGCCGCCGAACCGCAGCGCCATCGTCACCCGGTTCACGCCTGAGGAAATCTACGAGACGTTCAGCATCCGTGAGGTGCTCGAAGGGCTTTGCTTCCGGCAGGCAACCGAGAACGAGCCGCCGGAGAGTTGGCAGGACCTGGTCGACCTCTACGGCTCTCCGATGGAAGACATTATTCAGAGAGGCGACTACGCCGCCCAATTGAAGAACATCGACTACCTGATTGAGCGCGTTCGAACCGGTTCCCGCAACCGGACATTATGCACAATGCTCGACAGCATCGACGTGCGTAGCCGCTACATCATCTGCCGGACGCTGATTTTGCGCGGCCGGCTGGAAGTCGGCCTGACCGAAGTGCGCGGCGTGATCGCCGCCATGCGGCGCGGCGACGCCGCCGAAGCCGAGGCACTGCGGCGGCAGAACATCCGCGGGCAGCGGGACTTCTTCCGCCGGCACGAGAGCCTCATCCTGAACTGACGCAGTGTGCATTGGCGCCCCCCGCGCCGAGGCACGTTCGTGCCTTCGGTGGCAGCCGGCCCGTTCTCAGCCGGATGCGCACCTCGATTTGTCATATTTGAGATAGATCAACCTTCGTAGGACGATGGACGAATACGTCCTTGGAGGCCGTCGGATGCGACTTGGCCAATCCTTGATGACCGGATGATATCGCGATGTCGACGTATCGGCTCGACAAACTGTTTTCACCCCGGTCGGTCGCGGTCGTCGGCGCGAGCCCACGCCACACTTCGCCAGGCCGCGCCATTTTGCAGAATCTCCGCGAAGCAGGGTTCGACGGACCGGTCGGTCTCGTCAATCCGCGCTACGACGAGATTGAGGGGATCAAAGCCGTCAAGAGCATCGAAAACCTTCCGGCGCCCCCCGATCTGCTCGTGATCGCGGCGCCACCGCCAGCCGTGCCCGGCATCATCGCCGCCGCAGGTGAACGAGGCACGCTTGCCGCGATCATCATCACGGCAGGACTTGGACATGGGGCAGGTTCGCTCGCGGAGGCCGCCGAGAAGGCAGCCCGCAAGACCGGTCTCCGGCTCATCGGCCCGAACTGCATCGGCGTTCTGGCGCCGCCCGCCAAGCTCAACGCCAGCTTTGCCGCCCGCATGCCGCCGGCAGGCGATCTCGCGCTCATATCCCAGTCCGGCGCCATTACGGCGGGCCTGATCGAATGGTCGGCGGCGCATGGCATTGGCTTCTCGGCGGTCGTTTCGGTCGGCGACAAGATCGACGTGGATTTCGGCGACCTGCTCGATTACTTCGCGCTCGACCGGGCCACCCGCGCCATTCTGCTCTACATCGAGTTCGATCAAAGACGCGCGCAAGTTCATGTCGGCGGCGCGCGCGGCGGCGCGGATCAAGCCGGTGGTCGTGGTCAAGTCCGGCCGGCATGCGCAAGGCGCCAAGGCCGCGCAGACTCACACCGGCGCGCTCGCCGGTTCGGATTCGGTCTACGACGCAGCGTTCCGCCGCGCCGGCTTGTTGCGGGTGCTCGATCTCGATGAACTGTTCGCCGCGGCGGAGACGCTCGGACGGGTCCGGCCGTTTCCCGGCGATCGTCTGGCCATCCTGACCAATGGCGGCGGCATTGGTGTTCTCGCCGTCGACCGTCTGGCCGATCTTGGGGGACATCTCGCCGGCCTTTCTGCCGAGACGATGAAGACGCTCGACGCGACGCTGCCGCCGATCTGGTCCCGCGCGAATCCCGTCGACATCGCCGGCGATGCGGACGGCGCCCGCTATGCGACGGCGTTCGAAGCGTTGCTTGCCGATCCGGAGAACGACGCAATCCTGGTCATGAATGTCCCGACCGCCCTTGCTTCGGCGGAGGCGGCAGCTCAAGCGGTGGTCGGCGTTGCGCAAGCTCATCGCAGCGGGTCGATCACGCCGAAGCCGGTGTTCGCGGTGTGGGTCGGGGACAGCGAGGCGACGACGCCGATCTTTGAAGCGGCCCGTATTCCCAACTATGCAACCGAATCCGAGGCCGTCGGCGGATTCATGCACCTGGTGCGTTATCGGCAGGCGCTCGAAGCTTTGATGGCGACGCCGCCAAGCCTGCCGCAGGATTTCAAACCGGACGTGGCGGCCGCTCGCGCGGCCGTCGCGGACGCGGTACGCGAGGGACGAACCTGGCTGGATCCGATCGAAATCACCCGCCTGCTTGCAGCTTACGCCATTCCGGTCGTGCCGGCGTTGCTTGCCCGCGATCCCGAGGAAGCGGCAGCAGTCGCGGCCCCGCTGCTGGCCGGAGGATCGGCCGTCGTGGCGAAGATCCTGTCGCCCGATATCGTCCATAAATCCGAAGTCGGCGGTGTGCGGCTGAACTTGATCAGCGAGCGAGCCGTGCACGAAGCGGTCGCCGATATTCTGGCGCGGGCCAAGACCGCAAGACCCGACGCCCGCATTCGGGGTGTCACGATCCATCCGATGATCGTGCGTCCCAAGGCGCGCGAACTCATCGCCGGACTTGCCGACGATCCAACCTTCGGACCGGTCGTTGTCTTCGGTCGCGGCGGGACCGCGGTCGAAGTCATCGGCGACAAGGCGCTCGCCCTGCCGCCGCTCGACCTTGCGCTCGCGCGCGAATTGATCGCCCGCACCCGCGTTGCGCGCGTGCTCAAGGCCTACCGCGACGTCCCGGCCGCCGACGAAGGCGCCATCGCGCTCCTGCTGGTGAAGCTCGCGCAACTGGCCGCCGACCTGCCCGAACTGCGGGAGTTGGATCTCAATCCGGTGCTTGCCGACCAGGAGCGGCATCATCGCGGTCGATGCCCGCGTCGCCGTGGCGCCCGTCGATCCGGTCCGCCGCGGCCCATGGCGACACCCGCGGTTCGCAATCCGGCCCTATCCGAAAGAGTGGGAGCGGCAGCGACGCTGCGCGACGGCACGACGGTGTTCGTCCGGCCGGTGCGCCCGGAAGACGAACCATTGTATGGACCGTTTTTCAAGGCGACCACCCAGCAGGATCTGCGCCTGCGGTTCTTCGCACCGGTCAAGGAATTCGGTCACGCCTTTACCGCCCGCTTCACGCAGATCGATTACGCGCGCGCCATGGCATTCATCGCGTTGGAGGAATCCACCGGCGAACTGCTCGGCGTCGTTCGTCTGCACGCCGATGCCAACTACGACAAAGGCGAATACGCCATCCTGGTGCGCTCCGATCTGAAGGGGCGCGGCCTCGGCTGGCAGCTCATGCAGATGATCGTCGAATATGCCCGCGCCGAGGGCCTCAAAACCATCGAAGGACAAGTGCTGGGCGAGAACACCACGATGCTTGCGATGTGCCGGGAGTTGGGCTTCGACATTGCGCCGGACCCCATGGACGCAAACACCTGCATCGTGAAGCTTGCGCTCGATCGTGAAGCTAGCGACAGCGGAGAATTGACTCCCCGCCCCGTCACCCTGAGCTTGCGCGCAAGCTTGGCGCGTCAGATCGCTTTACCCCCGCGCCGGTTTCATCGATGATGGGCGCAGGCTGGCGAGATCAGCAAGAAACGGGAGGATATCGCGATGACAAGACGGAACTGCGCGCGTTGGACGAGCCTCATTGTATCGGCGGCAATCGTGTCGGCGCTGTTGCCGGGTCGATTGTCGGCGCAGGACAAGCCCCTGATCCCCGTGCGCGCCGCCTACGTCCCGGTCGCGACCTGGCTTCCCGCCTGGGCGGCGCTCGACAAGGGCATCTTCGCCAAGCACGGCCTGGCGGTGACGCTTACGCAGATCCAGAACCTGTCGCTGTTGCCCGGGACCGTAGGCCGGCAGTTCGAATTCGCGGCGTCGACACCGACCGATTTGCTCAAGGCGGTGGCCGGCGGTCTCGATGTCGTGGCGAGTGCCGGACAGGCCATCGAAGTCAAGAGCAACCCGACCACGCAGGTCATCGTCCGCAAGGATTCCGGCATCAAGAGCGTCAAGGACCTCAAGGGCAAGGCAATTGCGGCGCCGACGCTAGGCGCGGTGATCCATGTGGCAACGCTCTACTGGCTCAAGAAGAACGGCGTTGATCCGTCGTCGATCCGCGGCGTCGAGGTCCCCTTCCCCAACATGGGCGACCAGCTCAAGGCCGGGAATGTCGACGCAGTTGAAGCCCTTGAGCCGTTCGTCGGCGCGCTGCTCGCGGCCGGCAATGTCTCGCTGGGCGATCCGCTGCTGGCTGCGGGCGACTCGGTGCTGTTCCCGTTCTGGATCTCCGACGGCAAGTGGGCGCGTGCCAATCGCCCAGTCATCAAGGCATGGATCAACTCTCTCACCGAGGCGAAATCCTTCATGGATGCCAATCCCGCGGAGGCCCGCGCCGTTCTCGCCAAATACTCGCGTCTGCCGCCGGCGATAGTCGCGAAAGTGCCGCTGCCGACCTACCGTTTCACAATTTCGCCCGACGAACTCGGCGTGTGGATCGACGTGCTCAAGGATCTCGGCCAGCTTTCGGCGCCGATCAACAAGGCGGCGATCGTGGTGACGGCACAGTGAATGCGCCGCTTCCCGCCAGCCCGGCGGAACCGGCGTCCGAACTCGTCTTCTCGTGCCAGTCTGCGACGGTCGAGCTGCCACACAAGGATGGCGCTCGACGCATCCTCGACGACATCTCGCTCGAGCTTCGACGCGGCGAGTTCCTGACGGTCGTCGGCCCATCCGGCACCGGCAAGACCACGTTGCTGCGCGTGCTCGGCGGGCTCACGCCCTGCACCAGCGGCGCCGTCCGGGTGCACGGCCAGTTGATCGACGGTCCGCCCGCCGATGTGGTGATCGTGTTCCAGGACTATTCGCACGCGCTGCTGCAGTGGCGGACGGTTGCCCGCAACGTCGCGTTCGGATTGGAGGGCAAACTGCCCCGCGCCGAAATCCGGGAGCGGGTGCGCGACGCGCTCCGCCTCGTCCGGCTCGATGGGCATGCCGACGACTATCCCTGGCAACTGTCCGGCGGCATGCAGCAGCGCGTGCAGATCGCCCGCGCGCTGGCGCTGCGTCCGGCGGTCCTGCTGATGGACGAGCCATTCGCGGCGCTCGACGCCATGACCAAGGCCACGCTCCAGGACGAGCTGCTGCGGGTGCGCGACGAGACCGGATCGAGCTTCGTGTTCGTGACCCACGACATCGAGGAAGCGGTCTATCTTGGCGACCGGGTCGCGGTGATCACCGGCGCCCCCGGCCGGATCGAGCGCACGGTCGCGATCGATCTGCCGAAGCCGCGCGACCAGATCGTGACCCGGCAGATGCCGGAATTTCTCGAACTGCGCTACCTGCTGCACCAGGCGATCCGGCAAAGCCAGCATGCCTAAGCTCGAACAGTGGTTGGGCCGCATCAATTGGCTCGGGCTTGGAACCATCCTGCTGGTCGTCGCGATCTGGGAGATCGCGCTGCGGGCCGGGCTTGCCCAATATCAGAACCTGCCGGCGCCATCCGCTATCGCGATCGGGCTCATGGAGATCGTTCGCAGCGGCCAGTTGATCGTGGATACCGCTCACACGCTGCGCTCGGTGCTGGTGGGCTGGGCGGTGGCGATGGTGGCCGGCGTAACATTCGGATTGCTGCTCGGAAGCTCTGCCACGATCCGGCGTTACACGCTGGCCTCGATCGAGGTGCTGCGTCCGATGCCGGGTATCGCCTTCGCGCCGGTCGCGCTGCTGCTGTTCGGCTTCTCGCTGCAGATGGAACTGATGGTCATCATTCTGCCCGCGCTGTGGCCCGTCCTCATCAACACCATGGGCGCCGTCATGGGCGTGCATGCGCGCCTGTTTGAAGTCGGGCAGACATTCCGCCTCTCGCATGCCGACATTCTCCGCAAGATCATGCTGCCGGCGGCGCTGCCCGGCGTGCTGGTCGGCGCGCGCCTGAGCCTGACACTGGCCCTGGTGCTGGCGATCGTCGCCGAAATGATCGGCAATCCGGCCGGCCTCGGTTACGCCGTCGTGCGCGAGCAGCAGGCCATGCGCCCGGAACTCATGTTCGCCTACGTGGTGGCGATCGGGCTCCTCGGCGTCATCCTGAACGCGGTACTCACCGGCGCCGTCGCATTGTTGTTTCCGGCGGCGTCCGGCCGCCTGCGCGAGGCGGGCTGATGTTGCAACGCTTCGGCCGGAGCTTCGATTTCCTGCGCGGCAGCCTGCCGCCGGTGCGCGGATTGTTGCCGTTGGTCCTGCTGCTGATCGTCTGGCAGCTCTTGCAATCCGGCCCATCGCCCTATTTCCCCGCGCCGTCGCAGTGGTGGACGGCGACCATCGCGCTGTTCAACCGCGGCCACCTGATGACCGCGTTCGGCGCGACCACGATCACGTTTCTCGAAGGGCTTGCGCTCGCCATCGTCACCGGCACCGTGCTGGGGGTCCTGATCGGCGTGTCCGATCGCGCCGCCCGCGCGCTGCAGCCGCTGCTCGAGTTCATGCGCGCGATCCCGCCGCCCGTGACCGTTCCGGTCGCCTCGCTGCTGATCGGCTACAGCGAGAGCATGAAGCTCACCGTGATCGTGCTGTCGGCGCTGTGGCCGATCCTGTTGAACACCACCTCCGCGGTGCGCCAGATCGATCCGCTGCTGCTCGATGTCGCGCGGTCGTTCCGGCTGAGCCCGATGGAGCGCATCTGCCGAATCATTCTGCCCGCCATCGTACCGTCGCTGCTGCTGGGCATCCGGATCGCGATTCCGCTCGCCATCGTCGTGACGCTCCTGGTCGAGATGCTGACGTCGCTGCCCGGAATCGGTGCGTTGATGATCCGCTCACAACGCAATTTCCAGTCGAGCGAGGTCTATGCGCTGCTCGTGCTGATCGGACTGTTCGGTTTCGTGGTCAACGACTTGTTCTCGCTGATTGAAGGCTTCATCATGCGTCGCTGGCCGCCGCGCGCCTGACGCCCAATAAAATCGAAAGCAGGATCAAGATGCAGGTTGGCTTCTTCTTCTGGCCCTATACGCTCGATCTTTGCGAAAAGCTCGCCGAGCGCGCCGACCGCTACGGCTACGCCATGATCGGCATCGCCGATACACCGGGCAACGCCATGGACCCCTGGGTATCGTCCGCCATGGTGGCTCGCGCCTCGCAGCGCACGCGCGTTTCGATCTGCGTGACCAATCTGCTCACGCGCCATCCCGCGGTCAGCGCCGCTGCGATCGCGTCGCTCGATCATGTTTCGAATGGCCGCGCCACGCTGGGCATCGGCGCCGGGCACAGCGGCACCCGCAATGTCGGACTGCCGAAATCGAAGTCCGCCGAACTCGCCGAAGGCGTGACCTTCATCAAGACGCTGCTGCAGGGCAAGCCCGCAACGCTCGGCGCCGCCACTGCGCATCTGCCGTGGATCAAGCGTGCACCGCCGGTCTTCCTCGCCGCGTCGCATCCCGGTCCGCTGAAAGCCGCCGGCCGCACCGCAGACGGCGTGTTCGCCAACTTCGGCATCGGCGCCGACAATGTCCGGGCGTCCGAAGGGCTCATTGCCGAAGGCGCGAAAGCCGCCGGGCGGTCGCCAGACGATTTGGAAATCTGGCAGATCGGCGCGCTCGACTGCAACGAAGACGGCGACGCGGCGCGCGGCAAGGTCGGCGCCATGCTGGCGTTCCTCGCGGGCTACGTCATCGGCGACAAGAACCTGGAAAGCCGCGGCGTACCGGAACCGCTGCGCGAGCCGCTGCTCGAATTGCGGCGGCGGTACAGCACGCGGCCGGGCGAGGCCGACATCAAGCTGGTGCAGGAACTCGGGCTGTTCGATTACTTGTCGCGGCGGCTCGCGATTTGCGGCACACCGGCGGACTGCCTGGCTCAGGCCCGTGCCGCCAAGGCGGCCGGCGTCAAGCGCCTGATGCTGACCGTGAGTCTCGCCTCCGATCCGGTGCGCACGGTGGAGTTGTTCGGCGAGCACGTGCTGGCGAAGCTGTAACCAACGACGGACGCAACGCGCAAAACCTGGAGAGCAGGATGCCGGACGTCGACATTGCGGGAGCAAAGCTGCACTACGCGGTATCCGGCGCTGGCGAGCCTATTCTCCTGATCCCAGGGCTGGGCCTCGATCACACTTATTACCGCTTCGGCATTCCATTGCTCGCAGAGCGCCTGCAGGTGCTCGCGGTCGACCCGCGCGGCATCGGCGCCTCGACCAAGTCGCCGCCGCCCTACAGCGTCGAGGGCTGGGCCGATGATTTCGCCGTGATGATCGACCGGCTTGGCTTCGGCCCGCTCCACGTGCTGGGATCGTCGCTTGGCGGCTCCATGGCGTTGGCGCTGGCGCAGCGTCATCCGGACAAGCTCAAGTCGCTGATGGTCATCGGCGGCTTCAGCGAGCTCGATCGCGCGACCGAACTCAACTTCCGCCTGCGGCTGCGGCTGATCGAAAAGCTCGGCATGAGCGACGAGGTCGCCGACTACATGGGACTTTGGACGCTCACGCGGAAATTCATCAATTCTGATGTGGGCTACGCGACCATGCGTGCCAACCAGGCGAGCATCCGGAACAACTCGGCGGAAAGCTATCGCTCGTTTGTCGAGGCACTGCTGCAATGGGGACGCTGCCAGCCCGGACAGGAGCAGGAACCGAAGTTCACCGCATTGCTCGGAACGATCAAGTTGCCGACGCTGGTCGTGACCTCCGACAACGACCACCTGATCCCGCGGGAATTGTGCGAATTGATCGCGGCGCGCATTGCCGGCGCCAAGCTTGTCGTGATGCCCGGCGCCGGCCACATCCCGTTCATGGAGCAGCCGGCCGAGGTGGTACGGATCGTTCTCGATTTTCTCGATGGATTGCGCGATCGCCGCGATTGAAGGTGCGGCAGCCTGTCACTGCCTGCTCGATTGATTGAGGACATTGGCCAGCAAAAATTGGCGTAAATTTAGGACCGTGCCTTCCGGCGGGGCGCCGAAACCTTGGCCCTTGTCGTGAAGGCGCCATTCTCTTTGGGAGCGACACTGGTTAAGATTGCAACAAACACAACCAATGCTGAAACTAGGGAGAGAAAAATTATGATCCGCAGGCGAACGCTGCTGGCTGCAATGTTGGGAAGCGGAGTCAGCCTCACAATGGCCGGCGCCGCATCGGCCGAAACCTATCCGTCGCGTCCGATCAAACTGGTCGTACCGTTTCTTGCCGGCGGAACCGTGGACATCGTTGCGCGCGTCATCGGCCAGAAGATGTCGGCCGTGCTCGGGCAACCTGTGGTGATCGACAATCGGCCGGGCGGCGGCACCACGATCGCGCTCAAGGCGGTCGCATCGTCCGAGCCCGACGGCTACACGCTGCTGCTTGGCAGCACAGGTTCGCTGGTCATCAACCCCATCCTCTACAAGAAGATCGAATTCCCGGGACTGCGGGACCTGGTCCCCGTCGGCATGATCGTCACGACCACGAACCTGTTTGCGGTCCGCTCCGCGCTTCCGGTGAAGAACATCCCGGAGCTCGTCGCCTACGCCAAGGCCAATCCCGGCAAGCTGAACCATGGCGCTTCGCTCGGCGTCCCGCCGCAGTTGCTGGGCGAATTCGTCAGGGCCAAGACAGGAATTGACATGCCCTATGTGCCCTACCGCAGCACGGCCGCGGCAATTCCCGATTTCCTGTCCGGGCAGATCCAAGCCACGTCGGAAAGCATCTCGGTCATGCTGCCGCACATCCAGGCTGGCGCCGCGCGGCCGCTGGTGGTTGCCGGCGATAAGCGCCTGCCCGAACTGCCGGACCTGCCGACCTTGGACGAGGCGGGTCTTCACGGCTATCCGCCCGAAGTGTGGATGGGCATTGTCGCGCCGGGCGGCACCCCCGCAGCGGTCGTCGAAAAGCTCAGCGCCGCCCTCAACCAGGGTTTGAAATTGCCCGAGACGCAGGCAGCCTTCAACAAGATCGGCTTCCACACCCGGCCCGGATCATCGCAGGAATTTGTCTCCCGCATCGCCGGCGACAAGGCCGGGTGGGCTTCCGTCATCAACCTGACCGGCGTGAAGGTCGACTGACGACAAACGCGTCCGCCGGAGCGTGAGGGATTTCGGACCCCCTCTGCTCCGGAGGCCGATCTCTACACGCTGCTCACCCAGCACTGTTTCGCGCAGGTCGCCACCGGCCATGATTTAGCTTGCCGATTGGGCGGCACTGCGCAAAATTCCGATGGGGGTCGGGGGCGTAAATGCGGGGACTTGTTTGCCGTCCCAACCCCTGACGATGTAGACCTAACGAAACGGCCCGTATCCGCGGACTTGGATGCCATATCCGCGGGCTCGGGTCATGAGTGACGCACCCATCCGACGACCAGAATCCTCATTTCCCATTTCGTGCACGGAGATCTTTCGCCCATGGCTGGTGGCAGGCAGTACGAGACCGACATCGCCATCGTGGGTGCGGGCGCCGCCGGCATGGCGGCAGGCATCGAGGCCTGCGACGCCGGCGCGCGCGCCATTGCGTTCGAGAAGGCTTCCGAGCTTGGCGGCGCGGCCATCATTTCCGGCGGCGGCTGCCTGATCGTCGGATCGCCGCTGCAGAAGGAGCACGGCGTCCAGGACACGCCGGACCTCGCCTTCAAGGATTGGATGGCATGGGGCGGCCCATCGGCCGACGCCGTCTGGGCGCGCTACTACATCGAGCACACGCTGCACGATCTCTATCATTGGGCCGAAGGTCTCGGCGTGAAGTGGGTCGACCTGAAAGTCCAGGAGGGCAATTCCGTGCTGCGCTGGACCCGCGCCGAGCGCAACGGCCTAGGCTTGATGACGCATCTCATCGAAGGCTTCCGCAAGAAGGGCGGCGAGATCGTTCCCGAGACCGAGATCACGTCGCTGAAACTTGAGAACGGCCGCGTCACCGGTCTGGAAGGCCGCAACACCAAGACCGGCGAACCGGTGACCGTCAGGAGCAAAGTAGTCGTGGTGGCGACCGGCGGCTTCAACTCGAACCTCGATATGGTGCTCGAGTTCAATCCCGGCCTGAGGAACGACAAGGTGCTTGAAGGATCAGGACGCGGCTCGACCGGAGGCGGACACACGCTCATTCGCCAAGCGGGCGGCTATCTCACGCACATGGATCACATCTGGTTCTATGTCTATGCCACGCCCGACTACCGCGACCCCGCGCAGCGGCGCGGCCTCGTGTTCCGTCTGGTGCCGGGCTACATCTGGGTCAACCAGCAGGGCCGCCGGTTTCACAACGAGGCGATGTCGGGCGGCAACTCCGCCAGTCCGGCGCTGATGCGGCAGAACCCGCGCCACGCCTGGGCCATCATGGACACGCCGATGAACGCGACCATGGAGGTTGCCGATCCCTACTATCGCGATGGCGACAAGATCGTGCGGGCGAAGGTCGAAGAATTGCTCGACAACTCGCCGTATATCCGCAAGGCCGACACGCTCGCCGAACTGGCGGAGAAAATGGACGTGGACGTGCCGGAATTCCTCGCCACGGTCGAGCGTTACAACAAGGCCTGCGAGCAACGGCTCGAGAAAGAGCCGGAGTTCGGCAAGCCGCTCAAGTCATCGAAGCCATTCGATACACCGCCGTACTACGCGGTGCAGATATTCCCGCTGGCGCGCAAGAACTTCGGCGGCGTCAAGACCGACCTGCAGTGCCGCGTACTCGACAAGCATTTCGAGCCGATCGCCGGGCTTTACGCCGCGGGCGAGGTCGCCGGCATGGCGGGCGGCCATATCAACGGACGCGCCGGCCTCGAAGGCACCATGCTGGGTCCGGCGGTTTTCAGCGGACGCGTTGCCGGCGGTTGGGCGGCGCAAGCTACAGGCCACGGTTGCGGCTTCGTCGGCAAGCCGAACCGCATGTGAGCGTCGTCGCGACGGGGTAAACCATTTGTCGCGACGATCATCTGTCGGCGCGACAACGTCATCGACCACTGCACCCCGGCGCTATTTCCGGCTGCTTTGAATAGCGCTATGCTTCAAAAAAACTTCCAGGGAGTGAAAATCCATGCGCTACGCGCGCCTGCCTCATTGTATTGCCGTCCTCGCTCTGCTGCTCTCGGCATTGTTCGGGGCAACGTCCTCGCCGGCGCAAAGCTGGCCAACACGACCGGTCAGGTTCGTTCTGACGCTCGGTCCTGGAAGCGGTGCCGATATCAGTGCGCGGCTGCTGGCGGATCGATTGACCAAGAAATGGGGTCAGCCGATCGTCATCGAAAACAAACCCGGAGGCGACGGCATCGTCGCCATCACGGCCTTCGTCAACGCCCGGGACGACCATGTCCTGCTTTATGCGCCAAGTTCGTCATTCATCGGCCATCCCTACCTGCACGATAATCTGCCGTATAAGCCGAGTGATCTTGTCCCGATCGCGCGTATCTCCAACACGGTGGTGGGAATCTCGGTACCGGCGGACCTGCCGGCCAAATCGCTGAAGGAAGTCGTCGAAGCGGCGCGCGCCAATCCGGGCAAAATGAACTGGGCAGGACTGACCGGCGCGCTCGACATCATGTTCGAGAGTTGGCTCAAGAGCATCGGCGTCGATGTCAGGAAGGTGCCGTACCGCAACCCCGTCGAGGCGGCCAACGATCTCGCTACCGGCCGCGTTCAGATTTACGAGTTTGCCTATGCGATCGCCCGGCCGCAAATTCAGGCTGGCAAGATCCGGATACTCGCCGTGACCAATACGTCCCGCGCGGCGGCCATCCCCGATATTCCGACGGTTGCCGAAGCGGGCTTCCCGGCGTTGACGATCGACGGACTGGTCGGCCTGTTCGGTCCACCTGCCATGCCGCTGGCGCTCCGCGAGCGCATCGCTGCCGATATCACGGCGATTATGGACAGCGACGCAATCATCAAGGACCGGCTGGTCCTCACCGCCCAGATTCCCAATCCCGGCGGACCGGTCGAGTTTGCCAAGTCGATCGATGAACAGCGCGCGGTCCTTGCCAAGTCGGCAAAGGAACTCGGCATGCCTGAGAGGAAGTAACACGAGCGAAGGGTACGGCAAAAGCGCTTGAGCGCCGCTTAACCGGTGACGGGCGATCGGCCAAGCCGCTCGCCACGACGGTTGCCTTGCCGAATTTCGCGATCACGGCGCTTTACGAAACCTGGCGGCCGAGGTCCTTCCAGTACGGCGCTCGCAATGCCTTCTTGTCGATCTTGCCGTTGAACAGGCGCGGCAGGCTGGCGACGAAATCAATGCTCTTCGGCTTCTTGTAGCTGGCGATCCTGCTGCGCGTGTGCTCGATCAACTCGTGTTCGCTCGCCGTACTGCCCGGCCGCAATTGCACGCATGCTTTGACCGATTCACCCCAAACCCGGTCCGGCACCGCAATGACGGCCACTTCGGCAACACCCGGATGGGCCCGCAACGCTTCCTCGACCTCCCACGAATAGATGTTTTCGCCGCCCGATATGATCATGTCCTTCTTGCGGTCGACGACATAAACGAAATTGCCGTCATCCATGAAGCCCATGTCCTGGGTGTGAAACCAGCCGTCTTGCAGCACCTCGGCGGTGAGTGGGTTCTTGTTCCAGTAGGCGTTCATCACGGTCGGCGACCGAAACAGGATTTCGCCGGTCTCTCCCGGGCTGCAGGTCGAACCGTCATCGCGCACGATCTTGACCTCATTGCCCAGTGGGACCTGCCCGGCCGAACCGAGCCGCCGCACATCGTCCGGGCCGCCGTCGAGATTGTGATGATGCGCTTTCAGGATCGTTCCGAAGATGCATTCGGTCATTCCGTACACCTGCACGAATATCGGTCCCATCCGGTCGAGGGCGCGGCGCAGCAGCGGTACCGGCATCGGGGCGGAGGCGTAATGCACGCATCGCAACGTGTTGACGCCAATCTCTTTGACATCAAGCACATCGAGCATCTGCTGAATCATCAGCGGCGCAAAATGAGCAACCGTAATCCGCTCACGTTCGATGGTTTGCAGGATGTCAGCGGCGTCGAAGACCGTCTTGAGACGAACCGACGCGCCCATGAGGTTGAAGGTCATCTGCTCGATCTTGCCGCCCAGATGAAACAGCGGCATCACGATCAGAGCGCGGTCGGTTGGAAGAATGGCACTTTCCTGCGAGAGCATTCTTGTCGCCTCGACCATCGCGGCATGGCTGATCATCACGCCCTTCGCACCGCCGGTCGTCCCGCTGGTGTACATCAGGTAGGCAACGTCGCCGGCGGCCGGCTGTTGAGCCGGCGCCTCGACGCCCCCCTGACTGATGGCTTGCTCGAAACTCAGTTCGCCGGCATTGCCCCAATCGATGCCGATCCGGATCGTGATGCTCGCGACCTGCGACGCCAGTGCTTCGGCCTGGGCCGCAAACTCCTTGGCGTAAATCAAAACGCGCGGCTGACTGTCCTGGCAGATCGCGCCGAGTTCCGGCGCCGCCAGCCGGCTGTTGAGATTGACCGCAATAAAGCCTGCCACTTCGCAGGCTCCGAAGGCTTCGACGTATTCGTTGCAATTGCGGGCGAGGATCGCCACGCGCTCCTGTTTCTTCACGCCCATCGCAATCAAAGCGTTCGCCAGCCGGAACATCCGGGCTGCCTGCTCGGCAAAGGTGAACTGACGGTCTTCGAATAACAGCGACGGCTGTTCACCATATAACGCACGGCCGCGCTTGATCAGGTCGCCACAAGTCAAAGGCATTTCGGATGGTTACTCACGTTGCGGATGGGATGAAGGTGTTTGGAATTCAAGCTCGGCGTCCCGGCATCAAGCGCAGGCGGTTTGATGCCAGCATAGAAAGTGGCGCGAGTGCGGGTCAATAACAGTCGGCGAGATCATTGGTGGCTCCAGCTCGACGGCACCGCTCCAGAAGATAATCGCAGTTCGATCTGCTTGGCGGCTTCCCGCAACGGGCCGAGACACCGTTTGACCTCCGCCGTCTTGATCTGATGGACGGAAATCCAATTGCAGTTCACGACTGCCGCGGTGGTACCATCCCGGTTACGGACCGGCACCGCAATGCCGACGATGCCGGCGGTGAATTCTCCGCGATTGATTGCGTAGCCCATCTTGCGGACGTTAAGGACCTCCCGACGAAGCGCTGCCGGCTTTGTCAGGGTTTCGAGGGTATGCGCGACGCGCGGGATTGAAGCCAGATACCGGTCGAGCTGCTCGTCCGGCAGGCCGGACAACAGAACCTTTCCCATCGATCCGGCGTAGGCCGGCCGGCGCGCACCGATGGAAATATAGAACCCGGACATCCTGTCGGAGACCACCGAGCCGAGGCAAAGCGTCTCGTTGTTGTCGAGTACGGCGAAATGTGCCGCTGCGTCGATCTCGTCGGATAGCTTCTTGAGGATCGGCTCGACGAAGTCTTCGAGGCGGGCCGAGGAGACGAAACTATAACCGAGTTCCAGAATGCGCGGCAGCGGATGAAAATAGTCGTTCTCGGCGCCGATGTAACCGAGTTCCTTGAGCGTCAGGAGATATCGCCGCGCGGAGGCCCGCGTCATCTTGGCCTTCACGGCGACGTCGCTGATCCGCATTCTTGGCGATTGCCGGTCAAACGCCTTGATCACCTTGAGTCCACGCGCCAGCGATTCCGAGAACCAGGCCAACCGATCGGACATGACGAGCCGCCATTGCTGAATTGACAGTTTCCCGGAAGGAAGGGAAAATACAATTATAGCACATTGGTGCGGTAATCGCACAGGCCTCAGAAGCCGATGCGCGCGAGCGCAACAACGACAATGTGACTTGGAGGAAACGACATGAAATCAGGATTGCTCTGTTGCACCATTGGCGCGCTGCTGCTTGCGGTCGCGCCGTTGCAGGCCGAGCAGGCGGCCAAGACCTACCCGACCAAACAGGTGCGCATGGTCGTGCCTTACCCTGCCGGCGGGCCGACCGATCTGATCGCGCGGCTGCTGTCGCAAAAACTCGGCGAGCGCCTCGGGCAGACGTTCTATGTCGATAACGTATCCGGTGCGAGCGGCGCATTGGGCGCCGGACAGGTCGCGCAGGCGGCTCCCGACGGTCACACGCTGCTGGTCGTGACCAACGATTTCGCCGTGGCGTCGGTCACGAACAAGAATCTGCCCTACGATCCGATCAAGAATTTCTCCCCCGTCACCATTGTGGCGAGTTCCCCGCAAGTTGTCGCGGTCAATCCAACCGTGCCGGCGAAAACCATGAAAGAGCTGGTCGCGGTAATCCGCGCGGCGCCTGAGAAATACAATTACGCGGCGCTCGGCATCGGCTTCGGCCAGCTTTCGGCCGAACGGCTGTTCAAACTGGGACTGCAGCTTGATCGCTTTGCCCGAATTCCTTTCAACGGCGCGGCGCCCGCGGTCAATTCAACGATCGCCGGGCATACGCAGGTCATCTTTCTGGGGCTGCCGCCAGTCGCGCCGCATTTGAGCTCCGACAAGCTCCGCGCCATTGCGGTGACCAGTGCGGAGCGGACGAAAGCGTTTCCACAGATTCCGACGTTGCGTGAATCCGGGGTGCCGGATCAGGAATCGGAATTGATCATCGGCGTCGTTGCCCCGGCCGGAACACCCGCGAACGTACTCTCGCTTCTGCAGAAGCAGATCGCCGAGATTGTCGCATTGCCGGCCGTGAAGTCGACGCTCGGCACTATCAGTTTTCAGGCCGTCGCGAACTCACCGGCGGAATACGCC
Source organism: uncultured Alphaproteobacteria bacterium (assembly GCA_963756715.1). GTDB lineage: Bacteria > Pseudomonadota > Alphaproteobacteria > Rhizobiales > Xanthobacteraceae > VAZQ01. The sequence continues at coordinate 187,835 of CAVWOV010000019.1, forward strand.
GACCAGATCAAGAACGATATCGCGGTCTGGGGCAAGGTGATGAAGGACGCAAATATTTCGCCCAACTAACACGCTGCGTTTGCTCGGCGCGCATGGAGAAAACTGTATGACGATTCGGCCACTGCTCCTCGTTCTTGGCTTGTTTGCGTGTCTCTCCGGCGAGGGCCATGCGCAAACCTGGCCGGCCCGGCCGATTCAGATCCTCGTCCCCTACGGCGCCGGAGGCACTGCCGACATCCTCACGCGAATCATCGGCGAGAAGCTCTCAGCCGCGCTCGGCCAACCGGTCGTGATCGATAACCGGCCCGGGGCGGGCGGACATATCGGAGCGGCCGCCGTCGCGAGGGCGGCTCCCGATGGCTACACGTTTCTGATGGCCGGAAGCCCGACGCATTCCGTCGGTCCCTACCTGTTCAAGAACCTGTCCTACGATCCGATGCGCGACGTTCCGCCCGTCGCAATGGTCGCGGTTGCGCCCAACCTGCTGGTCGTCAAGTCGTCGCTGCCCGTCAAGACGGTGAAGGATCTGGTCGAACTGGCCCGCGCAAAGCCGGGCACGGTGACCTTTTCGTCCGCAGGGATCGGCACGTCCGGCTATCTGGCGGCGGAACTGCTCAAGGCAAAAGCCGGCCTCGATATTTCACACGTGCCCTACAAGAGCGGCCCGGAGGCCGTTGCGGGTGTACTTTCCGGCAATGTCACATTCATCTTCTTCACTCTGCCGTCCTTGCTGCCTCAGGTCGAGTCCGGTCAATTGCGGGCGCTGGCGATCGCCAGTGCACACCGCAGCGCGCTGGTGCCGAACGTGCCTACGATCACCGAGGCGGGCTTCCCCGGCTTCGATGTCATCGCCTGGTTTGCACTGTTTGCGCCGCGCGGTACGCCGGCCCCAATCGTCGCCAGGCTGAGCGCCGAAATCAAGAAGATCGTCGCCATGAATGACGTGCGCGAGAAGATGGCAAAGCTGGGCGCCGAGCCGAAGTATCTGTCGCCAGAAGGGGTCGTCGATTTCGTCGCCGCCGAAGCGCCGACATGGCGCGAACTGCTCAAGGACATCAAGCCTGCGGGCAAATAACGCGTCTGCGGGGTACCATGCGGCTCGCCGAACATAGCCTCCATGCGTACCAGTTGCCCTACGAGCGGCCAGTCAAGTGGAGCGATATCGTCGAGGACGCCGCGCCGTTTGTGCTTCTTCGGCTGACCTCCGATACCGGCGCAGTCGGGGTCGCCGAGATCACCGTGAAGCCGACCTGGTGCGGCGTCACGGCTCGCAGCCTTGTGGCGGTGCTCGAAGACATTTTCATTCCGTTGCTCAAGACGCTGGATTTGAGCGACCCGGCGAAGGTCCGCGCCAAGCTTGAAACAATCCCCGAGAATCAGGCGGCGAAATCGCTGGTCGACAATGCCTGCTGGGACCTGTACGCGGCGCAAAGCGGCCGCCCGCTGTGGCAGACCTGGAACGGACGGGCGGACGTCGAACTATCGTGGGCGGTGACGCGGCAGGCGCCCGCGGCAATGGCGGCGGAAGCCGAGCGGATGGTCGCGCGCTACGGCTTCCGGGTTCTCAAGATCAAGGGCGGGCAAGGCTTCGAGCGCGACATCGAAGGCATCCGCGATATCCGCTCGGCCGTCGGCAACGCTGTGCGGTTCTACGTGGATGCCAACGGCGCCTACCCGATTGGTCAGGCGCTCGATTATGCGCGCGCGCTCGCTGACGAGGGGGCCGTTCTGTTGGAGGACCCCTGCCCGCTCACGCCCGATGCGTCCTTCCAGGAACTGCAGCAGAACAGCGCCGTTCCTCTCCTGGTGGATTTTGGCTGCACCTCGTTGCGCGACGCTGCGCTATTTCTTGAGCGGCGGGCGCGTGCCCTGAGCGTCAAGCCCGGCAGGTTCGGGCTGACGCATGCCCGCGCGATGCACGCGCTGGCGGAGCGATCCGGCAGCAAGGTGGTCACCGGACTGATGGGAGAAAGTGCGCTCGGCACCTTGGCCGGCCTGCAATTCGCGGCCACGATCGCCGATCCGATCGTACCGGCTGAGCTTACCTGGTACTTGGCGATGACCCGGCAACCCATCGTCGCAATGCCGGCGATCTCTAACGGGACACTCAAATTGCCCGAAACTCCGTCTCTGTCCGCTCTGGTGGATTGGAATGCGCTCGACACCGTGTAGAATTGACGCTTGACGGGGCCTCATCACTCAGACGGCATTTGACGTGGTCGCAAGCGGCAACCAGCGGACAGGATTTACGCACGTCCTTTGGTCGTCATGCCTGGCGATGCTCGCAGTCGGCGCCAACAGCACGGCCATCATGGCCGCCTTGCCGACCATGCGGGCCGAGCTTTCGCTCAGTTCAGCCGGCGTGGAATGGGCGGTCAACGCTTATCTGATCGTCTCGGCGGCCTGCATCGTGCTCGGCGGCGAAGCCGCCGATCGATTTGGCGCCCGACTGGCATCGATCGCCGGATTGGTGCTGTTCGGGATCGCATCCTGCATCATTGCGGTCGCCGGGACACAAGCTGAATTGCTGACCGGACGGGCCGTTCAGGGCCTGGCGGCTGCATTCGCGGTGCCGAGTACCCTGGCGGCGGTCGACGCCGGCGCGACGCCCGAACGCCGGGCAGCAGCGATCGGCGCCTGGACCGGGTTTCTAATGCTTGGCTTCAGCATCGGGCCACTGCTCGGCGGCGCGCTCACCCATGTCGCGGGATGGCGCATGATCTTCTGGCTCAACGTCTTGCTCATGTCGGCCGCCATCGCCGGCATGGCCTTCGCCGGCTCGGTGACGGCGCGCGCCGAGAATCCGCAGAAACCGCCGCGCGGATTGGATCGGCTTCGTCTTGCTGGCCACCTTCATGGTGTCGCTGGTTTTCGGACTGCATGCCGTGCCGCACGCTGACGCTGCACCGCTCTCGGTCATCGTCCCGTTTGTCCTGGCGGCGGCCGCTCTCGTCCTGCTGCTGATCGTGGAGTCCCGTATCGAGGCGCCCCTGGTCGACCTGGGGTTCTTTGCGCGGCGCGGGTTCGTGATGGGCGTGACAATCGGCTCGCTCTCGATGTTCAGCATCATCAGCCTGTTGCTCTATTTCAACCTCTATGCCCAGAGCCGAACTGGATTAGGCCTCAGCGCGCTGGAGGCGGGCGCCGCGCTCCTGCCGTTAAGTGCCGCACTGCTTGCGCTTGCACTATCGGCCTCCGCAGTGGCGGCAAAGGTTGGGATGCGCAACGCCATGGCAGCGGGCATGGCGTTGATCGTGACCGGGAGCGCCATCATCGGCGCGGCCGTCGCCGCGGGCGGAATGGTTCTCCTCGCTGCCGGATTTTTCGTAATCGGCGCAGGTCTTGCGGTTCCTTATGCACTCGCGCCACGGCTGGCGCTATCGGCGCTGTCGCCCGCGCAGACCGGACAGGGTTCGGGCATCGTGAATGCCTGCACCTTTCTCGCCGGCAGCGCTGGCGTTACTGGTGGCGCGATCGCTTTTGCGCTGGGAGGGTTCGTGGCGGTGCTGGTAATGATTGCGCTCGCCGGGATGATCGGGGCGGTCCTCAGCCGCGCGATTCCAAAGGCCGGATAGGACGTAACGTCCGGCCCCCAAGACGTCAGCATTCCAAGACGTCTGCATTCCAAGAGTCAGCACTGGATCGATTGACGTCAGACGACGTGATCCGGTGCAAGGTGGCATGCGGTCTCCTGACTGATCTCGATCTGCAACGTGACATGCCCAATTCCGAATTGTCGCTTGAGTTCGGTTGCTGCTGTCATCAGGAAGTCATCGCCCGGATGCCCCCCTGGCATGACGAGATGGGCGGTCAGTGCGTTGTCGGTTGTGCTCATCGACCAAATGTGAAGGTCATGCACCTCAGTGACACCCGATCGGCCTTCCAGATATGTCTTCACCGTCGCCGGATCGATCTTTGACTGGTACCGCGTCAATGGACATCGCCAGCGCCTCGCGAAGCAGGCCCCAGGTCCCCCAGACGATCACAACGACAATGACAAGGCTGACGACAGGATCGACCCAGAGCCATCCGGTGAGGAGGATCACCAGGCCCGCCCCCACGACGCCGAGGGAAACAAACGCGTCGGCCACCATGTGCAGAAACGCGCCGCGGATATTGAGGTCACCTTCCCGGCCCGATGCAAACAGCCAGGCCGTCAGCGCGTTGATGATGATCCCAATCCCTGCCACGACCATGACGCTGACGCTCGCGACAGGTTCCGGATGCGCGAGCCGCAGGATGGCTTCCCAGGCAATCGCGCCGGTCGCGACCAGCAGAAACACCCCGTTGAAAAGCGCCGCGAGTATCGATGACCCGCCAAGCCCGTAGGTGTAGCGGGAAGACGGCAGCCGCTTTCCCAGCACACTGGCAATCCACGCAATTGCGAGACCCAGCACGTCGGAGAGATTGTGCCCGGCATCGGCCATGAGCGCGACCGAGTTCGCGAACAGGCCGTAGGCAAATTCGACGACGACGAACGTCAAATTCAGCGCGATTCCGATCGCAAAAGCGCGGCCAAAATCCGCCGGAACCGTGCCCATGTGCCGCACCGTGCATATGATTATGATCGTGGGTGTTACTCATTGTTCACCGCCCACTTTGCCCGCTGAGACACGGCAGCAGATACCACGTCGGTTAAATTCAAATTGGGAACGTGGGACATCGCCGGGCAAAGATGAAACTGCTTTGACTTTGAAACCGCGATCCTCGACGCGCTTAAATGACCTCTTCGGTCTTGTCGTCGGTCTCGCCGTAGCGGCGCAGCGTCGCCGGTCGGGTACCCGCATAGAGCCGTTCGAGACCAGGCGCGATCTTGGCGTTCTCGCGCTCGAACAGCGAATTGCCGGCAAGATCGCTCTCAACCAGGAACGGACCGAAATTCTCCACGTCGAGCACCCAGACCGCTTGCGCGAGGCCCAGTTCTTCCAGCCAATAGACCTTGTCCACGCGCTTGATGCCGCGCCCGAGCAGCGCGCCGGTGCCATAGCCCACGGTGGTGAGATAGATCGCGCTGACGCGGCACGAACGAACTCCGGTAGATGTCGGAGGTCATGCCGCCCTTGCCGATGATGATGTTGCAGCCCGACAGATCGAACCAGCCGTCGAGCCACTTGGCAAAGCGAAACGACGCCGTCGCGGTGACCGCGCCGACCGTGTAGCTGCCGTCGGCATTGACCGTGGCGGCCGGCGAGCAGTGGAAATTGGCAAGGCCGAGCGCCTCGCGTGATGCCGGCATCCCGGCGCCGTCCTCGATCGCACGCTTGTAGACACCCTCACGCGCGGTGAACACACGGCCCGTGAGATAGGCAACCGAGCCGATCTCCAGCGCGCGCAAATCCTCGGCGCTCGCCGGCAGGTTCAACTGGACGGTCTTGAGACCTGACATCGCGCTTACTCCGCCGCCTCGGCCATCGGCCGTTCCCACTCCACGGTCGAGCGCCGCATGTAGTCGGTGAACCACATCGGGTCGGTGCGGAACTCGGCGCGGCCGTCGGCATAGACGCGCGCGGTGGCGCGGCGCGACGACAGGCAGAACATATGCACCGACATCGGCATGCCGCCGGTGTGGCAGTAGCCGACCTCGATGTGGCAATCGACCACCATCGACGAGCCCATGAAGCCCATCGCGCCCATGCCGATCGAGTTGCCGAGCTCTTTGAACTCCTCCTCAAGCGCGGCGATCTTCGGATCGGGATTGCGCGAGCCGACGGTGCGCAGGCACGACGCCTGCTTGCCGAGCACCACCGAGGTGTCCTTCGAGCCGCCGAGCCCGACGCCGACGATCGCCGGCTGGCAGGCGAGCCCGCGCTTGCCGAAGCCGATCAGGGTGTCGAGATAGAAGCGCTTGATGCCCTCGATGCCGTCGCCCGGAAACAGCATGCGGTAGTCGGAGCCGAACAGGCCGCCCTTGTGCACGGTGGTGAGGTCGATCCAGTCGGCGTCGGGATGGAAGGCGTATTCGATCTCCGGCGCGTTGATGCCGACATTGTTGTTGTGGTCGGTGCGCCAGAGCGGATGAACGCGGTTGGGGCGCAGCGGCACGTCGTGGGTCGCGCTGGCGGTCGCGCGCCGCAGCGCGGTCTCCAGCGCGACCGGCCCACCCTCGATCTGCGCCTCGTTGCCGATCTTGACGTACCAGCGCGGCAGGCCGGTGTCGCCGCACATCGCGCGCCGGTCCTCCTTGGCGGCGTCGTAGTTCTCCAGCATGGCCTGGATGACGAACGCCGACAGGTCGCCCTTCTCGGTGTCGGCGCAGCGCCGCAGACCGGCGAGATAGTCGTCGGGGATCTCGATGGCGGCCTTGGCCATCAATTCTTGCGCAGTGCGTTGCAGAGACGAGATCGGGATCATGCTGGCCTCACTCTATTCCGCCGCGGCCTGGTCTTTAAGCAGCGTCTCACCCGGACGCACGATGGTGAACTCGACCGGCTCGTCGGCGATCGCGATCGCGCCGGCCTTCTGCCGCACCACCGTGAAGGTCGAGGTCGCGAGGTCGCCGGGCTCCGGGAAGTCCTCGCGAAAATGCGCACCGCGGCTGTTCTCGCGCTGCCGCGCGGCAAGCGCGATCACGCGGCTGGTCTCGACCAGCGAGCGCAGGTTGAGCCAATCGTGCCACGTCAGGTTGAAGACGCGATCGGCATCCGGCACGCCGGTCGCGAGCAGCTCCGTCTCGATATCGTCGAGCGCGGTAAGCGCGCGCTCAAGGCCCGCACGGTCGCGCATGATGCCAACGTCCTGCCACATGGCGTCGAGCAGCTTTTCGCGCAGCCGGTTGAGATCGCCCGGCTTGCGGGTGAACGGGTGCTCGGCGCGCGCGATCTCGGCCGCGATCACGGCCTCGTCCGGCGCGCGACCACCGGCATTCGCCTTGATCCATCGCGGCATGGTGTCGCCCGCGATGCCGCCGAACACCGTCGAGTTGGCGACGCCGTTGCCGCCGAGCCGGTTGGCGCCATGCATGCCGCTGGCATCTTCGCCGGCGACGAACAGGCCCGGCAGCTCGGTCGAGGTGTCGACCTTGCAGGCGACGCCACCCATGAAATAGTGCGCCGTCGGCACGACTTCCACCAGCCCGCCGGCGAGATCGAAGCCGCAGTCCTCGCAGCGCTCCACCATGCCCTTGAACTGCTTCCGGACGTTCGCGGGCCCGAGGTGGCTCATCTTGATATAGAGCCCGCCGTTCGGCGTGGTGCGTCCGGCGCGCATCTCGGAATACAGCGCGCGGCTGACCACGTCGCGCGTCGCCCGTTCGAGCTGCGGGTCGTAATCGCCCATGAACCGATGCATGGAGCCGTTGAGCAGGTAGCCGCCGGCGCCGCGCAGACCCTCCTCCAGCACGGTGCCGGTCATGCGCGTATCCGGACCAGCGAACAGCCCGGTCGGATGGAACTGCACCATCTCCATGTCGCGCAGCGGCAGGCCGAGCCGCAGCGCCATGGCGAGGCCGTCCATGCTCTTGTCGCCCGACGGCGTGTGGTAGCGGTACATCGTCGGGCCGCCGCCGGTGCCGAGCAGCACGGCCTGCGCCTCGACGAAACGGAACAAGCCGGTACGGATATCGACGAACAGCGCGCCGGCGATCGACGCGCCATCCTTGGACGGAACGAGCGCGACCGCGCGATGCTCCTCCAGGCGGCGGATGCCGGGGCGCGCCCAGACCTGCTCCATCAACCGGCTGATGATCTCGATCCCGGTGAGGTCGCCCTTGTGGACGGTGCGGTCGAAGGTCTGGCCGGCGAACGCCTTGCCGTGCAGCGTGCCATCGGGGTTGCGGTCGAAGAAGCAGCCGATCTCGTTCTCAAGCTCGGTGATGCGTTCGATCGCCTTGGTCACGAGTGTCCAGGCGAGTTCCTGGTGGGGCAGCCACTTGCCGCCCTCGATCGTGTCCATGAAATGCCGCTCGACCGAGTCACCCTTGTGGACCGCGACGTTATAGCCGCCCTGCACCATGCGGGTGCAGCCGCACTTGCCGATCAGGCCCTTGGTGGCGACCGTGATGTCGAGCGCCGGGTCGGCGGCGTGCGCATGCAGCGCGGCGAACAGCCCGGCGCCGCCCGAGCCGAGAATCAGAATATCCGTCTTGAGCCGTTCCAGCGCCATGTGGACTTTCAGAACACTCTCGCGAGGAACACGAATGCGGCGATCACCGAGGCGGCGGCGGCCAGCAGCGCGAACCGCTTCTGGCCGTTGAGCCAGCCGATGTTCTCTAGCACGAGCAGCCGCAGCCCTCCCAGCATGTGGATCGCGAGCAGGAACACCAGGATCGTCTCGCCGAGCTTCACAAGCGGCTGGTCGCTCCACCTGAGAAAACCTTCGAGCCTGGCGTCGCCCTCGATCGCCAAGCCGAGCGCGAGGAAATGAATCGGCAGGAACGCCGCCAGCGCCAGTCCCGACAACCGGTGCACCAGCGCCGCAAGCCACAGCGCGTTGCCGCGGTGAGCGAGCAATCGTGCGATCACGGCAGCACCACGGCGGCCACGGCGCGCAAGCCAAGCCCGGCGATGCATAGACCGAACACGATGGCGACGATCCCGCTGGCGCGATCGCCCAGCGGCGTCCATTCGGTCAGCACGGTGCGCAGTCCAATCGGCGCATGGACCGAAGCCGCCACGACGAACAGACCGTAGAACGCGGCCCAGGCGATGCTGCCACGGGTGCGCGCGAGAATATCGGCGGCGGAAAGGCCCTTCTGCGTGGCGTAGAAAATCACCGCCAGATGCACCAGCACGAGCGGCGCCATGATGGCCGCGGTCAACCGCTGCCAGAGATACAGCCGCACGTTCATAGCTTGATCTCGCCCTTCAGGTAGGCCTGCATCGCGCGCCGCTTGAGACCGGCGATCGACGCGGTCGGATTGAGTGCAACCGGGCAGTGCTCCTGGCACGACTGATGCGAGTGGCAGGCATGACATCCACCGTCGGCGGCGACCGCCGTAAGGCGCTGCACGTTACCGGCATCGCGCTCGTCGTTGACCAGCGTCCAGGCACGGTTCAGCGCGGCCGGTCCGAGATAGCCGGAGTTCCAACGTACCGTATCGCACGCCGCATAGCAGACGCCGCAATTGATGCACTCGATCGCCGCGTCGGCGGCACGTCGCCCGGCGCTGTCGGGCGTGATGCGCTCGATCGGATCGTCGCGCGTCTTCGAGGGCGCAAAGACGCCCTTCGCTCCTTGCCATTTCTCGAAGAACGGCCGCATGTCGGCGGCGAGGTCCTTGATGACGGGCAAATTTTCCAGCGGGCCGATGGTGAGCCGGCCGTTCGCGATCACCTTCGAGACGTGCGTGCGGCAGGTCCAGCGCGGCCGGCCGTTGACCGTCATGGCGCAGGAACCGCACATGCCGACGCGGCAGGCGAACCGATAGGAAAGCGTCGAGTCGAGATTGCGCTGCACCCACGTCACGATGTCGAGCACGGTCTGGTTCTGGTGCAACGGCACGTCATAGGTCACGTACTTGCCATCGGCGCCGCCGCGCCACAGCGAGGCCTGAAGCGTCTCGGTCATCACCTCACCGTCACATGCACGCGATGGACCGCATTGTTGCCGAAGCCGACGTTGTCCCACGGTGGGTCGAGCGGCTGAGTCTCGCCATTGGCATCTGTAGCGCGGCACATCAGTACGTGCTCGCCGGGCGTTGCCTCCCACAGGCAATGCCATCCCCGCCAGGAAAATTTTTCGCGCGCCGCTTCGAGGATTGCATCGCACCACGCTCCGTCGACGCCGACCGCGACCTGCGTGACCGGAACACCCCCGCCCGACCAGGCGCGGCCGAAGAGTTCCACCGGGCCGGCGTCAACCACGCGGTGACGCGTGTACCAGTCCGGAATGCCCGGCGGGACCATCAGCGATTTCACCCGCATGGTCGAGACCGGCGTGCCGGTATCACCCGCCTTCTGCCGATAGATGTAGTTGCCGGCCTGCTGGTAGCCGGTAAACGGTTGCGCCAGCGCTTCGATCCGGTTGAGCCATTTCACGCTCGCCATGCCATACCAGCCGGGTACCACGAGGCGCAACGGGAAGCCGTTCTGCGGCGGGAGCGGCGCGCCGTTCATCGCCCAGGCGATAAGGACATCCTCGTCCATGGCGAGCGCCGTCGAAAGGCTGCGGCCATAGTCGTGCTCGACACCGGCATCGAAACCGCGATCGGCGCCGAAGAACGCAACTTCGCAGGTCTCGGCCTTCAGCCCCGCCTCTGCCAGGACATGACGAAGCGGCGTGCCGGTCCATTCCGCCGTGCCGACGGCGCCATATTCCCACGGCTGGGTCTGCCAGCGCGGATCGACATTGGCGCGGCCATTGCCGGCGCATTCGAAGGTCACGCGCGAGGTCTTCGCCGGCAGCATCTGGATTTGTGCGAGCGAGAGGCTCGCCGGATTGTGGACGCAGCCGCCCACCGCGAGCCGCCACTCCTCCGGCGAGGCGACGAAGGGCACGTCAAAATGCGTGAGCAGGAAATGCATCCCGGCTGGCGTCACATCGTAGCGCAGCGCTTCAAGCGGCAGCCCGGAGTTGCGGTTGGCGAGGCCGACTTCCTCACGCGCAAAATCACCGTTGGTGTGCGAGCGCGGCGCGGCCCGCAGGCTCGCATCAGGAGCGATATTCATCGTGACGTCGTTCCGGCAAAATCCAAGATTCGAGGCTAGCAAGGTTGGCAGTTGCTGCAAGCCGTGTTTTGAGTTTCATGTGGTTCCGGGAGCCCGTCCGGGCGCGCCGCAGCAATTCCGATCAAGAGGACAGGCTCCGATGCCCTACTCCGAGTATCGCCCCGAGCTGATGGGTTCCGCCAGTCTCGACCCGTCCGGCAGCTTCGAGGCCGGTTCCATGCAGAGCTTCACGCTGGTCTATACCGCGGGGCGCTTTGGCGTCGACGATACCGGCTCGATCAAGATCGGATTCCGGTTCGCGAGCGATTTCGGCCCGGTGCAATTCACCCAGCCGGAGGCGCAGGGTTACACCACCGTGGAGGCTTCGAACGGCGCCACGCTCGAAACCAAGTGGGAGTTCAAGCGCAACATCCGCCCCTGGAGCCGCTCGCTCTATATCGGCGTGGTCAAGGAATTCCTCGCGCCCGGCGACACGATTACGATCCGGTTCGGCGACCGGCGCTTTGGCTCGCCGGGCATCCGGCTGCAGACCTATTGCGAGAGCGAGTTCGAGTTCCACGTCCTGGTCGATGCCATCGCGACCTATGATTATGTCGCGCTTCCCGAATCCCCCAAGATCAAGATTGCGCCCGGGCCGGGGGTAAACTGGTTTGCCTTTCTGCCGACGAGCGTGCGCGCCGAGACGCCATTCCGGTTGGCGCTGAAGATCGACGACAAGTGGGGCAATCCGTCGGATCTTGTCGACCGGTCCGTCCGGCTCGTCGCTGACGGCGCGATCGCCGGATTGCCGGCCACCGTGCGCCTCGACAACGGCCGGTTCGGCGCCGTCATCGATGGCTTGCGAGTCGCGGAGCCCGGCGAGGTGTCGATCCGTGTGCTCGACGATACAGATAAGGAGTTGTGCCGCTCCAATCCGCTGCGGGTGATGCCGAAGGATACCGCGCTGGTTCACTTCTGGGGCGACACCCACGGCCAGTCGAACGAAACGCTCGGCACCAACTCGGCGCGGGAATACTTCGAGTTCGGCCGCGACAAGGCGCACGTCGAGGTCATGGGCCACCAGGGCAACGACTTCCAGATCACCGGCGCGTTCTGGCGCGAACTCAATGCATTGACCAAGGAGTTCGACAAGCCGGACCAGTTCGTCTGCATCCCCGGCTACGAGTGGTCAGCCAACACCGCGGTCGGCGGCGACCGGAACGTCCATTACCGGCGCGAAGGCGAGACCATCCATCGCTCATCGCATGCCCAGATCGCCGACGCCGTGGATATTGTCGACGAACCATCCGATGCGCATACCGCGCACGAGCTGTTCGCGAAGCTGAAGGGCAAGGACTGCGTGGTGGTGGCGCATGTCGGAGGGCGCTACGCCGACATCAAATATGCACACGACGGGATGCTGGAAGCCGCGGTCGAAGTGCATTCGGCGTGGGGAACGTTCGAATGGCTGGTGCACGATGCGTTCGAGAAGGACTTCCGCGTCGGGATCGTGGCCAACTCGGACGGTCACAAGGGCCGGCCGGGCGCCTGCTACCCGGGCGCATCGTTCTTCGGCAGCCAGGGCGGGCTCACCTGCTTTCTCGCCGAGCGGCTTGATCGCGATGCGATCTTCGAGTCGATGCGGCGGCGGCGGCATTACGCAACCACGGGCAACCGGGCGTTCGCCAGCGTCGCCGTCGAACTCGGTGCGGACGGCGAGGTGTTCGAGCGCGATCCCGCACTGGGACCGTCTCGCACAGAGACGTCGCGGCGGCTCATCATGGGCGACATCGCCCGCGTGGCCGACGACGAGGTCGAATTCATCATCGACGTGGCGGGCTCCGCCCCGATCGAGCGGCTCGACATCTACGACGGGCTCGACCTCATCGAGACGGTGCGTCCTTACACCGCGAGCCAACTCGGCAATCGCGTGCGTCTGGTCTACGAGGGCGCCGAGTACCGCGGTCGGGCGCGGACGACAACCTGGGACGGCAGCCTTACCGTGCAGGGCAACCGCATCCTGCGCACCGGCGTGATCAACAACTGGAACCTCGATCGCGGCATCCAGGACCAAGGCGGATCGCATGTTGCCTGGAAGGCGGTGACGACCGGCAATTATGGGGCGATCGACCTTTGGCTCGAGGGCCCGGCGGGCACGCTGGCGTTCAAGACCGCGCCGGTGTCCGGCGACGTGACGATCGGCGAACTCGGCGTTGAACCGCGGGTCTTTGCGGCCGGCGGTCTCGACCGGGCGATCCGTCTGCAGCGGCTGCCCGACGTGATGACCCAATCGGCGATGACGCTGCGGCGCAGGATCAAGGTGCGGCCGGACGGCGATACGCGGCTCTTCATCCGCGTGCAGCAGGAGGACGGCCATCGGCTCTGGACGAGCCCGATTTACCTGTTCCGACGTTGAGCCGCCGCGCGCTTATCCTCGATTCAGGATCGTGACCCGTCCGGCCTCGGGCTCGATCGTGAGCATGTCGCCGTTTGCGATCAGCCGTGTCGGGTCGCCGGCCTCGAACCGGTCGACCAGCGTCATCTCGGCGAAAGCGGCGCCCTGCGCCAGGATCGTGTTGGCGCGGTCGAAGATGATGGCCTTCGGCCCCATGCCGCGTGCCGCCATTTCGCGCAACATCCAGGCCGAGGCGACGCCGCCCTTCGCGGTGACCAGGACGAGAATCTTGTCGACGTAGCTCTGGCCATAGAGCTTGTGCGCGGGGCGCGAGAACGTGCCCTTGATCCGGTCGAGGTCGTAACGCGCCGAGAAGTTGTCGTCGGCGACCAGCGCGGTGCCGGTGACGGTGGGGCCGACGCCACGATGACATCTGAGCACGATCGGCATTATACGATCCGTCCCGCGACTGCCGAGTCGATGCAATGCTCGGTGCTGGCAAGCGTCGGCTGGTAGCCGTAGCCGCCGATGATGTTGACGAGCTTGGCCGAGTTGGTGACGAGGCGATGCCAGCCGTTCGCCTCCGCCATCTCGCGCGCATAGCTCTGGTAGAAGCAGATGCCGGCGGCGACGATACCGCCCGCGTCCTCGATGCGGCCGGTGAGCCCCATCCGGTCGGCGGCAAACTTGATCTCGGGCGAGGTGGTGATGACGAGCGCCGTTGACGCGTTGATGCGCCGGCCGTCGAGCAGGACGGCAAGCTTCTCGACTTCGAGCAGCGAAAGCTGCGGCGCGCCGAACACCACCACATCGACCTTGTCGCCCTTGGCCGCATAGCCGGCGTAGAAGCTTGCAAACTCCGGTTCGCCGATCGTCGTGGCGACAGGGACCGGACGTCCTTGAAATGCAGCATCGAGCGTCGGGGCTTCCGGCGTCACACCAGGCATGTGGAATAGCGCAACCGAGCCGAAGCTCGCCAGCGCCGCGCCGAAGTGCTTGAGCTCATCGGAATTGGGCGCGCGGTCGATGCCACTGACAACCGGCACCTCCCAGTAGCTGTTGGTGATGCGGCCGACGATGCCGCCGAGCGCGCCCCAGTCGGCGAAATCGCGCGGCTGGCGGGCGACGCTGAAATGCCTGGTGCCGGCGCGGTGGGCATCGAGGTGGTAGCCGTAGCGCGGCGTGCGGCCGGTCAGCCCGGCGGCGAGCGCCGACGGACCGCCCTCGAAATTGCTGCGCGCGCCCATCACGCCGTTCGAATAGATCACGACACCGGTATCGCCCATGGCGAGGTGCTCGCCACGCACCGGCGGCAGGATGGTCTGATAGTTGATGCAGGTGTTGGTCATCAGCACGCCCAGCGCCTCGAACGCGCGGATCGCGCGCGCCTCGATGTCGGCCATGGCGTCGGTCTGCTTGAGCCGCTTGTAGGAATCGAAGTCGAGCCCGCGCGGATCGGTGATGGTCGGCACGCGCACGCGCCGCTCGCCGGCCGGCAGGGCGGCGAGACCTTCCAGCCAGCGCACGCCCTCCTCGCCCAGGCTTTCGGTGTCGGCCATGACGTGCGCCTGACCGACCGGCACGAAGTCGGGCGCGTCGAAAAAATCGCCGACTTCGCACTGGTGGCGAAGCGCCCATTGCCGCGCGGCGCCATGCTCACCCGCGAGCATGGCGCGCTCTTCGTCCGTCAATCGCACGTCAGATACCCGGGATGAGAGGAAGGGCCGCTCGCCGCGGCCCCGATTGGCAACTCAGTTCACCGTGACGCCCGAGGCCTTGATGACCGGGGTGATACGGGCGACCTCGCTCTCGACCAGCTTCTGCAAGGCTGCCGGCCCTCGATCCGCACCTTGCGGCGCCGTGCTGCCAAGCTCGACATAGCGCTTTTGCACCGACGGATCGTCGAGCGCTTTGCTCAAGGCATCCGCGAGCTTCGCAACGATCTCCGGCGGCGTCCCCTTGGGCGCGACCATGGCGTTCCACGCGCTGAAGATGAAGTCGACCCCGCCCTCCTTGGTGGTCGGAACGTCCGGCAGGCTTTCAAGCCGCGCAGGCGCGGCAACCGCGTAGGCGGCAATCTTCCCGGCCTTGATCTGCGGAATGACGTTCAGCGACTGGTCGACCATATAGTCGATCTGCCCGGCAACGAGATCGGACAGCGCCGGCCCGGTGCCGCGATAAGGCACAAGTGTCGGCTTGAAGTCGAACTTGGAGTTAAAGACCAGGCCCGAGACGTAAGAGATCGAGCCGACGCCGGCATGGCCGTAGCTCAGCTTTGTACTATTGGCTTTGAGATACTCGATGAGCTCCTTGAGATTCTTGGCAGGCATGCCCTTCTTCGCCACGATGGCCTGCGGCGTGAAGTTGGTGATGCCGACCTGGGCAAAGCTCTTGGCCGGATCGTACTTCAGGTTCGGATAAAGCGCGGGCGCCGCCGATTGCGTGCCCATGTTGCCCACCGCGATGGTGTAACCGTCGGGCTGCGCCTGCGCGGCGCGGGTCATGCCGATCGTGCCGCCTGCCCCGCCGACGTTTTCGATAAGGATGGTCTGGCCGAGCGTGCGCGACATATGGTCGCCAACAAGTCGCGCAACGACGTCGGTCGGCCCGCCGGCGGCAAACGGCACGATGATGGTGATCGGCTTGTTCGGATATTGCGCAGCGGCGGGCGAGCAGAATGCCACGAGCGCAAGCAGGCTAGCCGCAATAACGCTGCCGGTAAGCGGGCGACGCGTGATCGGCATATGTTTTCTCCCTGGACTTGTTTTAAGGTCGCAATGATGGGCATCGGCGGGCCATTGAGCAAGTGCGACTTTCAGACACTTCCAGCGCGATCCGTCGCGGGCGGCACCTGCCGATGCGCTGCCTGCCCGTCGACCGCCGCGAGAGGTTTAGGTTAATCCCTGCTGCTCGAAGGCCCGCAGGCTCTCGACGCGAATGAGATCGAGACATTCCTGCTTGAGCGCGAGGTAAGCGGCATCCAGCAGCATGGCGCTGGTGCGCGGGCGCGGCAGCGCGATCTTCAGGTCCCGCTTGATGCGTCCGGGACCGGCGCTCATGATCAGGACGCGATCGGCGAGGAAGATCGCTTCGTCGACGTCGTGGGTGACGAACACGATGGTGGCGCCGACCTGCACCCACAGCTTGAGCAGATGCTCCTGCATCACGATCCGCGTCTGGGCATCGAGCGCGCCGAACGGCTCATCCATCAGCAGCACGCTCGGCCGGTTGGCGAGCGCGCGCGCCAACGCGACACGCTGCTGCATGCCGCCGGACAGCATGTGCGGATAGGAGTCGGCAAAACGCATGAGCCCGACCATTTCGATCAGGCCATTGGTAATCTCCGCGACCTCCTGCCGGCTCTTGCCCAACATCCGCGGGCCATAGGCGATATTGCTGCGGACCGACTTCCACGGAAACAGGTTGGGTTGCTGGAATACCATGCCGCGCTCGGGTCCGGGGCCGCTCACCTCCTGTCCGGATACGATCACCTTGCCCTCGTAGGCGGCCTCAAAGCCCGCAATGGCATTGAGCACTGTCGACTTGCCACAGCCGGAGGGCCCGAGCAGACAAACAAACTCGCCACGCGCGACCTCGAAGGAGACGCGGTCGACGGCAATGACCTGCCCCTTCGGCGTGTCGAAGACGATGCTGAGGTTGTCGACGTCGATCTCAGTCGGAGCGGCGGACGGACTGTCCTGCACCGGCTCGACCTGTCGTGTCATCGCCAGGCGCGGTAGCATCCGGGCGTTGACGGCGGCCCAGGTTTGTCATCGCCACCATACGACCCGTTGCGATATCGCCGCGAAGGTCCGATCGGCAGCGAACGAAATGATACCGAGAACGAGCAGGCCGCCCATGACCTGGCCGGTCTGCAGGTTCTGCTGGGCAATTTCGATGCGGTAGACGATGCCGACGAACGTGCCGGCCAACTCGGCAGCGACCAGCGTGTAGAACGAGATGCTGACCGCCGTGCGAAGGCCGACGACGATATAGGGCAGCGCGCCGAAGAAAATGACCTCGCGCAGCAGCTTGCGCTGCGGCGTACCAAGCACCAGCGCGGCGCGGATCAGGCCGCTATCGACCTTCTGCACGCCGAGATGGGTCGCGAGCCAGACCGTGAAGAAGACGCCCCAGAACACCAGAAAGAATTTTCCAGTCTCCGACAGCCCGAACCAGAGAATGACAATCGGCACGAATGCGATCGGCGGAATCGGACGCAGCAAGTGAAACAGCGGCGAAAACAAGCTTGAGAACAGCGGAAAGCGGCCGGTCAATACGCCGAACACGACGCCCGCCACCGCGCCGGCGGCGAATCCGATCGATACGCGATAGACGCTCGCCGCCAGATCAAGCGTGAATTGGCCGCTCTTGATCCACTCCACCATCGCCACCGCCACCACCGAGGGCGGGGGAAACAGCACGATGTTGACGATGCCGGAACGCGACACCAACTCCCACAGCAGCAGAAACAACGGCACCGACAGCAGCGACACGATCGTGCTGATCCGCAAGCGGATCTGGTGGTCTCGCCGCGGCCTGGCGCGCGCGGTCACGCCGGAAGCTTCCGCGACGGACATCGCGTCAACTGCCGGAGAACGTCACCCGGCTCGGGTCGAGCTTTTTCAACGGTCCGGGTTCGATGACCTTGGAGAAATCCGGCATGGTGGCTCCCGGCGGATGATTACCCGTCGCCAGACGCCAGGCCGCATGGGCCTTCAGGACATCCATCTGCTTGTCGTCGAGCACGATGTGATGGACGTATTCCTTCCAGATCGGCGCGAGGTCTTCGCGTTTCATGCCGGCGACCTTCGCGACGACCGTGATCGCCTCATCCGGATTTGCCGTCATCCATTTTTCGGCATCCAGCATCGCGGCCAGGAATTTGCCGACCAGTTCGGGATTCTTCTCCAGGTACGGCCGCATCACGACGATGTTGAAGGTCTCCGAATAGACGCCCTTGGTGTCGATCTCGACGACTTTGTCACCGAGCGCCTTCTTGGCGTTGGAGATGTGCGGCTCCCACGTATCCATGGCGTCGATGCTGCCAGCCGCCAGTGCGGGCAGCATGTCCTGCGGCCGCAGGTTGACGAGCGTAACGTCTTTCCCGGTCAATCCGGCCGCTTTCAACAGCGTCACGGTGTAGACCTCACTGCCGGTTCCGGCCGTGAAGGCAATCCGCTTGCCCTTCAGATCGGCCTTGGTCTTGATGCCTGAGCCGGCAGCAACCAGTGTCTTGAGGTCGGAATATTCCATGCGGGCAAGAAATGCGATCGGCTGCTTGGCCATCGCGGCCGCCGTCGTCGGCGCTTCCGCGGTTGTCGCAATGTCGGCGCCGCCGCCAATGACGGTGTCGAGGCAGAGCTTGCCGCTGGTGAAATTGCTCGTCGTGATGTCGAGACCGTGCTTCTCGAACATCCCCTTGGCCTTCGCAACCAGGACAATGCCCGAGATCGGCGACAGGTTTTGCGCCAGCCGCGCTTTCATCGGCTCCGCGATCGCCGGCGTGCCCGATATTGCCGCAACGACCGCGACAAACGCTGCAATTTTAGTCATCGCGCCAATTTTGGTCATCGCGCCATGTAGCATGTTGCATTCCTATGACTGCACTGCGCTACCCGGCCATAGCGAAGAGGTGATCGATGATGGATCGTCGACGATCCCGGCGCTGCGAACAAGCAATAAGTTGACAGAGGCGCCGGCAGGCCTTCGTCGATCGGCTTTGTGCAGCGTCATTGAAACTGCAACGTCCATGCCACGCGCTTACGTCGGCACTCTTGCGGCGGGGACGCGAGCGCAGGCAAGTAATTGCTTGGCTGGTTTCGGATGGATCAACATGATCGCGCCATGGTGAACTCGAGCGTGCAATCCATGAACGCCGACACGCCCGTCAGCGGAGTTTCCGCTCGGGAAATCGCTGCGAACGCTCCCTTCAATCTGGCGGCATTGCAGGCGCTTTATCGCAACGGCGAGGCGCAGCCAGCCGATGTGATCCGAGCCGCATACCGGAGGATCGAGCAGGCCGCCCGGCCCGATGTGTGGATCAACACCAGACCGGAGGCCGAGGCCGTCGCGCTGGCAGAGACGCTGGCGCAGCAGCCGCAGGATATGCTGCCGCTCTATGGCGTACCCTTCGCCGCGAAGGACAACATCGACGTCGCCGGCCTGCCGACGACGGCAGCTTGCGCGAGCTACGCCTACCAGCCGGATCAATCCGCAGCCTGTGTCGCGGCGCTGGAACAAGCGGGAGCGATCTGCATCGGCAAGGCCAATCTCGACCAGTTCGCCACCGGGCTCTCCGGCGTGCGCTCGCCTTACGGGGCGTGCGGGTCCGCGGTGGACCGCTCGGTCATCGCCGGCGGTTCCAGTTCGGGATCGGCTGTCGCCGTCGCGCTTGGCGAAGTGGCGTTCGCCCTGGGCACCGACACCGGCGGCTCTGGCCGTATTCCTGCCGGGTTCAATAACGTGGTCGGCCTGAAACCGACCATCGGCGTTATCTCGACCCGCGGCCTTGTGCCAAACTGCCGCACGCTGGATTGCGTTTCGGTGTTCGCGAACAGCGTGCCGGACGCACTCGCCGTTGCCGAAGTGATGCGGGGCTTCGACGCGCGCAATCCATTTTCGCGGCGTGCGCTACCGGCTTTTGCGTTTGAACAGGCTCCAACGCCGCAGTCGTTCCGGGTCGGCATCCCGCGCCGCCAGGATTTGGAATTCTTCGGCAACGAAGAGGCGCCAAAACTCTACGATGCGGCAGTCGCTCGCTTGGAGCGGCTTGGGGGCGTTGCGGTTCCGATCGACTTCGGACCGTTCCGCGAAGCGGGTGTACTTCTGTTCGACGGTCCCTGGATCGCCGAACGGGTCGAGGCTGTCGGCGCTTTCGTCTCTGCGCATCCGAACGACGTCTTGCCGGTCACGCGCAGCATCTTCGAATCCGCGTCACGCTGGAACGCGGTGGATACCTTCGCCGCGCACTATCGCCAGCAGGCGCTCAAACGCAAGGCCGAACAGGTGTTCGCGGAGATCGACGTTCTGGCGGTCCCGACCACCGGAACCTGGTTCACCATTGCGGAGCTTGAAGCGGAGCCGATCAAGCGCAATACCGCCCTTGGGTACTACAGCTACTTCGTCAATCTGCTGGACCTCTGCGCGGTCGCGACGCCAAGCGGCTTCTATGGGAACGGCATTCCGGCGGGCGTGACGCTCATCGCGCCCGCCTTCCAGGACAGCCTGTGCGCCGCCATCGCGCACGCCTTTCATCAGACGCTGCCGGCTGGCGCCTGCTGATCACCACACTCGCGACCGCTCCACCGGCCGTTCGGTCTGCGCAGCCAATCGCCAGACGCGCGCTTCGGCGCAAAAATTTGCGCATCGGTGATTTGGCGGCAACCCGCTGAAAGACCGCAGCAATTAAATATCTCGCGAGGCCGGGCGCGGTGTGGCACGGCCGGTGCAAGGACGGAGCACATCCAGGGCCGTTTACGTCCCTGAACCGGGCCTCCATCCATGCTGACGACCGCGACCCAGCCATTCACCGAACTGGAAAACGACGTGATCTCACGGATCACGGAGGCACGATGGCTCGCGCTCGCCACCGAGCTGATCCGGACAGGACAACCGCGCTCCAGCAATCCGCTCGATCCCGACTTGCCGCCGGGCGAAGAAGAAGCCGTCTCCATGCTGGTGGCGGGCAAGCTTGAAGCGCTGGGGATGACAGTCTCGAAGCATGAATCCAAGCCGCACCGTCCGAACATTCTCGGCGTCTTTCAGGGCCGCGCCGGCGCGCCCTCGCTGATCATCAACGATCATCTCGACACCTACCCGGTCGTGGAGCCGGAAAAGTGGCACATGACGGACTTCGATCCGTTCAAGGCGACGCGCCACGGTGATCTGCTCTATGCACGCGGCACCTCAGATACACGCGGCAATCTCGCGGCGACATTGTTGGCGGTGCAGGCGCTCGTCGAGACCGGCGTCAAGTTCGATGGCACGCTGATCTGCTGCTATACGGTCGACGAAGAGCGCAACGGCACCGAAGGCTCGATCTATATGCTCCAGCAGATCGGCCTGACGGCCGATTACGAGATCACCGCCGAGCCGACCGCCTGGGGCGACGCGGCCGGCGATTGGGGCATGAATCTCTCGATTGCCAACTCCGGTCACTGCCTGATCGAGATCACCGTCAAGGGCGTCAAGTCGCACATCTGGCGGCCCGACATCAGCGTCAACGCAATCATGGAGGCGGGAAAGCTCCTGCCCCACCTCGAAGCGATGACATTCACGCACACGCCGGCCGAATTCATGGGACATACGCCGCCGTGCTGCTCGATCGTCCGTATTCGCGGCGGACTGGCCGGCGAAATGCAGTTCTCGCCCGATAGCTGCACGATCATCGCTGCCGTCGTCGGCATCGTTCCGGGCATGACGCTGGACAGCGTGATCCGCGACATCGAGCAGACGGCCCGTAAGGCGTTCAGCAACACCAATGGAATTGGCTGCGAGGCCCGGCAAGTGCCGGGTTCGCTGTTCGTCAGCGGCACCGAGCCCGTGCCGGTGGACGAAGAGCCGTGCAAGTCGCTGCGCGCGGTCTACCGGCAATTCATGGGACGCGAGCCAGGGGTCAATCGCAAGAATGCGTTCAACGACACCATCCGGTTTCGCGAGGCCGGCATCAACGCCGTCACCTTCGGACCGGGCGAAGACGGCTGGTCCGTCGACAACGAGAGCATCTCCATCACCAAGGCGGTGACGGCGGCGCAGATCTACGCGCTCGCCATCATGCGGATTCTGGGTGCCCGGACATGAGCGAACAGGTCATCAAGGCGTCGATCGCCGACGTGCCACGTCCGCGCGGCGAGATCGTTTCGACATCGTTTCTGCTGTCGACGATGACGGTCTGCGTGGTCTTCGCGCTTTGGGTTCTGGTGACGTCGATGGGCTGGGCCAACGAACTGTTCCTGCCCGGGCCGAAGGCGGTCTGGGCGCGCTGGTCAAGGCCGCGACCAAGGGCTACCAGGGTTCGACGCTGCTCGAGCATGTCGGCACCAGCCTCTATCGAATTCTCACCGCCTTCGCGCTCGCCTGCCTCGTCGGCGTTCCGCTCGGCGTGGTGATGGGCGTGTCGCGCCACGCCCGCGCCATCCTCAATCCGCTGATCGAGTTCTACCGGCCGCTGCCGCCACTCGGACTCTATACTGTCCTGGTGATGTGGCTTGGCATCGGCGAAGCCTCAAAGCTGTCGCTGCTGTTTCTCGCCGGACTGCCCGGCATCATCATCGCGACCATCCAGGCGGTCACCACCATCGATCCGGTCTACGTGCGCGCCGCGCAGGGGCTCGGCGCCACACGGCGCGACCTGTTGTTTCAGGTCTATCTGCCGGCGGCCGGGCCGCTGATCCTCGCCGGGATGCGGATCTCGCTCGGCTTCACCTACACGGTGCTGGTCGCGGCCGAGATCGTCGCTGCCAGCGCCGGTATCGGCTGGATGATCTGGGACGCCGCGAAGTTCCTGCTGTCCGACGTGGTGATCATGGGCCTCGTCGTCCTGGGCCTTACCGGCGTCGCGCTCGATTTCGGCATGCGGCTGATCGGCCGCGTGCTCATGCCGTGGACCCGACTGGCACATCGCTGAAACCGACGCACGCGAACGGGGCGTGCCCAGGTGAACGAATTCATGCCCCGTATTGCAGGAGAGACAGACATGCTCAGACTGACATCTGCCTTCGCCGCTGCGGCTTTCGCCTTCGCAACGGCTGCGCAAGCGGCAGACAAACCAGCGAAAGTGACGATCGGTTATCTCAACCTCGTCAACGCGCAACTCGTCACCAAGAATCTCGGATTGATCGGCAAGGAGATGCCGGGCGTCGAGATCAAGTACATCAAAGTCGGCGGCGGCGGCGATATGCTGCGCGCGATCGCGGGCAATCAGGTCGATTTCGGCGGGCTCGGCAACCCGCCGTCCGCCATCGGCATCACGCGCGGTCTTCCGATCAAGGGCATTCTGGTGCTCAACATGCTCGACTATGTCGAGTCGATGGTGGTGCGGACATCGAAGAACATCAAGTCGCTCAAGGATCTCAAGGGCAAGACGGTCGCCGCACCGTTCGGCTCGACCACGCACTACCTGCTGCTGCAGGCACTCAACGACGACGGCGTCGATCCCGGTTCGATGAAAATTCTCGACCTGCCGCCGTCGGATATCGCGTCCGCGTGGATCCGCGGCGATCTCGACGCCGCGTGGTTCTGGGAGCCGAACCTCGACAAGGCGGTCAAGAACGGTGGCCACATCTTCATGACCTCGGGCGTCATGGAAAAGCGCGGCTATCCGACCTGGGACATCGGCGTGGTGATGAACGAGTTTGCCGCGAAGTATCCTGACTACGTCGAGAAGTTCGTGAAGGCGGAATGCGCCGGCATCGACTTCTGGATCAAGAATCCGGACAAGACCGCCCAGATCATCGCCGATGAACTGTCGCTGCCGCTCGCCGATGCGACCCGCATGATGAAAGGCACCGAAATGGTGCCGTGTGACAAGCAGATCACCCCACAGTATCTCGGCACGACCAAAGCCAAGGGGCAGTTCGTCGACACGCTGATTGCAACGGCGGACTTCCTGGTCAAGCAGGATCGCCTGCCCAAGCTCCTGCCGCGCAAGGACTTCGTGGCGTTCGTCATGCCGTCCTACATCGAAAAGGTGCTGGGCAAGTAGCCCTGGATGTTGCCGTTGGCACCGGCGGATCACGGATTGATCCGCCGGGTTTACGGCTTCGCGAATGCGTTAAGACGGCGCCGCTTGCTGCATTGCAATATGATCCGGGAGTTCGTAGCCTTCCGGCCGGTCCGTGCCGGCCTGGAGGGCATGTGTGGCGGCGAACCTCAAGCCTGTGATTTGTGCCGACGCAGCGTCCTGCGCCGATATTCGCGAGGCAGAGCCGAAGCGCTATCTGCTGAAGGCGTTGCCGCAAGCGGACCTTGATCTGGTTTTTCAAACCGGCCGGACGCTCAGCCATCAGAACCGCGAATATCTCTCGCGGCAGGGCGAGGCCGCGGACGGCATCCACGTCATTCTCAGCGGGACTGTCGAAAGCATCTTTGCCGGTCCGCAGGGGCGTGAATTGATGCTCGCGACCTGGCACGCCGGCGATTTCGTCGGCGCGCCGTACGTCCTGGGCGACCACCGCCATAGCTGGTCGGCGCGCGCACTTGGCCACGTCAAGTCACTGCATCTCGACCAGGGCGCGATCCGCCGGCTGATCGCGCTGTCACCGGCGTTCGCGATCGCGTTGATCGAATGCCTCGGCTTCAAGGGCGAAACCTACTCGACCCTGGCGCAGACCCTCGCCGGCCAGAAGGTCGGCGAACGGCTGTCCCTGCTGCTCATCAAGCTTTGCGAACACGCCGCCCGCTCCGACAACGGCGAGATTTCGCTCGGCCGGATCACGCAGGCCAATCTGGCGCGCATGATCGGGGCAACGCGCCAGTCCGTGAGCCTGGTGTTGAGCCGGCTGCAGGACGACGGGATCATCTCGATGCGGCCAGCGACGACGGTCGTGCACGACCTCAATGCGTTGCGCCGGCAGGCCGGCGATTGACCCGCAAACGCGGAATTCGTTGTGGCGATCACCCGTTAAATCGCGCAAAGGCGGAATCCGCACTCATTGCCGTGCAGTCCGCAAAGTGTTCGCCGCGCCGCCCACAAAATAATGCCCACGAAAAGAATGACGTCACCGCATCGATATGTTTTGCTGCCGGCGGCGGATTAAATCCTCGCGAAACAAAGCGGGCCATTCGCCGTGAGAGTTGCGCGCGGAGATTGTCGTTTCGGCGGCCGCAATTATCCGGACAGGAGGATGTTTTGTCGGAAGGCCAATCGATCCATCTCGCGGCTGATCTGTCGTTTCTGCATACGGATTATCTCTGGCGCATGCCGGGCTCCTGGATCGGCTATCCGTATTACGGAACGTCGGAGTTCTACGAGGACATTGCCCGCATCGCCGAGCGCGGCGTCATGGACATGCTTTTTTTCGGCGACACCGGGGGCACGTCGGAGGATTACGGCGGCAACCACGAAGCCGTCGTGCGTTACGGCGCAAAGTGGCCGCGCCACGACATGACGCCCATGATCCCGCTCATGGCGAAAGCCGCGCCCGGCGTCGGCTTCGCGTTGACGCTCTCGACCACCTACCACCATCCATTCCACTGCGCGCGGGTCTTCAACGCGCTCGACCACATTACGCGTGGACGCATCGCCTGGAACGCCGTGACATCGGCCTACAAGAACGAGGCGGCGAATTACGGCTTCGACGAAATGATGGAGCACGACGAACGCTACGAGCGGGCACAGGAATTCCTGCAGGTCGCCTGCGCGCTGTGGGACAGCGTCGAGCCCGACGCCCTGGTGCTCGACCGCGAGAAGGGCTTCTACGCCGATCCCTCGAAGGTCCACCGGATCGATTTTCGCGGCCGTTATTTCAACGTCCGCGGCCCCCTGCCCGCTCTGCCTTCGCCGCAGCGGCGCCCGGTGATCATCCAGGCCGGACTTTCCGGTCCCGGCATGACGCTTGCGGCCACTTTTGCCGAACTGCAATTCAGCACCCGCCGCACGCTGCCCAGCATGAAGCAACACCGCGCGGCGCTTGACGCCAAGCTCGCCGCCGCCGGCCGCAAGCCGCGCGACATTGGAATTCTCTGGTCGATCCGCATACAGGTCGCGGAGTCGGCCGCCGACGCCGAGGAGCAGGAGCGCCGGTATCTGGAGTCGATCCCGCCCGAGGCCGGCCTCGTCGAGATGTCGGCGCAATACGGCGTCGATTTCTCGACCGCGAAGCCCGACATGCGGCTCTCCGATTTTGCCGATCAGGTTCATGCCGCAAAAGGCAATCTCGGCAGCTTCGAGGAATTGCTGAAAACCGTCGATCCCAAGCAGAGCATCAAGGAGTTCGGCCGACGTTTCCTGGTCGATCGAATCCTAGTGGCTTCCGGTACGCCGAAGGCGATCGCCGACAAATTGGAAGAGCTGCACTTCGAAACGGGGGCTAATGGCGGCTTCATCCTCGGGCGCGGTTACTCGGCAACCGGGAACATCCAGGAATTCGTGGAGTTCGTCGTGCCGGAACTTCAGCGCCGCGGTCTCGCCAAGACGAAATACGCCGGCCCGACACTGCGCGAAAATCTCAATAGCTAACCTTGGAGGTTGCGGCGCTGAAAGCTTCGCGTGTGGCAACGTGACAAGATCGTATCGGGCGCGCAGCGTTGACGCATGGGGACTTCTGTGGAAGGCTTTATGGACATTTTTGATTGCTCGATCGTCGGCGGCTTGCAGCCTGCTGCGAAATCATTGTGGGCCGGTTTGCACGACAACACGAAAGCGCATCGACCGACGGGGTGGCGCATTATTTGCTTTGCAATTTGACGCGCCACGATCAGCGAGTGGCGTCGTTAAGCGAACGTCGCGATCGTCGACCGAACGTGAACCCGGATCCCTGTAAGGCTAAGGATGATGTCCATGTCCAAGAACCCAACCTCCCGGCGCCAATTCCTAGGTCAGACCGGTGCCGCCGCGGGACTTGCCGCCGTCGCACTTGCGCATCCGGCGATTGCCCAGACCAAGTTGCGCGACGTCACGTTGCGCCTCGACTGGCTGTTTCAAGGACCCAATGGCGGCTTCATGGTCGCCCAGGACAAGGGGTTCTATAAAGAGGTCGGACTCAACGTGAACATCGGCCCGGGCAAGGGCTCCGGCAGCACCGCGCAGCTTGTCGCCAGCAAGGCGACCCAGTTCGGTTTTGCGGATGGTTTCGTCGTTGGCCTCAGCGTGTCGAAAGGCATGAACATCAGGACCGTCGGCGCCATCTACCGCCGCAATCCGACCGCGGTGATCGTGCTCGCGGACTCCGATATCAAGACGCCGAAGGATCTCGAGGGCAAGACCATCGGCATCCCGCCCGGAGGCACGCAATTTCAGGAATGGCCTGCCTTCGTGAAAGGCTGCGGGCTGGATGGCAGTAAGATCCGGGTGGCAAATGTCGATCCGGCCGGCGCACCGCCGGCGCTCGCCACCGGGCAATTTCCGGCCATTGCCGGCTATGCACAGGGCCAAGTGCCAAGCGTTGAAATTCGCGGCAAGAAGAAAACGCGGATTTTCTGGTACGCCGATTGCGGCGTCGTCGCGGTGAGCAACGGCATCATCGTCCACAACGACCTCATCAAGGAGGATCCAGCCCTGATCCGCTCCTTTGTCTCGGCAAGCGTCAAGGGCTTCCTCTATGGACGTCAGCATCCGGACGAAATGGTCGCGATCATCCGGAAGTTTTCCCAGGCTGTCGATCCTGCGGTCGCCCGGCTCGAGGCAGAGTTGTCTTGGAACACCTGGGTTACACCCAACACGGCCGGCAAGCCGCTCGGCTGGAGTTCCGACAAGGACTGGGACGGCACCGTGAGCGTGCTCAAGCAGTACGGTGGCGTGACCACGCCGCTTGATGCGAAACAGCTCTACACCAACGATTACGTCCCGACCGGCTCCGAATTCGTCCCGCCGCAGCCGGAGGCGAAAAAGACCTGACCACGAACAAGACCGGTTCGATGTTGCCTGACTCTCCATCCGCGGCGGGATCGGATCGGCCGTATCTCGACCTCCAAGGCCTCAGCAAGGTCTATGCGACCCATGACGGCCCCGTCCGTGCGCTCGACCGGGTATCGGTGAACGAGCGGCGGGGCGAGTTCCTTTCGATCCTGGGCCCGAGCGGTTGCGGCAAGAGCACGCTGCTCATGATCGCGGCCGGGCTCATTCCGGCCTCCAGTGGCGTCGTCACCATCGACGGCGAGGTCGTGACCGGCCCGCGTACCGACATCGGCATCGTATTTCAAAGCCCGGTCCTGCTCGAATGGCGAACCGCGCTCGGCAACATCATGCTGCAGGCCGAGGCCAAGAAGCTCGAACGGGCATCCGCCGAACGGCGTGCGCGTGAATTGCTGACTTCTGTGGGCCTCGACGGCTTCGCGGATAAGTATCCACACGAACTCTCGGGCGGAATGCGTCAGCGCGTTTCGCTCTGCCGCGCGCTTATCCACAATCCTCCCCAACTTCTGATGGACGAGCCGTTCGGGGCGCTCGACGCCCTGACGCGCGATCAGTTGGTCCTCGATCTCCAGAATATCTGGAACGAGCGCCGCATGACGGTTCTTTTCATCACCCACAGCGTGCCGGAAGCGGTATTTCTGTCTGATCGGATTATCGTGATGACTCCGCGGCCTGGCCGGATTGACCGGATCATCGACATCAACCTGCCGCGCCCGCGTACACTGGCCGCGCGGGAGACGCCCGAGTTTGCCGAATACAGCCGTGAGATCCTCGACCTGTTCCTCGCCCGCGGCGTGCTGCGAGAACACGCATGACCGAGGCCGAAACGCACGATGCCGAATACGTGTCACGCCACATCGAAGAGGTGGAGGCGAACGTCCAGCGCGACCTTGCGCGCCGCGAATCGCGCGCACGAATTTCCTCGGTGGCCTCTCCCATCTGCATCGTGGTCGTGTTGCTCGCGCTGTGGGAACTGGCGACGCACATCTTCAGCATCCCGCTATTTCTTCTGCCGCCGCCGAGCGCCGTCGTCGGCTCGATGGTCAAGAACGCCGCCCTCTTGCTGCAGAACGGCTGGGTGACGACGGTTGAAATCATGCTGGGCTTCCTGCTCAGCATCGTCATCGGCATCCCGCTCGCGCTGGCGATTTTCCTCTGGCCGCCGTTCTCCCGCTCGGTGATGCCGCTCCTGGTGTCGTCGCAGGCCATGCCCAAGGTGGCGGTGGCGCCGTTGTTTCTGGTCTGGTTTGGCTTCGGCGTCTTGCCCAAGGTGCTCATCGCGTTCCTGATCGCCTTCTTTCCCATCGTGATCAATACCGCGCTCGGGCTGGCTGCAATCGAGCCCGAAAAGATCTATCTGGCACGTTCGATGGGCTTCGGTCCTACCGCCACTTTCTTCAAAATTCGCCTGCCCAATGCGCTGCCGTCCATCTTCGGCGGGCTGAAAATCTCAATCACGCTGGCGGTCGTCGGCGCAGTGGTCGGCGAGTTCGTCGGCGGCGACGCCGGTCTCGGCTATCTCTTGATGGTGGCAAACGGCAGTATGGATACGCAGCTCCTGTTCGCCGGCATCGTCAGCCTGACGATTCTTGGCGTTGTCTTATTTGTTCTGGTCGAGCTCGCAGAGCGCCTCGTCATTCCGCGGCATACTGCGGGCGCCACCGCAGCGCGCGAATCGCTTTGATGGCGCCGGACGGTCGGTGGCGCATCGTAGAATGCACGGATAAACGCCATGAATTTGCGCCAGCCGATGGTCGGCAAGGCCATCGAACGGATCGAGGACCTGCGGTTCCTGCGCGGCAAGGGCACGTTCAGCGACGACGTCCATGCCGACGGCGAACTGCACGCCGTCATTCTGCGCAGCTCCGTTGCGCACGGTCGAATCCAGTCGCTCAAGGTTGACGACGCGCTTGCGATCCCCGGCGTTCACGCGGTGATCACGGCTGCCGAAATCGGACGACCGGTGCCGAGGATTCCGATCCGTCTGTTTCCGCTGCCCGAGGTTTCGCCGTTCGAGTCACCGGTCATTGCGGATGAGAAAGTCCGGTTCGTTGGCGAACCGATCGCCATCGTCCTGGCGAGCGATCCGGCGATTGCCGAAGACGGACGCGATGCCATCGTGCTCAACATCGAGCCCTTGCCCCCGGTCGTGGAGCGTCACGCCGCCCTCGCGGGTTCCTGCCTGTTGTTCGACCAGCACGGCTCAAACATCGGCATCGAGTACACGGCGATTGAGGGCGATGCGGAGGCGGCATTTGCCGCAGCGGACTACACACGCCGCGAAACATTCTACGTCCAGCGCCACACCGCCGTACCCATGGAACCTCGTGGACTGCTGGCCGTATGGAATGACGGCCGGATGGTGGTTCAGGGCGCCGCCAAAGCGCCGTTCGCCAGCCGGAAGATTTTGGCGCAGTTGCTGAGCCTGCCGGAAACAGCCGTCGACATGATCGAGCTTGATGTCGGCGGCGGCTTCGGTGCGCGCGGCGAGTTCTACCCGGAGGACTTTCTGATCCCGTTTGCGGCGCGATTCTGCGGGCGTCCGGTCAAATGGACCGAGGACCGTCGCGATCACATGATGACCTCGAACCACGCCCGCGATATCGAGTGCGCGCTGGAAATCGCCTGTACACGGGACGGCACAATCACGGGCCTGCGCGGCCGGGCGATCTGCGACGTCGGCGCTTACATCCGCACCGCGGGCCTGATCACGCCGCGCAATGTGGCGATGTTCCTGTCGGGGCCCTATCGCGTTCCCAATTATCACGCCACTGCGACGGTCCTTCTCACCAACAAGACCCCGTCCGGGACCTATCGGGGGCCGGGCCGTTTCGAATCGGATTTTTGCCGCGAGCGGCTGTTCGACATGGTGGCGAAGGATCTCGGGATCGATCGCATTGCATTCCGGCGTCGCAATCTCGTCGCCAAGCATGAGATGCCCTACAAGCTGCCGTCGATAAGCCCCTCCCCGACCCTTTCGGAACTCGATAGCGGCGACTACCAGAGCACGCTCGACCGCTGCCTGGCCGATTTCAATTGGACAGCGAAAGCGCCGTTACAGGGCAAGCTGATCGACGGCTGGTATCACGGGCTTGCGGTCGGGTGTTTCGTCGAAGGCGGGGCAGCGGGGCCGAAAGAAACCGCGCGCTTAAGAGTTGAGAGCGACGGAACCGTATCGCTGTTCGTCGGTTCGGCCGCGATCGGCCAAGGGCTGGAAACCGTCTGCCTGCAGATCGCCGCGGACGCGCTCGATCTGCCGATGGACCGGATCAGCGTCTATCATGGCTCGACCACATATCTCGATGAAGGCTTCGGCGCCTATCATTCGCGTTCCGTAGTGATGGGGGGATCGGCCATCCTTAACGCCGCCGAAAATCTGAAGAAGACCATCAGTCATGCAGCGGGACGCTTCCTCAACTGTGCACCGGCAGAGGTTGAGATTGTGGGTGGCATGGCGAAAGGCCCCAGCGGACGCACCATCGCGTGGTCCGATCTGGCGCCCGTCTCCGCTGACGGGCAGTTCTTGAACAGCAAGCATACCTACGCCTACGGCACCCACGCCGCGCACATTGCCGTCGATCCGCGAACCGGGAACATCCGGGTGATCGACTACGTCGCGGTCGAGGATGTCGGCCGGATCATCAATCCCCTGACATTGCACGGCCAAGTGATCGGCTCGATCGTACAGGGCCTCGGCGGCACCCTCCTCGAACATCTGGTCTACGACGGCGCGGGCCAGTTCCTGACCGGCTCGTTTGCCGACTACCTGCTGCCGACGGCGACGGACTTCCCGAACATCCGCGGCGTATCGCTGGAGATGTATCCGTCCCCGATAAACCCTCTGGGAGCCAAAGGCGCCGGCGAGGGCGGCACGATCCCGGTGGGCGGCATCATCGGCAACGCCGTGGCGTCCGCGCTCGCCTCGATGAACGTCCAGCCGCATGAACTGCCGTTGTCCCCTCCCCAAATCTGGAAGCTCATCGCGGAAGCCGAACCAATTCCGGCTGCGGATCCTTCCTGAGCCGGCTAATCCGCAGACGACGCGGCCAATATCCGGAGGCCAGTGAACGTCAAGCACCATCGCAGTCCGCGCGCCCCGCAGGGCAATGCACTGGAGTCGTTTCGTTGGCCAAGCTATCGTTCGGCGGCGTCATTCGGCCGATGCCCGCTGAAGACGATCAAGCACAAGGGATTTACGGAAGCCATCATGGACGAGGCGAAACTGGTTGGCGGCAATGAAGCGGACCGCAAGGAAATCCTCCGGCTGCATGAGAAATATATCGATGTGAACACCCGTTTCGACTGGGAAGGCCTCACGCCGATCTACAGCCCATCCGAGGAAGCGACCTACTTCAATCTGAACGGCCATACCTATCGCGGCCGCGATCACTGGATCCGGCTGTGGAAGTTTTATGTCCAGAACGTCGCGTCGAGCTATTGGACGCCGTTCGACATCGGCGGTGTCGTGACCGGCGATCTCGCGGTGGTGTGGTGTCACCGCAAGACCCGGCGCAAATGGACCGGCAAGGAGCCGCCGCCGCGCGACCTCAACTACGACGACAGCGAATTCATCTCGCGCTCGACCATGGTGTTCCGCAAGGAGGACGGCCAATGGCGCGTGGTGCACGCGCATTTCTCGCCGGCTGACTCAGGGCCCCGACCGGGCGGAGTCTGAGGCGTGGGGCTGCTCCCGACGCTGAGCATCCGGCTGCATGGCGGGATGACGCCGCAGGCCTGCGTCGCCCAGGCTTGCGCCGCGGAAGCCGCCGGCATCGGCAGCATCTGGTTTGCCGAGAACCCGCTGGCGCGCGGCATCATGCCGGCGGCCGCCGCCTGCGCGGTCGCGACCAAGACACAAAGCATCGGCGCCGGCGTCTTCAACCCCTTCAGCCGGCACCCGGTGCAGATCGCCATGGAGATCGGCGCACTCGACGAATTGTCCGGTGGGCGCACGCGGCTGGGCTTGGGCTCAGGACTGCGGCCGCCGCTGGAACGCATGGGCCTCGACACTCGCCGTTCGCTGACTGCGCTGCGGGAGGCGATCGAGATCATTCGGGGACTGTTGCGCGGCGACGAGGTGCGCTTTGACGGCACGATATTCCGGCTTGACGGAGTGAGGCTCGACTACCGCGCCCGTGCCGACATCCCGATCTACATGGCGGCGCGCGGCCCGCAGTCGGTCAAGGTCTGCGGTGAGCTCGCCGACGGGCTGATGGTATCCAACATGTGCACCGCGGACTTCGTCGCCAAGTCGGTGGCAAGCCTCCACGAAGCGGCGCGCGCGGCCGGCCGCATGGATCGCCTGGCCGTTGTGCAATACACGCCATGCGTTCCGGCCGCCGACCGGGACGCGGCGTTCGGCGCCGCCAAGCGCGCGGTCGCCGATATGCTGCCAGCCTACTGGACGCTGGGTCAGCGGCTGCCGGATGCGAAGGCCGCGCTGATGGACGGCAGCGGCATTGCGGAAGCGGAGTTTGAAACGGCCGTAACGCGACTCAAGGCAGGCGAAGCGCCCGACACGGTATTGGACGATCGCTATGTCACCGCCTTCGCGATCGCCGGCACCATCGAGGATTGCTGCGCCCAGGCGGCGACGCGGGCCGAGGCCGGCGTCACCGAACTTGCGCTGACGTTCTTCGGTCCGTCCGCCGCGGCCGACATGGCGTATATCGGTCCGGCATTTGCCGCGACGTAAGCGTCAAAGCTTCGGAAGCTTCGCCACGTCGACCGCGCGCTTCCAGCGCACGCGCTCTTCGGCGAAGAACTTCTCGACGTCGTCCGGCGAGCCGCCGACCGGCTCTGAGCCGATCGAACGGAATTTTTCGATGACCTCGGGCCGCTTCAATGCGGCCTGTGCTTCAGTGCTGAGCTTCAACACGATCGGACGCGGCGTCTTGGCGGGAACCGACAGCGCGTTCCATGAGCTTGCCTGATAACCCTTCACGACGGTCCCGATCGGCGGCACACCCGGCAGGAGCGCCACGGGCGCGGCGGTCGAAACCCCAATGGCGATGAGCGCGCCGGATTTGATGTGCGGCAGGATCGGGCCGAGATTGTCGATCATCAAGCCAACGCGGCCGGTGATGACGTCCTGCAGCGACTGACTCGTGCCCTTGTAGGGAATGTGATTCATTTCGACACCCGCCATCGCCATGAACAGCGACATGCAGAGATGGCTGGTCGAGCCGACGCCCGAACTCGCGAAGTCGATCTTGCCCGGATTGGCCTTGGCCTTCGCGATCAGTTCCTCGATCGTCTTCACGCCGAGCGAGGGATGCACCACCATGACGTTCGGAAAGCGCGCCACCAGTGTGATCGGGGCGAACGATTTCTCCATGTCGAACGGCAGGTTCTTGTAGAGGTAGGCGTTGATCGTGTGCGTCGCCGGTGGCGCCATCAGCAGCGTGTAGCCGTCGGGTTCGCTGTTGGCGACGAAGGTCGCGCCGATGTTAGCGCCAGCGCCGGGCTTGTTGACGACCGTGAACGGTTGCTTGAGCGCGGTGGTGAATTGATCCGCCATGATGCGCGTGAGGATGTCGGTGTTCCCGCCGGGCGGGAAAGGCACCACGATCTGCGCCGGGTGCGAGGGATAGCTGTCCTCAGCATTGCCGGTAGCGGCCGCCAACACGGCGAGCATGGCAGCCGTTAATCCCAAAAAGAACGCCCGGACCATTTAATTGCCTCCGATCTGACCGCAGATTCCGAAGCAAGAGTCGGGCCATCGTCGTGCGGGCGATCCCCTTTCAGATGATCAAGGCGCCGGCATCTCGCCGCCCATCGGACCAAGCGTATGTCGGCGCAGCGCGCGGCCGGGACGGTTTCCGGTTGCGGCGCCGTCCTTCCAAACCATCCGGCCGTTGACCATGACGAACGCAACGCCCGCCGCCGGTACCTTTGGCCGCTCGAACGTCGCGGTGTCCGCGATCCGCAGCGGATCGAACAGGACCAGGTCGGCGAAGGCGCCCGCGCGCAGGCTGCCGCGGTCCTTGAGCCCGAACTGCGCGGCCGGCAGCGCAGTCATCCGCCTGACGGCCTCTTCCAACGGGAACAGTTTGACGTCACGGACATAGTGTCCGAGCACGCGCGGGAATGTTCCCCACAATCGGGGATGAGGATGCTCGTCGTGCGGCAGTCCGTCGGAGCCGATCATGGTGTGCGGATAGGACAAAACCCGGCGGACGTCGTCCTCGCTCATCATGAAGTAGATGGCGCCGGCCGGCAGTAATTGGGTCGAGGCTTCTTCGATGTCGCAGCCGAGTTGTTCCGCGATCGCGTCGAGCGTCTGCCCGGCGAATTCAGGACGGGCCTTCGACCACGTTACGATGATCTTGCTCGCAAGTGCCAGGCGGCGCGGGTCGAGCATGGTCGAGGCCGCAACGTAAGGATAGACATCGAGGCCAAGCTTCTGGGTCTTACGGGCCTCCTCGATCAGCTTCAGCGTCTCCCCGACCAGACCGTGGTTGGCGATGCCGCTGGCCTTGTGGTGCGAGATGACGATCGGGATGCCGGCAGCCTTGCCGATCGCGATGGTCTCGTTGACCGCCGCGACGACATGCGAGGCCTCGTCGCGCATGTGGGTGGTGTGAATGCCACCGTAGGCCCGCATCGGCTTCGCCAGCGCGATGACCTCGTCGGTCGGCGCGTCGTTGGCGGGGGGATAGTAGAGCCCCGTGGACATGCCGATGGCGCCACTTTCGAGCGACGTTTCGAGCGTCTGGCGCATGGCATCGATCTCGGACGACGTCGCCGCCCGGTCGAACCTCTCCATCGCGCCGACCCGCAAGGTGGTATGGCCGACCTGGCAAGCGGCGTTGAGCGCCGGCGGATCCCGGTCGAGCGCCGCAAGATAGCCGTCGAACGTCGCAAAGAATTGTTGCGGCTCGCGCCCGATGATGTCGAGCGGCGGCGGCGGGTAGCGGTCGATCGACAACGGCGCGAGACTGATGCCGCAATTGCCGGTGATGACCGTGGTCACGCCCTGGCTGATCTTGCATTCCATCAGCGGGTCGCTGAGCAGCGCGCGATCGTCATGGGTGTGGGTGTCGACAAAGCCCGGCGCGAGCGCGAGGCCGTTGGCCTGGATTTCCTGGCCGCCCTTCGTGTGCCCGAGGTCGCCGGTCGCGATGATCCGATCGTCCTTGACGGCGAGATCGCCATGCACGCCGGGCCTGCCGCTGCCATCAATCAGCAGCGCGCCGCGGATCACCAGATCGGGTTGGTTGGTCGGGTCATGCTGCATGGGGGCACCGGGCAGGAGGGAACCGGAATTTACCACGTCCGGCTAAGCCCGTCGCGAGCGTTCGCTTGCGGGTGCATGGCGATGACGCGCTGGTCGGCCGATCCCCGCAATGGTTGTCGATGGCGGGGAGATTGACGGCGTTGCGGATGTCGCGCCTCGCGAACCGGTCATGATGCGGGGGCACGGGCTAATCCAACCCCCCACAATAAACCCAAAATCCGCCTGTAGTTCTGCGCCGGATGGTCTTGACGATCGCATAAGTTCATCTAACTCTTGGGTGTACGGCAGGAGCAAAGCTATGGGCTACGTCGTTTACTTGATCGGGTCCGACGACCTGAAGCCATTCAGATATTTCGAGACGCGCCAGGTCGCCTCGGAATACGCGCGAAATCGCGTGGAAACGGCCGAAGCCGAGCGAGCAGAAATTTACGACGTGCCGGACGCAACAGGGTCCGGCGATGCTATTGCCGCGGTTCGGATTGGAGCCGCAAACCTGATCGAAAGCCACGGAGAAGGCGCGGACGAGAGCGCGCCGCAAGAGCCGCAAAAGTCAGGCGGCAACCCGATTCTAAAGTACCTCGGTCTTAGGTGACATCGCGCGCTCTCCTTGGGTGCGCGGCCGATTGCGCCCCCGCTTCTAACCACACGCGCTCTCATACCGACGCGACCCGCTTTGCTCACGGGCCGATGATCGGATCGCCTCGGCCTCCACGAGGAAGTCGGGGCCGGAGAGCGTTCGCAACTCGACCGCCGTGCTCGCCGGCAGTGCCCTGGAACAGGCCGCAAGAACGTGGCGGCGCCCTTGCCGCGGATCGGCCCGCCGCGAAAGCCGAACCGCTCACGGGCCGAGGCCGGCGCCTACTTGGCCACTTGGCGCTCGGCGACCGGCGGCAGGAAGCTTGAATCGAACACCGCTGCAGGCGGCAACTTGCGAGGAAGCTGAAATCCTTCGGTGACGATGTCGATGTGCTTGCTTAGCCGTTCCGGATCCACGTTTCCGATCCCAGACTTGCGAACGCCGGGGGTAATGACGAACTCAAGAGCAGCTTTGAGGCGCGCAAGTTCGACGGTCGGATTGGACAGCGGCTCGGCTTTCTTCAGTGCCGCGACCGCGGCATTCGGATCGGCAGCCGCAGCCAGCCAGGATTGTAGCGTCGCCTTAACGAAGCCGCGCACCACGTTCGGATGCTGCTTGGCGTATGCCGCGGTGGTGAAGACGACATTGGCATAGAGATCGAGACCGTGATCGAGCAGCATCATCACGTTGAGGTCCTCGCGCTTTACGCCAAGGCCCATGGCCGAGGGCACCGCGGTCATCACCCAGGCGGCGGTAAAATCGACGTCACCGCGTACCATCATCGCTTCGCGGACCTGCGGCTGGACATTGGTCCAATGTACGCTCTTCGGATCAATCTTATTGGTTCGCGCGAACACGTCGAACAGGCGAAACGTGGAATCGACCGCCGGCGCGGCACCCTTGCGCCCAACCAGATCGGCGGGCTTGGTGATCCCGGATTTCTTGAGCGAGATGAAGCTCAGCGGCGCCTTGTCATAGATCAAGGCGACAGCGATCAGCTCCCGTCCGGGATTTTTCGCATTAAACTCGATGAGCGAGCTTAAATCGCCGAAGCCAATATCATAGGCGCCGCTGGCGACCTTGATGATCGAATCGGCGCCACCGCGCCCGGAATCGAATGCGGTGAAGTCGATCCCCTGCGCCGCGTAGTAACCGCGCTCGCGGCCAAGCACGAATGGCGACTGCTGGCCCTGCAGCAGGAAGTCGAGCACGAACCGCACACCGGTATTCTGCGCAGCAGCCGGCGCCATGGCGGCGAATAAGGCCAATGCCAAAACGCCGATCGCGGCGAGACCTCTGCGCATACTCATGATTGCTTCCTTTGCTGCTTCCCGGGGCGGCGGGGACTGTAAAACGTAGCATTCAAGCGCAACACCTGAAAGCCGAACGGCAACGGCGCGAATTTTCCGGCCTCGACACGGCCTGCTTGCAACCATTCCGTTGGCCTTGACAGCCGCGTCGACCAGCATGCTACCGGTAATGACGACGGGGGCATATCCTTGCCGCACTGTCGATGCGCGTAGCGTCGCGGTATTCCGCCCCGCCGTGGTCATCTGATCGGAAACACGTCGTGCGTCCGAAGCTACCATTGGGGGTTGAGTCATCGTGACGGATCACAAATCGCAATCTGCGGAGCTCTATCAAAAGCAAGGGATGGGCCAGCGCATTGGCTTCGGCAGCCGGCCCGCCGTTCTCATCATCGATATGCAGCATGATTTTTGCGACCCGGACGCACCGACGACGCTTTGGCCGTCCATCGGCGAGACCTACGAACCGATCCGCCAGTTGGCCGCAAGCGCGCGTGCGCGGCGTGTCCCGGTTTTCTACACGCGGGGCTTGGTGGCGGCCGATGGTTCGTCCGCCGGGCTGTGGCGATACAAGCAGCGCTACCATGCCGAGGGGCGGGTCCAGATCGACGGCAGCCGGGGAGCGGAAATCATTCCGGAAGTCGCGCCTGAGCCCGGCGATCACGTCATCCGCAAGTGGCGGCCGAGCGCGTTCTTCCGCACAGACTTTGAAGTCTTCCTCAATGTGCTCGCGATCGACACACTGCTGGTCTGTGGGACCAGCGCAAGCGGCTGCGTTCGCGCCACGGTCACGGACGCATTCATGCGAGACATCCGCTGCATGGTGGTTCGCGACGGAGTGGCCGACCGCACCACCGCCGTGATGGATGCCAACCTGTTCGACATGGAACAGAAATACGCGGACGTGGTGACGTCCACCGAAGCGATCGACTATTTGAATGGCTTCCCGCTGAAAAATTGACCGCGAGACTGTCGCTCAAAGTAAGCATTCCCGAACTGGCCGCCAACCGGCGAATGCAGCAAAGCGGACATTTCGTCTGCGTTCGATGTTCGTCATAAGGCTCAGCAGCCACGCCTTATGCCACAAGCACGATCATGTCCGGGTCGCGGATGGCCACGGCCTTGCCGCCAGCAATTCCGCGCGGGATCATCTCAGGCCAGAACCGAAATCTGGGGAGCGATGTGCGTCAAGAGTTCCAGCGGTTCCTCCATCATCAATTCCATCTTCTCGTGGAAGGCTTCGCGCAACGCACACCAGGCGACGCCGATGTGTGCGAATAATGCGGCCTTGCGGCGGCGCAGCGCGGTGGCCGCGTGTTCGGCTAGCCGCATGGGATTGTGATGTTCGAACAGAACGCGTCCTACCCCGTCCTCGATTACATAAAGCCGTCCCAGACGGGAAATGCTCAAAATGCAATGATGATCTGGGGCCGGTCCAATCAAGAATGCCTGCGGATCGCCGCATTCGGTTGTGCCGACCTCCCAACCGCTCGCCTCACCGCTCGAAATCGCTTTCGCGGATACCGCGAGCACCTGCTGCAGTTCGCCGACCCGCCAGCCGTCCGGCATGTGTTCGGTCACGCGCTGAAATTTCACCACTGTCATCGCTTCACCTCAAAAAGCAGCCGGTGCAATTCCGGGTCGTAGTAAGAGAGGAGCTTGCGGGCGAATTGCGCTGGATTGGTGTCGAGTGCACGAGCCCAAGCTTCCATGCTCTCCGTCGGAACCCGGCCGAAGCCGTTCTCCACCTGAGAAATGAACGTGTAATATTTGAGCCCAAGGTTTGCGGCGAGTTCGATCTGCGACAAGCCTGCCTTTGCTCTTAGTTCTTTGAGCCAAGCGCCCGCCTGCTTGCGGAACTGCTTGGCCTGCGAATCCGCTTTGGCGAAATGCATAAGCTTTCCTTCCCGGCAGAGAACGCGCTTGCGCTCCCTTGGCAAAAGAACGCTCTTGCGTCCTTGCACGTTTCGTGATTACTAAACTATCTCTTCTGTGGCTATTTTTGACTAGACGAAGATTAGCACAATTCGCGGCTATCGCAAAGGGACAGTGGTAACCCTCAGGGAGTCCGAGGACGGGTCATGGCGATCACCAATTCCGCCAAAGACTATGGCCCTCGCCGGCACCACGCCTCGTGGAACGGTCCGTGCGTGGCATTCCTGGCAACCGTCGCGTTGACCGGCGCATTCATCTTCGCCGGATTGATCCCGGATAACCTATTGATGCCCGCGGCCGCCACTCTGCTGTTTGTGCTTGCCACGATGATTGCGCTGGTGGCCTGGATCCGGCGCAGCACCGACGAGTATGAGGTGACGTACTGGGACGTGGCCGGTGCCATCACATTGATCGGCATTTGCACGGCCACTCTGGTTGAACCCGACCAATTGGTGCGGCTCGTCGTTGGAGCCCATGGCAAGAATTGAGCGGCGCTCGTCGCCCGCCCAAGCGTCCAACAACCTTGAGCGGGACATCAAATGACTACGCTCCTTCAATTCGCCGGCGGGTTCGTCCTGCTGCTGTTCGGCGCCGAGTATCTGGTTCGCGGCGCGGTTGCATTGGCGCAAAAGCTGAAGGTCGCGCCGATGATTATCGGCATGACCATAGTCGCCTACGGCACCACCGCGCCGGAACTGGTTGTGAGCCTGCAAGCCGCCGTTGACGGGCTACCCGGCATCTCGGTCGGCAATGTTGTGGGCTCCAATATTGCCAACATCCTTTTGATCCTCGGCACGGCTGCGGTGGTTTTCCCGATCGTGGTGCAGCCGACGACGCTTTACCGTGATGCGGCGATGTGCATGGGGGCGGCGCTGTTGTTCACCGCGCTTGCATTGTCGGGCAGCATCGAACGCTGGCAGGGCGCGTTGATGGTGGTAATCCTCGCGGTATTCTCATTCTATGCGTTCGCGACCGAGCGGCGACGCGGCAAGCACAATGATCCGGGAGACCTGGCGGAGGAGTTGGCGGAAGAATTCACCGAGCCCCAGAAGCCGGTTTGGCTATCGCTGTTGTCTGTCGTTGGCGGCATCGCCGCCGTGGTGGCTGGCGCCAAACTCCTGGTCACAGCCGCCGTCACCAGTGCTCGGGCCCTCGGCGTCGGCGAAGAGGTGATCGGCCTCACCATTGTCGCGGTGGGCACATCCCTGCCGGAACTTGCCACTGCGGTCGTGGCCGCGTGGAAACGTCACTCCGATATTGCGGTCGGCAATATCCTCGGCGCCGGAATCTACAATCTGCTGGCAATCATGGGGCTGGTTTCGGTGGTCGCGCCGATTCCCGTTCCGCCGCAAATCGTGGCCTTCGACCTGTGGGTGATGTTGGCAGTGACGGCGACGCTGCTCACCATCCTGCTCTGGCGTAAGGGTCTCAGTCGCCCCGTCGGCGCGATGTTCCTTGCCGGCTTCGTCGCGTACACGGCGCTCCAGTATTACGGCGTCGACAGGATGCTGGGCGCAGACCAAGTCACCCAGGCCACCGCCGGGGAGCGGCTCAAACCAGATGCCGGGCTAAAATAGAGCGAGGCAATTGGCTGATCGTTGCCGAGCATC
This sequence comes from uncultured Alphaproteobacteria bacterium, assembly GCA_963756715.1. Classification (GTDB taxonomy): domain Bacteria; phylum Pseudomonadota; class Alphaproteobacteria; order Rhizobiales; family Xanthobacteraceae; genus VAZQ01. The sequence continues at coordinate 229,056 of CAVWOV010000019.1, forward strand.
TAAAGGTCATGAGCCAGCGCTCATTGCATAAGCACGATCATGTGCCCGTCCGGGTCGCGGATGGCCACGGCCTTGCCGCCGTCGATCAAGGTCACAACGCCCGGAGACACAAACACCACGCCTGCTGCTTCCAGCCGCCCGACCAGCGAAGCCAGATCGTCAACCCGGTGAACCTGACGGGCTGACGCCACGTCGTTGGCCTGGATTTCCGAATTCAAGGCGCGTCCTGGCGGCGTCCGATAATGCAAGAGCTCCACATGCGGCGTCGCGACCGACGCAGGCGCGAGCGCCACGACGTCGACCTCGCAGCCAGCAAGGCCGTCGAGCCGATCCTGTTCGGGCCCCTGGTTCAGTGACCGGCCGGCGATACGAAATCCGAGCAACCCGACATAGAACGCGATGCTGCGGTCCACATCCATCACCGAGATCGCGGTGTGGTCGAAGCCAAGGATTCCCGTTCCGGAGGTGCGTTGCCAGATGGGCGCGCCGGTGCCGCGCGGAAAGAAGATCAGCTCCAGCGGGTGGCCCTCAGGATCGCGAAACTTGAACGCGGTGACACCCCCGGTATTGGCGGGCAGGAGCACCGGCTCGCCTGCGGTGATCGCGCCTGGCGATGCGCCCTTCAGCCGCTGCCACACGGCGGTGATGTCGCCGGTCACCAGCGCGAGATGCTCGAACCATTGATCATTCGAGGCCCGCGCCTCCGGGTACCGACGGCCGGGCGGATCGAACGCCACCAGCTTGATGACGTGCTGCCCGAGGCTCACATCGACGGCGCGGGCCGTGGTGCCCTCGGCAAGCCCGAGCAACCGGTTCCGGGCCGGATCGCCGAACGTGTGTTCAGGTCCGACATCGAGCCCGAGCCCGTCGCGGTAGAAGCCGGCCGTTCCGGCGAGGTCAGCCACCGTAAGATCGACGCTGATGAGTTCGGTCACCGGCATTTCAGAATCCCGCCTACTTGAAAGCACCAGGCCGCGCGCCCGACCATTTCTCAGGGTCGAGTTGAACGAGCATCAGTGAGCACGCCTCATTGCCTAGCGTGCCCGAGCGATGCCCTAGTCGACCGTCCTTATCCGCCTTCGCGTTCTGATCGCCGCCAAATGAGACCTCGCCCTGCCCCATCTCGACGCGCGTGCCGTCCATGGCCTCCACGAACCATCGGCCTGATAGCACCGAAATCCATTGCGGTTTCGGGTTGGCGTGCCAATCCCCGATCCAGCCGACGGGCAAGACGACGAACAAAATGCTGATCTCGCCGGAGAGCAGGTGGTTGTTCCACTGAGGCGCCGCCTTGCCGCCCATGCCTTCCCATTCAAAACCGGTGAGTTCGCAGCGGGTCTGATGGCTCACGCCCTCGTCGTCGGTCCACAAATGCCAATAGGGAATTTTCGGAGATCCTGAGCTTGCCATCTACCGTCCTTCCCCGCGAACCATCACGGTCTCATAACGCGTCGACGCGGACGCCCGGTCGATCTCGCGGCCGACCTTTTGGATGAACCCGTTGGCGTACATCACGAAGATCAGTCCACCCACGAGGCCGAAATTCTTGAAGAAGTCCCAGACGTGGGAATATCCCTCGCTCTGCGGCGACCAGAAGCGCGGATAGGTCCAGAACGCGTGATAGACGATGCCGGTGACGGCACAGTAACCGGCGAGGATAAACGCCGCGATCCCGCCGTAGAATCCAAACACGATCATGGGCGGCGTGAGCAGTTCTACCGCCATCGCCAAAATCAAAAGAACCGGCCCACCCGGAAGCCAGCTTGACGTTGCCTGCTTGAGCGCATCGTCCCAATTGATGATCTTGTCGATAAAGCTGAACGGGAAGATCCAAACGATGAAGATCCGCGCCAGCACCGGCAGAGCGTCGTTGATCAGCCAATCCATCGTCAGGCTCCCCTCGATACATTTCGAGAATTGCTAAATCCTCGACGAAGCGGGAATAGATCGCAACCCTTACCTGGGTCTGAATCCTAAGGTCCTCTGCGACGATTCCCTGGACGCCAAGCACAGGTCGCGACGATTTGGCGCGGCCGTGGCAAGCCCAATTTGTCCGGCTTGCGGGGCCGGAATACCAAATATGATGGTCGGTACGTTATTGCTAAGATGTTCAATCGCTAAGATGTTCAGCGTCGACGCTCGGCTATTTTAGCCGGCCCTTGGGCGGAATTCACAGGACTGCGATGCTCATCGATGGCGTCATGCTGCTGTGGTTCCTCCTGACCGCGTTGTCGGTCGCCTTTGTCGCCATCGACATCCGCAACACGCCCGAGCACCCGGTGATGAAATGGGCCTTCGTGTTGTTCACCGCCTATTCGGGCCCATTCGGCGCGTTCCTTTACGTGCTCGGCTGCCGCGAACCGCTGCCCGGCCTGCATGAGCAATATGTCGCGGCACGCTGGCGTCAGACGCTCGGTTCCACGATGCATTGCGTGGCTGGCGACGGCATCGGCATTCTGGTTGGAGCGGTCATCGGCGCGCTGATCTCGCTGCCATTGGCCGCCGATCTCGCGCTCGAATACGTCCTTGGCTTCGCGTTTGGCTGGACCATCTTCCAGGCGCTGTTCATGGGCGAGATGTTCGGCTCCTACCTGCGCTCGCTGAAGGGCACATTCACTTCCGAATTGCTGTCCATGAACTGCCTGATGGGCGGCATGATGCCGGTCGCGGCGATCGCCTTTGCCGGCAATCCGGCCGCGCACAATCCCGCCGAGCCACTGTTCTGGTTTCGCATGTCGCTGGCGCTCATGGTGGGCGCCGCCTTCGCGTTTCCGATGAATTGGTGGCTTGTGGCCCATCACCTCAAGCACGGCATGATGACCGTACGGCCGAAGCACGAAGCATCCGCGATGCCCGGCATGATGAAGGGGAAGATGGATATGGCGGCGTCGGCCGGACCGGCCATCCATTCCCCTCGCCCGCCGGTTCCGGTCATGGCCGCGATCTCCTTTGCGGTGCTCGCTATTGGCGCGACCGTCGCGCTCACCCTCGGCGGCGGCCCCTAGATGGATGGCATTCGACGTTCGCGTCCCAACGTCGCCGCGGCGCTTGGTGCAACGTTCACAGAGATTCCGCCGGAGCGGGATGCGAATATTGGAACTGGATCAAAGATTGTGGAATCCGCCCCATGAACGACAGCAAGAGCAGCGCGGACGGCACGACGTTTGCGATCTATCGCGACCCGTTCCGCAAGATCATCGGCGGCGATTTCCAGCGCCAGGTGCTGATCGAGACCAACGCCCACGAGGGGCCGGTCTATGTCAGGTCCGAGCATGCGCTCTATTTCACGACCGTCCCTGAGGCTGGGCCGAAGAACATCGCCATCAGGCGTTTGCAATTGACGGGCGAAGCGTTTCCGTTCACCGCGCAGGCGCTCGACACGGTGCAATATCCCTCCAACATGGCGAACGGCATGACGCTCGATCGCGACGGCCGGCTCGTGATCTGCGAGCAGGGCACGCGCCAGACGCCGGCCCGTATCAGCCGCATGGACCTCAAGACGCGTGCAGTCGAAACGGTGATCGACCAGTGGCGCGGGCTTCACTTCAATTCGCCTAACGATGTAGTCGTGAAGAGCGATCGTACGGTGTGGTTTACCGATCCCAACTATGGCGAGATCCAGGGCTTCAAGGATGCGGCCGAGGTCGGCGCCTACGTCTACCGTCACGACCCGTCGACGGGCGAAACCTCGGTCGTCGCCAACTCCTTCAACAAGCCCAACGGACTTGCGTTCTCACGGGACGAGACGGTGCTCTACATCACCGACACCGGCGCCAACCAGGCGCCGGGCACCTATTTCGTCGGCCTGCCGCATCATGTGCGCGCCTTCAGCGTGTATGAGGGGCGGCATCTCAGAGCGGAGCGCTTGTTCGCGGTGGTCAGCCCCGGCGTTCCCGACGGGATCAAGGTCGACGCACTCGATCGGGTTTACACCTCGTCGGCGACCGGCGTGCAGGTCTTCACGCCGGACGGCGATCTCATCGGCGAAATCATGGCACCAGGAGTGGCCAATTTCACCTTCGGCGGCCCCGCCAACGACGTGCTCTTTATCCTCTGCGACACCCATATCTGGCAAGCCAAGCTTCAAGTGGCCGGCGTGTTCGCGTCATGAGACGGGTGCAAAGGGGACCTATCGCGATTCCATCACTCGCTATTGGCGGACCTTGGTCAGCAGTTCAGGTACCAATCATGGCGACCGGCGCACGCTCGCGTTGACCCCGCCGCGGCGCCGCACGCAGCATGTCCATCAGGCTTCGCACCGAGTCCAGGTTATCCAGGTCGTCGACGGCGTCGATCGTGCCCGCAATGGCGGTCGGGGACAGCACACCGTCGGCATAAGTGCGGAATTTGCTTTCGATCTGCGCGCGCGACAGTGGGTTCTCGGCTGAGCCGCGCGGATAGTCACAGCGCGCCGTGAGTGTGGTGCCGTTAGTCTCGATATCGACCACCGCTTGCACGCCCGTCAACGTCGCGTCCGGGCGCAACTCGATCTGCTCGACAGCGGCGCGCCGCATTCCCGGATCGTCATAACGGGCGGGCTCGAACTGGGCGAGCGTGAGTTCCTGATCGTGCAGGATGACCGCCGCGGTGTAATGGCCGGAAATCAGCGCGTCGAACTTGCCCTTGTATCGCGCCAGCTTGCCGTGCAGATCGAACGCCGCCTGGCTCAATGCCACGCGGACTTTGGTTACCTGGGCGGGATCGATCTTGTGCTGTTCGATGAGATCGAACAACGCCGTATTCATGCCCTGGGTCGACGAGGCGGACGGCCACAGCCGCAGCGCGATCTGTTCGAACTCCCAGCGTGTTCCGAGATCAGCGGTGACGGCTTCGGGGCGGCCGCCATTGGCATAGACGTTGTAGAGGCCGCCATCCTTTGCGGTCAGAAATTCGCGGGTCGCCAGAAACTTCTGCTCCGCCAACAGCGCTGCCATCAATCCTGAGAGGGCGCCACGGCACTGGTGGAACTTGACCGTCGGCGTTCCCCATGCGGCGAACGTGCCCGCCGCCTGGCTGCCGGCGAGGCCGAATGCCTTGGCCATCGTTTCGGTATCGAACCGGCGAAGCCGGCCGACCGCCGCGGCGGCGCCGAACGGACCCAAGACCCCCGGCCCGTGCCAACCCTTGGCCCGGAACGCAGGATAATCGAGGCCGATCCCGATACGGGTCGTCACTTCGCATCCGGCCGCAATGGCAACCATAAGATCGCGGCCCGACAATCCGTCGCGTTCGGCAATCGCCAAAGCGGGCGGGATCACTTCCGGAGTGACGTGCGTCAGCGTCGACCGGTGCACATCGCACATCGTGACCGCGGTAATGAGATAGCCATTGAGGAGAGTTGCGCCCGCGAGCGACAGGCGGTCGCCGCCAATGACGCTGCTCTCGTCAGAGAGCGCCAACGCCGACGCCAACGCGGCGATCTGTTGTGTTTCCTCACCCTGGTGCCCGGCGATCGCACATGCCAGCGTATCCAGCAGAATGTTCTTGCAGTGGTCTCGAACATGGATCGGAAGATCGTCGTATTGCAGTGATGACGCAAAACGCGCCAGTACCTCGGTTGTGTCACCCGACATCGATTGCTCTTTCTTTCGGAGGCATGTCCGAAAAATCCCGTTGCTCGCTGCAACGGCCGCTAGTGTCCAGATTCCAAAGTTCGCATCATTCTGCGGTACTGTCGTTTGCGAACTTCGGAATTAAGGACACTAGCAACTTATTGATCCAGTGTGGCTTTGGTTCAGAGGTTCGCATTTCGGACTGCGGCAAGAATGATGCGAACCCTGAACCGCCACACTAATTGAATTTCAGGTTGGCTGCTTTGACAACATCCGCGTAGCCCTTGATGTCGGCGTCAATCAGTTGCCGGAAGTCTTCGCCCGAGCGACCGTCGGGCGTGTAGGCTACGGCTTTGAGCCGGTCGCGCACTGCAGGATCGGCCACGGCGCGGCGGAACGCGGTCTCCAGCTTGCGGATGATCGCAGGCGGCGTCCCGGCGGTTGCGAATGCGCCGATCCACTGCAGCCGGATGTCGATATTTCCAAAGCCGGCCTCGGCGACCGTGGGCACGTCGGGCAATTCGGGCAGACGGCTCGGCCCGGTCATGGCAAGCGCGCGGAGTTTGCCGCCCCGCGCCAGCGGGATCACGATCGGCGGATCGGCAAATCCGAACAGCGTCTGACCGGCGGCAATGCTCAGCATCATCTCGTTGGTGCTCTTATAAGGGATCAGTTGCCCAGGCATGCCGGTCTTGAGCTTGAACAACTCGGCCGGGATCGTGAACGCCGGCGAGGAGGACGGATAGTTCGCCTTGTCCGGGTTGGCCTTGGCGAAGGCGACCAATTCCTTCAGCGAATTGACGCCCGGCTGCAGCGAACCGGCGATGGCCAGCCAGTACGAACCGAGCAACGTGAGTGGCACGAGCGTCCTGGTCGGATGGAACGGCAGATTGGGATAGATCGCCTGCGCGATTGCGAGTTGTCCGATCGCTCCGATCACCAGCGTGTGGCCATCGGCGGGCTGGCTCTGGGCATAGATCACCGCCAATTGTCCCGCCGCACCCGGCCGATTCTCAATCACGACCGGTTGGCCCAGGAACTCAGAGAGCTTCGGCCCGACGATGCGAGCCACCAGGTCGTTGCCGCCGCCGGCACCAAACCCGACGATGAGGCGGATCGGCTTGCTCGGAAAGCTTGCCGCCTCGTCCTGGGCGGATGCAGCGCCGACAACGGCGGCGAGCACCACACATGCGAATGACGCACGCAACGTAGACCAAAACAATCGCATGGCGCTCCCCCTGTCTCGTTACCGCTGACCGCGCATGAGCGTAGTCTTGCCGCAGGATTTTGGAAGCGACGCAGTGACGGATTTAATGGAGGACCACAGCCAATGCGTTAGCCGACGTGCCGCTCATCAATCGCCCCGCGGACGCGCGGACTAGTCGCGGAAGGAAGGGGAAGCGACGGCATCGCGGCGCGCGGTTGTCGTCGTGCTGGGATGACGTAGCGCCGGCGCTTAATAAGGCGCAGCGGAATTTCCGAGTCTCGGCCAAGTGAACATGGCGCGCAATCACCGTCGCGGCACGATCGCAGTTGAGCGCTCAGTTTGCCGCGTCTATCATTCGTCAATCGACCATCCCTCGCGAGAGAAGTCATGAAAAAAGCGATTGTTGTCGGCGGCTCGATGGCCGGCATGCTCGCGGGCAACATGCTCATTCGCCAGGGATGGGAGGTCGATATCCTTGAGCGAACCAAGGAGGGCCTGGAGGCTCGGGGAGCCGGGATTGTGCCGCAACGTTCCCTGCTCACCGCGCTTGGGCGCGCCGGGGTAACGGTTAATCCGAACATCGGCATCCGGGTAACCAAACGTGTCGCCTATGACCGCGCAGGCGTCGCCTTTGCCACGCATCAGTACGACCAATACAGCACATCCTGGTCACTACTTTACAATTTGTTGCGCGATGCGTTCCCCATGCAGAACTATCACGCGGGGATCAATGTGACCGAGGTGGCAGAGGAGAGCGATCGCGCTATCGCGATCGCAGATGACGGGACGAAGTTTGAAGCAGACTTGCTGATCGGCGCGGATGGATGCGGTCCGTCGTTCGCGGGGCGCTGTTTCCGAATGTGGAGCCGCAATACGTAGGTTATCTGGCCTGGCGGGGTATGCTCGAAGAGCGCCACGCCACGCCCGCGTTCGTCGAGAGCAGCTTCTCGGCGCTGAACTTCAGCTTTCCGAACGGCGAAGAACTGATTGGTTATCCCGTGGCCGGTGCGAACGGAGCCGTCGATGTTGGGCAGCGACGATTCAATATCATGTGGTATCGGCCCGTTCCGCCGGGCCCCGAACTGCAGAACATGTTCACCGGAACCGACGGCGTACACCGCGAGACCGGCATTCCGCCGAGTCTGGTCCGGCCGGAACTCGTCAACGCCATGAAAGCGGAGGCCCATCGTGTATTCTCTCCGGTGTTCGCCGACGTCATCGAGCGGATGGACGGTATGTTCGTCCAGGCGATCTACGATCTGGAATCCGAACGGATGGGACGGGGACGGATCGCAATGATCGGCGATGCCGCGTTCGTCGCACGGCCCCATTGCGGAGCGGGCGTCTCGAAAGCGGCCGACGATGCCGCCGGCCTCGCGACCGCGCTGGCCGAGCATGATCGGATCGAGAACGCGATCGAAGCTTTTTCCGAGGAACGTACCAAGGCCGGAAAGGCAGCCGTGGCCTGGGCGGCGCATCTCGGATCGTATTTTCAGATGGACTGCAACGGGCATCGACGAACCGATTTTTCTCCGGAGCGGCCGCCGATCAGCCCCGAATACATTATTCAGCACACCGGAATCGAATTATCAGAGGTCGGCCGGTTCTGAGGCCGTCTCAATTGACTATAGAGACGCAGGAACGGGAGCGGCCTTCTCCGCCGGGCCACCGAACTGGATCGCTGTCGCACCACCTGGACGGAAGAAATAGCACCGAGCGCCTGAGGTGATCGGCCGCCTCTCAGGTTCCGAATGATACGTGAGCACTGACGATCTTCCAGCCACTGTCGGTGCGGATCCAGGTCTGACTTTGTCGGCCGACCTTCTCGGAGCCCTCGATTCGGAATTCGACATTCGCAATCCCGACATCACGTCCGAACGTCGTAATCCGACGGTTTTCCAGACTCCTGGACTGATTGACTGCGCCGCGCTTCATTCGAAATGCGGCAATTTCCGAATGCCCGTATTGGCGCTCGAATTCGCGTGTGCCGTACCGCAGAGTCGAGGGGCTGTTCCAGAACAAGTTGTTCAGAGTCTCGATGTCGTTACCGGTCAGGGCCTTCTCATAGCGCTCGAACATCATCACAAGCTCGGACATGACGTCCGGAATATCGATTTCCATCATTGAGTCTTCAGCCGGCGGCTAACCGGAAATACTCCCATTCGGCCGGAATTTCTCGCAACGCCGCCGGCCAACCCCCGGGCCGATTGCCGTCAGAGGGACTGATCCTTCGTCCGCAGAACGCATACTCCGCGCCGTTAGCAGCGAACGGAAACGGCGACAGATGATAAGTATTCCCCCCGGCCGGACGTATCGTTACCGTCACGTCCTGATCGCGCGAAAGCGGAACATTTTCGAATGCCTGTTCGACGCGTTCACTGGAATGGACCCGGTTGAAATAGAGCGCGAGCGTGTCGAGAAACTGCAGGGCCTTGTAATTCTGGAAGATCTTTCGTTCATCGAGCCAGGCGCGGGTTTCGGGATCGGCGGCCAGTTCTTCCTTGAGACGCTTCTGGCGCTCAAGCTCGCCATTCAACATCTTGTCAGCGAGCGGGCGGTCCTTTGCTGCGATGCTGTCGAGCAGCACGAGCTTCGAAAGACCATAGCGCCCGTTGTATAGCCCCCAACTGTGCATGCTGGATATCAGCCCGCAATAGGGATGCTGGCGCTGATTGAAATCCGGCGAGAGCCTGCTGGTGACGGTGATGAACTCGGGCGGCGTCTCGACCAGATTGTAGGGTAGTCCGGTGGCGGGATTGATCTGGGGGTTCTGGTCGAAGTCGATCCAGCCGGCGTCATGATTCGAGACGACGTAGATCATCGGATTGACCGGCGACAACGGCTCGAACGCGCCATTGCCAAACGCATGAGCAAACTGCAGGCACAATGCGGTGTGCTCGTACATCATGATCGCAAGCCGCGGCGTGCCTGCCGGTGCTGTTTGAATGATCACGACGATTCGTCTCCGTCGGTCAGGAGATAGTGCCAGGAGAAATGCAAGTCAGTGCATGCTGACGGGCGCCGCCGCGCCAGTCGATCCCGGCGCGGATGCACGCTAACAATGTCGACGCGGGCCGGTCAACGATCGTGATCACTTTGGGCTTCGCTAAGCCGGTGTGTCACCGCGACCGCGCCGATCGAATTCCGTGTGCGCAAGATGCGGCAAAGTAGCGCCGCTGAAACGTCATTGCCGGTTTGACACGCTTGCCATCACGGCAAATATTCAATCAACATAATCCATTGGGAGGATGCGATGATGGTAATGAGCCGTTGGACGCAGCGCGCGCTGTTAGGTGTTGCGCTGGCGGTTATCCCAGTCGCTGCGAATGCGCAACAAGTCATCAAACTCACGGCGATCGACGGTTACCCGCCGCGCGCGCTGTGGACCAGATTATTCATCGAATACTACATCCCCGAGGTCGACAAAAGGCTCGCCAAGGACGGCAAATACAAGATTGACTGGCAACAGTCCTGGGGCGGCCAGATCGTCAAGCCGCGCGGCGTTCTCGACGGCATCAAGAACAGGCTGGGCGACATCGGCATCGTGACAACGGTGTTTCACGCCAGCAAGCTGCCGCTCAACAACCTGCCGTATTACACCCCGTTTTCGAGCCGCAACCCCAAGCTCGTCTCCAAGGTGATCGACGACCTCGGCGACAAATTTCCCGAATTCCAGAAGCAGTTCGACGACCAAAACCAGGTCCAATTGACCGCCTATTCGTCGATCGACAATTACGGCTTCTTCTCCAAACAGCCGATCAAGGCATTCTCCGAAATCAAAGGCATGAAGGTGATCGCGGCAGGCCCCAATGCGCTCTACGTCAAGGCCGTCGGCGGCGTCACGGTGCTCGGCGACCTGACGACTCAATACAACATGATCAAAACCGGTATCGCCGACGCCACCGTGATCTGGCCGGAGGCCACCATCACCTTCAAGCTCGTCGAGGTCGCTCCCTATTACCTGGAAACCGACTTCGGCACCGGCGTGAACAAATCGGTCACCATCAACAAGGAGGTCTGGGCGAGCTTGCCCGCCCCAGTCAAGAAGGTGTTGAAGGAAGTGGCCGCGGATTATCGCGATCAAGTAGCCCAGGCCGCCATCGACCTGTCCGACAAATCCGTCAAGAAATTCGTCGCTGACGGCGGCAAGATCGTCAAGATGCCGATGGCGGAAAAGAAGCAATGGGCCGACCTGATGCCCAATATCGCGATGAATCTTGCGGTGGATGTCGAAAAGCGCAACGGCTACCCGGCAAAGAAGATCCTTTCCGCCTACATGGATGCGTTGCGTGCTGGGGGTGAGCACCCGGTACGGGATTGGGACAAGAAGTAGATCGGCACCGGCCGCTGCGGTCGCGGCAGCAACGCCGCGACCTCACGGTCCTCCCCGCCGGAACGCAACGTGGCGACCGAACAACTCAGATCCTCATCCGCCATCGTGCGGCTGCTCAATCTATCGGTCATCATCCTCAACGCGATCGGCTCGCTTTGGGTGATGCTGCTGGTTTTATTGATCTGCGCCGATTCATTTGGCCGCAGCCTGTTCAATCATCCGATCGACGGCGTCAACGAGCTCGTGGCGGTTTCGATGGCGGTGATCGTGTTCTGCCAGCTTGCCGACACGGTGCGGCTCGGCAAGCTCACGCGCTCCGACACTTTTCTCAGCGTGCTGCAAAGCAGCAGCAATTTCGCTGCGCGGGCCCTCTGTGTCAGCTTTGATTTGCTTGGCGCCGCCGTGATGATCGCGATCATCATCGGGACGACGCCGCTGCTGATCGAATCGATTCAGCGCGGCTACTACATGGGAGAACAAGGCGTATTCACCCTGCCGGACTGGCCACTTCGCGCCATGGTGGTGCTCGGCAGCGTCGCGTGCATGCTCTGTTTCATCGTCCGCGCCGTCGCGCACTGGCGCGACAGCAGCCCTCGAAGGGTCTAGGCGCGTCATGGAACCCTTCATCATTGGCCTGATCTCGCTCATCGCCATCGTGGTGTTGATCTACGCCGGCTCCTATGTCGCCATCACCCTGAGTTGCGTCTCATTCCTCGGCGTCTGGTTCATCAAGGGCGACGCCACCATAGCGGTGCGGATGATGACGCTGTCGGTGACCGACGCGATCAAGAACTACGAGTATGCGAGCATTCCGACCTTCGTGATGATGGGCCTGATCGTCGGCAAGGCCGGATTTGGTGCCGACATCTATGAAGTCGCCAACCAATTGTTCCGCCGGCTGCGCGGCGGGCTTGGTATCGCCACTGTCGTCGCCAACGCGGCATTCGCCGCCGTCACCGGCTCCTCGATTGCGGCCGCCTCGGTATTCACCCGCGTGTCGGTGCCGCAGATGATCCGCTATGACTATTCGCGGCAATTTGCCGTCGGCGTGGTCGCAGGCAGTTCGGTCCTGGGAATGATCATTCCGCCCAGCGTGATGATGATCATCTACGCCTTTGTGGCCGAACAATCGGTCGGCGACATGTTTTTGGCCGGCGTTATTCCCGGCCTGCTGCTGGCGGCAACATATGTCGTCACGATTCTCGCGATGACGGTCGTGGCGCCGCGCTTCATCGGGCGGGGCGCCTTCGTCACCCGTACCGGCGAGGACAGTCTTCTGTCGGCGAGCGAAATCATCTTCAAGATGATACCGATCGTCATCCTGATCATGATCGTCCTCGGCGGCATCTATTCCGGCTACTTTACGCCGTCCGAGGCCGGCGCAACCGGTGCGCTGTTTGCATTTATCTTGTCGCTGCTGAAACGGCGGATGACCTGGAGCGCCTTCAAGGAAGTCCTGATCGAACTCGGGGCACATCACGGCTAATCTTCTTTTCCTGATCATCTCCGCGTCGATGTACAGCCGGATGCTAGGAATCGCCGGCCTGCCGTTTCTTCTGAGCCAATGGCTCAATCATATCGACCTCGGATTCTTTTGGCTGATGACGACGTACGTCGCGCTGCTGCTGTTTCTCGGCACCATCATCGACACCGGTTCTATCATCTTGGTATGCGTTCCGCTGTTCCTGCGCGCAATCGACGACATGGGGTTGAGCCTGGTCTGGTTTGGCCTCGTGACCGTCGTCGGCGCCGAAATCGGCTTGCTGACGCCGCCATTTGGACTGTCATGTTTTGTCATCAAAGCGGCCATCGACCGCGACGATATCAGTTTGAACGACATCTTCTACGGAGCGTTCCCGTTCGCAGTCGTCATGCTGCTGGTGCTGATCGTGCTCATCGCGTTTCCACAGATCACGCTCGCGATCCTGTAAGCACGGCCATCCGCCGAATCTGAATAGCGACCGGCGCAGGTTGCGGGATTCGGTGCGACAGGCACGGAACCTTGAGCAGGCGCAGGCCAGCCTGCCGTCCGTTTCCGCAGACATTGAGCGGGTGCGGCCTAAGACCTAACAAGCTTCTTGTGCTCATAAGCCGGGGGATGCAGTTGGCATGGGGACACATTGCCGCGCCACGCGCGCGATATTTCTGCTAAAGTCGATGCTGTCCACGCACCCTTTGTGCAGCGACTTTGAGCGGATTTTTGAGGATTTATGGAGCGGATTTTGATCCCGCTATGAAAGCGAGGAAGTCATGCAAGCGAAACGAGGCCTAGCCGTCGCCGCCGTTGCACTGGTGTCCGGCGCGCTCAGCGCGATTGCAACTCCAGCCGACGCCCAATTGGTGGGGATAGGCAGCACCAAGTCGTCGGTCGTCGCGCAAATGGCTGCAGCAATTGCCAAGGTTGTTTCCGCCAATGCTGGTCTGCAGATGCGAACGCAGACGATGGGCGGGACACAGCAATATGTCCCGCTCGTCAATGCGGGCCAGCTCGAATTCGGCATCGGCAACATGTACCAGACCGCTCAAGCCTACGCCGGCATCGGGCTTTCCGCGGGTCACAAGTATGACAACCTGCGGATGGTCGCGACCCTGATGCCTTTCCGCAACGGAGTCCTGGTGGCCAACAAGAGCAGTATGAAGACGATGGCCGACCTCAAGGGAAAGCGGATTCCCTACGGCTTCAATGCAGCACCCCTATTCCAGAACTTTTTCGAAGGCTTCCTTGCAAATGGCGGCTTGACGTTTGCCGATGTCGATCACGTTCCAGCGATCGGCCTTCGCCCGAGCTGGGAACTCTTCATGCAGGGTAAGGTCGATGCGGTGATCGCGGCGGTCGGCGGCGGCCCAAACAAGGAGATGAATGCCAAGATCGACGGCGGCATCCGCTACTTGGACGAAGTAACCACCGGGCCGAACGCCAAGAAGACTCTCGAACTCTTGACCAATACCTATTTCACCGAAGTTTCTCCAGCTCCGCAGTATCCCGGCGATAAGGTCGAAGGTCAACGTCACCGGCTACGATTTTGCCTTGTGGGCCGGCAAGAACGTTTCGGACGAATTGGTGATGAAGGTCGTCAAGGCTCTCCACGACAACGCCGGCGAACTCAAGGCGTCGAGCCCTGTCTGGGCGCTGTGGAGCGAAAAGCAAATGGCGAAGAAGCAAGGCGACATGCCGTATCATCCGGGGGCGATCGCCTATTACAAGAAGGTTGGCCTCTGGAACGAAACCGGCCACTAGATCGCTGGGGATCGCTGACGGCCTGCGCTGATCAACCCGGCGCAGGCGCTGGTTTCTGGCCGCCCTCTCAACGAGGGCGGCGAATTAGAAAGAAAAGCTATTTCAGCACGATAGGGTATCCGAATGCCTGAAGGTCCCGGCGCCGACACAGCAAAGGTCCCCGCGCCGCGCGCCGTCAGGATCGTCGACATGGTCTGCGGCTCGCTGCTAAGCGTCATAGCGGTATTTTTCGCCGCTCAGATTCCGACCAGCTTCGGCATCGCATTGTTCACCGAGCAGGGTCTGGCCGCTATCCTCGCGCTTGCACTCGCGCTGATCTTCATCCGGATGCCGGCAGTCCCCGGTACCCAGCGCGGCGCCATCCCCTGGTACGACGGCGTGGCTGCGGCGCTCGGCCTTATCGTGGGCGGCTATCTCGCGGTCCGCTATCCGGCGTTGATCGATCAAGCATTTTATCTGAAGACCGAAGCATTCGTCATCGGCATCGTCCTTCTGCCATTGACGATCGAAGCGCTGCGCCGCACCGCCGGCTGGAGCTTTACGATCATCGTCGCGGCATTCCTGCTTTATGCGCTGTACGGAAATTTCATTCCTGGAAAGCTGCAAGCGCGAACGCAGGACCTCTACAGCCTCGTCGCCTTCCTCTCGACTGACCCGGTGGCGATGTTCGGCATTCCAATGACGATTATCTGCACCATCGTCATCATGTTCGTGTTCTTCGGCCAGCTTCTGCTCAAATCCGGCGCGTCCGAATGGTTCACCGACATCGCCGCGGCGCTGATGGGACGGCGGCGGGGCGGAGCCGCCAAGATTGCAGTCGTTGCGTCGAGCCTTTTCGGCATGATTTCCGGCAGCGCCGTGAGCAACGTCGCCACGGTCGGCGTTATCACGATTCCGCTGATGCGCCAGGCAGGCTATGAACGCAAGGTCGCCGGCGCCATCGAAGCAGTGGCCTCCACGGGCGGCCAGATCATGCCGCCGATCATGGGGGCGGCCGCGTTCCTGATGGCCGAGCTCCTCCAGATCAGCTACGCCCAGGTCGCAATCGCGGCGCTCGTCCCCGCAGTGCTGTACTACGCGGCGGTGTTCATTTATGCCGACCTCGAAGCCGCACGCAAAAACATCGAGCCAATGCCGGCCGACAAGGTGCCTCCTCTCTGGCGCGTACTCAGGGAGGGCTGGTTCTTCGTTGTTCCGATCGGCGTACTGATCTACGCGCTGTTCTGGCGCAACCGCACGGCGGAAGAGAGCGCGCTCTGGGCTTCCGGCGCGGTCATCCTGGTCAATTGGATTTTCGGCTACAAGGGACGGCGGCTGAACCCGCTCGAACTGTTCCTCAGCTTCCGCGACACCGGCCTCGCGGTTGTCGATGTCGTCATCGTCGGCGCCATGGCGGGAATCATCATTGGCATCATCGACGTGACCGGCCTGGGTTTCGGCCTGACCTTCATCCTGGTGCAATTCGGACAACAGAGCCTGTTCGGCCTGCTCGCTTTGACCGCGATTGTCTGCATCATTCTCGGCATGGGCATGCCGACGACTGCTATCTATCTGCTGGTAGCGACCCTTGCCGCCCCGCCGTTGATCAAGCTCGGCATCGATCCGCTCGCCGCTCATATGTTCGTATTTTACTTCGGTCTGGTCTCGCTGATCACGCCGCCGGTTGCCATTGCGGCCTTCGTTGCCGCCAACATCGCTGGCGCGAAGCCAATGGAGACCGCGGTGCAGGCGGTGCGGCTCGGCTGGACGGCGCTGGTGGTGCCCGTCATGTTTGTTCTGTCGCCCAGTCTGCTCATGCAAGGCCGGCCCTTCGACGTTATCGTGGCGGCGATCACCGCCTTCATTGGAGTCTGGATCGCGACCGCGGGTGTGCTCGGCTATTTCTTCCGCCCGATGGGTCTGGTCATGCGCGGCGTCTATCTGGCCGCCGGCATCGCACTGATGATTCCGAGCCAGGCATTTCCAAGCGCGGTCTATGTCGAACTTTTCGGCTTTGTATTAGCTGCGGCGATCATCGGTAATGAATTCTTCCTTGGTAGATGGCGGCCATCCCTTTCAAAAATTCCATCCGGTTTAGACGCTCGTGGCAACACGGAATCCTCGCATCATTAGATAATTCGCAATGACGCTTCGCTGCTGTAAGATCACGTGGCGGAATTCGAGGGCAACCGCGACGGCGCCTTTCAGAACGCGTGGGAGGGAACGGCGATGACACGACTCTCAATATGTCTTGCGACACTGTTCGGATTGATTGGCATGACCGCGCAACCTGCGTTGTCGGCCAATGTGAAAATCACACCACTTGGCAGCCATGACGGTGAATTCTGCGCCTACGATCGTGCCATGATCTTCGAAGATCCGGACGGCACCCGAATTCTTTACGATGCGGGACGAACGGTGCGTGGTGCGGAGGACCCCCGGCTCGGCAAGATCGATGGCGTTCTGCTAAGCCACGTTCATGGCGATCACCTGGGGGATGCGCATACCGCAGCGGCAAATGCCGGTGAATGCGGACATCCACAGACGTCGGCGAAGGACGCGCCAAGTTCCAATACGGAAAAGATCGTCGTCGCGAAGAAGGCGAAATTCTTCGTAGGCGGCGAGATGAACAGCTGGTTTGGTACAAGAATTCCGGCGGCCGGCGGCGACGCGAAACAGGTCGTGACCCTTCGCTTCGGCGCTTCGAGCAAACTCGGCGGCGTATCGATCTGGAGCGTGCCGGCAGTACACAGCAATGGCATTAGCCCCGCCTTCCTGTCGGGCGACCTTGCGAAGCAGATGAAAGACAATGGACTGACCGCCTATGTTGGCCCGCCTGGAGGCTACGTTTTGCGATTTTCGAATGGGCTTACGGTCTATCTTTCGGGCGATACCGGTGTGATGGCGGAACAGGATATCGTCATCCGACGTGCCCTCGGCGCCAAACTGGCCGTCATAAACATCGGCGGCACATTCACCACCGGCCCGTCGGAAGCGGCTTATGTTGTCAATGAGCTTGTCAAACCGAATGCCGTGATCGCGTCGCACGCCAACGAAATGGCGACCAAAGGAGGCAAGCTGCTGCCAAACACGAAGACGGCGGCCTTCACGGCGGCAACGAAAGTACCGGTTCATCTGCCGTTGAGTGGGAAGGCCATGGAATTCGACGTCAATGGAAAGTGTGAAAGCGGCTGTTGAGTTCCGCGCCCCAACGGATTTCGGAAATTTCCCCTGAACGAAGTGAGCCGATCATGCCTCGATCGTTGCTCACAACGATTTCGGCGGCCGCAACCATTCTGGTAGCGACATCGCGCTTGCCCAATTTCCGGAACGGCGGACAGTGACCGCCGGTGCGCCTGTCACGTCGACAAATCGCGGACCCAACGACGTCGGCGGGCTCCGTGCCGTGGAATAGGTACGTTCCCTATTCCAAGAACGGTGTGTTCTCGCCGCATTGTAATAGCGGGATTTGCGGCCGCGCAGCCGACCCTTACACAGGCAACAACGGCGGCCGCATTTACTCACCCGCCAAGCGCGGCCGGGAGCCAGGTGGCGACGGCGGGCACGAAGAAGATCAGCAGCAGGATCAGCACGCTCATCGCGATGAACGGCAGGGACGCCATATAGATCTGCTGCATGGTGATGGACTTCGGCGCCACACCCTTCATGGTAAACAGCAGCAAGCCGAACGGCGGCGTCAGCAGGCCCAACTGCATGCAGATCAGAAACAGCACGCCGAACCAGATCGGATCGATGCCGTAGCGCTGCAGCAGCGGCATGAAGAACGGCAGCGTGATCAGCATCATGCTCACCTGATCGACGAAGCAGCCGAGAAACAGCAGTACCAGCAGCATCGCGATAATCAGCGCGTTGACCGAGAGTCCCAGACCGGTGATCTGCCCGAGCAGGCCATTGACGACGCCGGAGAAGCTCAGCACCTGCGAGAAGGTCGTCGCGCCGACAATGATGAACAGGATGGTGCCGGAGACCGCGACCGTGCCGGTGAGCGCCTGCATCAGGTTGGCGGCGCTGAGGCTGCGGTAGGCCGCCGCCGCCACGATGGTGCCGGCGGCGCCCAGCGCGGCGGCCTCGGTCGGCGTCGCCCAGCCGCGCGTCATTGCGCCGATCACCAGCCCAAAGATGAGCACCAGCGGCAGCACATGCGTGACGAACGGCCCCCAGCGCGCAAAGCCAGCCGGGGCATCATCCAGCGGTTCATCCGGCGCCAGCGCCGGATTGATCGTGGCGCGCGCAACGATGTAGCCGACATACATCACGCTGAGGATCAGGCCCGGCACGATACCGCCGATCAGCAGGCCGGAGATCGAGATGCCCGCGAGGCTGCCGAGCAGCACGGTGAGCGCCGAGGGCGGGATCAGCATGTCGACGCCGCCGATACCCAGGATCGGCCCCATCGCCATACGCGGCTCGTAGCCGCGCGCGAGCATGGTCGGCAGCATCAGGCTGCCGAGCAGCGCCGTGGTCGCGATGGTCGAACCCGAAATTGCCGAGAACACCGTACCGGCGACCACCGCGATCACCGCTAGCCGTCCCGGCACGCGGCGGATCAGAAGCGCGAACGCGTCGATCGCCTTGAGCGCCACGCCGGTGTGGAACAGCACTTCGCCCATCAGCACGAAGAACGGGATCGGCGTCAGCGAGAAGCTGGTGATCGACTGCACGGCGTTGCGCGCAAGCTGCGCGAGACCAGGCTCGCCGCCAAGGAACAGCCATGCGCCAACGATATTGAGCGCGAGGAACGCGAATGCGACCGGCAAGCCGAGACCCATGACGGCAACCAGACCGCCGAACAGCAGCACGCTTCCTTCGACCCAGGTCATGCCGGCTTTGCTGTCTTGAGGTCACGTGAATGTGCGGCAAACGCGGTGGGCTCCCTCTCCCCGATGGGGAGAGGGTTGGGGTGAGGGGGTTTGGAGTCGCATCGAGAGATACGATCCCCCTCACCCGGCGCACTTCGTGCGCCAGCCTCTCCCCTTC
This sequence comes from uncultured Alphaproteobacteria bacterium, assembly GCA_963756715.1. GTDB lineage: Bacteria > Pseudomonadota > Alphaproteobacteria > Rhizobiales > Xanthobacteraceae > VAZQ01. The sequence goes on from CAVWOV010000019.1 coordinate 248,363, forward strand.
GGGGAGAGGTGAACTCGCGGGCATTGCTGCGCCGATGTCCAACATCTCGAATTCAGCTCACCGATGTTGCTTCGATGCGGCGCGTTCGCTCGCCCATCATCAGGCGCTGGAAGCGGAACACGAATTCGATCGCCAGCAGGGCGAAGGTGATCGGCAGCGGCGCCAGCAGCCACCATTCGGGAAACACCAGATTCTTGATCGTAATGGCGCCGAGCCGCGCACTGTCATAGGTCATGCCGGCGCCGTAGCGCACGAGCACGAGGCTCAACAGCAAGCCGAGCGCATCGCCCGCGGCCTCCATCAGCCAGGCGACGCGCGCCGGCACGATGGTCAGGATGATATCGAGCCGCACATGCTGACCGCGCCGCAACAGCCATGGTGCGGTGAGCAGCGTGATCACGTAGAGCGCATATTCGGTGACCTCGTTCGCCCACGAGATGCCCCCATTGGTGATGTTGCGCAGGAGAACGTCGGCGGTGACGATCATCACCATGGCCAGCAGGATGAGCGCCGCCAGAAATGCGAGCGCATCGAACAGCCCGCCGAAGGCATTGGACAGCCGCGTCATCGGCGGCCGCCCTCCCCGCCCTCATCCTGAGGAGCGCCGAAGGCGCGTCTCGAAGGATGGCGGCGGGCATCGAACGCGCGGCCATGCTTCGAGACGCGTTGCTGCGCAACGCTCCTCAGCATGAGGCCGGACGGGTGAACCGCACGGCCCGACGACTCAATTCCCCGCCAGTTTGCGCAGCTTCGGGCCGCTCTCGGGCGCCTTCTTGATCACCGACTGCCAGGCCACGTCATTGGCCTTGTCGATAAACGCCTTCGACGCGGCCGGCCCGAAGTCGAGCGCCTGGATGCCGGCCTTGGCCTGCCGCTCGCGCTCGGCCTTGATCACCGCGACTTTCTCGCTGTCGAGACCTTCCAGCCAGAGCGCGGCGTCGTTGAGCACCTTGCGCTGCGCATCGTTGAGGCCCTTCCAGGCATCGAGGTTGACCAGCACGTTGACCTCGACGCTGTAGAACGCCGGGTCCAGACGGAACTTCGTCACCTTCTCCCAGCCGAGATCGAAGATGCCGGTCACCGGCCAGCCGTACCCGTCGACCACGCCGCGCTCCAGCGCGGTGTAAACCTCGCCGGGCGCGGTGGTGACCGGCGTGCCGCCCAACGCCTGGACAATGTCCCGGTAGACCGGCGTCACGCGAATCTTCAGACCGGTGAAATCGATCTTGTCGATCTTCTTGTTGAGATAGATGTGGAACGGGACGTTGTGAAACTGCCGCGCCAGATATTGCGAATTGAGCTTCTGGTTATGGAGCTGGTTGATGTATTCCCAGGTGCCGTTCTTGCGCTGCTCGCTCATCGGCTTGCCGTTGAGCTTGAAGCCGTCGGCCTCGGGCATCAGGTTGGTGTAGAACGCGCCGGTGACGTTCGCCATATCGACGACGCGCGTGCGCACCGCGTTGCCGACCTCGAACGGCGGTACCGCGCGCGGGCCGCCGATATAGTTGATCTTGATGAGGCCCTTGCCGTCGGCGTTCACCTTCTCGATGAAGCGCTCGAAATTCTTGGAAAATTCGGTGCCTTCCGCGAAGGAGGAGACCGCCCGCAGGGTCACCTCCTGGGCCGAGGCGGTAGATGCCAGCAGAACGGCCGCGAGGCCCGCAACAAGCAACGAACGCATGATTTTTTCCTCCTTCGGGCCGACCGGGAGCCTGTCGGCAACAGGTGCTATTCCGTATAATCGGCGGGCGTCGCGTTAAGTCAATTGTGGCGCGACGCGCAAGAGGACGCAGGAATGGCGGAACGCTCGTTCAAGGAAGAGGTCCAGAAGCTCAAACTCGGCGCGGGAGAGACATTCCGCGGCGAGGGCATCCTCGCGGTGACCAAGGCGCTGCTGCAATCCGGCGTATCCTATGTCTCAGGCTACCAGGGCGCGCCGATCTCGCATCTGGTCGATGTGCTGGCGGACGCCAACGACATCCTTCAGGAACTCGGCATCCGCTTCGAGGCCAGCGCCAACGAGGCGGCGGCGGCCGCGACGCTGGCGGCATCCGTCAACTATCCGCTGCGCGGCGCCGCGACCTTCAAATCGACGGTCGGCACCAACGTGGCCTCCGACGCGCTGGCCAATCTGGCGTCCAGCGGCGTCACCGGCGGCGCGCTCATCATCGTCGGCGAGGACTACGGCGAAGGCTCCTCGATCATGCAGGAGCGCAGCCACGCCTTTGCGATGAAATCGCAGATGTGGCTTCTGGATCCGCGCCCGAACCTGCCGTCGATCGTGCAGGCGGTGGAGAAGGGCTTCGAGCTTTCGGAAGCATCGAACACGCCGGTGATGCTGGAACTGCGCATCCGCGCCTGCCATGTCCATGGCAGCTTTGCCACCCGCGACAACGTGCGGCCGGCTTTCACGCTCAAGGATGCGCTGGAGAACCCCCGTCGCGACACCAACCGCATCGTGCTGCCGCCCGCGAGCTATCTGCACGAGAAGGAGAAGATCGAGAAGCGCTGGCCCGCCGCGGTGCGCTTTGTGCAGGAGCACAAGCTCAACGAATTCTTCGACGGTGATGCAGACGACATCGGCATCGTCATGCAGGGCGGCATGTACAACACCGCGCTACGCGCGCTCGAGGTGCTGGGGCTTGCCGATGTGTTTGGGGAAAGCCGCATTCCGCTCTACGTGCTCAACGTCACCTATCCGCTGATCGACGCCGAGTTCGTGCGCTTCTGCGCCGGCAAACGCGCGATTCTGATCATCGAGGAAGGCCAGCCGGAATTCATCGAGCAGGCGGTCAACACCATCCTGCGGCGCGCCGACATCCAGACCCGCATCGAAGGCAAGGGCATGCTGCCGATGGCCGGCGAATATACCGGCGGCGTGATGAAGGACGGCGTGCGCAAATTCGTCGCCGCCTATCGGCCGGATTTGCTGGAGCAAGTTGATGCCAGCACGCACGTAGAACACGGTGGCACGCGTTTGGCGCACAGCCGCCCGGCAAGGACGGTCGGCTCCCCTCCCCCCAAGAGCGCAGCGAGTGGTGGGGAGGGGTCGGGGGTGGGGGGCCGAGTTGCCGACAAAGTTCTCGCACTTACCGCTACCCCCCTCCCCAACCCTCCCCCACAAGGGGGGAGGGAGCAGACTGAGATCGCCTCCCTGACAAACGACCGCCTGACACGCGCCAAGCAAACCATTGCCGGCAAGGTGCATGGCCGCCCGCCGTCATTCTGCACCGGCTGCCCGGAGCGGCCGATCTTCGCCGCGATGAAGCTCGTCGAGCGCGAACTCGGCGCGCACCACGTGAGCTGCGACATCGGCTGCCACCTGTTCTCGGTGCTGCCGCCGTTCAACCTCGGTAACTCGACGATGGGCTACGGGCTCGGCGGCGCAGGCGCCGCCGCGCTCAACGTGGCGGCGGGCAAGCGCGCCATCGCACTCGTCGGCGACGGCGGGTTCTGGCACAACGGGCTTGCCTCGAGCGTCGGCAACGCGGTGTTCAACAAGAGCGACAACGTCATGATCGTGGTCGACAACGGCTATTCGGCCGCGACCGGCGGCCAGGACGTGCTGTCGTCTGCCGCCGACAACGGTATGCGTTCGACCAGGAATCCAATCGAGAAGGCGGTGCGCGGCGTCGGCGTCAACTGGGTGCGCACGCTCACGCGCACCTATGACGTCGCCAAAATGCGCGACACGCTGAAAGAGGCGCTCACCACGGCCACGAAAGGCCCGAAGATCATCATCGCGCAGTCCGAGTGCATGCTGAACAAGCAGCGGCGCGAGCGGCCGCTGGTCAGAAAGCGCATGGCGGATGGCGGACGCGTGGTGCGCGAGCGCTTCGGCGTCGACGCCGACACCTGCACGGGCGATCATTCCTGCATCCGGCTCTCAGGCTGCCCGTCCTTGACGCTGACGCCCAATCCGGACCCGCTGCGGCGCGAGCCGATCACCCAGGTGATCAACTCCTGCGTTGGCTGCGGCCTGTGCGGAGAAGTCGCGCATGCCGCGGTGCTGTGCCCATCGTTCTATCGCGCATCGGTCATCGCCAATCCGACATGGTGGGACAGGTTCAAGAATGATGTGCGCGGCGCGGTGATCGGCTGGCTGCAACGGCGCATGGACCGGCCAGCGGCCGCCTGAAAAAGACGATGGACGCGAGCGTTACCAAGAGTCCGCCCGATCACGATCGCCATCCTCGCGCTGGGTGGCGAGGGCGGCGGCGTGCTGGCCGACTGGATCGTCGATCTCGCGCAGCACGGCGGTTATCTGGCGCAGACCACCTCGATCCCGGGTGTGGCGCAACGCACCGGCGCGACCATCTATTACGTCGAGCTGTTTCCCAAACTGGCCGCACAGGCGGCAGGGCGCGACCCGGTGCTGTCGCTGCTGCCGATGCCGGGCGATGTGGAGATCGTGCTCGCCTCCGAATTGATGGAAGCGGCACGCGCAGTCGAGCGCGGCTTCGTCACGCCGGACAAGACGCTACTGATCGCCTCGACCCACCGGGTCTTTGCGATGACCGAAAAGATCGCGCTCGCCGATGGCCGCGCTGACGACACCGCGCTCCTGGCGGGCTGCCGCGACGCGGCGCGCGAACTCGTCGCCTTCGACATGGCGGGCCTGGCGGACTCTACCGGCAGCGCCTTGAGCGCGGTGCTGTTCGGCGCACTCGCGGGCTCCGGCGCACTGCCGTTCCAGCGCATGGCATTCGAGGCGGCGATCCGGCGCGGCGGCGTCGGCGTCAACAGCAGCGTGGCAGCATTCGGCGCCGGCTTCGAGGCGGCACGCGCCGGCGCGGGCAATGCGCCGCGGCAGCCGGAAGCGCCTGCGCGCGCCGACGATATCCGGCAGCAGCGGTGTCGGGCGGCTCACCGACTACCAGGACGCCGCCTACGCGGAGGATTATCTCGCCCGCCTTGCGCCGCTGGGCGACATCGAGACGCGATACGGCGACGGCGCTGGCCGGTTGCTGGATGAAACCGCACGCCAGCTCGCACTGGCGATGAGCTACGAGGACACGGTGCGCGTCGCCGAGTTGAAAATCCGACCGAGCCGCTTTGCCCGCGTGCGTGAAGAGGTGAAAGTTGAGGACGGCCAGATTTTCGAGATCGCGGAATTTTTCCATCCACGCACGCAGGAGATCGCCGACACCCTGCCGGCGGCACTCGGCGGCTGGCTGATGCGCACCGGATGGGCGCGCGGGCTGCTCGATCGCCTCACCCGCAAGGGGCGGATCGTCAAGACCACGTCGATCGGCGGCTTCGTGTTGCTCTATCTGCTGGCAAGCCTCAAGCCGTTGCGCCGGCGCTCGCTGCGCTTCGCTGCCGAGCAGGCGGCGCTGAACCGGTGGCTCGATCTTGTCGCCGATACCGCACGATCAGACTATGGCCTCGCCGTCGAAGTCGCGCGCGCCCGCACGCTGGTCAAGGGCTACGGCGATACCCATGCGCGCGGACAAGCGAAATTCGGAAGCCTCATGGCGCTCATCCCGCGCCTGCGCGGTCAGACCGATTCCGCAGCGCAAATGGCCGATCTGCTCAAGGCCGCGCTCGCGGACGAAGACGGCAAGGCTCTCAATAGCGCAATCGCGGTGCTCGACCGAAGGGCGGATCGAGGAACCGCCCTGCCCCATTCTACCGCCTGAACGTGCCGCCGCCTGAAAGCTGCGCCGCACTCACGCTTGCACGGGGCAGCGCATCCTTGCACGGGGCAGCGCATCGTCGGTCTATGCGTGGGATCGCCCGACCCACCAGCCGAGGCCGAGCAGGACGACGCCCGTAATGGCCGCCGCGGCACCGTGCTTGATGTGCACCCGCGTCGCCCCGGCTTCAAACCCCGGAAACCACGCCGGCAGAGAGCCCGCGGGCTCAATCCAATATGCGATCGCAATCGCGATCGATGCCAGCCCCAAAATCACTGCCACGGCACGCATCTTGATTTTCTCCCCTCATGGGCACGCTCACGCGGATCGATTGCGCCTTGCCCTGTGCGGTTGATACGGCGGTTGTCTTATTCGTCCCGCCAGCGCATGACAATCCTCTTGCGCGCGGACTTTTGCTCGGGCGGCCGGAGACATACAATGGACACCAAGAATCTGCACGACAAGGGATTGAAGCTTCGCAAGGAGATGTTCGGGGCGGACGCGGTCGAGCAGCGGATGAGCGCATTCGGCGCGTTCGGCGAGCCCTTGCAGCACATCATCAATGCCTACGCCTATGGGGACGTCTGGAGCCGCTCTGCCCTGCCGCCGGTCACGAAGTCGCTCGCCATGATCGCCATGATGGCGGCCGCGGGACGGGCTAATGAGCTGCGTGTCCATCTCAAGGGCGCGGTCACCAACGGTGCGACGCCCGAGCAAATTCAGGAAATCCTGCTGCTGGTGGCGATGTATTGCGGAATTCCGGCCGCCAACGACGCCCATCGCGCCGCCGTCGACGTGCTGCGCGAGACGAAGACCCTGTGAGGTCAACTGCCCTATCGCTATTGCCGCGGGATCCCGGCCGTCTCACGCACCTTGTCCCAGCGGGTGTATTCGTCAGCCATGAATTTGCCGAATGCTTCCGCCGTAGAGCCCTTCACGACCACGCCCGCTTTGGTCAGGCGTTCGCGCACCGTGGGTTCGGCGATAATCTCGTTGAGCATCTTGTTGAGCTTGGCGATGACCGCGGGCGGCGTTCCGCGCGGCGCGAAGAAGCCATACCAGGTCGTCACATCGTAACCCGGCAGCACGCCCAATTCGATCGCCGCCGGCACGTTCGGTACCGCCGGAAAGCGGTCCTTGCCGGTGACCGCCAGCGCCTTGAGCTGGCCGGACTGCACTTGTCCAAGGACGGCGGAGACGGTGTCGATGATCACGTCCACCTGCTTGCCGAGCACCGCCGTGACGGTTTCGGGCGAGGTGCGGAACGGCACGTGCAGCATGTCAATGCCCGCCACCTGCTTGAACCTCTCAGCCGCAAGATGCTGGGTCGCGCCAAAGCCTGCCGTGCCGAACGTGAGCTTGCCAGGGCTGGCCTTGGCGAGCGCCACCAGTTCCTTGACGTTGTTCGCCGGAAAATCCGGCCGCGTTGATATGAGGAGACCGGCGGTCGCGATCTGCGCGATCGGGTCGAATGCCGTCAGCGTGTCGTAGCGCAGTGACTTGTTCATGACCGCCGCGATGATCTGGCCGGCCGTCATGACGCCGAGCGTATAGCCATCCTTGTCGGCACGGGCGACGATCTCGTTGCCGAGCGTGCCGCCGGCGCCCGGCTTGTTCTCGATGATGACCGTTTGACCGAGCTTCTGCTGCATCGACTGGCCGATGATACGGCTGACGATGTCGCTGCCGCCGCCTGGGCCGAAAGCAACGATGATGCGGATGGTCTTCTGCGGCCATTCCTGCGCGGGCGCGGGTGCGGCGAGACCCGCCACCAGCATGCAGGCAGCGGCGATCGTCAGCATCGGCTTGTTCATGGCGTTTCCCTAGTGGCAGAGTTTTTTGAGAATGGCAGGCTTCTGTGCGGCAGATTACTCATGTATCAGGGCGCCGTCCAACCGGGCTGCGACACATTGCGCGAGCGCCAAATTATGAAGATTTCCATTCTGGACGACTACTTCGACACCCTGCGGACGCTGGCCTGCTTCCACAAGCTCGACGGCCATGACGTAACGATCTGGAACGACCACGTTCAGGACACCGATGCGCTCGCCGGGCGCCTTGCCGATACCGAGGCGCTGGTTCTGATCCGCGAGCGCACCAAGATCCGCGCGCCCTTGCTGGAACGGTTACCGAAACTCAGGCTCATCAGCCAACGCAGCGTCTATCCGCACATCGACATCGACGCCTGCACCCGGCTCGGCATCATCGTATCGTCGAGCCAGCATCCCGGCACGCCGTCCTACGCCACCGCCGAAATGACCTGGGGACTGATCCTCGCTGCGATGCGGCAAATCCCGCAACAGATGGCGTCGCTCAAGGCCGGCAACTGGCAAATGGGCGTCGGCACGACGATCCGCGACAAAACGCTCGGCATCTACGGCTACGGCCGCATCGGCAGCGTGGTCGCGGGCTACGGCAAGGCGTTCGGCATGAACGTGCTGGTCTTCGCGCGCGAAGCAACGATGGCGCAGGCGCGCGCCGACGGTTACGCCACCGCGGCCAGCAAGGCGGAATTCTTCGCGGCCTGCGACGTCATCACGCTGCACATGCGGCTGGTCGATGCGACCCGCCACATCGTCACCGCCACCGATCTTGCGCGCATGAAGCCGACCGCACTGCTGGTCAACACCAGCCGCGCACCGCTGATCGAACCCGGTGCACTGGTCAATGCGCTGCGCGCCGGCCGGCCCGGCATGGCGGCGGTCGATGTCTACGAGGACGAGCCACTCCGCGACACCGAGCCATCCGCTGCTCAACATGCCCAACGTCGTGTGTACGCCGCACCTCGGCTACGTGTCGCGCGACGAATACGAGATCCAGTTTGTCGATATCTTCGACCAGATCACCGCTTACGCCGCCGGCACGCCGATCAACGTGGTGAATCCGGATGTCCTGCCGGCGGCGCGCGGGCGCTGATAGCCGATAGCGCCCGAAGCAGCGGGGTTATTTTCGATGGCCTGCACCGATGGCACGATGGCTCACGCCGCACGCGCCAGTTCTTGTCCGTTGTGAACGATGCGCAGCTTCGGTTCCGTTGGCGTCTTGGACGCGGCGTGCAGGTAGCAGGTGCGGGCCGCTATCGTAAGAAGCTGCAAATGCGTTTCCTCCGCGGCCTCGCCATTGAGGAAAAGATGGGTGCCAATGGGCTCTGCGGCCGCAGCCGCTCCAGCGACGTAAGGACTGAACTGCACCAGCCGGACGCCGTGAATCTTCATCTTCATGTTCTCGATATAGCGCGAGAGCTGCGTCATGTAGCAAAAGGCGATGCCGGCCGAGAGCAGCGCGAGCCCGCAGGGAGCGGCCCCTTGGCCGCTCTCGTCGCTCACCAGCTTGAAATGGCTGGTTCCCGGCATGCCCAGCCAGGTGTCGGTCTGGTACATCCCATCGTCGCCGGCCGGCCTCCCCTCGCCGTGGATGACCCGGATGAGTTTGTTGGCAACTGTGGCCGATGCCAGTTCGGTCGTCCCCTGCTCGACCTGGCCGGTTTTCTCGATCAGGTCCCGGCGCGGGTTGTTGTCAGCCGGGCGTGGCGCTCGGGTATAGGTGCGATAGGGATCGTCCGCATCGGCGCTCGCTGAACTGGCGATGCCTTCGACCTTGCGGCGGCGGCCATTGATGTAAAGCGCGAATGTGTTGCCGGACAGCGCCCTGCGCAGGAATGCGATCGCGGGCGACGCATCCATGGCCGCGGCGACCAACGCACTTATCGCCTCGGCCGAGTCACCACTCTGCACGCGCACATAGATATCCGGCGCTTCGGCGTGGCCTTCGCCGGTGCCGTGAATAAACGAACCGGTGAGCCAATAGTGATTGATGACACGGACGTCGACCGCTCCGAGCCCGACACCGCGGGCCGCAGCGAGCGTCCGCATGCGGCCGTAAAGGTCGCTCTGGATGCCGGCGTTGAAGAAGCCAAGCGGGAACGGCGCGAGGTCGGTACCGCGCAGGTGCCGGCCTTCGTCGGAGGTCAGCCGCCACGCGGTTCCGTCCGCGCCTTCGGTGACGACCGCCTCCTTCTGATGTCCCGCCAACTGCCGGGCCTCGACCTTGATCGTATCGCGTCCGCTGCCGCTCAGCGGCGATTGGCCCCGGCCCTCGCGTAGCCGGAATGCCAGCGGGTCGCCATTGGCGTCGATTGTATCGATGACTTGCTGATCCATCGGGCGGTCTCCCTGATGATTGTCCGGACAGTAGCGTCCACAATTCGCAACGACAACGCCTCCGCTCAACGCGCGCCCGCGTCATCCAGAAGCGGCAATAGCTCCGGCGGTAGCGCCGAATAGCCTCGATCGATCACACTGCGAACGGCATGCCGGAACGCGAGACGCGCCGCCTCCGATGGTTCGATGATGCTGACGCCTTGGGCTTCAAGCGCCGTCTGGCATTCGCGTTCGTCGTCGGAGGCAAATTTCCACTGCGCAGCCGTGCTCTCGGATACCGCCTCACGTAGCGCCGACCGAATTTCGTCAGGCCAGTGGTTCCACGAACGTGCATTGCAGAGCACGACTGCGATGCCATGGAAGTGGCGCGTCATCGTCACGAAAGGATGATATTTCTGCAGCCCGAATAACTGGATATTCGTCAGCGGATTTTCCTGCGCGTCCACTTTGCCATCCGCGATCGCCCGAACCATGTCGGCGACATCGATCGTGACCGGCTCCATGCCGAGCGCGCGAAATGTCTCGTGATAGCCCGCACTCGGCAGCGTTCGTATCCTGAGACCGCGACAGTCCTCGGGCGTTCTGATCGGCCGCTTGCCATTCGATATGTTGCGCAGTCCGTTGTCCCAGAACGCCAGCGCCTCATATTCGGTATGCGTTGAGATAGCCTGCCGCAGAACTTCGCCAAGACGGCCTGCCAGATGCGCGCGCGTACGCTCCCGGTCCATGAACTGAAATGGGATGTCCAGGATCCCGAGCGCCGGGACCCGCTTTGTCAAATAGCTCGATGAGAAATAGCAAAGATCGAGGTCGCCGGACCTCACGAGGTCGAGCAGATCGGCGGCCTTGCGGCCATGCTCCGCGATATTCTTGTCGAAGTTGACCTCGACGCGGCCGCCGGTCTTTTCCAGCAGCGCGTCGATCATGACATGAACCGCCCGCGTATGAACGGACCTCTCGTCTTGATAACCGGCGATGCGAATCTGGACGCTCATCGACAGCCTCTGCGCCTTTGGTGTGACGGCAAAGCAACACGCCTACTGGACAATCATCGGCCCGACAACCGTCATCATCTCAATGCTCGACGGCGGCCTCGGCAACAATTTTTCGCAGTGCAACGTCGTTAAAAGCCACATTTCCACGACAGCGGAACAAGCCGAGGTCGCCTGGCCGCGCCAGGGCATCGATGTCGCATCCACCTACTTAAAGTTGCCCAGCCGACGGCCCGTCATATACAGTTCTCCTGCCACGATAAGAGCGCACACCCGACTTCGCGGATACCACCGCGCGTCGGGATGTGACCAACAATCGAAGGGGAGAAACGATGACGACAATCCGTAAAGGCACGACGCCGTCACGGCGTCATATCATCAAGGGTGCAGCCGCGTTGGCCGCTGGTGTCTCCGCTCCGGCGTTCCTGAGCATCCGCTCCGCGTTTGCGGCTTATCCGGAGCGCCCGGTCAAGATCATTGTCGCCAACACGCCGGGCGGCCCGTCCGATCTGGTGGGCCGCATGGTGGCCGCCGCGCTCCAGCAATCGACCGGCAAGACCTTCTTTATCGAAAACATCGGCGGCGCCGGCAGCAATATCGGCATGGGTGCCGCAGCGCGCGCCGAGCCGGACGGCTACACGATCATGCTTATAACGAATGCCTTTTCGGTCAACCCGACGCTCTACAAGAAGATTCCGTATGCGCCGACCGACTTCGTCGGTGTTTGCGAATTAGCCTCATCACCGAACACGTTCACCGTCAAAGCGGATTTGCCGGCGAAAACGATGAAGGAATTCGTCGCTCTCGCCCGCGCCAATCCAGGAAAGTATAACGTCTCGACGCCGCCGATCGGTACAACCTCGCAGTTACAGGCCGAGGTTCTGAAGATCCGCGAAAAATTGCCGACGCTGCAATCGGTGGTGTTCAAGGGCGGCGGCGATGCACTGCAAGCGCTCCTCAATGGCACCGTGCAGTTGAGTTCGGGCTCGCTGCCGCCCGCCGTCGCGCACATCAAGGCCGGCACGCTGCGCTGCCTGGCGATCGGCGCGGAGGCGCGCTGGCCGGATCTGCCTGATGTTCCGACGCTGGAGGAAGCCGGCTACAAGGACTTCGCGCTGGCGGTCGACACCGCGTTCCTGGCGCCAGCCAAGACGCCGCCCGACATGGTCAAGTGGGTCGAGACCGAGACACTGAAGGTGCTCGGAACGCCGGAGATGAAAGAGAAGCTGTTCAAGGCGGGATTTCAGGTCAGGCCCAAGGGCGCCGACGCCGCCTGGGCGCGCGTGAACAAGGAGATCGTGATGTTCCGCGACATCCTCAATCAAGCGGGAATCAACAAGCTCTGAAGCAGGCGTTACGCCGCGCGTACGTCAGCGTTGATTGCGGCGGACATCTTTTCGGCCAGCATGATGGTCGGGATGTTGGTGTTGCCGCGCGGCGCGGCCGGCATCAGCGACGCGTCGATGACGCGTAGGCCCTCGAAGCCGCGCACGCGGCCGGCGGTGTCGGTCACCGCGTCGCGATCATCCGCCGCGCTCATCCGGCAGGTGCCGACCGGATGGAAGGTGCCGGCAACGTTCTCGCGGATGTGTTCGGCGAGCGCCTCGTCGTCCTCGACCAGCCGGGCGAGATCGATCCGCCGGTCGGCGAGCGTTGAGAAGATCGGCCCGGCGAGCGCCGGCACCAGGTCGATCAGCTTGGCGATGACCGCGCTCTGAATCTTGTTCTTGGTGTTGATGCGGTTGAGCCGCCGCAAACGGTCGTTGAACTTCACCGGGAACGTCACGCCGCTCATGGCGCGCACCTGCTCGTGCGCCAGCACGTCGACGGCGCGGCGGAAGCCCTGCATGAAGCGCTGCAGGTCGAGTTCATGGCCGGTGAAATTGAATTCGACCAGCGGCGCCGCGGCCGCGCCCTGCAACGAGACGCGGCCGCGCGCCATCGGCTTGAGCAGCGTCGGCGCCAGATTGGCGACCTGGAAGCCGAGCGGGCTCCACGACGTCTTGCATTGCACGTTGATGTACATGTCGAGCGGCGGCGCGCCCGGCAGCCCGGAGGAATAGCGGAACGCCGTCATCGGATGCGGCCGCAGCTCTTCCGCCTGCCGCGCACCGCGGTTCTGCAGCAGGCCGACGAACACGATGGCGTGGTTCGACAGATTCTCGCCGACGCCCGGCAGATCGGCACGGACCTCGACGCCCTGTTCACGCAGATGCCGCGCCGGGCCGATCCCCATGCGCAACAGGAATGCCGGCGAATGGATGCCGCCCATCGACAGGATGATTTCGCGCGCGGAGAATTCCTTCTCCTCGCCACCGATCCGGACCTTGACGCCGGTCGCGCGACGGCCGTCGAAGGTCAGGCCGGTTGCGTGCACACCGTCGATGATCGTCAGGTTGCTGCGCGCGCGCACCGCGGCATCGAGATAGCAGATCGCCGCCGAGGCGCGTTTGTCCGGCCAGTTGCTCATCGGCACCGCGCCGTAGCCGTCGCGGAAGTCCGTATTCATGTCGGCGATGAACGGAATCTGCCGCTCCTGCGCATAGGCATGCACCGCCTTGGAGAGCGGCGCCCAGTCCTGCTGCCGGGTGCGGCGGATCGGCACCGGGCCCTCCTTGCCGTGCTGTTCGCCGCCGAAATCGAAATCGTTTTCGAGCTTGCGGAAGTAGGGCAGCACGTCGTTCCAGCCCCAGCCCTTCGCGCCCGATGCTTCCCACTCGGCGTAATCGTCAGGCGAGCCGCGATAGGCCACCATGCCCATCACGGACGAGCCGCCGCCGATGACGCGGCCCTGCGAGAAGCCGGTGAGCGGGGAATTGTCCTTGCGGCGCCAGTGCACCTTCAGGCCGGGCCAGAAATAGGCGTCATTGTAATAGGAGGTCGCGTAGGTATCGAGCACGTCCGCCGGCTCCTGGCCGGGCGGCATGTCCTGTCCAGCCTCGAGCAGCAGGACCTTCCTGCTTGATACTGCCGACAGGCGGTTGGCGAGCACGCAGCCCGCCGCGCCGCCGCCCACGATGATGGTGTCGAAGCTGCTGGTCATGGCGTTTCCAGTTTGAGGCGGCTGCATCGTTCTGGGCCGGAGGCCCGGCAGCGAAACCCGAGGGCGGCGTTGAGGGGATCGGGCGGCGATGTTAGCTTTGCAATCGATGCCCGCCAACGGGTCCGTCCTGGACCGGCCCGACCTCCATCCTCGCGACGGATCCGTCATGCTTCAGGAAAAAAGCGAAATCCGCGACGGCATGCGCATCGACTGGGACGCGCCGGTTCCAATGGACGACGGCATCGTGCTGCGCGCCGACGTGTTCCGGCCGGTCGCCGACGGCAAGTATCCGGTCATCCTGAGCTACGGCCCCTACGCCAAGGGGCTCGCCATGCAGGAGGGTTACAAGAGCGCGTGGCAGCGCATCATCGCGTCGGCGCCCGAGGTGCTCGAAGGCTCCAGCAACAAGTACCAGAACTGGGAACTGTTCGATCCGGAGAAATGGGTGCCGGATGGCTACGTCCTGGTGCGCGTCGATTCGCGCGGCGCCGGGCGTTCGCCTGGTCATCTCGAAGTGTGGTCGGCGCGCGAGGCGCAGGACATCGCGCAATGCGTCGATTGGGCCGGCACGCAGCCGTGGTCGACCGGCAAGGTCGGCCTGCACGGCATCTCGTACTATTCGATGAACCAGTGGCAGGCGGCGCCGCTGCAGGCCGAAGCATCTCGCCGCGCTGTGCATCTGGGAAGGCTCGTCGGACTATTACCGCGAGCTCTGCCGCCACGGCGGCATCCTCAGCGACTTCTTTTCGAGCTGGTATCCGCGCCAGGTGACCGCCGTGCAGCACGGCGTCGGCGAGCGCGGCTTCAAGAGCGCGGTGACCGGCGAGCCGGTCGCCGGACCGCCGACGCTGCCGGAGGAGGAACTGCGGAATAACCGCGCCGACTGCGACGGCAACGCGCTGCACCACCGGCTGATCGACGACTACTACCGCGCGCGGCTGCCGAAATTCGAGGACATCGACACGCCGCTGTTCTCCGCCGCCAACTGGGGCGGCATGGGGCTGCATCCGCGCGGCAATTTCGAAGGCTATCTGCGCGCCGGCACCGAACAGAAATGGCTGGAGGTGCACGGCGATACGCACTTCACGCTGTTCTATGCGAACTACGGGCAGGCGCTGCAGAAGCGGTTCTTCGACCATTTCCTCAAGGGCGAGGACAACGGCTGGGAGCAGCGGCCGAAGGTGCTGCTCAACATCCGTCATCCGGGCGAGACATTCGTGCCGCGCGCCGAGAACGAATGGCCGCTGGCGCGCACGCAGTGGACCAAATTTTATCTGCATCCCGACCGCGAGCCTGCGCGCCGAGCCCGCCAACCGACGACAGCCACGCTCCCCTACGCGACCACCGGCGACGGCCTGACCTTCTCGACGCCGCCGCTTGACCGCGCGACATGGAGATCACCGGGCCGGTGGCCGCAAAGCTGTTCGTCTCCTCGGACACCACCGATGCCGACCTGTTCCTGGTGCTGCGCGTGTTCGATCCGCAGGGCAAGGAGGTGGTGTTCATCGGCTCGAACGATCCGCGCGTCCCGGTCGGGCTGGGCTGGCTGCGCGCCTCGCACCGCAAGCTCGATCCGAACGAGACGCTGCCCTACCGGCCCTACCACACGCCACGACGAGGAATGGCCGCTGACGCCCGGCAAGCCGGTCGAACTCGACATCGAGATCTGGCCGACCTCCATCGTGGTGCCGCCCGGCTATCGCCTCGCGCTCTCGGTGCGCGGCAAGGACTACGAATACGACGGCACCGACATGGCGCTGCCGCACGCGCCCTATCCGATGAAGGGCGTCGGCCCGTTCACGCACACCCATCCGCAGGACCGCCCGCCGGCGATCTTCGGCGGCACCAACACGCTGCACTTCGGCGCCGACATGGCGCCCTACGTGCTGCTGCCGGTGATTCCGTGAGGCAAGCATGATCAGTGCGACGCCTCTCGATGTTGACGCACATCGCGTCCCAAACAGCGGCTGCGTTCACCTCTCCCCTTGCGGGGGAGGGCGATGAGCGGACGGGTGGGGTGACCGCGCTGCTCAGAATCCGTCACGACCCCGCTCGCCCAACCCTCCCCCGCAGGGGAGAGGGAGCACGACCGCCTCCGTCGCGCGATCGACGGAGCTGCCCAATGATCCGCGCCGCCATCATCGGGCTTGGGCCGCTGGGGCCGCGCGCTGGTCACCTCCGTGCAAGGCAAGAGCGACGCCATCCAGTTCACGCGCGCCTACACGCGCACCGCCGCGAGCGCCGAGGCGTTCTGCGCCGAGAAGCGAATCCCGCTCGCCGCCAGCTACGACGACATTCTCGCCGATCCGAGCATCGACGCGGTCGTGCTGGCGACCCCGCACAGCCAGCACGAGACGCAAGTGCGCCAGGCGGCTGCCGCCGGCAAGCACATCCACGTCGAGAAGCCGATCACGCTTGATTACGCGAGCGCGCAGTCGGTCGCCGCCGCCGCGCAGGACGCCGGCGTCGTGCTGGCGGTCGGCTTCTGCCGCCGTTTCCATCCCTCCGTCGTCGAAATTCGCCAGCGCCTCGCCGACGGCCGGCTCGGCAATGTGCTGACGATGGTGGCGCAGCACACCACCTCGACCGCCCAGTTCATTCCGGCGGACAACTGGCGGGCGACGGCCGGAGGAAGCGCCCGGCGGCGCACTCACGGCGGTCGGCGTGCATTCGCTCGATCACATGATCGAGTTCGCCGGGCGCGTGCGCGACGTGCGCTGCGTCACCGCGCGCGTCTTTCCCGGACCGTCGGACGACACCACCACCGTGATGCTGCGATTCGAAAGCGGCGCGACCGGCCTCATCTTCTGCTCGGTCGCCACCGCGACGAACTTCTGCTTCACGCTCTACGGCAGCAAGGGCCTCGCCGAGATCAGCAAGCCGACGCTGCAGAGCTTCCGCTTCGTGCCGACCTCCGACACGCCGCCGACCGGCCAGGTCACGGCGCCGCCCGACCAGACCGCCGAGCATCCCACCTTCGACATGCTGCATGCCGAGATGACCGCGTTCGCCCGCGCCATCCAGCGACCGCACGCCCTACCCGGTGCCGGTCGCCGATGTGCTGCACGGCATGGCGGTGTTCGACGCCATCGTCGAAGCGGCACGCACAAACGCGATTGTCCCGGTTGGGTGAATGCAGACCCGCACGCTCGGCAATTCCGATCTCGTTGTCTCCGACCGTCGGGCTCGGCGGCAACAACTTCGGCGGCCGCATCGATCTCGCCGCGTCGCGTGCCGTCGTGCACAAGGCGCTCGACCTCGGCGTGACGCTGATCGACACCGCCGACAGCTACGGCAATCGCGGCGGCTCGGAGGAAGCGCTCGGCGAGATTCTGGGCGCGCGCCGCAACGACATCGTGCTCGCCACCAAGTTCGGTATGCCGATGGATGACACCGGCAGGCTCCGGGGCGCGTCGCGCGGCTACATCATGCGGCGCCGTCGAGGCGAGCCTCACCCGGCTGCGCACCGATCGCATCGACCTCTATCAACTGCACCGGCCGGATGCCGAAGACGCCGATCGAGGAAACCCTTCGCGCGCTCGATGATCTCGTGCGGCAGGGCAAGGTGCGCTTCATCGGCTGCTCGAACCTGCTCGGCCAGCGGAGGTCGTCGCCGCGCAGGAGACCGCCCGCACGCACGGCCTGACGCCGTTCGTCTCATGCCAGGACGAGTACAGCCTGCTCGAACGCGACATCGAGCACGAATTGCTGCCGGTGATCGCCGCGCGCGGACTGGGGCTGCTGCCGTATTTTCCGCTGGCGAGCGGATTGCTCACCGGAAAGTATGTTCGCGGCGCACCGCCGCCGCGGGGGACAAGGCTTGCGAGGAATTCCGCCCATGCGGCCGACTACCTCACCGAACGCAACTGGCGGGTGATCGAGGCGCTGGGCGATTTCGCCCGCCGCCGCGGCCGTTCGCTGATCGAACTCGCGTTCGGCTGGCTGTTGAGTCATCGCGAGGTCACCAGCGTGATCGCGGGCGCGACCAGCCCCGCGCAGATCGAGGCGAATGTCGCGGCCGCCGGCTGGCGGCTCTCGGCTGCCGAGTTGGCGGAGGTCGACCGGCTTACGCGCGCGGCAGAATGAGCGGCGTGCCGGCAAGATTTTGCGTTTGGGCTCCCCGTCCCAAAAGGGCTATCCTCATCCAGCACAGCAGAAGTCAAGCAACCGGAGGCGGGCGCTATGGCTCCACTGGACCCGAAGGAGTTGCGAAAGAGGCTGCGCGAACTCGCGGAAACCCAAGAATGGGTGCATCACGCGGCTAACCTCGACACGGGTCAGTCGCTCACATTTCCGCTGAACCGTCCGCCCGCCCCGATCTCTCGCGCTGAGCGGATTTCTCGCCTCGGTCACGGCTTCGGTCCGTCCATCTTCGACGGGCCGAGATACAAGCTCACCGCGAGAACTCCCTATCAGGCCTCGCCCAAAGCTGGCCTGAGCATTCGCGACTATCCCGACTATCCTTACTCCTACGACACTTATCAGTTTGACAATATCATCTGGCAGTTGCCGCAAGCCCCTGTCCCAACGGTGGACGGAAACATCAGGTTCATCTTCTCGGTTTCGTCTGGAGGCGCCAATCTCGTCACGGTGTCGCTGCCTTTCAGCGCAGCCTGGCCCGGCAAAGTGGGACATATCACTTTGTGGAATTATGCGACGCAAACTCAGCGCGTCCGAATCCCGATCACCACCAACGCGGCGCACACCATGGACCTCATCTTCACTCCGCAATATCCCAATGAGGTGGCGGACATTCACATGGCGTTCGAAACCGGAATTCAGTTTGTGACGTTCGAGTTCGATTTCCTTCGGGCCAACACAGCCATCTGTGTTTGACCCGGGCACATAAGTTGCTGCGGGATTGCGTGCGATCGTTGGCTTGTGAATGGGACGCTGTGACCAGGCGCGCATGTGTTCCGCCTGGGGAAGCAACCCCGTGACCTGATTATATATTGAATATCACCGGCAGCGTGGGCTACCAAACCATTCTAAGTCATTGAAATTGTTGGTAGCGGGGAGTGGGATCGAACCACCGACCTACGGATTATGATTCCGCCGCTCTAACCATCTGAGCTACCCCGCCATACGCACCGGGAGATATGAGAGACCGGGGCGCGTTCGTCAATGTCTTCCGCTGACGGGCCCGAAGGGCCGCCTTACGCGATCCGCCGTGCCGCGCCGGCTTCCGGCGCCGCCCGCTCGAACCGGATCAGCGAGAAATGCCCGAGCGGCGGCATGGCGCGGCGTTCGACCACCCGCACGCCGCCGTGGCGCTCGGCCCAATTCGCCAGCCGCTCCCAGCGGAACTCCGGCCGCCAGCCGAGCCGCCGCGCCAGCGGGGCAAAGCCCTGCTCAAAGAGACGGCGGGGCCCCGCTTCGGCGCCCAAATGATTGACCAGGATGATCTCGCCGCCTGGCTTGGTGACGCGCACGAACTCGTCGAGCGTGGCCTCCGGGTCCGGCACCGCGGTGATGACGTATTGCGCCACCACCACGTCGAAGCTCGCATCGGGAAATCCGAGGTGCTGCGCGTCCATCACGGCGAGCGTCTCGACGTGATCGAGCTTGTGCGCGGTGACGCGCTCGTGCGCCTTGCGCAGCATCGGCTCGGAATAGTCGACACCGACGATGCGGTTGCCCCGCGCATAGTCGGTCAGCGAAATGCCGGTGCCGATGCCGACGTCGAGGATGCGCCCGCCGATCCGCTCCGCAGCGGCGATCGAGGCCTTGCGGCCGGCGTCGAACACCGCGCCGAAGACGAAGTCATAGACCGGCGCCCAGCGCGCATACGCCTTGGCGATCGTCCCGATGTCGAGTTCCGCAGTCATCGTGCCCCCGGCGGTGCGCTACAGCTAGCCCACGGCGCGGCTGGCGATCGGACGCAGATCAGACCCCGCCACCGTGTCCCGTGCCGCCACGGCGCTCTGGATGAAGCCGCCGCCCAGCACGCGCGCCTGGCCTTGCGGTGCGTCATAGAACACGCAGGCCTGCCCGGGTGAGACGCCGTCCTCGCCGCCGATCAATTCCACTTCGATCTGACCGTCGGTGCGTGACAGCCACGCCGCCTGCGGCGGCCGGGTGGAGCGGACCTTGACGAACACCTCACGCCGGTCGTCGGCGAGCACGTGTTCGAGCGTCCCCTCGCCGATCCAGTTCACCTCGCGCAGCGTCATGCGGAACGTGCGCAACAGGTCGCGCGGTCCCACGACGACGCGGCGCGATACCGCATCGAGCCGCACCACGTAGAGCGGATGGCCGGCCGCGATGCCCAGGCCCTTCCGCTGCCCGACGGTGAAATGAATGATGCCCTGGTGCTGGCCAAGCACCTTGCCGGACACGTCGACGATGTCGCCCGGCTCGGCCGCGCCCGGCTTGAGCCGCTCGATCACTTCGGTGTAGCGGCCGGATGGCACGAAGCAGATATCCTGGCTGTCATGCTTGTCGGCGACCGGCAGGCCGAAGCGGCGCGCAAGCTCGCGGGTCTCGGCCTTGCCGCGCTCGCCGAGCGGGAACCGCAGCAGGTCGAGCTGCTCGCGCGTGGTGGCGAACAGGAAGTAGCTCTGGTCCCGCTCTTCCTCGCGCGCCCGGTAGAGCCCGCGCCCGCCGCCCGGCAGCGCACGCGAGGCGACGTAATGACCGGTCGCCAGAACCTTGGCGCCCAGTTCGCGCGCGGTCGACAAGAGATCGCGGAACTTGATCGACATGTTGCAGTCGACACACGGCACCGGAGTCTCGCCCGCACAGTAACTTTCGGCGAAACGGTCGATCACCATTTCCTTGAAGCGGCGCTCATAGTCGAGCACGTAATGCGGAATGCCGATGCGCTCGGCGACCGCGCGGGCATCGTGGATATCCTGTCCGGCGCAGCAGGCGCCCTTGCGATGGGTCGCGGCGCCATGGTCGTAGAGCTGCAAGGTGACGCCGACGACGTCGTAGCCCTCAGCCTTGAGCAGCGCCGCCGTCACCGACGAATCGACGCCGCCCGACATCGCGACGACGACGCGCGTCGCTTCCGGCAGGCCTTCGATATCGAGGGAATTGAGCATCATGACTGCGGCGGCAACCGCTCCTCCAGGCCAGCGTTCTACAGGCTTCAGCCATTATATGCACGCGCTGACCCGATCGCACGGGCAGAAGTCCTGATTGGAATTAGATATGACGTAAAATCGCCGCCGCCTACCCTGCGCGCCCGCGGTCCGGCCGGTCGCCGCAGGCTCAATTGGTGCCCGGCTTCCCATAATATATTGAAAACAAATATCTTTTCATCTTCGGTGGTCCCGCCCCCCTGATCCACGGGGTGCCGCGCCGATTGTCCGCCGCCGCCGAGGGGCATCGCGATCGCGCTACTTGGCTGATCCGCGCGCGCTGCGCCAGGCGTCCTGCCGGTCCTGCATCGCCAGCGTCTCGCGCACGGCGCGTTCCAGCCCCGACAATTCGAACGGCTTGCGCAGGATCGGAAAGTGGTCCTCGGCGGCGACGGCCACGTCGCTGTACCCGGTCATCAGCAGCACGCGGATATCCGGGTACTGTTTGCTCACTTCCTGCGCGAGATGAATCCCGTTCATGCCGTTCGGCATGATGATATCGCTGAACACGAGATCGACCTCCTGCCCGCTGCGCAATGCGCACCAGCGCGTCGGCCGCGTTCTCGGCGCGAAGGACCTTGTAGCCGAGCTGCTGCAACAGCGTGACCGTGATGTCGCCCACCGCCGGATTGTCTTCGACGACCAGGACGGTGCCCTCACCCGGCACCAGCTTTTTCTGTGGCCGCGCCGGATCAGGAACTGGCGACGCCGCCCTGCGGCAGCGCGGCAGGCATAGTGCGAAGGAGGTGCCGCGGCCGGCCTCGCTGGTGACGGTGACAATGCCGCGCGACTGGCTGGCAAATCCGTAGACCTGCGACAGGCCGAGGCCGGTGCCCTTGCCGACCGCCTTGGTGGTGAAGAATGGATCGAAGATCTTCGAGATCACATCGGGCGGAATGCCGGTGCCGGTGTCAGAAAGTGTCAGCTCGACGTGGTCGCCCGCAATACGGCTCGACTTGTCTGCGCTGCTCGCCGGGACATTACGCGCCGTCACCGTGAAGGCGCCCCCCTCCGGCATCGCATCGCGCGCATTGACTGCAATGTTGACGAGCGCGAGTTCGAACTCGGCCACGTCGACTTCGACCCGCCAGATGTCGTCCGGGATATCGACGGCCAACGCGACATTCCCGCGAAGCGAACTCACGAGCATATCGCGCACCGCCTCGATGCGCTGCTTGAGATCGACAACCTCCGGGCTGAGCGGTTGGCGCCGCGAGAAGGTGAGGAGCTGACGCGTTAGGCCTTCGCCGCGCCGCGCCGCAGACGCGATGGCATCGGTGCCCTTGCGCACTTCCGGCTCGGTGAAGCGACGTCGAAGCATCTCGGCGTGACCGCTCACGATCATCAGGATGTTGTTGAAGTCGTGCGCGATGCCGCCCGTGAGTTGGCCGATGGCTTCCATCTTGTGCGCCTGGGCGAGCTTTTCCTCCGATTCCCGCAGCGCGCTTTCGGCCTCTACCCGCTCGGTGACGTCCTGGCAGACGCCGAGCATGCGCACGACTTGCCCACGATCGTCCTTGATCACCTCGCCGATGCTCTGCAGATACCGGACATCGCCGTTCGGCCGCACGATTCGTTCATCGACGCGAAATCCGCGCCCGGCCTCGAACGCCTGCGTGATGTCCTGGCGAACCCGCTCGCGGTCGTCGCGATGGATCAGCCGGAGATAGCCCGCGAACGTGCCATCGAAATCGCCGGGCTTGACCCCATAGATGTCGGCGAGCTGGTCCGACCAAGTCACCTTGTTCTCCCCGATATCCCAGACCCAGTTGCCGAGATTGGCCAAGCGCTGGGCCTCCAGAAGGTAGAGGCGCTTTTCGTCAAGTTCGCTCTCGATCCGCTTGCGGTGCTGGTCCTCGGCGTGAAGCGCGAGGTTGGCGCTGGTGAGCGCCGCCGTGCGCACATTGACGCGTTCCGCAAGCTCAGCCTGCGCCTGCCGCAACTGCGCTTCGGTCATCTTGCGCACCGCCACATCTGCGCTCAGCGCCAGGCTCGGCACCGCCGTGGTGATCATGAACATGAGGAGAATGAGGAATGAATCATTGAGATTGTCGCGCGCGAATGGGCCGCTGCCCGCAAGCGTGCCCCAGACTGCGAAGACGGAGAGCACAAGAGCGACGGTTGCGGTGTCGCGCGGCTGGCCACGCAGGCCAGCCCACAGCAACGGAAGGATCGCCAGGAAGCCCAGTGGCGAACGATACGCGGTTTGTTCGAGCAGCGGACTGAAAGCGATCAAGCCGACCGCGCACGCAGCGGCAATGATCCCGGCCAACTGAAACCGCGCAGATCGGTCAAGTGGGCGCTGGACAGCCGTGTTCTGCGCGAACGTGGCGTCCGCTGCGTCGGCCGATACTGGTGTGACTCGTGGCCGTGCCGTCGCCCACAACACGATCGCAGGAGTAACCACCAGCGCGCCGGCGAGATCGCCCAGCCACCAGGTCAACCAGATCGCGGCTGCATTCGCCGGCTGAGCAAAGCCCGCCAGAACGAGCGTGCTGACGCCGACGCTGGCGCTGATGGCAGTCGGCAGAAAGCTGATGAATGCAAAGCGAGCCACGCCGGCCGGAGTCATGAAGGTCGCGGCGCCATCCGACCAGCGATTGATCAACAGCGCACCGACCATTGCTTCCAGCGTGTTGCCGATTCCAATCGACGCGGCGGTGATGAGTGTTCCGGCCGTCGTCGCGTTGGCGATGAACGCGCCGGCAAAAATCGCCGGCCAGATGCGCGGGCCTCTCAGCAATACGGCCGCGAGTGCGAAGCCGGCCGGCGGCCAGATCGGCGTCGCGCTGGGATTGATCGAGGCAAGCAACAGGCCGCTCTTCGCGAGTGCGAAATAGACGGCGCCGATCGCCAAAACTTCGAGCGCGAAGAACCCCGCTCCGCGCACGCGCGGGTCGCGTTGCAGGACGAACGCCGGGTCGGCCTCCATCATTAAGGCGTTCCGATCCGAACGCTTTCCAGGTTTCAAGCTCACGTTCAAACAATTCGCTCCTTATATCCCCGCGAATCAGATTTTCCGCACGCCATTTCCCAGCACGAAAAGGTACGCCGATCCCGGCAAAACAAGGAACGCCAAATAGCCGAGGGCCAAGGGCCAAGGAGGCCAAGGGCAGAAATGCCGGAGCCGGCAAAAATGTTCCAGCTTATTCGGGCTTAATATGTCTGGCGGTATCGGTTGCCGGTCACCGCCCGAGCGGCAAGAATTTCCCAATTGTTCATATGTGCTTAGGCAAATTTTAAGCGGCGGCCTGTAGATTTTGACGGAAGTTGGTCAGTGAGTGCGTGAGTTATTCCATGACAGAGCCCCTGCGACCGCGGGCCAAATACGTGATCGGGCCGGACGGCAGCCCGCTGACAATCGCCGATCTGCCGGCGCCGGGCACGAAGCGCTGGGTCATCCGGCGTAAGGCCGAGGTGGTTGCCGCGGTGCGTGGCGGACTTCTGTCACTCGAAGAAGCCTGCAGCCGTTACACGCTGACGGTCGAGGAATTCCTCTCCTGGCAGTATTCGATTGACCAGCATGGCCTCGCCGGCCTGCGCACCACGCGCATCCAGCAGTACCGGCCGTAAGACAACCTCAATCAGTCTTAACGAAATCTTGCCGTCGCGCCGCGCGCGCGTGCTGCTGATGAGCCCCTCATCGAGTCGTCGCCGGATATTTGCCGCCACCGTATCCTCGTCGTCCCACTGCCGACCGTGGGAGCGCGCACAGTGGTTCGCCGCCGGGCTTTCATACCTATCTCACGCTTCTTTCAAGGCCGCTGAGTTTCAGGCCGCTTCCGCCGGGCAAAACCGGATTGACCTAAATCAAGCGGCAAGGAGCGCACAGGGCTAGTTAGTATTCGAGGGTGGATAGACTTGAGTTTGGCAGGAAGCTTAATTGAAAACGATCCTGGTATCGGCTGGTGGCGGGCCAAAGGACGAGACGGTTTTTGCAACCGCGTTGGCGCTCGCAAAGCAATTTTCCTCGCATCTCGATTTTTATCACGTCACACCCGCGCTTGGTGAAGCCGCTTCGAATACGCCGCATTCCAGCTACGCAATCGGTTCTGCGGTCGTGGGTCTGTTGCGCGAATTGCAGGCGCAGTCTGACTCGCGCTCGCACGCCGCATGCCAGCGCGCGACAAATCTTTGCAAGCAACACGGCATCGCGATGGTGGAAGAGCCGCCAAAGCAAGAGGTCGTTACCGCAAGCTGGCGGGAAGAAACCGGAGACAGCCTTCGGTTGTTCATGCGGCGCGCACGGCACAGCGATCTTGTCGTCGTGGGACGCCACTCGATTCCGAATGGTCTGCCCGCCGACCTGATCGAGCTACTGCTGTTCGGATGCGGCCGGCCGATCGTCATCGCGCCATCGTCGCCGCCGCGTTCCTTGCCGGGGACCGTCATGGTTTGCTGGAAGGAATGCGCGGAAGCGGCGCACGCACTGTCCGCGGCGATGCCGTTGTTGTCACGCGCCGAGCGCGTGGTGGTCGTCAGCGCCTGGGAAGGCCGGAGATAAGTCCGCCCATGACGCCGACGGATTTGCGCAATATTTCAAGTGGCACCGCATCAAGCCCGAATTTCGCTATCTGACAGAGAAAGGCTCGTCGACACCGCAGGTGCTGTTGTCCGCGGCGCGGGAGTGCCGGGCCGACCTGGTGGTCATGGGCGGTTATGGCCGCAGCCGCATGCGCGAAATCGTGCTGGGCGGCTGTACCGAGACCTTCGTTCATGACGTCGACGAGACCGCGATCTTTCTTGTGCACTGAGAACGACGCGACAACTTCATCCGCAGGGCGCTTTAGCTGAACGCATCGAAATTGATTGCCTTCGGGCTTGTTCCGGCCGTCCACGACCCTATTGTAAACGAAACCAACGACGTGACCGGCACCCATGACCCTCACCCGCTTCAACACCGCACTCATCGTCGGCGCAGGCTCCGGGCTCTCGGCTTCGCTCGCGCGCGTGCTGGCGAAGGAAGGCATCAAGGTTGCGCTCGCCTCGCGCAGCACCGGCGACCTCGACGCGTTAGTGAAGGAGACCGGCGCGGTCGCCCTCGCGTGCGACGCCAGCAAGATTGGCGAGGTCGAGCGACTGTTCGCCGAGCTCGATGGCAGCTTCGGGGCGCCCGAGATCGTGATCTATAACGCCAGCTACCGCACGCGCGGGCCGTTCGTGGAACTCGATCCGGTCGAGGTCGAGAAATCGATCGCGGTGTCGGCGTTCGGCGGCTTCCTGGTGGCCCAGCAGGCGGTGCGCCGCATGTTGCCGAAGAAGCGCGGCGCGATCCTGTTCACCGGCGCATCCGCGAGCGTGAAGGGCTATGCGCAGTCCGCGCCGTTCGCGATGGGCAAGTTTGCGCTGCGGGGGCTGGCGCAGAGCATGGCGCGCGAACTCGCGCCGCAAGGCATTCACGTTGCCCATATGGTGATCGACGGCGGCATCAAGAGCGATCGCCGCGCGGAGCCCGCCGACAAGCCGGCCAGCATGCTCGATCCGGACGCGATCGCGGCGTGCTATCTGCACGTCATTCACCAGCCCCACAGCACGTGGTCGCAGGAGATGGAACTGCGGCCGTGGGTGGAGAAATTCTGACCCGGCAGCCGGTGGCACGGCCCGTTTAGGGTTAACAATAATTCGCGATTGGTCGCCCGAGGGCCGGTTTCCGTGGTATTGTTGGGCATGAATCCGACAACCAGGAATGCCCGGCCCCGCCGTTGACGGCGGGCTGCGCGCTATTCCACAGCATGGAGGATCAATTGAGCAATCATCGATTCAAGATCGGCCAAACCGTCAGCTATACATCGGGACCTCACGGCCGCGGCAGCTCAAGCGGCGTCTACAAGATCACGCAGTTGATGCCGCAGGAGGGTGATGACCGGCAGTACCGCATCAAGAGTGCGAACGAGCCGCACGAACGCGTCGTCAAGGAGAGTCAGATCGCCCGCGTGGCCTGATGGGCTGACTGGGGTGACGACCCGCGTTACCCGGAACCCCAGCCCGGTTGCGGGATAAGGATCGGCCCGGCTTCGCCGGCCCGAGCGCTACCGGCTGGCCACTAGTCGGCCCATAGAGATGACCAAGTTCGATTACGACAGTCCGGCCGAACTGTTCATGGCGAAGCGCAGGGGCGGCGCACGCCAGCCCCTGGGCTATCGGCGATTTTCCAGCGCGGCGGAAGCGATTCGTTTCGCGGTCGAGGAATTTCCCGCCGTCCGCACGCTCGGCGCCTGGATGCAGGTCGGCGACGAGCGGTTCGACGGCGACGACATCCAGCGGCTTTATGACAGCGACGATTATCCGCTGTTGCGGCGCGTGGTTGACCAAAATTAATCGTCTAAAGTGTGCAGAATTGACCCCGAGGGGGGGCTACTATATATGGTTGCGCGCAACCAGTTTTCGGCCTGCCTTGCTCGCTCCCGTTTTTAGGGTGCTCTCAAGTTAGCTCCTAAAACTCGGATGTTAAATCCCCGGTGCGCGATGTCGCGTGGCCGGCTCTGGCTAGCAATGCAAGGAGGCCATGATGGCCACAGGTACCGTGAAGTTCTTCAATACGCAAAAAGGGTTCGGTTTCATCCAGCCGAGCGATGGCTCCAAGGACGTGTTCGTTCATATCAGCGCGGTCGAACGCGCCGGCATGGGCACGCTCGTCGAGGGCCAGAAGATCAGCTACGAGGTGGTGACCGAGCGCGGCAAGCAGGCGGCGTCGAACCTCCAGTCGGCCTGACCCTTTCGACCAGAACTTCGTGATGGAGCGCCCGGCGTCTTTGACGCCGGGCGTTTCCATTTTTGGTGAAGCTTGCGACGCTTGCAGGGGAACAGAACACGCCGAGTTGACGCCCAACCCGGATGACGGCCGCGCCGGAATATGGCAGAGGTCCTGCCGAAATCCGCGGCGTGACGGAAGGCGAGCCTCGTGCCGCGCCAGGGCGACGATCAGATGGACGCAGATGCTGCCCGCCGCCAGTTGACCGCCGCGCTTGCGCGCGTTGCGGCAGGCGAGCGCGCAGCACTGCGCATGATCTATCAAGATACCTCTGCGAAGCTTTTTGGCGTCTGCCTCCGTATCTTACAAGACAGAACCGAGGCCGAGGACGTGCTGCAGGACGTCTATGTGACGGTGTGGCGCAAGGCCGCCGCCTTCGATCCTGGCCGGGCAAGCCCGATCACCTGGCTGGTGGCGATTGCCCGCAACCGGGCGATCGACAGGCTGCGGGCAAGCGCCGTGAACCGCCGCATGGAGCCGATCGACGCCGCCAACGAGGTCAGCGACCCGGCACCCGCCGCGCTGGACCGGCTGGCGCAATCGCAACAGCGGGCGCGTCTCGACGGCTGCCTCGGCGAACTTGAAGCGCGCCATGCGGCCGCCATCCGGGCGGCGTTTCTCGACGGCGCGACCTATGACGAACTCGCCGAGCGCATGAACGTGCCGCTCGGTACGATGAAAAGCTGGATCCGGCGTGGACTGCTGAAGCTGCGAGCGTGCCTCGAACAATGAGCGACGACGACACCATCAACCCGGCTGACGGTGGCAAAATTCTCGCCGCCGAATACGTGCTGGGCGTGCTCTCCGCGCAGGAGCGGCGGGAGGTCGAGCGCCGTCTGCCGCAAGAGCCGGCGCTGGCGTCGGAGGTCGCGTTCTGGGAGGCGCGGTTGGCCAGCCTCGCCAATTCGGTGGCGCCGGTCGAGCCGCCGCCCGCCACCTGGGAGCGGATCGAGACCGCCGTCGCGGCACCCGCCGCAGCCCCAACATCCGCCGGCGGAATCTGGCAGAGCCTCGCATTTTGGCGCGCGTTCGCGATCGGCTCGGCGGCGCTCGCGGCCGCCTGCATCGCGGCGCTCGCTTACCTCGGCACCGTGCCGTCGGCCCGCACGCCACTGATGGCCACGCTCGGCGGCTCGGGCGGCCAGCCCAATTTCGTCGCCACGGTGAGCGGAAACGGTACCAGCATCACGGTGGTGCCGGCGGCGCTGCTCACCAACGATCCGCGCGCGCTCGAACTCTGGGCGATCCTGCCCGGCGCCCGGCCGCGTTCCCTTGGCCTCGTCCTGCCGGGGCAGCCGATCCGGCTGATTGTCCCGCCGGACCTCGCCGGCAAGATCACGCCGGAAACGACGCTCGCCGTCACGCTCGAGCCGCCCGGCGGTTCGCCGACCGGCCAGCCCACCGGCCCGGTGATTGCCAGCGGCAAGCTCACGGCGCTGTGAGCTACTGCACGTTCCGCTGGAATTACGGGATGACCCCCAGCATCTTACCGGCCACGAGATGCGACTGCGCGTTGCGCCCCGGAGCGTGTCTTTGAGGGGTCTTGCACCGGCGCGAAGCGTACCTATTTCATCAGGCGGACGCTCGGGACGGAAAGACATTCATTTCGCGACCCTGATTGTGCGGTGCAGCGCGTTTCGTTTTGTTACGAAGCTGCATCCGGTCTGGGACGCGATGGGCAGATCGGCGCACAGCCCCGACCCCCCCGACGCTTGCATCGATCGCCCGGGAAGCCCGCCGCCGAAACGCGGCGGGCTTTTCATTGGCGGACGACCCTCGGCAAACGAAAATCTGCAGTACGGACGACGCTCACTTTTGGGTGGCGAGCGCCGTGCCGGCGACGCTTAGCGGCTCGCGGCCTTCTGTTTCGGCGTCACCTGGATGATACGGTTGGTGCTGGACTGGTGAATGAGCAGGTTGCCTTCGCGCGTCGCCCGCCCATGCCGCCAGATGCCGGCATAGATGCCGCCCGACGGGATCGGCCAGCTCTGAAACGTTTCGCTCTTGATGTCGAAGCGCACCAGCGGATCGGGCCGCACGCCGGATTCGTTGTACCAGACGCCGCCATTCATCACGACGATGGCGTAGGGATGCGACTTCGGTCCGCTCGGCGAATCCCATTCGGTCGCCTGTCCGGTCTTCGGATCGAGCCGGCCGATACGGCCCTTGCCCGAATTCACGTACCAGATCATGCCGTCCTCGCCGATGTCGAGGCGCCGCACCGTCGTGCCGCCGAGCGGAAGCTTGTATTCCTTCAACTCCATCGTCGCCGGATCCATCTTGAAGAGACACGGCGCGCCGTTGCACGACCACCAGATCGCGCCGTCGGCCGCGACCTTGATGCCGTACGGCTTTGAATTCGGCACCGGCGAGGTGACAAGCTTGATGTCGCCGGTGTCCGGATTGAGCCGGCCGACCATGTTGGAGTTCTGCAGCGTGAAGAAGGCGATGCCCTGCTTGTTGAAGACCAGCGTATGCGGATCCTTCGCGTTCGGGTCGGGCATCTTGTAGACGGTGGTTTTTCCGGTCGCCGGATCGAGCCATCCGATCGTCCCGTTCTTGTTGCCGGTAAACCAGGGCCGGCCCTTCGGGTCGATTTCGACAGTGTGCGGATGGGCGTTCGGCGGCAGCGGATACTCTTTCATCGCGCCGGTCTTGGGGTCAAGCCGCCCGATCAGATTGCCGAACTGCCCGACCCACCAGATCGAGCCGTCTTCCGCCTGGATCGGATCGCGCGCGCGCTGGCCGAGCGTCGGCATGACCCATTCGGTGAACGACACTTGCAATGGCCCGGACACGATCTTGGCCGCGCGCCGGTTATATTTCGGCGCGAAATGGTCGGCCAGATATCCGGTGATCGCGGCCTGCTGATCCGGCACGCCCGACAAATCGATCATCGTGCCGATGAGTTCTTTCCAGCCCTCGCGGGTGTAGCCGGAGCTTTGCGTGATCATGTCGGTCTGATGGCAGCCGGTGCAGACGCCTGAAACCAGTTCCTTGCCGGCGCCGTCGGGCAGTGCCGGCGGCTTGCCTTGAGCCTGCGCGGCGAATGGCGCCAGCATGCAGACCGCGGCAGTCATCAACGACAACGTAAATGGCTTTGGCATCTCGTCGCCTCCCGGATGATCGGTTGTTATTCCCGATTGCCTCATGGTTGTTCCCGGTCATGCTGGTAGTCAAGCGAAAAGCCGGGGCAGGACGACGTTGGCGCGCATCGTCGCGATCCACTGCAGGCCGCCATTGCAGCCGGCTTGACAGAATTCCTATAGGAATATATGTATATCTCCGCCCTGTCCCGACGAAGGGCGCGCGCTCGAGGGCGCTCGAACGCGGGGACAGCCGCAGCGGTGGTGGCGGAGATGCGCCATCACCATTGCGGGACCAGGCCGGAGACATCCCGGCAAGGTTGGTGCGGTGGCCATGGCGGGTGGCACGTACCATTCGCGATGGCGGCCCAAGCCGTGTGGTCCCGATGCGCCAGCCGCGCATCACGGGATATGGCGGCCGGAGCGTTCGCTGCGTCATACCGCGAGCGCACCGGTCAACTCCCAAAGCGGTGGGTAGGGTTTCGTTCGGAGCGCACAGCGCGAGAAGCCCTGAAAGGTCAGCCCACCGGGGGTCACGCGGAGCAAGCCTCAAACACCGCGCGCGGGACGCCGGAGGTACCGGCGGACTTGCGGCGCTACCGGCTACTCGCCGGCAGCACCGGGCCGAAAGGCCCAATCGCCCGGCACGCGACCGGGCTGCCTTGGTGCCGCGAGGCATTGAGGCCCGTGGGTCCAAAGGACCCCGGCGTTCCGCGCGCCCTCATTTTTTCTGGCGCAACGGAATTGCACTTCGGACTACGGGCGAACCCGGCGCCTCTCAAACAATACGGGCGGCGGAGCGTTGGCTGATCGCGTTCTCCGTCATTCCGGGGCGCCGCGCAGCAGCGAGCCCGGAATCCATAACCTCAAAGACGTGCGAGAACCTCAAGACATGCGAGGCGCCGAAACCTCAGGAGCGCGAGATGCCGGTATCAACCGCTACGTCGCGATGCCCATCGCCTCCTGGAACGAACGCCAGACATCCGGCGGCTGGCCGTAGCAATGACGGAAGCCTTTGAGCCGCGTCTGCATCAGCGGATATTTCTTGAAGTCCTCGAGCGGAATCCCCTCGATGCACTCCTTCTTCTGGAAATAGGGGAGATCGACGCAGCGCGCGGCGTTCGCGCTGCGGATCACACCCTTCGGATCTTCGCCGCGCGCCATGGCGTCGATATCGTCGAAGAAGCGCTTGCGGATCATCGCGATGCCGAGATCGCTTGCGGCAAGCGTCTCCCGGGTCCGATCGGCGATGCGGCCCTGCCCAACCCACGCGATGATGTCCTGGTTGATGACATGGCTCGATATCCAACGCCCGCTGTCATCCTTGATCGGGCTCCACCAGGTCGGCACCTTGTCCTGCACGTAGGGCTCGCGGCCCTTCGGCACCCGCATGAAGAACCAGGCAACCGAAAGCGTGTTCTCGTCGTCGATCGGCACCCGCCATTCGAAATGCGTGCCGAGATAGAATCCGTTCGGCCACAACGCGATCCGTCCCACCGTCCAGTACGCGTCGGTCTCGTCCTGATTCTCGCGGATCCGCTTATAGGTGAAACCGTAGTCGAACTCCTCGAACTTCAGCTTCAAATGCTTGGGGGCGTGAAAGTCGTTCTGGCCCTTCAGCCGCAACGGCCAGGTGTCGTGCATCCATTCAAAATGGACGGGATCGCAGGAGTTCTCCTGGCACTGGAACCAGTTGCAGGGGATGTCGGAGAGCACGATCTCGCGGAAGCCGTTCTCCCAGGTGAAAGGCTCCCAGACCGGAAGCTCCGGAACCGGCAGCGGTCCCATATAGGCGAACAACAGGCCGGCACATTCCTTCACCGGATAAGCCGTCGTACTGCAGCGCTCTTTGGCACGCGAGTTCGGATTTACGGTGTCGTCGTAAGGTTGTTCGATGCAGCGGCCGGCCTCGTCCATCAGCCAGCCATGGTAGCTGCAGCGGATGCCGGTCTCTTCCACGAAGCCATAGGAGAGGTCGGCGCGGCGATGCGGACAATGGCGGTCGATCAAACCGTAGCGCCCGCCCTGGTCCTTGTAGAGCACGAGGTCCTCGCCAAGAAGGCGGATCGCCTTGATCGGGTTGGCGTCAAGTTCGCTCGCGCCGCCGATCGGCTGCCAGTAGCGGCGCAGATACTCGCCCATCGGCGTTCCGGGCCCGACCTGGGTGAGCAGCTTGTTTTTGTCGGCAGAGAGCACTTTTTCTCTCCCTCGGTTCGTTTGTCGCGCCCGCGTAAGCGGACATCCAGCAATCTCATTCCGCCACGAGTGGATCGCCCGTCAAGCCGGGCGATCGGCATCACACGGTGCGTCACTCCAATCCGGTCGGTACGTTCTTATTCTCGCTCGCGAGCTTCATGCCGGAGGCGGTCGCCATGCTCTCCATCAGCGTCGCGAAATCCTTCTCCAGATATTCCTTTGCATCAGGCCGCAGCTTCGCAGCGCCGAGATGGGCCTGCAGCACTTCGCGCGTCGCCGCAGTCACCGGCATCGGCACGTCCCATTCGCGGCCGAGTGCGAGACCGAGATCGAGGTCTTTGCGCAACAGTTCCGGCGTGAAGGTCGTGGTCCAGTCAAGGTTGACCAGCGCGGGCGACTTGTAGGCCGTGAACATCGAGCCCATGACGCCGTTGTTCATGAAGGAAAGGAAGGCGTGGCGCGGTACGCCCATCTTGTTCGCAAGGAGCGTAATTTCGATCAGGTTCTCAATCACGACGCCGAGCATGACGTTGTGCGCGATCTTGCAGATGCGCGCCAGTTCGCCGTCGCCAACGTAGGACACGCCCTTGGGTGCGAATACCTCGATCATCGGCGTGACCGTCTTGCAGGCCGCCTCCGGACCCGAGACGACGGCGGAGAGCTTGCCGGCCTTGATCACCTTGGCGTTGCCGGACACCGGCGCGGCGACGAACTCCGAACCGAGCTGCTTAAGCTTGTCGCGGATCGCCGCCGACTCCTCGACCGCGATGCTGGAGCAGTCGACGAAGATCTTCGGGATCTTGCCGCCGTGGCCGGTGACGCTGTTCTTGCCGAAATAGACCTGGTCGACGTCCTTGCCGGTGGCGACGATCGAGAACAGCACGTCGACGTCCTTGAGCTCCATCAGGTTGTCGACGACCTTGCCGCCCTTGGCGGCGAGCGGCTCGGCCTTCGAGCGCGTACGGTTCCAGATCGAGACGTCGTAGCCGGCCTTGATGAGGCGCTCGGCCATGGGGTAGCCCATGCGGCCCATTCCGATCCAGCCGATCGTCGGTTTCTTCTCTGCCATTATCGATGTCCCTTTTCTCAACCGTCACGCGTTGCCGCAGCGTCCGGCTCTCCTAGCACAGCGCGAGCCGCTTTGTCGTCACTCAGGCCCATTGCATCACGTGGCCTGGCGTCAGTCAGCGTCGCGGCGCCCAAAATCCTTGCCGTAGGTCCAGTCGGCGAGCCGCTCGAACAGAATGAGCGCGGTGCGGCACCAGACCAGCACGATGAGGATGCGGGTCAACTGGAACCCGGTGATCACCGTGGCGTCGAGACCGAGGAGTTTACCGGTCAACACCATCTCGGCGAGGCCGGCCGGCGCCGTGGCCAGGATCATCGTCGGCACCGAATAGCCGATGAGCCACGCGATGCCCGTGGTGAGCAGCGCCATCGAGCCGCCGGAAAGCAGCAGCACCACGCAGGCCGCGCGCAACAGCCCGAACAAGCGGGTGAGAAACGCCGGGCGGAACTGCGCGCCGAGCGAACCGCCAATGACGATCTGGGCGGCAACGAGCAACAGGTCCGGCATGCGGCCCTCGATCCAGCCGAGACCAGTACACAGCGCCGCGATGAACAGCGGCGGCAGCAGGAACGCGCTCGGCGAGCGCGTGCGCGACAGCAGCGCGCCGACGACGCCGGAGGCTGCGAGAATGGCGAGCACCGGAAGCCACGGCGCGATCGGAATCGACAGCAGCGGATTCGGCCCGCCGTGGCCCACGAACGAGATCACCAGAAACGGCGCGAACACCACGATGAGGGCGACGCGCGTGGTCTGCGCCACCATGATGGGTTCGAGTTGTGCGCCATAAAACGGAGCGAGCGTCGTGGTCTCGACCACGCCGCCCGGCACGGTGGCGAAGAACGCCGTGCTGCGGTCGACGCCGGTGAGCCGCATATAGAGCAGCCCGCCGAATGCACCGATCAGCGTCGAGACGAAGGCCGCACCGATCATCAGCGGCAGCAGCGTGACGAGCTTCGCCAGCACCGACGCCGTGAACTGCAATCCGGTCGAAGCGCCGACCACGATCGTGCCAGCCGGGCGGCCCCACGGAAACAACCGAACCGGCACGCCGGCAAGCGACAACGCCATGATGGTGAAGAGCGAGCCGAGCAGCCACGGCAGCGGCAGATGCGCGTAGCGCGCCGCAAAGCCACCGGCGATTCCGGCCGCAAGCGTGCCCGCCATCGCGAGCGTCGTCGCGAGACGTTTGGGCATTTGCTGAAGTGCTGGCATCCCGTGCATGTGGTCGGGCGCGGTCGTATCAGTCCGCCGGTCACAAATCCATGCCCGCGTCCGCAGGCCACGTCTGCGCGCCCGCAACCGGCTGCGTGCGCTGCGAAGCCGCGGCTCAAGAGCAAAAGCGGCGCTTGTTCCGGCGCGCGGACCGTCACATTATCTCAGCATGACCGACGCCGCGCCCACCGTATCGGTTCAAACGCTCGCCGGCGTATCGGCCGCCCCGAGCGAAAGCCGCTGGCGAATCGTTGCGCGCAACGCCTTTCCGTTCCTGGTGGTCGGCGCGATCTGGGAAATCGTCGCGCGGCTCGGCGTTTTTCCGCGCAAGCTCTTTCCGCCGCTCGAAGAGGTCGCCGCGGCCTTCGTCCGCCTGACCGCCGACGGCATCCTGCCGCATCACGTGCTCGACACCCTGTTGCGGCTTGGCGCCGGCTTCGCGCTGGCGGCGGTGGTTGGGGTCGCGATCGGCATTGCGATGGGCCGCTCCCGGCTGGCCGAGGACATCTTCCTGCCGCTCATCAGCATCGGCGCGCCAATCCCGGGCATCGCGTACGCGCCGCTGTTCCTGCTCTGGTTCGGGCTCGGCAACGGCACCACGGTGCTGCTGGTCGGTTTTGTGTCGGCCTTCCCGATCATCTTCAACACCTGGACGGGCGTGAAGTCGGTGAAGGAAATCTGGGTGCGCTCGGCGCAGGCTATGGGCGCCGACAACCGGCGCCTGTTCCATCACGTCATTCTGCCGGGCGCCCTGCCCTATGTGCTGATCGGGCTGCGGCTCGGACTGGCTCAGGCCTGGCGCATCCTGGTCGGCGTCGAAATGCTTGCCGCGGTGCCGTGGGGACTTGGCTGGATGATCTTCGGCGCCCGCGAATTTCTCAACACCGATGTGATGCTCGCCGGCATCGTGGTGATCGGCGCCATCGGCCTCGCACTGGAAAAGCTGGTGTTCCAACGGCTCGAACAATTCACCGTCATCCGCTGGGGCATGATGTCGTGAGCATGGCGACGAACAACATGGACCGTGTCCGGTCGGCCTATCGCGCCGGGCTCACCATCCTGATTGCGGCCGCCATCTATGAGGCCATAGCGCGAAGCGGGCATTTCCCGCCTGCGCTGCTGCCGACGCTGCCGATGGTGGCGAACACGCTGATGGCCTCGCTGCTCGACGGCACGATAATCGAACACGCCGCCTATACGATGTACCGAGTCATGGTTGGGCTCACGATGGCGGTCGCGGTCGGGTTGCCGCTCGGCATCCTGATGGGCCGCTTCCGGCCGGTGGAGAATTTCGTCCTGCCGCTCGCCAGCGCGCTGATGCCGATCCCCTCACTCGCCTGGGTGCCGATCTTTATCTTGTGGTTCGGTCTCGGCAACACGGTCGCGATCATGATCGTGTTCTACGCGGCGTTCTTTCCGATGCTGCTCAATGCCTGGTCGGGCGTACGGGCGGTCAATCCGCTCTGGCTGCGCGCCGCCGGCGCCATGGGCGCGGACGAGCGCTCGCTGTTCTGGAAAGTCATCATCCCGGGCGCCTCGCCGTTCATCATCACCGGCCTACGTCAGGCCTTCCTGCGTGCCTGGATCGCGGTCGTCGGCGCCGAAATGCTGGCATCCTCCGATTGGGGACTGGGCTGGGTGATCTTCGACGCCAAGGAATTCCTCAACGCCGACGTGATGCTGTCCGCACTCGCGGTGATCGGCGCCATCGGCTTCGTGTTCGAGCGGCTGGTGTTCGGCTCGATCGAAAAGGCGACCGTCATGCGCTGGGGCATGATGCGCGCCGCGAAGGGGTAACGGATCAGCGGCGTCCGAAGAGCCAAGGCGTTGCGGGGCCGATGGACGTGTTCGCCGACAGGACAATGTCCGCGCAATGGAGTTTGCAGCGCAAAATGCTGCACGCTTGACGCACACAGCGCCGGCGCAAGTAAGCGGTCAAGTAACCGGTAATGATGCGGACGCGAGCCGGCGTCCCTTACCAAGGAGAATTGCGGCTGCTAGCCTCATCGGTGGATGACCGGCCGGGACGCCGCAATGCCTCATATCGAAGTTCGCGATGTTTCACTCAGCTATGACACGCCCGCGGGTCGCGTCGCGGGCGTCGACGGCGTCAGTTTCGATATCGAGCAGTCCGAATTCATCTGTCTGGTCGGCCCCTCGGGCTGCGGCAAGACGACGCTGCTTAACATCATCGCGGGCTTTCTCGCGCCGACCGCCGGCGAAATCCGCATCGGCGGCAGTCCCGTGACCGGATACGGCATGGACCGCGGCATTGTCTTTCAGGACTTCGCACAGCTCTTCCCGTGGCGTACGGCGCTCGGCAACGTTTCCTTCGGCTTGGAAATGAAGGGCATCGGCAAGGTCGAACGCGAGGAGATCGCGCGCAACCAGCTCAAGCTGGTCAAGCTCGAGAAATTCGTGAAGTCCTACCCGCACCATCTTTCCGGCGGCATGCAGCAGCGGGTCGCCATTGCGCGCGCGCTCGCCTACAATCCGGCGGTCCTTTTGATGGACGAGCCGTTCGCGGCACTCGACGCATTGACCCGCGATGACATGCAGCGTCTGCTCGCCGATGTCTGGCGGGAGACCAGGAAGACGGTGGTGTACGTGACCCACAACGTCGCCGAAGCGGTTTATCTGGCCGACCGGGTGATGGTCATGACCCCGCATCCCGGAACGCTGAAAGTCGAGGTGCCGATTTCGCTGGCCCGGCCGCGCGATCCGCTCAGCGTCGAGTTTCTGGAGTATCAGAAGGAGCTGCTGCAGCATCTGGGTCAGAAAGCGGCGGCCGGCGAATGAGCCCGAGCACGGCAGCCAATCGAGCGCCCTAACAGAAGGATGAAGCCGGCGGATTGATCACGCCAAATCAGACACCAGCCTGGGCACAAGACCCAGTCGGCAAAGGAGGAGAACAATGACCAAATCCAACCCCAT
This sequence comes from uncultured Alphaproteobacteria bacterium, assembly GCA_963756715.1. Taxonomy (GTDB): domain Bacteria; phylum Pseudomonadota; class Alphaproteobacteria; order Rhizobiales; family Xanthobacteraceae; genus VAZQ01. The sequence continues at coordinate 286,530 of CAVWOV010000019.1, forward strand.
CGCGTTCACGCGACGGCAATATCTCGCAGCAACCGGCGCCGGCGTATTGGCGGCGGGCCTGGGTGCGCGGCCGGCCTTCGCGCTGGAAACCATCCGCCAAGGCTACCAGACCAACATCTGGGGAATGCCAACCTACTATCTGATGCGTTCCGGCCTCCTGGAGAAGCGCGGCCTCAAGTTCGAGGAATTTGCCGTGCCGTCCGGTAACCTCACCATGCAGCAGATGGTGGCGCGGCAGGTCGACATGGGCACCTATGCGGGCCAGTCGTTCACCATCGGGCACAACAAGGGCGGTCTCGTCGCCATCGCGATGATCGAGTATGTCGGCAAGACCGCGCAGATCGTTACCCGCAAAGACCTGAACATCACCAAGGTCGAGCAGCTCAAAGGCCTCAAGGTCGCCAACCAGACCGGCTCGTCCGTCGGCAATATCTTCGTCGATATCATTGCGAAGAACGCCGGTCTCAAGAAGGGCGACTTCCAGGAAGTCCGCATGAACGTCAACGACATGGTCTCCGCCATGGCGGCCAAGACGGTGGACGCCATGGCCAACGTCGAGCCGTACAACGCGATCGCGGTCGCCGAGGGTATCGGCACCTCGATCATGGACTTCTCGAGCGTCGACCGGATGCCGGTGTTCATGGCGGCCACCCCCGACTTCGTCGACAAGAATCCCGACACCGTCGTTGCTTATCTGAAATGCTGGCGCGATGTTGCGAAAGACTTCAAGGAAAACCCGAACAAGGTGGCGGACGTGATCTTTTCGTTCTTTACCTCGAAGGGCTACAGCATGTCGCGCGACACCTTCGCCAAGGCGCTGGCCCGCGTCGAGGTCAATCCGGGCTTCCCCGACGGCTTGCAGGCCCAGTTGCAGAAGGATGCCGAAGTTCTACTGCAGGCGAAGAAGATTTCCGCCATACCGGACTGGAAGAAGGCGCTGCGTCCCGACCTCTGGGCGAAGGCCAGCGCCTGACGCTCCCTTCGCAACCCTCACCAGCGGCCGGTGCATTCGCACCGGCCTTTTCATCGCCGGGCGAAACGCGCTAAGACCCGCGCCGGGACCGTCATGCCATGACGGGAGAAAACAGAAATCCGACCGTTGGCGTCCAGCCCAGATCTAGGAGTCCCCAATGAGCGTCGTCACTGAGCGCAGCCCGCTGCAAAAGGGCTCGTACGAACCCGTTACCTGGAATTTCAAGTTGATCGGCCAGCACGCGCTCGACGGTTTCGGCGGCATGGGTGAAGGCATGTCGATCCAGATCGCGCCGGACGGCCGGCGCATTCTTTGGCTGGCGCACGAAAGCGCGCCGAAGAATTTCACCGGCGTCGACGTCTCCGATCCGCGCAAGCCGAAAGTCGTGGTGCAGACCGACCTGCCGCAAGCCCACATGCGCTCCAATTCACTGGAGACCTGCGGAAACATCATGGCGGTCGCCTACCAGACCCAGAAGAAGGGGCTTGAACCCGCCGGCTTCGAACTGTTCGACATTTCGGTACCGGAAAAGCCGAAGTCGATCTCGTTCTTCGACTGCTCGGGACCGACCTCGCGCGGCGTGCACCAGCTCTGGTTCTGCGACGGCGAATACGTCCACTGCGCCTCGGGTTCGCGCGACTTCATTCCGACCCACCCAAGCGACGATCAGTTCTATCGCTGCATCGACGTGCGCAATCCCTCGAAGCCGGTCGAGGTCGGTCGCTGGTGGATGCCCGGCACTCGCCAGGGCGACAACGTCATGCCGCCGCCGCGCCATCCGCTCGACAAGGGTTATCGCGCTCACAACTGCAACGTCTATCCGCAGCGTCCCGACCGCTGCTACCTCGCCTACATCGACGGCGGCATGCACGTCCTCGACATTTCCGACAAGGCGAACCCGAAGAAGGTCTCGTCCTGGACCAACTCGCCGCCCTATACGGGCTTCATGCACACCGTCGTGCCGCTGTTCGACCGCGGGCTGATGCTGGTCACCGACGAAGCGACCGAGAACAACTGCAAGGACTGGCCGAAGCTGATCTGGATCCTGGACGCGCGCGAGGAAACCAACCTGGTGCCGATCGCGACCTGTCCGGTGCCGGATCACACCGTCTACGCCGCGGCCGGCCGGTTCGGCGCCCACAACATCCACGAGAACGTGCCGCTGCCGACCTGCTGGCAGTCCGACCAGATCGTGCTCGGCACCTTCTTCAACGGCGGCCTGCGCGCCTACGACATCGCCAATCCCTATCAGCCGAAGGAAGTCGGCGTGTTCATTCCGCCGGCGCCGCCCTTGGCGCCAACCGGCACCATCCAGATCAACGACGTGTTCGTCGACGAGCGCGAGATCGTCTACTGCGTCGACCGCCACGTCGGCGGGCTCTATATTCTGGAGATGGATTTCTGATTCAATGCTTGCGCGATTTGCGCATGAACTCGTGCGTCGCGGGCGGTCTGCTCCCTCTCCCATAGGGAGAGGGGTGGGGTGAGGGGTTAAGGCCTCCGATAGGTTTCGAACCCCCTCACCCCAACCCTCTCCCCGGAGGGGAGAGGGAGCGCACCGAGCTTGCCGCACTACCGGTGTGCTCCATGCTCGATCTGTTTCCCTCGCGCGAGGCGGGCCTGTTCGGGCGGCGGCAGAAGCGCGCCCGCGGCGGGCGCATTCCGGTCACGGTCGTCACCGGCTTTCTCGGCGCCGGCAAGACCACGCTGGTGCGGCGCTTCCTCACAACGCCGGAAGGCGAAGGCACCGCCGTCGTCATCAACGAATTCGGTAGTGTCGGCATCGACGACGCGTTGGTGCGTGACAGCACCGAAGAGGTCACGCTCCTCGGCAACGGCTGCCTGTGCTGCAACACCCGATCCGATCTGCAAAACGCGCTGCGCCGCTTGGTGGCCGAGCGCGAGCAGGGCACACTGCCGCCCTTCAAGCGAATCGTGATCGAGACCAGCGGCCTCGCCGATCCGGGCCCGATCCTACAAACCTTCGCGACCGACCGCGCGCTCGGCGGCGAATTCCACGTCGAGGTCGTTGTCGCGATGGTCGACGCGGTGGGGGGGTTCGATACGCTCACATGGTCAGCGGAAGCCCGCAAGCAGGTGATCCTTGCCGACCGGCTGGTGATCTCGAAGACCGACCTTGCCGACAGCGGGACCGTCGAACGCCTGCGCGAGCGTTTGCACGCGCTCAACACGCGCGCCGCGATCGTCACCGCAATTGCTGGCGAACTCGATCCGCGCTGTCTGCTCGAAGCGGAGGCCGAGTCGCCCTCGCCGGCCGTGAGCCAGCCCCATGGCGGCTTCGTCGCCGAGGCCGAGCACAGCGACGGCATCACGAGCTTCGTGTGGACCGACGGCACGCCGGTCGAATGGATGGTGTTCGCCCGCGCCTTAGAAACGCTGATCGCGTTGCGCGGCCCCGACCTGCTGCGGGTGAAGGGCTTCCTCAATGTCGCCGGCTGCCGCGGACCGGTGCTGGTGCAGGTCGTGCAGCATCTCGCTCACCCGCCGGTGGAGCTAACATCCTGGCCGGACGGCAACCATGCGAGCCGGATCGTGTTTATCACCCGCAACATATCCGAGCAGCAGGTGCGCCGGCTGTTCGCGGCGGTCCACGACCTCGGCTCGGTCGAGAGTTCCGGTTAGGCCAAAATCCTCCCGAAGGCTGTTTCCAACCCCTACGGGTTGGACTAGCCTGCGCGCCTTAGAATTATTCGCAATCGAAAAAACAACGCGAAGACCGGTGACGCGCGACGGCACGCCCTCGGTCAATCAACTGCCATCCCCGGGAGACATGCACCCATGGCCAGAATATCCCTCGACGTAAACGGCCGGAAACACACCATCGAAGCCGATCCGGAAATGCCGTTGCTCTATGCGCTGCGGAACGACATCGGACTCAACAATCCGCACTTCGGTTGCGGCCTCGCCCAATGCGGCGCCTGCACGGTGCATGTCGACGGCCAACCGATCCGCTCCTGCATCACGCCACTTTCGGCGGTCGGCGACAGCAAGGTCGTCACCCTTGCCGGCCTCGGCACGCCCGATAAGCCGCATCCGCTGCAGACCGCCTATGTCGAAGAGCAGGTGACGCAGTGCGGCTATTGCGTCAACGGCTGGATCATGACGGCGGCGGCGTTCCTGCGCGACAAGAAGAAGCCGACCGACGCCGAGATCAAGTCGGCGCTGGAAGGCGTCAAATGCCGGTGCGGCACGCATGTCAGCATCCTGAAGGCGGTCAAGCGCGCCGCCACGATGATGGGCTGAGGGAGCAACGTCATGACCAGAATAGAAAAGAAATCCGCGTTCTCACGCCGCGCCGTCCTCGCGGGCGGTGGAACCTTCGTGCTTTCGGTCGGCGCTCCGCTCGGGATCGACACGCTGCTCGGCATCAACACGGCGCTGGCGCAAGGCGCCAAGCCGCCGCTCACGCCCGACCAGCTTTCGTCCTACATCGCGGTCAATGCCGACGGCACCGTCTCGGCCTTCTTCGGCAAGATGGACATGGGCCAGGGCCTGTTCGTCGCCATCGGCCAGATCGTGGCGGAGGAACTCGACGTGCCATTCAAGGCCGTCACCGTCATCATGGGCGATACCGGCAACAGCGTGAACCAGGGCGGCGCGTCCGGCTCCACCGGCATCCAGCGCGGCGGCATCCAGATGCGCGCGGCGGCGGCGGAAGCGCGCCGCGCGCTGGTCGAGATGGCGGCGGCGAAGCTCGGTTCGCCGGCCGATCAACTTACCGTCACGGACGGCGTCGTCCACGGCAAGAACGATGCGGCGAAGAAGGTCAGCTACGGCGAGTTGATCGGCGGCAAATACTTCAATGTCCAGCTCGACTGGAACAAGCAGATGGGCAATGCGCTCTATGCCCCCGGCAAAGCCAAGCCGAAATCGCCGAAGGACTACAAGATCGTCGGCAAACCGATCAAGCGCGAGGACATCGCGCCGAAGGTGTTCTGCCAGCAGGACTTCGTCACCGACGTCAAGATCCCCGGCATGGTGCACGGCCGGATGATCCGTCCCGCCATCGCCGGTGCCGTCCCGGTGAAGGTCGACGAGGCATCGGTCAAGGACATCCCGGGTGCGAAGGTGGTTTGGGAAAACGGCTTCCTCGGCATTGTCGCCGACACCGAATGGGGCGCCATCAATGCGGCGCAGAAGCTCAAGGTCGAGTGGTCGAAGGTCGATCCGCCGTTCCCGAACCAGAACGCACTTTACGACCACATCCGCAAAGCCCCTGTGCGCAAACGCGAGATCGGCGGCAAGGAGAGCGGCAACGTCGATGAGGCGTTCAAGAACGCCGCCAAGGTGATCGAGGCCGAATACGAATGGCCATTCCAGTCGCACGCCTCGATGGGCCCCGCCTGTTCGCTGGTCGAGATCAAGGACGGCAAGGTCAGGTGCTGGACCGGCTCGCAGAAGTCGCACTTCGTGCAGAACGGTATTGCGGCGACACTGGGCATGCCGGTCGCGGACGTCCACGTGATGTGGGCGGTCGGTCCCGGCTCGTATGGCCGCAATGACGCCGACGATTGCGCGATGGACGCGGCCGTGCTGGCGAAAGCCGTCGGCAAGCCGGTGCGCCTACAGTACACGCGCGAGCAAGGCACCGGATGGGACCCGAAAGGCCCGGCCTCGATCCACCGCGCGCGCGCGGCGATCGACGCTCAAGGCAACGTCGTCGCCTACGAATTCACCAGCAAGGGCTTCTCCCGCGTTGATGTGAACACGTCGGGCAACAAGCCGATCGACACGCTCGCCGGTCAGACGCGCGGCATCGCGCTGGCGTCCGGCATCGGCTTCGGTGTGCCGGCGGAATCCTACGCGTTCGCCAACAAGCGGTTGGCCTGGGAGGTGATCCCGCCGCTGCTCGATCGCGCCTCGCCGTTGCGCTCGTCGCATCTGCGTGACCCGGTTGGCCCGCAGATTCATTTCGCCAGCGAATCGTTCATGGACGAAGTTGCGTCCAATCTCGGACAGGACCCGATCCAGTTCCGGCTCAAGCACATCAAGGATCCCCGCGACATCGCGGTGATCAAGGCAGCGGCCGAGAAACACGGCTGGGACACGCGGCCCTCGCCGCGCAAGGACCAGACCGGGACCAAGGTCAGCGGCCGCGGCATGGCCTATTCACAACGTAACGGCACGCGTTGCGCCGTTGTCGCCGAAGTCGACATCGACCGCACCACCGGAAAGATCTGGGCGCGCAAGTTCACCGTCGCCCATGATTGCGGCCAGGTCATCAACCCCGATGGCCTGACCAAGACCGTCGAGGGCAACGTCGTACAGGGCACGAGCCGCACGCTATGGGAAGAGGTCAAGTTCGATAGCAAGAACGTGACCAGCGTGGACTGGGTGACCTATCCGATCCTCGACATCACCGAGACGCCGGAGCAGATCGATGTCGTCATCATCGACCGGCCCGAGGTCGCACCGTCGGGTGCGGGCGAGCCGTCGATGCGGCCGCTGTCGGCGGCGATCGCCAACGCGATCTTCGACGCCACCGGCGTGCGCATGCGCCGGGTGCCGTTCTCGCCCGATCGCGTGAAGCAGGCACTGTCGTAGGCGGTGACGCGATCCGACGACGCGCACGCGCGATTGTGAAAGCTAACGCCACATCGTTCCCTCCCCCCTTGAGGGGGAGGGAGCAGACCGAGACTGCCGCACGGCCTGTGATAGACTATATTGATGATCCTTCGCACCCTCGACGAAGCACTGGCTCCCATCACTGACGGCTGCGTCCTGGCGGTGCCGCGCGACGTCTCCGGCGTCGCGATGGCGGCGACGCGCGCGCTCATTCGGCGCGGCGTCAAACGGCTCACGCTCATCGCGCTGCCGACGTCGAGCCTGCAGGCCGATCTCCTCATCGGCGCCGGCTGTGTCGAGACGCTGGAGACATCCGCCGTCAGCCTCGGCGAGGCTCGGACCGGCGCCGCGATTCACCGCCGCCGTCAAATCCGGTGCGCTGCGCATGAAGGACGCCACCTGCCCGGCGCTGCATGCGGCGTTCCAGGCCGCCGAGAAGGGCGTGCCGTTCATGCCGCTGCGCGGACTGATCGGCTCGGACATTCTGGCCTACCGCCCCGACTGGAAGGTGATCGACAATCCGTTCGGCAACCACGATCCCATCGTGCTGCTGCCTGCGATCACGCCGGACGTCGCGCTGTTTCACGCGCCGATGGCGGATCGCGAGGGCAATGTTTGGATCGGCCGCGACCGCGAGCTTGCCATGATGGCTCATGCCGCAAAGAAGACAGTCGTGACCGTGGAAAAGATTCACGATGGCAATCTGTTCGACGACCCGATGCTAGCGGCGGGCGCGCTTGGCGGATTCTATCTCGAGGCGATCGCAGTCGAGCCGAACGGCGCCTGGCCGCTCGGACTCGCCGACCATTATACGGCCGACACCGCGCACCTCGCCGAATATGCCCGCCTCGCCGCAACCGCCGACGGCTTTGCCGCCTATCTCGACCGCTATGTCCATGCCCAGCGCGCCGCTTGAATTTCTTTCCACGCGCATGCTCTCTCCGTCCCCTCCCCCCTTGAGGGGGAGGGTCAGGGAGGGGGGTGAGCGGCTGTCTCCGCACACGCAGTTTACCCCCCTCCCGGCGAGCTTCGCTCGCCGACCTCCCCCGCAAGGGGGGAGGTGACTCGTGGCAACAGCCCCGCACAATCGTAGCAACGAGAGCGACGTTTCGCACCGAAGAGTTGCTGGCCGACACCATCGCCGGGCTGATCGCGGACGCGCGACACGCCGCCATCGGCAATGCCTCGCCGATCCCGGCGGCGGCGGCGCTGCTGGCGCGCGAGCGCGGCCACGGGCGGCCCTATGTGTCGCTGCTCGGCAGCCGCCGGCTAGAGCTTCTTCACCGACGGCGGGCGCGAACTGTTCGACTGTGCCGGCCAGGGCCGTATCGACGTATTCTTTCTCTCTGGCGGCCAGATCGACGGCGCGGGCAACGTCAACCTCGTCAGCATCGGCGACTACGAGCACCCGAAGGTCCGGTTCCCCGGCTCGTTCGGCTCAGGCTACCTCTATTACGTCGTACCCAAGGTGATCCTGTTCCGCCTGGAGCACACCCGCCGCACGCTGGTCGACAAGGTCGATTTCATCAGCGCACCGGGCACGAGCGCCGACAACGTCTATCGTCCGGGCGGTCCGATCGCGCTGATCACCAACCGCTGCCTGTTCGCCTTCGACCGCGAGCGGCGGCGCTTTCGACTGGCGAGCGTGCATCCAGGACATACGCCGGCGGAAATCGACGAGCATACCGGCTTCGATTTCGACCGCCCCGCGGAGGTGCCAATCACGCCGACACCCTCACCCGAGACGCTGCGTCTCCTGCGCACCGTCGTGGCGCCGCAGATGGTCGAGGTCTATCCGAAGTTTGCCGCCGAGGTGTTCGGAATCATGGTGCCCGAGCCGGACCATGCCGGCCGCTGAACGACCTTGATCGCGGCCGCGACCGGTTGCAGAGGCCGTCCCAGCATGGTCTTTATGCGGCCCGATCCAGACAAGAAATCGGACAAAGAAGGAAGCGCTCCGTGAAGCAGGTCGAAGTCGGTGCAATCGGCGTGGGTTGGGTCGGCGGAACGCGGGTCGAAACCCTCTCGCGGACGGCGCTGGTGGACAAGCTTCACCTCTGCGACATCAAGCCCGACCGGCTGGCGGAATTGAAGGCGCGCTACCGGCCCGCGACCGCGACGCTCGACTATCAGGACATCATCAACAACGACAACATCTCGGTGGTGTTCATCTCGACCACGCCGGAATCGAACCACTATCCGATCGCGCGCGACTGCCTGCGCGGCCGGCAAGAACGTGATGCTGGAGAAGCCGATCGCGCTGGAACTGTGGGAAGCCGACGAACTGATCACGCTCGCCAAGCGCAACAACCTGAAATTCACCATCGGCTATTCGCAGCGCTTCAACCAGAAGATCGCCTACGCGAAGAAGAAGATCACCGACGGCACGCTCGGCAAGGTAGTGTCCGTTCTGGTGAGCCGGCATCTGTCGCGGGCGCTGGGCAAGAAGATCGCCAGCCGCGTGCGGCTCTCGCCGGTGGTGATGGAATCGACGCACGATCTCGATTTCGTCATGTGGCTGCTCGAGCCGGCCAAGCCGGTGCGGGTCTATTCGCAGGGCGCCTACGGCTACATGGAGCCGATCAACGGCTCGCACGACGTGATGTTCACCACCGTGACGATGGACAACGGCGTGGTGGTGATGATCGGCGGCGGCTGGAATTTTCCGGAGAGCTATCCGAACTACTGCTCGACCTGGATCGAGATCACCGGCACCAACGGCGCGCTGGTGCTCGACGACACCGCGCGCGACCACTGGCTCAACACCGAAGCGACCGGGCAGGTGTTTCCGATGTCGACGATGCCGGGCGAGCAGGTGGATCACGTCTTCGCCGGCGGCATGGGGCCGGAGACGCTGCACTTCCTGGAATCCTGCATCCAGAACAAGCCCGTGATGGTGACGCCGGAAAGCGCGCGCATCGTGATGGAGACCTACACGGCGGCCGACCTGTCGGCCGACCGCAACGAGCCGGTCAACCTGCCGCTCAGCAACGAGACCATCGCGGCGGTGGCGGACTTCAAGGCCAAGTTCCGCAAGGGCGACAACCCGGCGATGCAGAAATGAGAAAGCAAGCCGCGGAGATCGGGCTCGCGATCATCGGCGGCGGCCGCGTCGGTCTGTTCCGCGGCGAGGTCGCCAACCGTCATCCGTCGGTCGGCTGGATCGGGCTCGCCGAGAAGAACCCGAACCGCGCCGGCGAGGTCGCGCCCAAGATCGGCGCCGATTTCGTCACCCAGAGCCACGTCGAACTGCTGAAGCGGCCGGAAGTCACCTGCGCCATCATCGCCACCGACGAGCACCTGCACGTCGAGCCGATCATGGCGGCGGTCGAGCGCGGCATTCCGCTGCTGATCGAGAAGCCGCTCGCCACCGACCTGGCGCAGTCCGCCCGCGTGCTCAAGGCGATCAAGGACGCCAAACTGGATGCCGTGGTCGGCTACACCCAGCGCTTCCGCCGCAAGTGGCTCGCCGGCAAGGAGAAGGTCGCATCGGGCGCGCTCGGCGACGTCACGCTGGTCACCTCGCGCGCGTTCATGAACCGGCTCGTCGCAATCGACAATTACAAGCGCACCGACGATCCGGCGACGATCTCGCCGATGGTGATCTCCGGCACCCACGCGCTCGACATGTGCATGTGGTACCTGGAGAAGAAGACGCCGGTCGAATGCTACGCGCGCTCGATCGACAAGGTGCTGGGCCCGCTCTACCAGGGCATCGACGCCACCGCCGGCATGATCATGATGTCGGACGGCAGCGTCTATCATCTCAACATCTCGTGGGCGCTGCCGGTGACGTGGCCGGGCGCAGTCTATTCGCTCGAAGTCGGCATCGTCGGCACCCACGGCGTGCTCGACCATCGACGACACTCACCGCGACATGGTGCTGGCGGTGTCGAAGCCGCAGTCGGAAGGCTATGCGCCCGACCAGACGCGGCTGGTCGATTTCCTCGGCTCCTATCCGCCGGGCGACATGGCGCTCGGCGAATTGCGTGGGCCAATGGCCGACGAGACCGTCTCGTGGCTCAACCGCGTCGCGCTCGGCCTGCCGACGCAGGCCGCGACCATCGAGGAAGCGCACAACCGGCTGATGCTGACCAAGGCGCTGGATCTGTCGGCCAAGCGCAAGCAAGCCGTGACGCTGCCGCTCGACCCCGAAGAACTGGCAGCGGCCTAGATCGCCCGCTTGACAATTAATTTGGAACTATTCCAATCATTGCCGTGTTTCGTGCGACGGTCGAAATACCGCGCCCGGACATGGGTCGGCGACTTGGCCGCAACGACACCTAGCCGGATCAACCGGTTCGATCAGGGAGATATCGCATGCGAAAATGGACGTTTGTCCTCGCCATCTCTCTCGTTGGTGCGGTTTCATCAGCCTACAGCAGCAGGGAAACAGCCGCGCAGGTGCCCCCGCCGACGCAAGCTTACTCCCCCGGCCTCGCCGAGATCATGATCGCAACCCAAATTCGTCACGCCAAGCTCTGGCTCGCCGGTGACGCGGGTAATTGGGCGCTTGCCGACTACGAGATCGACGAATTGAAGGAGGGCCTGGAGGACGCCGTCAAATATTTCCCGGTCTACAAGGACATGCCTGTCGGGAAGATGATCGAGGCAACCGCGATGCCGGCGATCGCGGAGGTCGAAGCCGCCGTCAAGGCGCACGACCGGGCCAAATTTATCGGTGCGTTCGACAAGCTTACAGCCGCCTGCAATACTTGCCACCAGAGCGCGAACCGGCCGTTCATTGTCGTGCAGCGGCCGACCGGCTCGGTATTCCCGAACCAATCGTTCGCGCCCAAGAAATAGATCGCTAAGCAAAAGCGCCTTGCCTGGGAGGAATGGACCGACATGACGCGAGCAATTCTCGGACTATGCCTATTCCTCGCAGCCGGAACGCCGGCGCACGCGCAGGAAGACGTTGCGGCGTTCTTCAAGGGCAAGACCATCCGACTCATGGTCGGCATCGGCGTCGGTTCGGGCTATGACATCAATGCCCGGCTGCTTGCACGTCACATGGCCGCGCATATTCCAGGGCATCCGACCATCATCGTGCAGAACCAGCCCGGTGCCGGCAGCTTGACGATGACGAACGCGCTCTACAACAATGGTCCGTTCGACGGCACCGTCATCGGCGCGTCATTCAATGGCATGCCCACCACGCCACTGCTGCAGCCGGGTGGCGCGCGCTTCGACGCCGTGAAGCTCAACTGGCTCGGCAGCACGAACCGCGAGACCCAGGTGAGCTACGTCTGGCACACCGCGCCGGTGCAAAAGCTCGAGGACGTCAAGACGACGCAGACCGTGATGGGCGCGCAAGCCCCGGGCTCGACCCAATTCGACTATCCGATGCTCGCCAACAGCCTGTTCGGATTCAAGTTCAAGGTCGTGACCGGCTACCAGAGCACACCGAAGATTCATCTGGCGATGGAGCGCGGCGAGGTCCACGGGACGATCGCCAATTGGTCGACGCTCAAGGCGATCAACAGCAACTGGATCAACGAGAAGAAGATCCGGATTCTGGCCCAGTGGGCGCTCAAGAAGAATCCGGAACTCGGCGATGTGCCGTTCTTCTTCGATCTCGCCAAGACCGACGCGGAGCGCGCCGCGCTACGGATGATGCTGGCCCGGCTGGAATACGGCCGCCCCTTCTTCCTGCCGCCGAACGTACCGGCCGCGCGGGTCGATGCGCTGCGACGCGCGTTCGACGCCACGATGAAGGATCCGGCCTATCTCGCCGAGGCCGACAAGCTCAAGATCGAGGTCGACCCACTTACCGGCGAGCAGGTCGCCGCCCTGGTCGAGCAGGTTTCCCGCACGCCGGCCGAGACCGTCGCCCGCGTGCGCAGCGCGATGGAGCACCGATAAGGGAGTTCAGGAGTTCCGCGGCCAAAGGGACTCCCGCCGGGGGCCGTTTCCGGTATAGAAAGTACCTCTGCAACTCCTCCCCAATTCCCGGACATCGCCATGGATTCCAAGACTGCCGAAAGCCGCGCGCATTACACGCCACGCCTGGAAGATGACCCCCTGGTGCGCGGGCTTGGACGCTTTGCCGCCGACGTGGCCATGACCGGTCAGGCCCATGCCTATTTCGTGCGCTCGCCACACGCTTTCGCGGATATAAAGGCGATTGATACAACCGCCGCGAAAGCCGTGCCGGGCGTTCTGGCGGTGCTGACCGCCGCCGACATGGAGGCAGCCAAACTCGGCAATATCTCCCAGCACCCACCTGTCGCCGGCCGCGGTGGCACCAAGCTCATCCTGCCGTTTCGTCCGGCGCTGGCGGGCAAGACGGTGCGGCACGTCGGCGAGGCCGTCGCGGTCGTGATCGGCGAAACGCTGACCGCCGCGCAGGACGGCGCCGAACTGGTCACGGTCGAGTACGAGGAACGCGCACCGGCCGTCGATCTGCGCGAGGCCGTCAAGCCGGGCGCAGCGCAGGTGTGGCCGGAAGCCCCGGGCAACATCGCGGTCGACTGGGTTGGCCTGGCGCCCGATCCCGAGGCCAACGAGAAGGCGGTCGACAACCTCATCGCCGACCGCCAAGCACGTCGCCAAGGTCGCGGTGCTTCACCAGCGGATCGTTGTGGCCTCAATGGAGCCGCGCGGCGCGACCGCGAGCTACGACCCGGCCGAAGAGAGCTATCTGCTGCGGTGCTGCTCGCAAAGCGCACGGGCGCTGCGCGACGGGCTCGCACCGATCCTGGGCGTTGCCAATCCGAAGCTGCGCGTCATCACCGAGGATGTCGGCGGCGCGTTCGGATTGAAGACCGGCCCCTACCCCGAATATCTCGCGATCCTGGTGGCGGCGAAGAACCTCGGCCGGCCGGTACATTGGATGTCGAACCGCGCCGAGTCGTTCCTGAGCGACAATCATGCGCGCGACGCCTACAGCGACGTCGAGCTTGCGCTCGACGAGCGCGGCAAGTTTCTGGCGCTGCGCATCCGCCACCTCGGAAACATGGGCGCCTATATCGGCGCGGTCGGCGCCAACATTCAGACCGTCAACCTGACACGATGCCTGCCCGGCATGTACGACATCAAGCATATCGACATCAACACCAAGTGCGTGTTCACCAACACCATCACCACTGCGCCCTATCGCGGCGCCGGACGGCCCGAAGCCAACTACATGCTGGAGCGCGCGATCGACGAAGCCGCCCGCATCACTGGCATCGACCCGGTGAAGCTCAGGCGTCGCAATCTGATCAAGCCCAAGTCGATGCCGTACAAGACCGCGGTCGGTACCACCATCGACAGCGGCGAGTTTGAAGCGGTGCTCGACAAGGCGCTGGCGCTCGCCGACTACGACGGCTTCAAGCAGCGCCGGCGCGAGGCCGCCAAGCGCCACAAGTATCGCGGGTTCGGCATTTCCTGCATGCTGGAACATGCCGGCGGGTTTCCGATCGAAGGCACCCAGATCGCTTTCCCGGGCGGCGACCGCCTGCTGTTCAACCTGAACGTCCAGTCGACCGGGCAGAGCCACGCCACCGTATTCAATCCGATGGTAGCCGAGCGGCTCGGCATCAAGCCCGAGCTGGTCGAGCACCACCACGGCGATTCGGCGATGGAGATCGCCGGCTACGCGTCGGTCGGCTCGCGCTCTGCCATGACGGTCAGCCACGCGATGATCAAGACCGTCGAGGCGCTCATCGCCAAAGGCAAGAGCATCGCCGCGACCGTGCTGGAAACCGCCGAAGCCGATATCGAATACAAGGCCGGCCAATTCGGCGTGGTCGGCACCGACCGCCGCATCTCGCTGTTCGATCTCGCGGCACGCGCCGCCGAGATGAAGAAGCGCGGCGAGATCCCTGAGAACCTCGACACCAAGGTGACCGCCGAAACGCCGCTCACCTTTCCCAACGGCTGCCACATCGCCGAGGTGGAAATCGACCCGGCGACCGGCGCGATGGAGCTCGTCTCCTATGCGGCGGTGGACGACTGCGGCAAGGCGCTCAACCACATGGTGGTCGAAGGCCAGGTGCACGGCTCGGTCGTTCAGGGGCTCGGCCAGGCGATGCTGGAGCACGCGATCTACGATCCGTCGGGCGGACAGCTCACCACCGGCTCGTTCATGGACTATGCGATGCCGCGCGCGCAGGACTTTCCGTCATTCAAGGACGCGCTGCACAACGTGCCGGCCCGGACCAATCCGCTTGGCGTCAAGGGCGCGGGCGAAGGCGGCACGACCGCCGCGATTGCGGCGTTGATGAATGCCATCGCCGACGCCATCCCGGGCGGCGCCGGTGCACATCTCGATATGCCGGCGACGCCGCAGAAAATTTGGGCGGCGTGCCAGAAAGCCAGCCAGTGACGCGGGCTACGATCGACGGAGAAACGCTCAAGAGAGAATGGCGCATGTTGTCGAGACTTGCCTCAGCGTCGCTGCTACTGCTGCTGGCCGCTCCGGCCCATGCATTCGATACCGAGCAATTGGGCCAGCTCGGCAGCTTGGCGCCGGAGGACAAACAGGCCCTGTTCGCGAAGTCTCCGAAGCTCGAACGTGAGGTCGCGGCCGCTCTGTCGAAGTCCGGCAAGACAATCGAGGAGGTGCCCTGCGACGGGATGCGTTTCCCTGGGTCTTGGAAGGAACTTGGTGGACTTCGCGTTTCGCCCTACCGCTGCCAATTCGGCGACCAGTGGCTGAAAATCCGCACCAAGGTCGTCGTCACCGGCAAGGGCGGCAAGGTCTTCCCGACCATCACGCGCCAGGCGATGCAACAAGCTACGGATGTCCGAGAAACCGATCCGACGTGGGCTTGGTCGGATCAGGAACCGTCACAACCCTGAATGCGCTACGGCACTTCCGCCCGCGCCAAGCCGATGCAAGGCCTGCCGGGATTGACCCGGCAGTGAAATGACTGCACGGGTCGAGCCCGCGCCTGATGCGGGATCAGCGACTATCCCTGCGAGATGAACTTGGTGTTGAGATAGGCGCCAAGCCCTTCGATGCCGCCTTCGCTGCCGTGGCCGGATTCCTTGACGCCGCCGAACGGCGTCTCCGGCGTCGAGATCGCAATCGAGTTGACACCGACCATGCCGGACTCGAGTGCGTCTCCGACCGCTGCGGCGGTCGCATTGGACGAGGTGAACGCATAGGCCGCGAGCCCGAACTCCAGCGAGTTCGCACGCTCGATCACCTCGTCGAAGGTCTTGAAGGTCACGATCGGCGCCAACGGGCCGAACGGCTCCTGCGTCATGATTTTCGAGTCATCCGGCACATCGGTGATCACGGTCGGCTCGTAGAAGAAGCCCTGGTTGCCGCGCCGTGCACCACCGGTCTGGATATTGCCGCCGCGACTCTTGGCATCCGCCACGAAGCTGTCCATGGCGTCGAGGCGGCGCGAATTCGCCATCGGACCCATGGTGATGCCTTTCTCCAGGCCGTCGCCAAGCTTCACGCCTTTGGCGTATTCGGTGAAGCGGGAGAGGAACTTCTTGTAGACGTTCTCCTGCACGTAAAAGCGCGTTGGCGAGATGCAGACCTGCCCGGCGTTGCGATACTTGAACGCCGCAATGGTGTCGGCGGCCTTCTCGGGATCGGCATCCTCGAACACGACGACGGGAGAGTGCCCGCCGAGTTCCATGGTGGTGCGCTTCATGTATTTGCCGGCGAGCGCAGCGAGGTGCTTGCCGACCGGGATCGAGCCGGTGAATGAAATCTTCTTGATGGCGTCCTTCGGGATCAGATGTTCGGAGACTTCCGCCGGAACGCCGAACACGAGGTTGAGCACGCCTGCCGGCACGCCGGCATCGGCAAAGCAGCGCACCATCTCGACACACGCACCCGGCGTCTCTTCCGATGCCTTCAAGATGAGCGAGCAGCCGGAGGCCAACGCGCCGCCGACCTTGCGCGCCGGGCGTGAGCACGGGGAAATTCCACGGCGTGAACGCCGCCACCACGCCGACCGGCTCCTGCACCACAAGCTGGCGCGTTCCCTTGATGCGGCCCGGCACGATGCGGCCGTAGTTGCGGCGGCCTTCTTCCGCGTACCAGTCGATGATGTCGGCCGAGGTCAGCACTTCGGCACGCGCCTCGCCATAAGTCTTGCCCTGCTCCTGCACCATGATCTTGGAGATGTTGTCGTAGCGCTCGCGCATCAGGTCGGCCGCTTTGCGCATGATCTTCGCGCGGTCGTAAGCGGAGGTATTACGCCAGGTCGCAAAGCCCTTCTTAGCGGATTCAAGCGCCTGGTCGAGGTCGGCCTTCGATGCGTGCGGGAGATGCGCCAGCGGCTTCTCGGTCGCCGGATTGATTACGTCCTCGCCCTTGCGGCCTTTGCCGTTGTGCCAGGCGCCGTCGATGTAGAGCGCGAGTTCGGTGTACATGGGGATCCTCGTACTTTTTGGTCGTTGCAGGATTGTCGCAGCCGCGGAAATTTCCGTCGCGGATGGGATTAGCACCTTTCGGTGACTGATTCACCCCTTCGCGGCCGCGGCCATGCCGTTGCCTTCAGCCAGTTCAGGCGGCCACTTGGCGTTCCGGGGAATGCACTAGGCGCGCGCACTCGCTCCTCTCGCGGCGAAGTGGCGCGCGTCAGTTGGATCAGTGCTTTGAATTCTTGAACGGCTGGGCGGACCCACCGCCCGACCGGCGTATCACGCCCGTTAGCTGGGGGAAGTCTCCAGCTCCTGCGGATCGACCGGCTGCGGAGGATTGTTCAATCCCCGCTCCCGCGTTCGCAATTCCGCCAACGTCTGCTCCATGACGGCGAGTAGCCGTTCCGCAGGACCGGCCACGTTGAACGCGCGAAGATCTTCGACAATCTGTCGCTGGCGCGCGATGCGCTCCTCGGAGCGTGCAATCAGGCCCGATATCGAAAACTGATCGACTGTGTGCTTTTCCGCGGCCATCGCTCACCCCTCGACTGACCTTGCGCAGAAAATTGTGGCCGCAATGTCCACGCATTTGGATTGTCCACAGGCCACGCGCGATGCCGCGGCTGCAAGGGCCCGCGCAAGCCCGCGAAAAATATCGGTGATTTGCTCAATCGTTGCCCAAACGCCGCATCATCCCAAAAACGCTCCGCCATTGACCTGATAATTCTGCCCGGTGATGAAACCCGCACCTGGTCCGCAAAGGAACCGCACCGCCGCCGCGATGTCCCCCGGCTCGCCGCGCCGGCCGGCAAGCGGGCGGACCAGCGAATGATGCTGCGGCTCGGGCTGGCCGGCGGGGCGCGGCGCCGCCATCAGGCCGGGGGTCACCGTGTTCACCCTGATCTTGGCGTCGGCCAGTTCATGCGCCAGCGCGCGCGTGAATCCGATGAGGCCGGCCTTTGCGGTCACCACATGGGGCCGGTGCGCCGCGCCGGTATGCGCCGAAAGGCCGCCGATGTTGACGATCACGCCGGCGCCGCTCTCTTTGAGCTGCGGCAGGCAGGCCTGCACGCAGTTGAACGCGCCATCGAGAATAACCGAGGTGACGGCACGCCATTGCTCAAGCGTCATGCTCTCGAACGGCTGCTCGGCGCGCACCGCCGCGTTGTTGACCAGGATGTCGATGCGATGAAAGCGCTCGACCGCAGCGGCGGCCATCTTGCCGACGGCGACCGGATCGGCGACGTCCGCAGTGACGGCCAGCCCCTGCCCGCCGGCCTGTTCGATCTCGCGTACCACGTCTTGCGCCTCCGCGAGATTCGCGCGCGCGTTGACCACGACCGCAGCGCCCCCATCCGCAAGTGCGAGCGCGATGCCGCGGCCAATATTGCGCCCCGCGCCGGTGACGATCGCGACGCGGCCGGAAAGCTCTTTGGTCATTGAGTGATGTCCTTTGTGTTATCCGCGCAGCGGTGAGAGGTCGATCGCCCCGTCGTAGAGCGTGCGCATGAGCGCCAGCGCCCGCGCGGTGCGCGCGCCATCCCAGCCGCCGTGGCGGGCGCAGAGCGCGAATTTCTCCTCGATGTCGGTCCGTGTCAGCGGTTCGTGCGCGCCGCCGCGCATGTGCGGCTGGCGCTCCTCGATCACGCTGCCATCGTTGAGCACGGCGCGGATGTGGCCGGTGAAATTCTTCGGATAGGGATTCTGCGGGTCGATCTGGTATCGCACCTTGGAGGCCAGCGCGACAACGGCAGCCTCCTTCACCGCTTCGTCCGTGAACGCATCGAGCCCGACATTGCCGCGCACGAAACCTGCCGCGATGCAGTAGGGCGTGGAGAATTTTCCGGCGTAGCCGTTGGGCGGGCGCTGCTTGGCGGCAAGCGGCTCCCACAGCCGGTGCACCGTCCCCTCGCCTACTTCGCAGACCAGTTCCTTCACGTCTTCCGCCTTGACGCGCGTCGCCAACCGTCGCGCGCAGTCGATGTAAGGATGCGTCATGGTTCCGCACGGATAGGGCTTGAAGGCTAGCGTCTCGGTGACCCAGCGTTGCCCGAAGTCACCGGCGATCGCGTCGAAATCGCCCTCCGTCGTATTGGCGAAGCCATGAAAGAGCCCGTGCGTCCCTTCGAACACGGTGCGCGGACCGCGAAAGCCCGCGCGCGCCAACAGCGCCGCACGCAGCCCGGACTGCGCCGCCCAGCCGGCGTGCATGCGTTTCGTCCAGGTGCCTTCCGCCAGATATTCGATGATGCCGCCCGCCATGGAGCCGACGATCCCGAGTGCATCCACGGTCTGGCGAGCGTTGAGGCCGAGTGCCGCGCTCACGCCGGCGGCCGCGCCGACGGCGCCAAAGATCGCGGTCGGATGAAAGCCGGCTTTGTGCGTACGCGTCGGCGCAACGAGACTGAGGCGGCACATGGTCTCGGCGCCGACCGCGATCCCGAGCAGCGCCGCGCGGCCGTCGGGATTGTGCCGCTCACAGGCCGCAAGCACCGCCGGCACGATCACCGCGCCGGCATGCACCGGGCCGCCCTCGAACGTGTCGTCGAAATCCTCGCCGTGCGCCGCCGTGCCGTTGACGAAGGCCGCGCCGGCGGCACTCATGGTGCGGCTGTGACCGATCGCGGTGCACGGCCCCTCGTCATCCCAGCCCGCGAGCGACGCCTTGACGTAGTCCTCGTGGCGCGCGGTGACACAGAGTCCCACCACGTCGAGCAGCAGGTCCTCGCACTTGCGCCGCGTCGCGGACGGCAGGCGTGCGGGATCGAGGTCGGCGATCTTGTCGGCCAGGACTTCGGCGACGGCGATCTTGGGAAGGGCGGCGTCCATCGATCACGCGTTGCGCAGGCGGGCTATCGCCGAAGCCCGGGATACGGTTGACCGCGATGACGACCGCAAAGGTGATGACCAGCATGACGAGGCCGAGCACCGCGATCGCGCCGAGATCGCCCGAACTCGTTGAGATCGAAGATCAGCACCGAAATGACCTTGGTTTCCGATGTGAACAGCATGATGGCGGCCGACAATTCGCGGATGACGCCGACGAAAATGAAGCACCAGGTGGCGATCACGCTGGTGCGCAGCAGCGGCGCGGTGATGCGCCAGAGCGTGTTCAGGCGCGTCGAACCAAGAATGCGGCTGGCATCCTCGAGGTCGGTGTGCACCGAACGGAACGCCGACTGGAGTTGCTGATAGGCGGCCGGCAGCGCGATGGTGACGAACGCGATCAGCAAAATCCACAGCGTGCCGTAAAGCACGAGTGGCGGCCGCGCGTAGCTGAGAAACAGCCCGACGCCGAGCACGATACCGGGGATAGCGACCGGCGCAGTCGCGAGGAATCCGAGCATGCGGTGACCCTTGATGGCGCGCCGCGTCGTCAGATAGGCGATCACCAGCGCCATGACGGTGCCGATGGTCGCCGCCGACGCGCCGAGAATGAACGTGTTCTGCACCGCCAGCTTGGTGGCGGAGAGTTCGAAGAATACGAAATGGATGTTGTGCAGCGTGAAATTGTCGAACCACACGAACGAGGTCGCGATCTTAGAGAAGGTCGCATTGAGCAGCGCGCCGTAGGGCAGGAACACCGGGCACATCAGGACGACGAACACGAAGGCAAGAGCAAACCAATTCAGGACGCCGAGCTTGACCAGCCGCGGATCACCCTGCTTGCCGCCCACCACCGAATAGCCGCGGCGTCCCAGGATCATGCTTTCCGCCCGCAACAGCACGACGGTCAGCACAAGCAACGGCACCGACGCCGCCGCCGCAAGCTCCGGCTTGGGCGGATAATTGAACAGGCTCCAGATCTTCGTCGTCATGGTGTGAAAGCCCGCCGGTATCGCCAGGATGGCGGGCGAACCGAACAGCGTCATGGCCTGCAGAAAGGCGACGAGCGCGCCGGCAAGCAACGCTGGAAGCACCAGCGGGATGGTAATGCGCCGCGCCGTGGTCCAGGTGCGGCCGCCGAGGATCGACGAGGCGTCTTCGAGATCGCCCGGAATGCGGTCGAGCGCGTTCGCCATCAGCACGAACACATAGGGGAACGTGTAGCAGGAGATGACGAAGATCAAACCGCCGAGCGAATAGATGTTGAACAGGTGCTCGTCCTGCGGCGCGCCGGTGAGCGCACGCCAGGTCTTGTTGATGAGGCCGCTGTTGGGCGCCGCGAGCAATTCCCAGGCGATGGCTCCGAGAAACGGCGGCGTAACGAAGGACGCCGTTACCAGCGCCCGCACCGTGCGGCGCAGTGGCATGTCGGTGCGCGCGACCAGCCATCCCATCGGCGCGGCTGCGATACAGCAGAAGATGCTCGAACTGGTCGCCAGGATCACGGTCGTGATCAGCGGGTCGAGGAACGCATCATCGGAGACGAGCGTCTTGAAATTGTCGAGCGTGAAAGCGCCGGAGCGATCGACCAGGCTGTAGTAGATCAGCCACGACAGCGGCAGAACGATGAGTACGCAGAGCACCGCGGCGAACAGGATGAGGATCGGCCACGACAGATCGATCTTGTGGTGCGGCCGGACGGTCTGTGCGGGGAGAGCGATGGTCATGGCATCGTGTCCCGAAGCCGGGCATTCCGAGGCAAGCAAGGTGCTGTCCCCTCCCCCACGAGCGAAGCGAGTGGTGGGGAGGGGTCGGGGTGGGGGGCTCGGAGCCCGCGGCGGTTCCCCCCACCCCGACGCCTTCGGCGTCGACCCTCCCCACCGCTTCGCAGGGCACGCCGCGGCTCCATTACAATCTAATCGCACAGCCCCTTCAGTCATACGCAGCGTCTCACACCTTGAAGATCTTGGCGTAGCGCGCCTTGACCGCCTCCGCGTCCCGCTCGACGCCGACCGGGTCCTCTTTCATCAGCTTGATGTCCTTGAGCGGCCGCACACCCGGCTTCTCCACGGTCTGCTGGTGCGGCGAATACTGGCGGGCAAAATCGACCAGGAACTGCTGGGCCTCGCGTCCGTGCATCCAGTTCTGGAACAGGCGAGCCGCATTCGGATTGGGCGCGGCCTTGAACACCGCGCTCGGACCGGTCGCCACCGGCGTGCCCTCGGCCGGATAGATGACATCAACCGGCTGGCCTTGCTCCTTGTAGCGGATGACCAGATAACCTGCGCCATCGACCATGATCGCCCGCTCACCGAGCGAGATTTTCTTCGGCGTGTCGGTCGCCGACTGCACCTGCATGATGCGTTGCTTGGCAAGCTTCTCGAAGTACTCCCAGCCAAGGTCGCGGGCGGTCTCGAAGGTCGCGTTCATGATCGTGCCGCTGTAGGCCGGATGCGCCTTGACCATCTTGCCGGCCCATTTGGGATCGAGCAGGTCGGCGAAGCTCTTTGGCGCGTCCTCTTTCTTCACCAGATTGGTGTTGTAGCCGAACGGGGACACCAGCACCCGCGTCGTCACGTGAAGGGCGTCCGGGTCGTAGTAGATCTTGTCGAAATATTTCGCGACCTCCTCCGGCAGGTAGGGCGCGAGCCAGCCGTTGCGCTTCCAGATGATGCAATGGGACTGGTCCGCGGTATTGACCACGTCGACCGCGTGAATGTTCGTCGAGTATTCTTGGCCGATGCGGGTGAAGATGCGCTCGGCGCCGGATCGCTCCACGCGCACGCTGATGCCGGGATACTTGGCCTCGAACGCTTTGCCGAGGCGCTGCGCAAACGCCAGGTCCATCGCGGTATAGAAGGCGAGCTTGCCTTCCTTCTTCGCTGCGTCGATCAGCGCGGGCGTGATCGCCGACGCTTCGGGCGGCGCAGCCTTGAGTGGCGCAGCGTAGACGCCCGCCGCCAGTGCGGTTGACGCCTTGAGCACGTCACGCCTGGAGAATCGAATCCGTGCCATGGTCACCTCCTCCGAGTTACCCTTCCGGCGGTCCCCGCGAACGGGGAGTTATTTTTTAGCCGGTGGTCGCGCCCCGGCTTTCGCATAAACGGCAACCGCAAGGCCGCCGCCCGGCCGTCAGACGCCGAATATCTTGCTGTAGCGCGCCTTGATTTGCTCGCTCATCTTCTCGACTGCGGCCGGATCGTCCTTCATCTTTTTGACGTCGTTGAACGGCTTGCGGCCGGGTTTCTCCTTCACCTTAGGGTGCACGGAGCGCAGCCCGCCGAAATCAATCGACAACTGCTGGGCCTCCGCCGAGAGCATGAAGCTCTGGAATAACCGCGCCGCGTTCGGATTGGGCGCACGCTTGAAGATCGCGTTCGGCCCGACGATCAGCGGCGAGCCTTCGGTCGCGTAGACGATCTCGACCGGGCTACCCTTCTCCTTGAGCTGGAACATGTTGTACTCGTTGCCGTCCGCCATAACGGCGCGTTCACCAAGCGCCAGCTTCTTCGGCGGGTCGGCCGAGGATTGTACCTGCATGATCTTCTGCTTGGCGAGCTTCTCGAAGAATCCCCAGCCGAGATCGCGCGACATCTGATAGGTCGCCGTCATGATGGTGCCGCTGTAGCTCGGATGCGCCTTGACGATCTTACCGGTCCACTTCGGCTCCAGCAGGTCGGCGTAGCTCTTGGGGGCCTCCTCGGACTTTCACCATGTTCGTGTTGTAACCGATGACGCAGACCCAGGCACGGAAGGTGGCATACATGCCGTCCGGATCTTTGTGCTCGTCGGGAAAGCTGGCGACGTCCTCCGGCACATAAGCCTCGAGAATACCGTCGCGCTTCCAGATGATGAAATGCGCGGCGTCCGATGAGTTCACGACGTCGACCGCGTAGATGCGGCTGGCATATTCCTGACCGATGCGCTGGAACACGCGTTCGGCGCCGGTGCGCTCGACCCGCACCGCGATGCCGGGATATTTCGCCTCGAACGCTTTGGCGAACCGTTCGGCGAGCGGAAGATCGATCGAGGTGTAGAAGATGACCTTGCCTTCCTTCTTCGCCGCCTCGATCAAAGCAGGCGTGACCGCCGATGGGGGCGGCGCCGCCGCCAGGACCCGCGTACCCATTGCGCCGGATGCCGCGAGCGCGCCGGAGGCCAACAGAACGTCCCGTCTAGAAATGATCGGCTTTTTCATTGTTTGGTTTCCTCTCCTCGATATGTCGCCCGCTGTCTTCCCTCTCCAGAAATTCTCAACCACTCAGAACGCGGCACCGCTCCGGCGGCAGATAGAGCCAGACCGAAGCGCCCTGCGGAATATTCTCTGCCGGCGAGGTGACGACACGCAGTTGCGTCCCATCCGGTGCTGCCACCAGATAGTCGCGGCTGTTGCCGAGAAATACCTGCCGCACCACCGTGCCGGGCACCACGTTCTCCATCGACTGCGGTTGCGCGGCCCACAGCCGGATGACGTGCTGACGCACCGCAACCGCGGCAGCCGAGCCCGCGATCAGCTTGTCGCCAACGCAACGCAGCACCGCATCGCAAAACGAAATATGCGTTTCATCCAGCGCCTTGCCCTTCACGACGTTGCTCGAACCGATGAAGCGGGCAACGAATTCCGAGCGCGGCCGGTCGTAGATATCCTCGGGTGAGCCGGCCTGTTCGATCTTGCCGAGGTTCATGACCGCGATGATATCGGCGGTCGTCATCGCTTCCGACTGATCGTGGGTGACATAAACCGTGGTGTAACGGTATTCGTCGTGCAGCCGGCGGACCTCAAAGCGCATCTCCTCGCGCAGATTGGCGTCGAGATTGGACAGCGGCTCGTCAAGCAGGAGTGTTTCCGGCTCGACGATCAGCGCGCGCGCAAGTGCCACGCGCTGCTGCTGACCGCCCGAAAGCTCGCCCGGATAGCGCTCGGCGAGTTGGCTCAATTGCGTGGTGCTGAGGATCTGCGCGACCTTGCTCTTGATCGTGGCACGATCAACCTTACGCAGTTCCAGCCCGTAGGAGACGTTCTGCGCCACCGTCATGTGCGGCCACAACGCATAGCTCTGGAAGATCATCGACATGTTGCGCCGCTCGGGCGGAACGGTGCGGCTGGGCGACGACACGACCCGATCGCCCACCCTGATCTCGCCGACCGAAGGCTCCACGAAGCCAGCGATCAGCCGCAAGGTCGTGGTCTTGCCGCAGCCCGAGGGGCCAAGCAGGCACGCAAGACGGCCGTGCTCGATGGTGAGTGACACGTCGTCGACCACCGCGAGCGCGCCGTAGCGCTTCGTCAAACCCCGTAGTTCGACCGACGCCACGCCGTTTCCTCCCTGCCGCGCGATCCGCTGTCGCGGGGCTGTTATCTATTTCTATTGAAGCACCAAACCACCGGTTGGCATCCGCGACCGCTTGCCGCCTCTTGCCCTCTTGCCACCCGCTCCGTCCTCATCCTGAGGAGCCCGCACCGTGGGCGTCTCGAAGGATGACAAGAAGCACTGAACATGCCGCCATGCTTCGAAACGCGCACATTCGTGCGCTCCTCAGCATGAGGTTCCTCAGGTACCCGTGAATGCCGGCTTGCGTTTCTCCATGAATGCCCGGCGGCCCTCGATGAAGTCCTTGCTGGCAAAGCACGCATCGACCATGTCGGCGCAACGCTGCAGGTCGCGCTTGCTCTCGTCCTTCATGACCTCGCCCGTAATGTATTTCACCGCCTTGACGGTGAGCGGCGCATTGCCCGCCATGGTCTCGGCGTAGGTCTTCACGTAGCTTTCAAGCTCGGCCGCCGGCACCACCCGGTTGACCAGCCCCATGAGGCGCGCCTCCTCGGTATCGAACTGCCGCGCCGTGAAGAAGATTTCCTTGGCGAATGCCGGGCCGACGATATCGATCAGCCGGCGCAGGCCGTTATAGCCGTAGCCCAGCCCAAGCTTCGCCGCCGGCACGGCAAACTTTGAGTTGTCCGAGCAGATGCGCAGGTCGCAGCACACTGCCAGCCCCAACCCGCCGCCGATACAGTACCCGCGGATCATCGCGATCGTCGGCTTGGGGAATTCCTGGATGCTGGCATAGGCGCGCTCGACCGTCTGATTGTAGATCTTGGAGGTGTCCGCCGACGCGCGCTCGCTTTCGAATTTTGAAATATCCGCGCCCGAGACGAACGCCTTGCCGCCCGCTCCGGTGAGGACGACAACGCGGATGTCCTCGTCCTTCTCGAAGTCATCGAGAATGCGCGCGGTCGCGTTCCACATTTCGAGCGAGACCGCGTTGTGGCGCTCGGGGTTGTTGAAGATCACGTAGCCGACGCCGCCATCCTTGCGGGCAAGCATCTTGTCGGTCTTGGTCACGTCGTCCATGGCAGGTCTCCGGCGCGCTCCTGGAGCGCGCAATTCGTCCATTCGATCAGATCGCGTTGGCCTTGCGCAGCGCCGCGATGTCCTTGGCGCTGAATCCGAACTCCTTGAGCACCGCGTTGGTGTGCTCGCCCAGTGCTGGCGGTGGCGCCACGAGTTTGCTTGGCGTGCGCGACAGCGACATCGGCTGACGCGCCATCTGTAGTTTCGACTTGTCCTTGGTCTTGACCGGCGCCGCCATGCCGAGATGCACGACCTGCGGATCGGCATAGACCTCGTCGATCGAGTAGATCGGCCCGCACGGCACGCCCGCCTCGTTCAGAAGCTCGATCCATTCCGCGCTGGTGCGCTTGACGGTGTATTTCTCCATGTCGGCATTGAGCGCGTCGCGGTGTTTCGAGCGATCGGCGCCATTCTGGTAGTTCGGATGCTCAAGCAGGTCCTTGGCGCCCGCCGCATTGCAGAAGCGCGCCCAAATCTTCGCTCCGGTCGAGGCAATGTTGATGTGGCCGTCGGCGGTCTTGAACACGCCGGTGGGAATACTGGTCGGGTGATTGTTGCCGGCCTGCCTGGGGACATGCTTGTCGATCAGCCAGCGCGCACCCTGGAAATCCAGCATGAACATCTGTGCTTCGAGCAGCGACGTGGTGACGTGCTGGCCCTTCTTCGACTTCTCGCGCTCGAGCAAGGCGACCATGATGCCGAGCGCGCAGAACAGCCCGGCGGTCAGATCGGCGATCGGGATACCGACCCGCACCGGCCCCTGACCGGGAAGGCCGGTGATCGACATCAGCCCGCCCATGCCCTGCGCGATCTGGTCGAAGCCCGGCCGGTTGGCGTAGGGACCGTCCTGGCCGAAGCCGGAAATGCTGGCGTAGACGATCTTCGGATTGACCTTGGACAGCGCTTTGTAGTCGATGCCGAGACGCCGCTTCACGTCGGGGCGGAAATTCTCCACCACCACGTCGGCCTTCTTCACCATGCGCTTCAAGGCGGCGACCGCCTCGGGCGCTTTCAGGTTGAGCGTCATGCTGCGCTTGTTGCGGTGAAGATTCGCGAAGTCGGAGCCCTCGCGCGGCCCGCCGAGCCCTTCGCCGGCGCTCGGATCAGGCGGTAACTCAATCTTGATGACATTGGCGCCCCAGTCGGCAAGTTGGCGCACGCAGGTCGGTCCGGACCGCACCCGGGTCAGATCCAGAACCGTAAATCGCTCAAGCGCGCGCGAAGCCTTGGGAAACGGCATTTTCCGACACCCTATCGGGATTTTTCGTTAGCCCGGTGGGGCACCGGGACGCCCGACATTCCCCGATATCCTTTGTATTGTCTACCGAGGAACGTGTTTGAGCCGGACGGCCTTGTTCCGCTATGCTGGCCGCCGAAGCCGGGGGGCTCCAGCACCGTCCAGGACACCCGGAATGCCGTTCCCAGACATGACCAAATCGACCCGCCTCCTGTTGGCGGCGCTGTTGATTGCCGGCGCCGCCGGTGTCGCCACCGCGCAGGAGCGCCCGCGCCGGGCACCGGCACAACAGTCCGAGCAGCGCCCGCCCGAGCAGCGGACATCGCCGACCCGTGACAGCGTGCTACGGCTGCTGCCGGAGGATGCGGTAACCGAGCACAGCATTGAGCTGCCGGCCGGCAAGCTCGCCTACACCGCCACCGCCGGGACGCTCCCGCTGTTTGACCAATCGGGCGACCGGCTGGCCGCGATCTATTACACCGCATATGTTGCCAAGAACGCCGAAGCGGCGAACCGCCCTATCACCTTCGCATTCAATGGCGGGCCGGGCGCGGCATCGGCCTTTTTGACGCTCGGCCTGGTAGGGCCGCGGATCGCCGAATTTCCCGGCAACGACGGCTCGGCCGCGCGCCTCACCGACAATCCGGAAACCTGGCTCGCTTTTACCGATCTGGTCATGATCGACCCGGTCGGCACCGGCTGGAGCCGTGCCGCCAAGGCGGATGGCGCAGCAGGCTTTTACGGCGTGCGGCGCGACGCGGAGTCGCTCGCCAAGGCGGTTGCGCTCTATCTCACCCGGAACGGCCGCAATCCCTCACCCAAGTTCATCCTGGGCGAAAGCTATGGCGGCTTCCGCGCCGCCAAGGTGGCGCGCACGCTGCAGCGCGAGCAGGGCGTCCTGGTGTCCGGCATCGTGATGGTGTCGCCGCTGATCGAGGCGTCGTTGATGTTCGGCAGCAACCGCTTTGCGTTGGGCGCGGCGCTGCAACTGCCGTCGCTGGCAGCCGCCGAACTCGAACGCAAAGGCCAGTTCAGCAAGGAGGCGCAGGCGGAGGCCGAGCATTTCGCGCTCAACGACTACCTGACGACCCTCGCCGGGGCGCCGCCGAAAGGCGAATCGGCGCGCAAATTCTATGCCCGACTTGCGCAAGTCAGTGGACTTCGGGAGGATATCGTGACGAAGTCGCGCGGATTCATCCGCGACGCGTATGTCAAGCACCTGCGCTCCGCGGAAGGCAAGATCGTCAGCCACTATGACGCCAGCTATGCGGTCGCCGATCCCTACCCGGACCGGACGACCGCGCGCGGCCCCGATCCGCTGCTGGACGGCCTGACCCGCGCCTACGGCAGCATCTATGCGAACTACGCCCGCAACGAACTCGGTTTCAAGACCGAGATGACCTATATCCTGCTGGCCTCCGACATCAGCGGCAAATGGGACTGGGGCGATCATTCCGGCCGCAGCCAGGCAAGCGTCACCGACGACCTGCGGGAGCTGCTGTCGCTGACGCCGTCGTTTCGCCTGCTGGTGTCGCACGGCTACAGCGACATGGTGACACCCTACGCGGTGAGCCGTTACGTGCTCGACCATATGCCGCCGATCGGCGATCCCGCGCGGACGCAGCTTCGCGTCTACCGTGGCGGACACATGTTCTATATCGACGCGGCTTCGCGCAAGGCGTTCAGCGCCGATGCCAAGGCGTTCTATCAGTCCACGCAATGACGATCGACGCACGCTAAGGTGCAAGTGCAAGCAGGCCTTTCAAGGCGCGCGCACTCATTAACGAGCAGAATCAATGTCTCCTATCGGGGCATTGCGGAAGTGGATCGAAGGATGCTCTTGGCTGACTGAGACGTGATTGACCCACTCCGGACAAGGGCCGCCGGGAATTGTTGCAGCGCAAATTTGCTTGTCGAGCCCTATTTCGCTGGTCGCGATTTCCTGATTTGATAAATCAATTGGCGTGGTCCTGGCCTTGGAGAAGGCAATGCGACGACGCGATTTCATGACCGGAATTGCTGGATCAGCGGCGGCGTGGCCGCTCGCAGCGCACGCACAGCGCTCCGGCAAGCGGGCTCCTAGGGTCGGGGTTTTGTTGTACGGCACACCCGAGACCGACCCAAACTACGGCCCGTTCCGTCGCGGCCTACGCGAACTCGGGTATGTGGAAGGTCAGACCATCGTGCTCGAGCCGCGCTTCGCTGAGAGCAAGCCGGAGCGATTGCCCGTGCTCGCGCGTGAGTTGGTCGCGGCTAAGCCCGATCTCATCTACGCGCTCGGCGGCGACGTGGCGCCGTTCGTGCGCTCGGCGACTAGCACCATCCCGATCGTCATGGCGGTGAGCAACGATCCTGTGCAGTCAGGCCTAGTGGCGAGTCTCGCCCGCCCCGGAGGTAATGTCACCGGCGTCACGTTCGTGTCGTCCGATCTCGCCGCCAAACGTCTGCAGTTCCTGCGCGAGCTTGCACCGCAACTCGCCCGGGTTGCGGTGCTGTGGAATCCCGATCACGTCGATCCGGAATACCGGGAGATACAGATTGCCGGGCGGACCCTGGGTGTGCAGGTGCAATCATTGGAGGTACGGTCCCCCGCGGACTTCGACAGCGCCTACCAGACGGCGCTGAGCCTGCGCGCAGAAGCCCTGATGCCAGTTTCCTCACGGCTGTTGACGCTGGATCGGGCCGGCATCATCGCCTTCGCCGCCCAGCACAGGCTTTTGCTGGCGTCGGGCTGGGGACCTTGGGCGCGCGAAGGCGCGATCCTGAGCTACGGGCCCGACCTCGACGATATCACGCGGCGCTCCGCGGTGCATGTGGACAAGATCCTGAGGGGCAGCAGCCCGGCCGACATTCCGGTCGAGCAACCCACCCGGTTCCAACTGGTTCTCAACGCCAAGACCGCCAAGGCGCTCGGCCTGACGATACCGGATAAGCTCCTCGCGATTGCCGACGAGGTGATCGAATAGGGACGCTGTCTGCTGCGGTGCGGAAATGACGTGATTGGCCCCATCGCGTCGTATCGCTCAATTCCATGATTTCGTCGGCTATTAGGCAACAGCGGACATCGACCGGTGATGACCCAACAATCAGGACGTATGAGTACACGCCCGAGTTGGGCTGGCGTGCGACCGAAGGGGGCGCTACGGCTGCTTGGTCAGCACCGTGCAGGACGCGATGCGCGTCGCCGGTGACTGTATCATGTAGCAGAGTTCTACCCGGTTCGGCGCCAGCATCGTGCCGAAGCTGTAACCATCGTCGTCGACCAGGTAGATCGTTCCGTTTTGCGATATGACGGCGATCACCGGATCGTTGCCGCGCGCGGAGGAGAACGTTCCGGAAAAGCGGCGGCCATCCTGCTTGTCGATGGTCATCGTGAACGCGATGCTGTCCAGCCGTGGACCGGATGGCGTCGCCGCATGATGCGGGTTCCCGGCACCCATAATGATCAATTCACTATTGCCTTTCCAGGTGCCGCGCAGATCGGGAACAGCGGTCTGCGCTGTCGCAGCAGCCGTTGTGGTCAGCATCGCGAGGGCGACGAACGACACAAATTTCAGCATGGGCTCCTCCTTGCGCGGTTAACGGACAACGGGCCGACGAAGCCGGCACTATCGGGCGCGGGCGCCGGCAAGGCAAGATACGGTCATCGTACGCGCCAGCTAGGCCGTCCCGGCAAACTCCAGAACGTCGAAGCCGACATGACGGTCGACCACATAGATCAACCCGCGATCGTCCAACGCCACGTCGTTGCTCTGCGGCGCCAACTTGCCACCGACCGGCTCCGGAATGAAATGCCCGACCTCGCGGGGCGAAAGCGGATCGGCAACGTCGATGATGCGCAGGCCGCCGCCGAACCAGACCGCATGAACAAGCGTGCCGCTCATCTTTTCGCAGAACTGGTGCGCACCGAACCGCGCGCCCGCGACGCGGCTGAACGGTGAATCGAGTTCACTCACCTGGAATTGCCCGAGCGGTTTGATGTCGGCGAGATCGCTGACGTCGAACGTCAGGATGCAGGCATGCGCCCGGCCGCGCCGGGCCTCCTCCTCGCTCGCACTCTGCGCCTGATCCTCTTCGTCGATCGCCAGCGCGATACGCTTGCCGCCGATCCGCCCCGCCACCGGCATCACGGTATGCGTGGGCTCGGGAAACAACGGGTGATAATTGTAGTGGCCGGCGCTCTTCGGCTTGGCGAGGTCGGCGATATCGACCACCCAGAAGCCACCGTGCCAGCAGCTCGCCCACATCTCGTTGCCGAACCGCAGCGCATGGTGCAGACGGTGGCGCTTGCCGGCCCAGGTCGGGGTTTCGCCGCCGGCGAGGTGCTGGCCGTTCATCCACCAGCGCGAGACCTCCTCGGGCCGGCGCGGATCGCGCAGGTCGTAGACCACCAGGATGTTGCCGACGTAGCCCTCCATCTCGGTCGAGATGTAGGCGTAGCGCGCGTCCATATCGAAGCGGTGGACACCGATGCCTCCGGTCTTCTGGTAACCGATCAGCTTCGGCTGCGCAGGTTGGGACACGTCGTAGACCTTGAAACCGCCGTTGTCGTAGCCGCGCTTCTCGAACTCCTCGAGCGTCCGCAGGTCGTCTTCGGTCACGCTCATCTTGGCGGCGAGTTCGGCGCGCGACGGCTCGCGCTTAAGTTCAACGGTCAGCACGCGGCGCGCGGCAGGAAGCTGCTCGGCGCGGCGCCCGATCCGGCTCATGTTGCGTTCGTGGTTGACGATCAGAATATCACCGACGGCACGTGCCTTGTGACTGTGCGATTGCGGGTCGTCGAGCGTGATGGTCGAGACCACGCGCGGATTTTTCGGATCGGACACGTCGATGATCGAGGTGCCAAGCTGGCTCGGGCTTGGGATGTGCCCCACATAGGCGTGGCCGCCCGAAATACAGACTTGTCCCGCGCCCGGGAGATCGAGATGGCCCAGGCGACGGACATTGCGGGCCAGCGACGGCGGCTTGCGATCGACGATGTTCATGAGTGGTCAATCCAGCTTGGCGCCGGACGACTTCACGATGGCCGTCCATTTGGGGATTTCAGACTTGATGTAGGCGCCGAAATCTTCCGGCGTGCCGCCGACAATGTCGACGCCGAGTTTCGCCAGCGACTTCTTGATGCCGTCGTCCGCCAGCGTGGCCGCAAGCGCACGACTGAGCGTCGCGATGACCTCCTTCGGCGTGTGCGCCGGCGCGACCAGGCCGTGCCAGGTGGTGGCGTCGAAACCCTTGAGGCCGAGTTCGTCCATGGTGGCGAGGTCGGGAAACAGCGCGGTGCGCTTCAGCGTCGTCACGGCGAGCGCCCTCACCTTCCCGTCCTGGATATGCGACACCACCGATGACGCGGTGGCGAACATCATCTGCACATGGCCGGCGATCACATCCTGCAGCGCCGGCGCGGCGCCCTTGTAGGGCACATGCACGATGTTGATCTTGGCCTCGGACTTGAACAGTTCGCCGGCAAGATGCGCGGCGAGGCCGTGGCCGGACGACGCATAGTTCAGCTTGCCCGGATTGGCCTTGGCGAGTGCAATGAGTTCCGCAAGCGACTTTGCCGCGACTGCGGGATTCACGACCAGGATATTAGCCTGCAATCCGACGAGCCCGATCGGGGCGAAATCCTTGACCGGATCGAAATTGATCTTCTGATAGAGCGCCGCATTAGTGGCGAGGATGCTGTTGTTGCCGAGCAGCAGCGTGTAACCGTCGGGCGCCGCATGCGCGACGATGTCGGCGGCGATATTGCCGCCGGCGCCCGGCCGGTTGTCGATCACGACCGGCTGGCCCAGCACCTGCTCGAGCTTGCGGCCCAGGATACGGGCGAGCACATCGCTTGCGCCGCCCGGCGGAAAGGCCAGGACCAGGCTGATGGGGCGCGTGGGATAGTCGGCCGGCCACGCCGCCGGGGTGGCCAGCGCCAGCATCAAAATACCGGCCGCGGCCGTCAGCAACTTTCTGAGCATTGTTGTTATCCTCCCGGGATTGGCGCGTTGGGTGCGCCAATTACCGCTATCGATCAAGCATATCCGCGATTTTGGCCCAATGAAACGGGACGGCCAGCGCTGGCGCCCGCAAGCTACGACCCGCGATCCCGGTTGCGCACGGCGCGAGGGCGGCGTTGCGCCGGCGCAACAGACCCGCCCCGAGTTGAGCCGCAGGCAACACAAAATCGTGGATGTGGCTTAGAGACGCGCTAAAGTAGCGATGCCAGTGGCGTGCCACGGGCAAGGGGCGGTGTCATGTTTGGCGTGGTTGGCGTGTTGTCGGCGAGTGCCGTGTTCGCGATTTTATTCGCGTATATCTGCTCGACGTTTCTGCTCGCGCAATTTGATGTACACCGGCGCATGCTGGTGGGTAAGAGAAGCCTGCTGATCATCATCGCTTCTCACATCGTCAGCCTGATCCTGTTGCTGATGGTCGGATTTGCCCTGCTCAACTTAAGCGGCCGCGATCTCCAAATGCCGGCGACCCTCATCGCGGTTGGCGCACAGGCAATCTGGCTCGTCCGGCACTTGTGGCTCTACCGCCGCGATCATCTGCGGGTGCGCCGCGAAAACTATGACAGCTACGACAGCTACGAAAACCAGGATTACCCCGTCGCCTGATCTCCAAGCTGCGTGGCTTCGTCGATCCGCATTGTAACAAGTGAAGCATCCGGTGCCGCCGCCGACGCTTCGTCCCGCGCGCCGCTGAGAACCGCTCGGACCCGGGCCACGAAAGCTAGGTGCAATCGGATCACACGAACTGCACCGCGATGCCGCCGAGTGGTCCGAAGTCGGCGTGCAGCGTGTCGCCCTTGCCGGCGAACACCACGCGCGTGAACGAACCAGCCAGCACCAGGTGGCCGGGCTCGAGCGCCACGCCATGCGAGCCAAGTTTATTGGCAAGCCAGGCGACGCCGAGCGCGGGGTGTCCGAGCACGCCGGCGGCGACGCCGGTCTCCTCGATTTCGGAATTCTTGTACATGATGCCGCCAACCCACCGCAGGTCGACGTCCATCGGTCCGACCGGACGGCCGCCGACCGCGATCCCGGCGGCGGCGCCGTTGTCGGCGACGGTGTCGAAGATCTTGCGCGGATCCTGCAGGCGCGCGTCGACGATCTCGAT
This sequence comes from uncultured Alphaproteobacteria bacterium, assembly GCA_963756715.1. Classification (GTDB taxonomy): domain Bacteria; phylum Pseudomonadota; class Alphaproteobacteria; order Rhizobiales; family Xanthobacteraceae; genus VAZQ01. The sequence continues at coordinate 320,932 of CAVWOV010000019.1, forward strand.
TGCCGGCACGACGTATTCGGTCGCCCGCAGCACGTCAGTCAAGCCAATGCCCGGACCGAGCAGCCGCTTGCCCATCACGAAGGCAAGCTCGATCTCGACCCGTGGCCGGCAGTAGTTCTCGTGCGGAACCTTGGCGCCGTCTGCGATCATCATGTCGTCGAGCAGGTGGCCATAGTCGGGCTCGTCGATCATCGAGGAGCGTTGCATCGCCTTGGAAGTAAGGCCGACCTTGTGGCCGATGAGCTTGGCGCCGGCCGCGATCTTGCGCTTGGCGACCTCCGTGGAGATGGCGTAGCTGTCTTCGATCGCGATGTCCGGCCAAGTTTTCGAGAGCTGGACCGCCTGCTTCCGCTCCTTCTCGGCGGTCATCAGAATATCGGCGGCCTTCTTGCGATCGGCATCGGACATCATCTTGGGCTACTCCCCGGCTTTTTGCGTGACTGCCGCCGACTATCGGCGATTGCGCGACGCGCCTCAATGCAATTCGCATAGGCCAAAGCATTGCCAGCGCTCCCGCGGGCTGACAACTTAGCGCAATGGACGTGATCATCATCGGCGGCGGCATCGGCGGCCTGACGCTGGCGCTGGCCATTCACGCAACCGGCGTGGCCGGGCGGATTCGGATTTTCGAGGCGGCACCGGAAATTCGCCCACTCGGCGTCGGCATCAATCTCGGGCCGCATGCGGTCAAGGAACTCAGCGCGCTCGGCCTGCAGGAGGCGCTCGCGGCGGTCGCCTGCCAGCCGCAGGACTATGCGTTCTTCACGCGCCACGGCCAGCTTGTCTATCGCGAGCCATGGGGGCTGGCCGCCGGCCATCAGTGGCCGCATTTTTCGATCCATCGCGCCGACCTGCACCAGGTGCTGCTTGACGCCGTGCTGGCGCGGCTCGGAGCGGACAGCTTCATCACCGGCCATCGCTGCACCGGCTTCGAGCAGAGCGGCCACCGCGTGACCGCGCGGTTCGCCGCGCCGGACGGCACGGTCTTGGATGAGCAGCAGGGCGATATGCTGGTCGCGTGCGACGGCATTCATTCGGTGGTGCGGGCGCAGCTTTATCCCGACGAAGCCCCGTTCGTGTATCGCGGCATCAATCTGTGGCGCGGCGTGACGCGGATGCCGCCCTATCTGTCGGGCTGCAGCATCGCCCGCATCGGCGCTCGCCACTCCACGCTGATCATGTACCCCATCCGCAACAACATCGATGCAGCCGGCAACCAGTTGGTCAATTGGGTGGTCGAGATCGAACGCGACGTGGCTGTCCCGGTCGACTGGAACAAGCCCGGGCGGCTCGAGGATTTCCTCCCGATCTACCAGGACTGGGTGTTCGATTGGCTCGACGTTCCGGCGATGATGCGCAAAGCCGACGCGATTTTTTCCTACCCGATGGTCGATCGCGATCCGCTCGAGCGCTGGACGTTCGGGCGCGTCACGCTGCTCGGCGACGCCGCGCATCCGATGTACCCGCAGGGCGGCAACGGCGGCGCGCAGGCCATCATCGACGCCGCGACGCTGGCGCGATCGCTCCAGAGCGAGCCGGATGCGGAAGCGGCGCTCAAGGCCTACGAGGCGGCACGGCTGCCGGCGACCAGCCGGATCGTGCTGCAGAACCGCACCGCGCCGCCGAACGTCATCGTCGACACGGTCGAGCAGCGCACCGGCGGGCGGCGCTTCGACAAGCTCGAAGATATCATCGGCCAGGACGAGTTGCGCGCGATCTTCGAACGGTATCAAAAGGTCGCCGGCTATCACGTCCAACAGGTCGGACGCTCACAGGGGTAAGGTAATGGCAGATACGGTTGCGTCACTGAAACTCACGTCGGAAGGCGCGATGAAGCTCCTTCAGGCCGCGATGGCAAAGGCCAGGGAAATGAACGTGCCGCAGTGCATTTCGGTTGTCGACGCCGGCGGACACCTGCTGGCCCTTGCCCGCATGGATGGTGCATTTGTGCAGTCGATCGATACCGCGCTGATGAAGGCGATGACGGCGGCGTCCTACGGCGTGCCGACCGGCGGCATCGAAGCCGGCATCGACATCAAGCTCGCCATCGCGACGCAAGGTAAACGCATCAACCTGCCGGGTGGGTTGCCGGTGATCGTCGACGGCCACGTCATCGGCGGCATCGGCGTCGGCTCCGGCACCGGCGAGCAGGACCGTCAGGTGGCGAACGCCGGGCTCGCCGCATTGGCGGGCGCGAAGACGTTTTAACAGCGGACTCCGGTGTCCCGGACGCGGTGCAGCACGGAGTGATGCACCGCAGATCCGGGACCGCAAAAGGTGCTGACCTTCGTTTTGACGATCCCGGGTCTGCAGCGCACCACCATAGCGCGTCGAAGACGCGCGTGAACGCGCTTATGGTGCTGCGCTGCGCCCGGGAAACGCGCCTGAATCTTCGCTCGCCTGCAAAGCGATCAATCCAGCTTCAGCGCCCGCTCAACCTGCGCGAGGAGAGGCGCAACGTCGTAACCGAGATAGTAGGCGGCACCGACGCGCACCGGATCGCCCGCATAGTACCGTTCGTATTGCAGCATGCGCTGGCCGAACTGCGTGCCGGTCGCGTCCCAGGCGAGCTTGCAGATGCGAATGCGCTGTTCCGCATCGACACCGGCGCCGCGATAGTAGCGCTCGATATCCGGCCCGATTTCCGAGCGCAGATCGGCCTCCATCGGGCTGATCAGCAGGCCGCCGGCGCCCAGCACCTGCGTCACCTGCACCATCCGCTCGTACCATTTCGGCAGGTGATAGCGCAGCGCCTGCAGCGGCGCGTAGGCCGGGCGGATCGCGCCGCGCCCGGTCGGCTCGGCCTTCTGCTCGGACGCCAGGATGCCGGCTTCGATCAGCTCGAGGTAACCCAGAAGCTCGCCAAGCTGCTCCTGCACATGCAGGAACACATCCGATTTCACCGACCTGGTCATCGCAATCGCCACGCCGGTCATGAACTGGGTCTTCGCCAATCCGCGGATCGCGGTCTGGTGGCCGGTGTGGTTGCGCACGCTCGCCTGCGCAAACAGCGCATTGCCCATCTTCACGTCGCCATAGAGGAACACGCGCTCCCACGGAATGAGCACGTCGTCGAACACGCACACCGCGTCGGGTTCCTCGAAGCGCGCGCCGAGCGGATGGTCCCACTCGGATTGCGTGCCGCGGTCGAACGGCTCGCGGCAGATGAAGCGCAACCCCGGCGTCGCACACGCGACGCCGAACGCGAGTACGTAGCGCTCCTCGCCGTCGCGCACGCCGGGCTGCGGATAGACCAGCAATTCGTCCGCCGTCGGCCCGTGGGTCGCGAGCATTTTCGCGCCGCGCACGATCAACCCGTCCTTGGTCTCCTCGACCACGCCGAGATGCGCGAAGGCGCCTTCCTGCTCGTGCGAAGCTTTCGAGCGGTCGGTCTGCGGATTGACGATGGCGTGGGTGAGGAACAGGTCGCGGTCGCGGCAATATCGGTAGTAGTTGCGCACATTCTCGGCAAAGCGTTCGCCGCGCTGACCGAAGAAATCGGCGCCTTCCGCGAACGTCATCAGCACGGTGTTGAGGTAGTCCGGCGAACGGCCCACCATGCCGAACGTCGCGTCGGCCCAGATCTTCATGGTCTGCCGCCGCTTCACCAGATCGGCGTGATTTGCGGGGGTGAGAAACGAACTGCCGGCAAGCTTCGCCGGTCTCCTCGCAGGTATAAGTCATCACGTCGCGATGCGCGGGCGACACCTGCAGATCGTAAAGCTGCGCGATCGATTGCACCGGCCGGCGGAACACCGGATCGGCCGTCACGTCGCCGACACGGCGCCCCTCAACCCACACCTCGCGCGGGTTGCGGCGCAGGCCGTCAATGAATTCGCTTCCGTTGCGTACCGCCATGCCGCACTCCGATCCACAGTGATGCACGTGCTTTGGCGCGGTTTCGCGTGCGGCGCAACCCGGCAGTTCTCGACATGCGCGCCGCCGTCCGTTGCATGAGCGATACCGTCGCAGGCCCTGGCATATCGCTTGCTTGCAGAGCACGTCTATGCGGAAATCGCTCACCACCGCTGCGAAAGGACCGCCATGAGAACGCTGCTGCTTGCCCTTGCGTCTGTTGCCTCCCTGCTGGCTGCCGGCGGCGCCTCCGCGCAACCCTATCCGTCGCACGCGATTACCTTGATCGCGCCGTTCCCGGCCGGCGGGCCGTTGGACACGATCGCCCGCATCCTGTCGGAGCCGATGCGCGCTTCGCTCGGCCAGCCGGTGGTGATCGAGAACGTCCCCGGAGCCGGCGGCAATATCGGCATCGGGCGCCTCGCCCGCGCGGCACCCGACGGCTACACGATCGGCATCGGGCAGTGGAGCACACACGTCGTCAACCCGATCACCTATAAGTTGCCCTACGATGTCATCAACGATTTCGAGCCGATTGCGCTGCTCACCAACACCCCGCAGGTGATCATCGCGCGTAAGGACTTCCCGGCGAAAGACGCGAAGGAACTGCTTGCCTGGCTCAAAGCCAATCCCGGCAAGGCAACCGCCGCGACCGTCGGCGCCGCAGGTGGTGCGCAGGTTTCTGCGGTCTATTTTGCGGACGCGGTCGGAACCAAGCTGCAATTCGTGCCGTTCCGTGGCGGTGGACCCGCGGTGCAGGAGATGATTGCCGGCAGAATCGACCTCATGCTCGACCAGGGCGCAAATGCGCTCGGGCACGTGCGCGCCGGGACGCTCAAAGCCTACGCGGTGATGGCGAAGGACCGCTGGCCCGCGCTTCCCGACGTTCCGTCGCTCGACGAAACCGGCGCCAAGGGACTTTATGTTGCCTACTGGCACGCCATGTGGGCACCGAAAGGCACGCCGAAAGAGATCGTCGCGAAGCTCAATACCGCGGTCGTGCAGGCGTTGGCGGATCCCAAAGTCAAGGAGCGGCTTGCCGGTGTGGGCCAGGACATCTGGCCGCGCGAGCAGCAGACGCCCGAGGCGCTGGCTGCTTACCACAAGGCCGAGACCGAGAAATGGTGGCCGATCGTCAAGGCCACCGGCCTCAAGGCCGAGTAGCGGCGGCTCGATCGTAACCCAGTCGCATCGTCATTCGGCGCGCGGATCGGGCCGGGGCGGAAACTCAGTTATCTTCCGCCACGTCGATCAGCGTACCGTCCGGATCGGCAAACTGAAACTCACCGTGCGGACATTTCCTCAGCAGTGCAAGCCGCGCTGCGCCTTCTGAATCGAAATCGATCGGCTTCGGTGCGAGGTTGATATTTGTCTTGGCGAGTGTGTCGAGGTTACTCTTGAAGGCGGCGAGATCGGGGACGCGGAAGCCGAAGTGGTCCATCGCAGGCTGCTCGATCCCGGCGCCATCGAAGGATGAAATCTTCCACGGCACGATCGCCATCGTCATCCGGCCGTCGGTGAGGTGGTAGCCGCCCTCCTCCGAGGGGACATTGCGCGCCTCGAGTTCGAATACGTCGACGTAGAAATTGGCCAGCCGTTCGGCCTCGCGCGCCCGGATGGCAAAATGACTGAACGTGGTTCCCTGCTTCCATTCGCTCTTGGCATAGACCTCGGCGCGGTTCTCGTGCCCCGGCTGCGACAGGTCGAAATAGTTTCCGGCCGGATCATGGGTACTGTAGCTCGCAAACGGCCGGTTGCTCGGCCGCTTCACGATCTCGATGTCGGGATATTTCTTCGCGATCTTGCCGCGGACCTTTTCGAGGTCCTCGACCTCGATGCCGAAATGGTCAAGCCCGGCCTTGCGCCCGCCACGCCGGGGGATCAGCGTCATGCCGACATAGCCGTCACCGACCGAGATCGCGCCGATCTCGCGCGCGGTATCACCCGATGCCTTCAGCCCGAGCGCGGCGCGGTAGAACATGCCCAGCAGCGTATAATTGTCGGTCGTAATGGCGAGATGATTGAGCTTGCCGAACATGGTCCTCTCCTCGGGTGACGGCCGCCGCGCGGCGACGCCGGACGGTTATTGATAATAGCGCTCCAGCGCGACCTTGCGCACTTCGGCCAACGCCGGCTTGTCGAGCGCCGTCATGGCATGTTCGACGGTCGCGGTGATTTCGTCCGCGCTGGCGTAGTTCGCCGAAAGACTGAGCCGCTTCACGTCGGCGACAAAGGCGGGGTCACGGATCACCTCGGCGAACGCCTTGCGGAGTAATTCGACGCGATCGGGCGGCGTACCGGGCGTCGCCAGCATCAACCGGCCCAGGCCCGCGATGCCGGCGCGCCAGTCGATCAGGCGCGCCTGCTTGGCGTCGAGCTTGGCGGCCTCGAATATGGTCGGCGTATCGGGAAACTGCTCCGATCGCTTGCGCGCGAGTATTGCAAGCGCCCGCATGCCGTTGCTGGCACCGTAGAGCGCAGCGGATTCCTCCGAGACGATCCGGCCGTCGACCTCGCCGCGCTGGACCGCGAGATTCATCCCGCCCGTGCCCTTGTAGCCGATGATGATCTTGCTCTTGAGCCCGAGCGCGTAATTCACGATAGCGGAGAAATCGGCATTGCCGTCGATCTTGCCGGAACCGGCCCAGATTACCGGCTGCTGGCTTTTCACCATGTCGGCGACGCTGTGATACGGCGACTTCGGTCCGAGCAGCACGACCTTGGCCTCGCTGCTCAGCCGCGCCAGCCAGGTCTGCTTGCGAACATCGTAGTTGACGCCCGGCGCTTCGTAGAGTTGCGCCGTCACCAGCGTCTCGCCGCCGACCAGCAGGATGCTCAGCCCATCGGGCGGCGCGTTCACCAGCCGGTTCATCGCCATCAGGCCGCCCGCCCCCGGCTCGTTGGTGGGCAGCATCTTGGCGCCAAGCTTCTTTTCCAGATGCGGAACCAGCGCACGCATATAGGTGTCGTAGCCGCCGCCCGGACTGCCCATGGTGTAGAAGCGGACCTGCTTGCCTTGATAGAACTCGGCCGCCGTCTCGGCCGCGGCCCGCAACGGCATGACGGCCAAAAGACTCGCCGCGAGGACTGCGAAGACTGCAAACGGGCAATGTGGTCCGGTGGCGCTCGCCGGCATGCTAATCCTCCCGATGTTGCTTTTTTTAAGATCATGCAATGCCGGCATCAGCGAGAGCAAGGCCAGGAAACTGACTTACGCGCAACGCGTGCGAGGGTTGCAATCCCCGCAGGAGCGACTTCCGCGCCGCACTCGACGCTGGTTCGCGAAATGCTCTAGATTGACGACAAACCGGCGCAATCGACCGTCCGCTGTGCGGACCGCAAACGACGCCGCCGACCCGTCAATTGGAGGAGTACGACCATGGCCATGATCCCGAACTCGGTTTCGGACATCCTCAAGTCAAAGACGATGCGCGGCCTGCCGAGCGCGGTGGAGTATCCGAAGGCCGACACCATCCACTACACCCAGGGCGCCGACAACTTTCACAAGGTGCTGGCGATCAAGCCCGGCGACCACGTCGTCATGCTGCACGATCCGCTGATCGACCCGCGGGTGCTGCAGGCGGTCAACGGCGTGGCGCGGGCACGCGGCGCGACCTTCGCCGCCTACATGGGACCCTCGACACGGCTGATGGAAGTGCCGGAGGAAGCCAAAGCGCTGATCGAGCGCGCGACCTTCGTGGTCTCGACCTGGTTCGCCTCGGTGATCGATCCGTTCTGCATCAACCTGCGGCGCAAGAAGGGCCAGCGCTGGGTCAAGATCACGTTCTTCCGCAACCTCGACCTGCTCAACACGCCGCAGGCGCGGTTCCCGATCGACCTGCTCGGCGAGATCATCCGCGCATCATCGCGCGCCTATCCGGACACCGGCAATTTCGACCTGCGATTCACCGACGAGCGCGGCACCGACATCGTGGTGAACTTCACCGAGCAGATGCGCGCCATCATGAAGCAGGACAACCGCTGGCGCGGCCATAACATCGCCGACGAGGACGGCTGCTACGTGCACTATCTGCCGACCCACGGCCCGAACCTCTACGAGTTGAAGATGGTCGGCGGCGACCACGCCGCCCACATGCCGGTCAACGGCATTCTCTATCCGCAGTGGGCGGTCGGTTTCGAGAAGCCATTCGAGGAGAAGATCGGCGTCGAGTTCGAGAACGGCCACGTGAAGAAGGTTTATGGCAACAGCGAGCAGGCCGAGCACCTGCGTTTCATCGTCGGCGGTCCGCTCGAGGAGTTGGGCTGCGGACACAATCCCAAGGCGCCGCGTTTCGACATCTATCCGGCCGGCCCGAACTCGCCGGGCGCGCTGCATTTCGGCGTCAACGGACCGAAGGAATCGGAATATTTCCGCCGCACCATGCCGTACTGGGAGGAGCCCCACGTCCATTGCGACATGGTCACCTTCGACACCACCGTCACGGCCGGCAATCGCACCGTCATCGACAAGGGCTTCCTGATGGCGCTGCGCGACCCGCAGGTGGTGGCGCTCGCCGAGCGCTACGGCGACCCGGTCGACCTGCTGGAGAATTTTCCGGTCTAGAACGACGCGAGGCCGATGCAGTTGGGGCTGCTCCGCCGGCGGCGAGCGGGCGGCGAGCGCGCAGCTTGCGAGACGGGTGAGGGGGAGGGGTTACGGTCGATCGCCAGCGTTCTGTAACCCCCTCACCCCAACCCTCTCCCCTCAAGCGGGGAGAAGGAGCGCACCGAGTCGCGTGGCTACGCTCGACGGATAAACTCGACAAATGGACTTCGGCGTTTTCGACCATCTCGACCGCGGGCCGCTGCCGTTGCGGGACTACTACGAGGCGCGGCTCAAGCTGATCGAGGCCTACGACCGCGCCGGCTTCTATGCCTATCATCTGGCCGAGCACCATTCGACGCCGCTCGGCATGGCGCCCTCGCCCAGCGTGTTTCTCGCCGCGGCCGCGCAGCGCACCAGGCGGCTGCGGCTCGGCACGATGGTCTATGCGCTGCCGCTGCACCATCCGCTGCGGATGATCGAGGAAATCTGCATGCTCGATCACCTCAGCCACGGCCGGCTGGACATCGGGTTTGGCCGCGGCTCTTCGCCCATCGAGCTTGAATATTACGGACAGGACCCGGAGGATGCGCCCCGGGTCTATGCCGAGGCGCTGGACGTGGTGATGCGCGGCCTGAAGGACAAAGTGCTCAACGCCGAGACACGAACGCATCGGTTCGACGACGTGCCGATGGAATTGGCGCCGTTGCAGCGGCCGCATCCGCCGCTCTGGTACGGCGTACACTCGCCCGAGAGTGCCGAGCGTGCCGCGCGTATGGGCTCCAACATCGCCTGCAACGAGCCGGCGGACGCTTCGGCCGGCTATATCGCGCGCTACTGGTCGGCATGGCGCGAACATAAGCGCGAGCACGGACAGCGCCCCGCCGCCGAAGGCCGGTGTCACGCATTTCGTCGTGGTCGGGGAGAGCGACGCGGAGGCCCTTGCGATCGCGCGCCGCGCCTATCTGGTCTGGCACAAAGGCTTCCATGCACTGTTCCGCCGCCACGGCCGGGTGGCCGAAGATCTCGGGCGGCGAGGCGGATTTCGACCAGCTTGCCGCGCGCGGCAAGGGCGTCGCCGGCACGCCCGACAAGGTGCTGCATTTTCTGCAGGAGCGCCTCGGCCGGACCGGCGCCAACTACTGCATCAATCGGTTCGCGTTCGGCGACCTGACGCTCGCCGAATTGCTGCGATCGGTCGAGCTGTTCGTCCGCGAGGTGCGGCCGGCATTGCTGCAGGTCCACCAACAGCAGCCGCAAGAACATCCGGGCATAAGCCAGAACCAGGGAGGAACCAATGTCCGTCATGAGATCAGCGTTCTACGCCGCCGCCATGCTGCTTGGCCTGTCGCTGCCAGCCGCGGCGGCCGGAACCGACGACGCGATGGCGAAGCTCGCCGCCGAAGCCGCCAAGGTCGGCAACATCATCTGGTACGAAAGCTCGCCCGACGCGGCCGCCGACAAGATCATTGCCGCCTTCCAGAAGCGCTTTCCGAACCTCAAGCTCGAACACATCCGCGACACCGGCGGCAACTCGATCGGCGGGCGCATCATCCAGGAGAGCCAGGGCGACACCCGCACCGCCGATGTCGCCACCACCGGCGCGGCCATCATGGTTCCGCTCGAGAAGCGCCATCTGATCAAGGAGTACGACTGGAAATCGTTCGGCCTCAGCCCGGAACTGGCGCCGACGCCGTTCGGTGTTGTCACCACCTCCGTGGTCTACGTCATCATCTACAATACCCAGCTCGTGAAGGAGGCCGACGCCCCCAAGACCTGGGATGACCTGCTCAACCCGCGCTGGGCGGGCAAGCTCGGCATCTGGGTGCGCGGCGAAGGCCAAGGCGCACTGGCGGCGACCTGGGGTACCGACAAGACGGTGGATTACGTCCGCAAGATGAATGCGCTGAAACCGGTGCTGCTGCCCAGCACGTTCCCGCTGGCGCAGCAGGTCGCGGCCGGAGAAATCCTGGTCGGATTTGGGCTCAATCACAGCGCACAGATTCCGCTGCGGAAAGGCGCGCCGATCAAGATCGTGGTGGCCAATCCGGCGCCGATCTCGACGCTCTACAGCTTCGTGCCGAGCAAAGCGAAGAACCCGGCGGGTGGCGCGTTGCTCGCGGTCTGGCTCGCCACGCCGGAGGGCGCCAAGGCCTACGAGGATGCCACCGACCGCGGCAACCCGTTCATCGCCAGCACCAAGACCCACGCCCTGCTGCACGGCCATCAGGTCTCGCAATTCAGCGTCGAGCAGTCCGCGCAGGAAGCCGCCACCGTCCAGCGCATCAACAAGATGATCGAAAGCCGCGAGACGAAGTGACGGTGCAGGCGATTTTCTCCTTGCTGACTGATGCGCAATTCCCGCGAGGCATCGGCGGTCGGCTCCCTCTCCCAAGGGAGAGGGGTGGGGTGAGGGGTTACGGTTTATCGACGGACTCGATACCCCCTCACCCCAACCCTCTCCCCGCGGGGAGAGGGAGCGCACCGGGTCATCGCGGCACGACTATCAGATCACCATCAGAGACAGTAACTCGTGACTTGTGACGTCTCATATTGCTGCGACAGCCGCATGACGATCACCGCGCCAGCCGCGTTGACTGGCTGCGCTTCATGCCGTCGGTCGGCATGGTGCTGCTGCTCGCTTACCTCGTGCTGCTCCCGCTCGCACTCACGGTGCTGTCGAGTTTCCGCCCCGGCGGCTTTCCGCTCGATCCCGGCTTCACGCTCAATAATTACCTGACCGCCTACGGCGATCCAGGTTTCCCGCTGCTGCTGTTCAACACCCTGCTGTTCGCGCTGGGCGCGTCAGCATTTGCCCTGATCCTTGGCATCGGCCTCGCCTGGCTGGTCGAACGCTCCGACCTCCCCGGCCGCGAGGTGCTGCGCGGTCTGGTGCTGCTGCCGATGGCGACGCCGCCGATCCTGCTCGCCATCGCCTGGGCGATGCTGCTCAGCCCGCGCAACGGCGTGCTCAATCAATTTCTGATGCAGAGCTTCGGGCTCGCCGAGATGCCATTCAACATCTACACGCTCCCCGGCATGATCTTCGTGCAGGGCCTGGCGCTGGTGCCGACCGCCTATCTGTTTCTGTCGCCCGCCTTCGCCAACATGGACCCCTCCCTCGAAGAGGCCGCGATGGCGTCGGGCGCCGGCACCTGGGCGCTGATCCGGCGCGTGATGCTGCCGATTCTCTGGCCGCCGATCCTCTCGGCCGCGATCTTCCTGCTGATCGTTTCGCTGGTGGTGTTCGATGTACCGGGCACGCTGGGAACACCGGCACGCGTTTTCGTCCTGAGCTCGCAGATCTACTACCTGGTCGCCCACAGTCCCGCCGGCGTGCCGCTCTACGGCCAGGTCAGCGCGCTCGCGATGCTATTCCTCGTCATCCTGCTCGGCCTGGGCTTTGCCTATCACCGGCTGACGCGCCATGCCGGGCGCTACCGCACCATCACCGGCAAAGGATTCCGGCCGCGCATCTTTCCGCTCGGCCGCGGCCGGCCGTGGGCATTCGCCGCGCTCACGATCTATTTCCTGCTCAGCGTCATCGCGCCGTTGTTGATCCTGCTGTGGATGAGCCTGATGCCGTACCAGACCGGCGTGTCGTGGGCGGCGCTCAAGCTCCTCACGCTGGAAAACCACCTCGACTTTCTCAACAACAGCCGGGTCCTCACCGCCACCCGCAATTCGCTGGTGATCGCCGTGGTGGCAGCAACCGCGGTCGCGGCGCTCTCGCTGCTGGTGTCGTGGATGACGGCGCGGCTGCGCGTGCCGGGCCGGCAGGCGATCGACGTGCTCGCCTTCATCCCGATCGCCATTCCGGGCGTGATGATCGGCGTCGCGCTGGTCTACGTCTACATCACGCTCGGCGCGGTGCTGCCGATCTACGGCACGATCTGGATCATCGCCCTCGCCTACCTCACGCAATATCTGCCGTTCGGCTCGCGCGCCATGAACGGCGTGATGATGCAGCTTCATCCCGAACTCGAAGAGGCTGGGTCGACATCGGGCGCCGGCAAGCTGCGCATCCTGCGGCGCATCACGTTCCCGCTGGTGTGGCCCGCCGTCGCCGCGGTGTGGATCTGGGTGCTGGCGCATGCGCTGCGGGAACTCTCATCCGCGCTGATGCTCCAAGGCCGCAACAACGCCGTCATCCCGACGCTGCTTTGGGACTACTGGTCGGGCGGCGAGCCGAACCGCACCGCGGCCGGCGGGCTGTGGCTCACGGTCGCGCTGGTGCTTTTTCTCGTGCTGTGGCGCACGCTCTCCCGCCGCGCCGGTCTCGAACGGATGCGGTGACGCAACGATGAACGAGCCCGCCCCTCCGATCCGCATCTATGTCGATGCCGACGCCTGCCCGGTGAAAGATGAAATCTATCGCGTCGCCGCGCGGCACCGGTTGCCGGTCGTCGTGGTGGCGGTGGGCTTCATCCGCGTGCCGCAAGACCCGCTGATCGAGCGGGTGGCCGCCGGTGGAAGCCCTGACGCCGCCGACGACTGGATCGCCGAGCGCGCGGGCGCCGGCGACATCGTGATTACCGCCGACGTTCCGCTGGCGAGCCGCTGCGTGAAAGCCGGTGCCGCGGTGATCGCGCCGAACGGCAAGCCATTCACCGAAGAGTCCATGGGCATGACGCTGGCGGTGCGCAACCTGATGCACGACCTGCGTTCGGCCGGCGAGGTGACGGGCGGACCGCGGCCGTTCTCGCCGCGCGACCGCTCGGCATTTCTCTCCGCACTGGACGACACCATCCGGCGTCTGCAGCGCGCGCGGCCGGCCGGTTAGCCTGGGCTCGACGCGGCGATATCCTGAGTGGCAGGTGGTACTCCTGTCCCTTAGCCAGTGTGACCCCTGCCCGAGGCCGTGCACGGGCGCGTTGCGCAAATCGGCACGAGGTGATCGAATGAGTCACCGCCGATGTCGATGGCGAAAGGGCTGAGTGACGCCATGGGTATGTTCCGACGAAAAGTGCCAAACCACTTCGTGCCGATCCATCGCCATAACGCGAACAGCAAGGATTGGATCATTCTCCTGGAGGCTTGCACGATTATTGGCCCATCTCCTGATCGTCTACGCATTGCCCGGGCGACGTTGGAGAGGAGGGTCGTGAAAAAGTACAATATTTTCTTGAAAGCGAAACATTTTCTGGTCGTCGAAGGATACAACCCTCGCATCCATACGCTTTATTTCTGCCCGCAGCTCTACCGCTACGACGCCGACAAGAAGCTGATGCCGTTGCAGGGCGAAGAAATCGGCAAGGTCATCGCACAATCTCTCGAAGGCGGCGTTTCCGAGCGGCGGCCATGGTACCAGCCATTAGAGAAACTCCCGGACGAGCCGGTGATCAACGCAGCGATTCCAAACGAATTCGACACCGTGGTTGTTGAAATGCCGAGTGCGCGGAACGCGGTCGCAAACCGGGCGGCGCTCGACACTTGAATCATGCGCTTGGGACCGGGTTCCGATCATCGTGAGGGCAATTCGCAAGCTGCGCCCCGCAGGCTTGCTGTGTTCGATCTCACCTCGGCACGATCTCCCGCAGCCCTTGTCGTTGACGAATAGTTCCACAAGGTAGATCGTTAACCTCGGGAAACGCTCAGCGAACTTGGATATGCCGGATCACATCGGCTGGATCAGGTGGCTGCCAGGGCTGCGTACCCTGCGCCATTACCAGGCAACTTGGCTGGCTCACGACATCGTTGCCGGAGTCGTGCTGGCGACAATGTTGGTGCCCGTCGGCATCGCTTATGCGGTCGCATCGGGCGTGCCGGGCATCTATGGCCTCTACGCGACAATCATACCGCTGCTGGCTTACGCGTTGTTCGGCCCCAGCCGCATCCTGGTCCTGGGACCAGACTCATCGTTGGCGGCAGTCATACTTGGCGTTGTCCTCCCGCTCTCCGGCGGTGACCCGCTTCGGGCGGTTGCGCTGGCCGGCATGATGGCGATCGTTTCGGGGATCGTGTGCATCCTGGCGGGCGTGGCGCGGCTCGGATTCGTAACCGAGCTTCTGTCGAAGCCAATCCGCTATGGATACATGAACGGAATTGCGCTGACCGTGCTGATCAGTCAATTGCCCAAGCTGTTCGGCTTTTCGATCGGGGACGCCGGACCGTTGCGAGAATTGTGGGCCATTGCAGAGGCAATTTTCGGCGGCAGAACGAACTGGACGGCATTCGCGATTGGCGCCGGCACATTGGCGGTGATCTTGCTGCTCAAGAACAACAAGCGCGTGCCCGGCATACTGATTGCCGTCATCGGCGCGACGGTGATCGTCGGCATGTTGGATTTAGCCACGCGTGCGGACGTGTCGGTGCTGGGTCCGCTTCCCCAGGGCCTGCCGGCATTCACGATCCCATGGATCACCCATGCCGATATCGTCCCGGTTCTGATCGGAGGTTTCGCGGTCGCGATGGTGTCGTTCGCCGACACCAGCGTCCTTTCGCGCGCCTATGCTGCGCGAACCGGTACGCATGTCGACCCCAATCAAGAAATGGTTGGTCTTGGGGCGGCCAATCTGGCCGCTGGATTTTTTCAAGGGTTTCCGATCAGCAGCAGCGCATCGCGCACCCCCGTGGCGGAAGCCGCGGGCGCCCAGACGCAGTTGACCGGGGTGGTCGGTGCACTCACCGTCGCGCTGCTGCTGTTGGCGGCGCCCAATCTGCTGCAGCATTTGCCCACCGCCGCATTGGCTGCGGTCGTGATCGCCTCCGCAATCGGCTTGATCGAAATAACCGACCTGGTCCGCATCTTTCGCATCCAGCGCTGGGAGTTCTGGCTGTCGATCGTTTGTTTCGCGGGCGTTGCCGTTCTGGGAGCGATCCCGGGCATAGGCTTGGCGATCGTCATCGCGGTCATCGAGTTCCTGTGGGATGGCTGGCGCCCGCACTCTGCGGTGCTGGGCCGGGCGGCAGGCGTCGAGGGCTATCACGATATCACGCGATATCCGGACGCGCACCGGATACCGGGCCTGGTTCTCTTTCGCTGGGATGCGCCCTTGTTCTTCGCCAACGCCGAACTGTTCAAGGAGCGCGTTCTGGCTGCGGTGGCAAACTCACCCAGCCCGGTGCGTTGGATGGTCGTCGCCGCCGAACCGGTCACCAGCGTGGACGTCACCGCGGCTGATGCACTCGCGGAGTTGAACGATACCTTGCATGGGACCGGAATCGAACTGTGTTTCGCCGAATTGAAAGACCCCGTGAAAGACAAGCTCAAGCGATTCGGGCTCTACACGCAGATTGGCGAAGCATCCTTCTTTCCGACCATTGAGGCCGCAGTCGGCGCCTACCTCAACACGGCGAATCGGCAATCCGAGGCAACGAGCAACCGCGAGGATAAACCATCTCGATGAACTGGCTTCTGCTCTTCGTCCCGATCACCATCGGCTTGGAGTTCATCGCTCCGGAGCGGTATCTGTTCATTTTCGCAACGTCCGCTGTGGCCATTTTGCCCCTTGCGGCCTGGATGGGCCGGGCCACGGAACAACTTGCTGAGCGCATGGGCGAAGGCGTTGGCGGGCTTTTGAATGCGACCTTCGGCAATGCCGCCGAACTCATCATTGCGCTTGCCGCGTTGCGGGCCGGGCTGCACGACGTGGTGAAGGCGTCGATCGCCGGGTCCATCGTCGGAAATATCCTGCTGGTGCTCGGCGCGTCCATGCTGGCCGGCGGATTGCGCTATCCCGAACAGCACTACAATCCGGCCGGAGCCCGCTCCCAGGCGACGATGCTCACGCTGGCGGCGATCGCGTTGATCGTTCCAGCGGCCTTTCAATCGGCGGCGGGTACCACGGCTGAGGGACTTGGCCGGCTGAGCGTTTCGATTTCCGTCGTGCTGCTGCTCGTCTACCTGCTGTATCTCGCATTCGCATTGATCACCCATTCCGCGCTCTTTGCGGGCTCCCACGTGCCGGAGGAAGGAAAACCGCACGCCTCGGTGCGCCGGGCCGCATTCATGCTGGCCGCGGCGACGGCGGGAATAGCCTGGATCAGCGAGATCATGGTGGGGGCGATCGAACCGACAGCCCACGAGTTGGGTCTCAGCAACGTCTTCGTCGGCGTTTTCGTGATTGCCATCTTGGGAAACGCGGCCGAGCACGCGACGGCGATCAGCGCGGCACTGAAGAACCGCATGGATCTGTCGCTTTCGATTGCGATCGGCTCCAGCGTGCAGGTGGCGCTCTTCGTGGCGCCGGTCCTGGTGCTTGCAAGTCTCTTTCTCGGTCCCGCCCCGATGGACCTGGCCTTCCCGGTCGGCCTCGTTCTGACGGTGCTGCTATCCGTTCTGATCATGGGCCAGGTGGCGGGCGACGGCCGGTCCGACTGGCTCAAAGGTGTGCAGCTCCTTGCCGTCTACTTGGTTTTGGGTCTGACCTTCTTCTTCTTACCCGGTGCGGCCTCGCACTGACGTTACATTGCGGGCATTGTCCCGCTGGCCACGGCTGACGACGCTTGTCATTGTCCATGCCGCGCAGGCATACAGGCGCCGGAACCGGGACACCCAGGCATGGCGCCGCCGCTCGTACAGCTCAAGGACATCACGCTGACCTTCGGCGGAACACCGCTGCTGGCCGGCGTCGAATTGTCGGTGTCGGCCGGCGAACGCGTATGCTTGGTCGGCCGCAACGGCTCGGGCAAGTCGACCTTGCTCAAGATCGCCGCCGGCCTGATCGAGCCCGACCGCGGCACGCGCTTCGTGCAGCCGGGCGCGACGGTGCGCTATCTGCCGCAGGAACCGGACTTCACGGGCTTTGCGACGACGCTGGCCTACGTGGAGGCGGGTCTCGCCCCCGGCGACGATCACTATGCGGCGCGCTATCTGCTGGAGCAGATGGGGCTGAGCGGCGACGAGGACCCGGCGCATGTTTCGGGCGGTGAGGCCCGGCGCGCCGCGCTCGCGCGCGTGCTGGCGCCCTCGCCCGACATCCTGCTGCTCGACGAGCCGACCAATCATCTCGATCTCCCGACCATCGAATGGCTGGAACAGGAATTGAACGCGCGGCGCGCGGCACTGGTCATCATCAGCCACGACCGCCGGTTTCTGGCCAACTTATCACGCTCCACAATTTGGCTTGATCGCGGACAGACGCGCCGCATCGAACGCGGCTTCGCGGGCTTCGAGGCCTGGCGGGACGAGGTGCTGGCCGAAGAGGAACGCGACCAGCATAAGCTCGACCGCAAGATCGTCGATGAGGAGCACTGGCTACGCTACGGCGTCACCGCGCGGCGCAAGCGCAATGTGCGCCGGCTCGGCGATTTGCATGCGCTGCGGGAGACGCGGCGCACCTATCGCGGGGTGACGGGCAAGGCGGCGCTCACTGCCGCGGCCGCCGATCCGTCCGGCACGCTGGTGATCGAGGCCGACCGCATCGGCAAGTCCTACGAGGAACGCGCGGTCGTGCGCGACTTCTCGATCCGCATCCAGCGCGGCGACCGCATCGGCATTGTCGGGCCGAACGGCAGCGGCAAGACCACCTTGATCAATCTTCTGCTCGGCACGCTCGCGCCCGACGAGGGCGGCGTGCGGCACGGCGCCAACATCGCCACCGCCACCCTCGACCAGCATCGCGAGAGCCTCGACCCGACCGCGACGGTAGCCGAAGCGCTCACGCGCGGCCGCGGCGACACCGTGCTGGTCGGCAACGAGGCACGGCACGTGATCGGCTACATGAAGGACTTTCTGTTCGCGCCCGAACAGGCGCGCACGCCGCTCGGCGTGCTCTCAGGCGGGGAACGCGGGCGTCTCATGCTGGCACGCGCGCTCGCCAAGTCCTCGAATCTGCTGGTGCTCGACGAGCCGACCAACGACCTCGATCTCGAGACGCTCGACGTGCTTGAGGAGATGCTCGGCGATTATGCCGGTACCATTCTGCTCACCAGCCACGATCGCGACTTTCTCGACCGCGTGGTGAACGCCGTGATCGTGCCCGAGGGCGACGGCCGCTGGGTGGAATATGCGGGCGGTTACAGCGACATGCTGGCGCAGCGCGGCAAAGATTTCTCGCGCACGGCCGCCAAGTCGGCGGTGTCGGCAAAGGAGACCAAAGAAACCGAAGCATCAGAGACCGCATCGCCGCCGGCCGCCAAGCCGGCCAAGCGACGGCTGAGCTTTCACGAGAAGCACGCGCTCGAAACGCTGCCAAAGGCGATCGCGGCGATGCAGAACAAGGTCCGGCAACTCCACGACCGCCTGGAGGATCACGAACTCTACGCCCGCGACCGCAAGGCCTTCGATCAAGCTTCGGCGGCGTTGGCCGCGACCGAGAGCGAACTCACGAGTGCCGAACAGAAATGGCTGGAGCTCGAAATTCTCCGCGAAGAGATCGAGGGCGGCTGAGCCGGCAACCGTTCGTCCGTGCGGCAACAGCCGTCAGGCATATTTCGGGAACAGCGCCAGCGCATTGTCGCGGTCAATCGCGGCGCGCCGTGCGGTTGTCAGATCACGCGCCTCGTGCGTCTTAACCGCCTCGGCGATCACGCGCGGATTGGCGAACGGAAAATCGGTGCCGAACACGATGCGCTCCGGCAACGCCACATGATCGAGCGCGCCGAATGTCACGTCGCCGGGCGCCAGCGCGTTGTCGTACCAGAAGCGCCGGAAGCCCGCGAACACCTCGTCCTGCGAGAGTTGCGGCAGCCGCTTGTCGATCATCGGCGACACCGCGAGCCGCCAGGCGAAATACGGCATCACGCCGCCAGCGTGCGGCAGGATGAAGCGGATGCGCGGAAAGCGGTCGAGCGCGCCGGAGAAAATCAGATTCACCGCCGCCCGCGTGGTGTCGAACAGGTATTCCATCATGAAGGCCGGCCATTGCAGTGCGAGCCCCTTGCTCGACGGATGCAGGCCGGGATGCACAAACACCACGGCGCCGCGCGCATCGAGCAGTTCCAGCAGCGGATCGAACAGCGGATCGCCGAGAAATCGCTCGCCGTAGCTCGCGAACAGCGAGACGCCGTCGTGCTTGAGCGTATCGAGGCAATAGGCGCTCTCCCGGACGGCCGCGGCGATGTCGCCCATCGGCACGGTCGCGAGCGCGCCGAAGCGTCCCGGCCACCGCGCCCCCAGGTCGGAGGCGTATTCGTTGCAGCGGCGCGCCAGCGCAGCACCGCTTTCCGGGCTGCCGAAGCCGACACCCGGCTGCGCGAGCGAGGTCAGCGCGACCTCGATGCCATGCGCGTCCATCAGTTCCAGCGCGAGTTCCGGCGTCCAGTCGGGATACTTGCCGATCGCCGGCCCGCGGCCCGCCGCGTAGACCGCGTCGCTGTAGAACGACGGGATCAGATGGAAATGAACGTCGATCCGGCGCGGCGATGGCATGGTTCTGTCTCTCACGTGCGGAAACCCCGGGTCTGCACCACAGCGCCGTATGTTGAATTTTGCAAGCCGCCATGTCTCTATGCCGGCCAAACGCGGGAGGACCGGCCTTGCCCTGGATGGACGCCAACGGCATCAGCATTCACTACGAACTCGCCGGGAGCGGCCCCTCGGTCGTGCTGATGCACGAAATGGGTGGCACACTCGCGAGCTGGGACGGCATCTTCCCGGCATTGAGCAGCCGCTACCGCACGTTGCGGTATGACCAGCGCGGCTCGGGCCTCACCGAGAAGGTGCGCAACATCACCACCGAAATCCTGGCTGGCCGATCTCGAAGCCGTGCTGCAGCAGAGCGGACTGCCGCCGCCGTACCATTTCGTCACCGTCGCGGCCGCCACCATGCAGGCGCTGCTCTACATGACGAAATATCCCGACCGCATCGGCAGCTTCACGTTCTGCAGCCCGTTCACCGGCGCCGATCCGAGCCGGGTGGCGGCGCTGCAGGAGCGCGCGGGACTCGCCGAACGCGAAGGCATGCGCGCCGCGATTCCGACCACGCTCGACAATTCCTGGCCGTCGAATATCGGCGACCCCGCCGCCTACGCGACCTATCGCGGGCGCTACATGGCGCACGATCCGGTCTGCTTCGCGGCGCTCAACCGCTCGATCGCGCAGCCCAATGTCACGCATCTCGCCAAGGAGATCAGCAAACCCACGATGGTGGTCGGCGGACGCTTCGACAAGGTGCGTACCGCCGCGGCGAGCGAGCAATTCGCCCAGACCGTTCCGGGCGCACGCTACGAACTGATCGATGCGGTCCATATGATGCCCGCACAGGCGCCGGGCCCGCTGCTGGCGCTGCTGCAGGATTTCCTCGGCAAACATGCGTCGTAGTCGATGGCCCCGATGAATGCGCGAGCCCTTATTCGAAGCATGGCGGTGCCACAGCGTCCCCTCTCCCGCTTGCGGGGGAGGGATAGGGAGGGGGCATGCGCAAAGACACGTGCAAGCTTACCCCCTCCCCACCCCTCCCCCGCAAGCGGGGGAGGGAGCACACCAAGTTTGTCGCACTATCAAGGAACACAACAATGAAAACCAAAGCCAACGGCATCACCATCAACTACCAGGTCGACGGGCCGGAGGGCGCGCCCTGGCTCATCCTGAGCAATTCGCTCGCCACCAACCTGCACATGTGGGATCCGCAGGCAGCCGAACTGTCGAAGTCGCTGCGTGTGCTGCGCTACGACCAGCGCGGCCACGGCGAGACCGATGCGCCGGCCGGCCGCTACACTTTCGAGACGCTGATTGCCGACGCGGTCGGCCTGATGGACGCGCTCGGTATCAAGCGCGCGCATTTCGGCGGCCTGTCGATGGGCGGCGCGACTGCGTTCGGCTTCGCGCAGCAGCATCCCGACCGGCTCGACAAGGTGATCGTGTGCGACACACCCTGCCAGTCGACGCCGGCAAGCTCGCAGCAATGGAACGAGCGCATCGCGATCGCCGAGAAGCAGGGCATGGAGCCGCTGGTCGAGGCCACCGTCGGCCGCTGGTTCCCGCCGGATGTCTTGAAAGCCAACCCGCCCTATCTCGACAAGGTGCGTGCCATGGTCCGCGCCACCCCGGTGAACGGCTTCATCGGCTGCGCCGGCGCGCTTGCCGATCACGACTATGCGTCGAAGGCCGCGACCGTCACGCGGCCGGTTTTGTTCCTGGTCGGCGAGAAGGATGGCGGTGGCGCCGCGGCGGCCGCCATGCGCAAGCTGAACGAGGTTCTCAAAGGATCGCATTACGTCGAGCTCGCCGGGGCCGGCCATATCTCCAACCTGGACCAGCCGCAGGGTTTCACGTCCGCGGTCCGGGATTTCCTGACCGCCGCCTGACTGCGGCATTGCGTTAGATCAAGGCCGCGCTTGCAAACCTGCCGGGACAGCTATACCGGAGCCGAAATCGCCGGGTCTGGATAACGCACGCCCGCTTGGGCATACTGCTTCCCAATCGAGAACACGGGCCGAGAGGCCGCAATTGCAGGAGAAAACGCCATGGCCACCGTGACAATGAAGGC
Source organism: uncultured Alphaproteobacteria bacterium (assembly GCA_963756715.1). Lineage (GTDB taxonomy): Bacteria > Pseudomonadota > Alphaproteobacteria > Rhizobiales > Xanthobacteraceae > VAZQ01. The sequence continues at coordinate 342,703 of CAVWOV010000019.1, forward strand.
GCCCGCTCCGAGCGGGCTTTCGAACAAGGCCCGCGAACTCATGGAGGCGATCAACACCGAGGCGGGCAAGCACAACGTCTGGGTCCGCACGCAGGCAAACGCGCCGGCGCAGAAGCCCTGGTTCAGCCAGACCGATGGTTCCGGCAGCGGACAGGTCGCGAGCGGCCGCGTCGCGGTCGCACAGCTCAAGACCCAGCCCTACATCTGGCACTGGAAGGAATACAGCCCCTACCTCAATCAGATTTCCGAGATCGCCAGCAAGGCCGACGTGTCGCCGATCGAGTTCGCCGACCGGCAGAGCATCCTGCTGCTCAACCCGGGCCTCAACGGGCGGCTCCAGGTCACCAACACCATCCGCTGCGCGATCTCGATCTACAATCCGGGCGACGTCGCGCCTGTCCACCTGCATTCGCCCAACGCCAGCCGCACCATCCTGTCCAACAAGGGCGGCTACACCGTGGTTGAAGGCGAGCGCGTCACCGCCGACCGCGGCGACCTGATCCTGACGCCGAACGGCACCTGGCACGATCACGGCAACGATTCGAGCGAGCCGGTGGTCTGGATCGACACGCTCGACTGGCCGCTGATGGAGTTTCTCGACGCCGCCTGGGTCGAGCACGACATGCCGGGCCTGAAAGGTGGCAGTAACGCCAATGTGCAGCCCATCACGGTGACCGAAGGCTACTCGCGCGCGCTCTATGGCCATGGCGGCATCAAGCCGACCTTTGTCAGCCATCAGCGCGGTGTCGGCCATGCACCCGCGCCGCTGTTCCACTACCGCGGCGCTGAAGTCAAAGAGATGCTGCACAGCCTGCGCAGCGAGAAGGGCGACGCCTACGAGGGCATCAAGGTCGACTTCGTCAACCCGGTCACCGGCGAGCCGGTGTTCAAGACGCTCAACTACTCGGCGCAGCTTCTGCGTCCGGGCGAGGAGACCGAGCTCAAACGGGAAACTGCCGGCACTTACTACGTGGTGATCGAGGGCACCGGCGCCACCGAGGTCGGCGGCAAGCGTTTCGAATGGGGCCACAACGACCTGTTCGTGGTGCCGAACTTCACCTGGCGCAAGCACATCAATACCGGCAAGACCGACGCCGTGATCTATTCGGTGTCGGATGCCGCGCTGATGAAGAACATCGGCCAGTACTACGCGCAGGGCCGCGCCAAGGACGGCAAGGTCACCGAGTTGCATTGACACGCGCACAGCGCGCAATCTGCGACGAAGAACGGCCGGAGCCTTGCTCCGGCCGTTTGTTCTCTAAAACAGAAAAAAAGCTCAGGCGACTCTTGCGTTCCCTCCCCCTTGAGGGGGAGGGACAGGGAGGGGGCTTGCGGCAAGTTCGGGACTCGCAGTCACCCCCCTCCCCACCCCTCCCCCTCAAGGGGGGAGGGAGCAGACCGCCGATGCGGCACCGTCAGTGCCAAACAGTGAACGCATCGACACAGAGTCACAGCCTCGTCCGCCACGGTGTTGCGCAGGACGCCGATCTGCGGCGACGAGACTTCGACCACGTCGCCGGGCTTGAGCCAGACCGGCGGGTTGCGATGCACGCCGGCGCCGGTCGGCGTGCCGGTCCAGATATAGTCGCCGGGCTTGAGCGTCGCGAAGGTCGAGATGTAGCTGATCAGCCAGGCGAAGCCCCAGGTCAACCGGTCGGTGGTGTCGTCCTGGCGCACCTCGCCATTCACCGTCGTGGTCACCCGCAGCGGCTTGGCGGTGTCGAGGCCGGTCTCGACCCACGGCCCGAGACTGCCGGACTTGTCGAAGTTCTTGCCCTGCGTGACGTTGAGCGAGCCGTGGCGCAGCCAGTCGCGTACGCTGCCTTCGTTGCCGAGCGTGAAGCCGCCGATCATCGACAGCGCGCTTTCCTGCGGGACGTGACGCCCCTCCTTGCCGATGACGATGACGATCTCGCCCTCGTAGTCGAACTTGTCCGACACCTTCGGCCGGATGATCGGCTGCTCGGCGCCCACCAGCGAGGTCGGGAAACGGCAGAACAGGTTCGGGTATTTCGGCGCGTCGACGCTGCCTTTGTACTCGGCGGCGCGGTCCGGATAGTTGATGCCGACGCAGATGTTCTTGTCCGGCGCCAGGATCGGCGGCAGCAGTTCGACGTCCTTCATCTGCAGATCAGCCGGCCCGGCCGCGGCGGCGCGCGCTTCGGCGAGGGCGCCGGCACGAAAGAGATCGAGCAGGCTCGGATATTTCAGCTTGCGGCCGAGATCGATGATGCCGTTACCGCCGGTCACCGCGCCGTAGCTGATGCCGCCGTTGGTCTTGAATGATGCAAGTCGCATGTTGCCTATCTTTCGTTTCTCGCGCGGGGATCAACTCTCTCCCGTTCGTCCCCGCGAAAGCGGGGACGAACGGAGAAAATGTCATAACGTCATAGTGAGGCTGGCGCGCCCGGCTGCTTGAGCGGATGGGCGCGGGCAAACGCGTCGTTCTGCATACAGGTTTCGACGATCCGCCGCACGGTCGGAAACCGCGCCATGTCGTACTTGTAGAACCCGGCGCCGGTCGCCTGCGTCACCAGGCAGATATCCGCGATGGTGATCTGGTCGCCCTGGCAGTATCGGCCGGTTTCGTCGCTGGATGCGAGATTGGTCTCCAGCGCGGTGAGCGCCGCGCCAATCCAGTTGTGGATGAACTTGAGCCGCGTCGCCTCGTCGAGATGCAGCTCGTGCTCGAGATATTCGCGCACGCGCGGTACCAGCAGCGGATGGGAGTCGCAGGCAACGATCTGCGCCAGGCCGCGCACCCGCGCCCGCGCACGCGGCTCCTTCGGCAGCAGCGGCGGATTGGGATGGGTCTCGTCGAGATATTCCATGATGGCGAGCGACTGGAACAGCACCGGCCCGTCGCCGTCGATCAGCGCCGGCAGCACCATCTGCGGATTGACCTTGCGGTAGGCTTCCTCGCGCTGCTTGCCCTGCATCAGGTTCACGTCGATGACCTCGTCCGGGACGATGCCCTTGAGATTGAGCGCGATCCGCACGCGAAACGACGCGAGCGATCGCCAGAAAGCGAAGAATTTCATCGGACCTCCCCTGCGGCTGATGGCCGGCGTTGGATCGCCGAAATTGTGATGCCGCCGCTCCTATCATACTATGCGGACGGCGCGAAACCCGCCGCTGTCGTCGGCGGGACCGCGCCCGGGAGGATGCCATGAGCTCAATCGAGGACACGCGCGCCAAGCCCACGACCCACCAGCACCGCAGCGAAGTGCGCGACGGCATGCGCATCGACTGGGACGTACCGATCACGATGGAAGATGGCCTCGTGCTGCGCGCCGATGTTTTCCGTCCGGTCAAGGAAGGCACGTATCCGGTCATTCTCAGCTACGGTCCTTATGCCAAAGGGCTCGCGTTCCAGGACGGCTATCCGAGCGCGTGGCAGCGCATGGCCGAGAAGCATCCCGATGTCACCGCGGGATCGAGCAACCTCTACCAGAGCTGGGAAGTGGTCGATCCGGAGAAATGGGTGCCGCACGACTATGCCTGCGTGCGCGTCGATTCCCGCGGCGCCGGCTGCTCGCCGGGTTTGATCGACCATTTCTCGCCGCGCGAGACGAAAGATTTCTACGACTGCATCGAATGGGCCGGCGTGCAGCCGTGGTCGAACGGCAAGGTCGGGCTCAACGGCATTTCGTATTACGGTATCAACCAGTGGCACGTCGCCACGCTGCAGCCCCCTCACCTCGCCGCGATGTGCATCTGGGAGGGCGCCGCCGACTGGTACCGCGACATGACGCATCACGGCGGCATTCTCTGCACGTTCTGGGAAAACTGGTACGACATGCAGGTCAAGACCGTGCAGTACGGCGCGGGCGAACGCGGCAAGCGATCGCGGGTGCATGGCGAACTGGTGTGCGGACCGGAGGTTCTGTCCGAGGACGAACTGGTGAAGAACCGCAGCGCATTCGGCGACGATATCCGCGCCCATCCGCTCGACGACGACTATCACAAGGCGCGCTCGCCGGTGTGGTCGAAGGTCAAGACGCCGCTATTCTCGGCCGCTAACTGGGGCGGGCAGCCGCTGCATCCACGCGGCAACTTCGAAGGCTTCGTGCGCGCCGCTGCCAAAGACAAATGGCTGGAAGTGCACGGCATCGAGCACTGGACGCACTTCTACACCGACTACGGCCGCGAGCAGCAGCTCGCGTTCTTCGATCATTTCCTGCACGGCAGGAACAACGGCTGGGACAAGCGGCCGAAGGTCATGCTGCAGGTGCGCCATCCGGGTGAAAAATTCGTCGCCCGCGCGGAGAACGAATGGCCGCTCAAGCGCACGAAGTGGACCAAATTCTATCTCGATCCCGCAAGCGGGGCGCTGAACCGGAAGCGGTCAGCCGCAAAGGCCGTGATGAGTTTCGAGGCGATGGGCGACGGGGTGACGTTCCTCACCGAGCCACTCACGCAGGAGACCGAGATCACTGGACCGTCGGCGCTCAAGTTATTCGTCTCCTCCTCGACCGCTGACGCCGACCTGTTCGTGGTGCTGCGCGTGTTTACCCCGGACTTGAAGGAAGTGGTGTTCCAGGGCGCCATCGATCCGCACACGCCGGTCGGCCAGGGCTGGCTGCGCGCCTCCCACCGCAAGCTCGACCGGAAGCTGTCCACGCCGTACCGGCCCTATCACAGCCACGACAGAAAGCAGCCGCTGAAGAAAAACGAGGTCGCCGAAGTCGATATCGAAATCTGGCCGACCTGCATCGTGGTGCCGGCCGGCCACCGCATCGGCCTGACCATCCGCGGCAAGGACTACGTTTATGGCGGGACCGAGCGGCGGCAAACTCTCCAACTTCAAGAACGAGCTCACCGGCTGCGGCCCGTTCCTGCACGACGACCCGCGCGACCGGCCGCCGGCGGTGTTCGCCGGCATCACCAGCCTGCATTTCGGCCGCGACAAACAGCCCTATCTGCTGCTGCCCATCATCCCGGCCGTCAAACCGCCAGCCGCCAAGGGCAAAGCTCCACGAAACTAGCGCCCTTCAGCCCCCTTGGCCCCAAACTCCTGCGGCCATCTGGAGACTGTCGGTAGGACGCGGCCCACGCTATGCTCATGGTCGTTGCCCGATGACTAGTGCTCCCGGTGGTTGCAGTTAACCGAGGATCTTCGCGGGATGAATCTCCAGTTCTGGCTGATCCAGGCCTTTAACGGCATTTCCTACGGCGCGCTGCTGTTCCTGGTGGGCAGCGGCCTCTCGCTGATCTTCGGCGTGATGCGGATCGTCAACCTGTCGCACGGCTCCTACTTCCTGCTCGGCGGCTACATCGCGTTGTCGGTGATCTGGACGACCGGCTCCTGGCTGCTGGCGATTCCGGTCGCGGCGTTGACCGTGAGCCTCATCGGCCTACTGATGGAGCGCATTTTTCTGCGGCCGCTCGGGTTCGACCCGTTGCGCCAGGTGCTGCTGACGGTGGGCTTTGCCTTCCTGTTTCAGCAGGCAGCGCTCGACATCTGGACCGGCAACAACTTCGACATTACTCCGCCCGAAGTGCTCACCGAGAGTGTCGTGATCGGCGGGCTCTATCTGCCGCTCTATCGCGTCTTCATGATTGCCGTTGCGGCGGCGATCGGGTTGATCCTGTGGCTCGCGATGGAAAAGACCCGGATGGGCGCTGCGGTGCGCGCCACCGTCGACGACGCGCAGATGGCGCGCGGCATCGGCATCGATACCTCGCGCATCTCGATGCTGATTTTCTCCCTGGGCGCATTCCTGGCGGCATTGGGCGGCGTGATCGGCGGCGCCTTTCTCGGCGTCTATCCGGGCCTCGACTTCGAGATGCTGCCGATTGCGTTTGCGGTCGTCATCATTGGCGGAATGGGAAGCCTCGGCGGCGCTGCCATCGGGGCGCTGCTGGTCGGACTGGCCGACAACTTCGGCAAGGCGCTGTTCCCGGAGATTTCCTACTTCACGCTGTATGCGCCGATGGCGCTGATTCTGGCAGTTAAGCCGACCGGTCTGTTCGGACGGGAATGAGCAGAGACCGATGAGAAGCCAGAAAACCAAGATCCTCGTGGTGATGGCAGTCCTCGCTGCAATCGCGGTCGTCATTCCGAATACCAACTCGTTCATCATCCTGCTGGCGACGCGCGCTCTGGCTTTTTCGATTCTTGTGATGAGCCTCGACATCCTGCTCGGCTACACCGGCCTGGCATCGCTCGGGCAAGCGGCCTATCTCGGCGTCGGCGCTTATGCGACGGCGATCCTGGCGACCAAATACCACTTCGGATTGGGATACGATTTCTGGCTGGTTGTTTTGCTTGGAATGCTGTTTGCGGCAGCGCTCGCAGCGATTTTCGGCCTGCTCGCCATCCGCGCGACCGGCGTCTACTTCCTGATGATTACGCTCGCGCTAGGCCAGTGCGTCTGGGGCCTCGCCTACCGGTGGAACTCGCTCACCGGCGGCGACAACGGCATCAATCTGCGCGAACGGCCCAAGTTCGGCATCGACCTCGCTGACGAAGTGACCTTCTTCTACCTGGTGTTCGGATTCTTCGCGGTCTCGCTCCTGATCATGTACACGCTCGTCCGCTCGCCCTTCGGACGCAGCCTCATGGGGATTCGCGAGCGCGAACTTCGCATGAAGATTCTGGGCTACAACACCTGGCTGCACAAATATATCGCTTTCATCATCGCCGGGGGCTTCGGCGGGCTGGCGGGTGTCCTGTGGGCACATACCGCAGGCATCGTGAGCCCCGAGAACGTGGTACTCACCACCTCGGTCGACGCGCTATTGATGGCGGTGCTGGGCGGCGCCGGCACGCTGGTCGGAGGCGTCATCGGCGCCAGCATCGTCTTCGGCTTGCGCGAATATCTCAGCACACTGGTCCCCTGGTGGCAGTACGTGCTGGGCGCGGTTTACGTGCTGACGATCCTCTATCTGCCAACGGGCCTGATGGGAATTCCGGAACGGATCCGTCAGCGGCGAAAACAGCCCGACAAACAGGAGGCCCCGGAGAAACTGGCACCTGTGCCGACCTGATGAGGGAGAAGACGCTCACAACAACAAAGGAGGATGGAACATGACGACCAGCTTGCTACGACGTTATCGCCCGCTGCTCCTTGGTAGCAGCTTGGCATTCTGTGTGACCGCAACGGCCAGCGCCGAGGAACTGCGCATCGGCTATCTGGCGCCGACAACCGGCATTTTTGCCCAGGTCGGCAAGGACATGGTCGACGGTTTCAAGATGTATCTCGACGAGCACAAGAACAAGCTCGGCGGCGCGGACGTAAAATTCATCGTCGAGGACACCGTCGGCAAACCGGACACCGCCGTCACCAAGGCCAAAAAGCTCATCCTGCAGGACAAGGTGAACTTCTTCGTCGGCGGCCTGCTGGCGTCGGCCGGATACGCACTGGCGCCGGTGAGCACGAGCGATAAGGTGGTCTACGTGTCGCCGGTCGCGGCCGCGGACGATCTGACGCAACGCGACCTCGCCAAGTACCCCTATTTCATTCGCACCGGCTGGTCGAGTTCGCAGCCGAGCCACCCGTTCGGGCAATGGGCCTGCGACCAGGGCTACAAGAAGATCGTCGCCATCGGCGCCGATTATGCTTTCGGCTATGAGGTGATCGGCGGCTTTCAGCGGGCGTTCGAAGCTTGCGGCGGCAAGATCATCCAGAAGATCTGGCCCCCGCTCGGAACCAAGGATTTCGGGCCTTACATCCCGACCATCAAGCAGGACGCTGATGCGATCCTGACCCTCATGGTCGGACCGATGTCGCTGCAGTTTCCCAAGCAGCTCAAGGCCTCCGGCAACAAGAAGCCGGTGCTCGGCGGCGGAACGAGCTACGACGAGTTCGTGCTGCCGGCAATGGGCGACGAAGTGATCGGGCACGTCTCGGCCCTGCAATACAGCGCCGCGCTCGACACGCCGAAGAACGCGGCGTTCGTGAAGGCCTACCGCGCCAAGTACGGCAAGGTGCCGTCATATTATTCAGAGACCAACTACACGACGGCGCAGATGATCGATGAGGTCCTGTCCAAGGACAACGGCAAGTATCCAGGCGCCGACGCGTTCATTAAGCAGATGAACGCCGTGAAGATCGACTCGATCCGCGGCCCCGTCACGATCGACGAGATGCGCAATCCGGTGCAGAACATCTACATCAAGAAAGTCGAAAAGAAGAAGATGTTCGGCTATACCAAGGACGAACTCTGGAACACGGTCATCAAGACTTATCCGAACGTCAATCAGTTCGGACAGTTCAAGAAGGACGAGTTCCTGAAGACGCCGGTCTACAGCCGCGACTTCCCCCCCTGCAAGTTCTGCGAATAGCTGCGATTGATCGGGGCCCCCACCACGGAGCCCCGATCCCGTCATTATCCGACAGCAGAGATTGCGCGTGAACATGGACCGGTCCACGAACGGCGGGCAACCTGTGCTCGAACTCAAGAGCCTGTCCAAAAGCTTCGGCGGGCTGCAGGCTGTGCGCGACGTCACGATCAAGATCATGCCGGGCGACCGCAAGGCCATCATCGGCCCAAACGGCGCCGGCAAGACGACGCTCTTCAACCTGATCACCGGAATATTCCCGGCGACATCGGGACAGGTCCTGCTGTTCGGTCAGGATGTCACAAGCTGGGCAAGCCACCGGCGCACTGCGCTGGGTATGGCGCGCACCTTCCAGGTCACCAGCCTGTTTCCGAAACTGACCGTGCTCGACAATGTGGTGCTGGCGATCGAGGGCGTTCGGCCGACCAAGTTCGTCATGTGGCGGTTTCAGTCCTCCTACCAGGATGTCTACGACAAGGCTTACGGCCTCTTGGAACGCGCAAGCTTCATGGACCGGAAGAACACCGAGGTGCGCTACCTGTCACACGGCGAGCAGCGCCAGCTTGAGATCGTCCTCGGTCTCGCAAGCGACCCGAAGATTCTCCTGCTCGACGAACCGGCGGCGGGCCTGTCATCGGGCGAAACGTCCGAGATGGCGAAATTTTTGCTCGGGCTCGATCCCAATCTGGCGATCCTTCTGATCGAGCATGACATGGACGTTGTCTTCGACGTCGCCGATGAAATTTCGGTGCTCTATTTCGGTGAGGTCCTGGAAACGGGCACCGCCGAACAGATTCGCAAGAGCGCAAGAGTACAGGAAGTCTATCTGGGGACCGGGTGATCCATGGCGATATTGGAAGTCCAGGACATCCATACCTACTACGGAGACGCTTACGTTCTGCAGGGATTGTCGCTGCGGGTCGAGCAGGGCCAAATTCTGGGACTGCTCGGCCGCAACGGCGTCGGCAAGACGACGATCGTGAATTCCATCGTCGGGTTCACCCCACCGCGCCGGGGCAAGATCGTCTTCAAGGGCATCGACATTACGCACATCTCATCGTTTGAGACGATCCGTAGCGGGATGGGTCTGGTTCCGCAGGGCCGGCGCGTCTTTCCGACCCTGAGCGTCGAAGAAAACCTGCTGGTGGCCGAGCGCAATCCGGAGCGCCACGGCTGGAATCTGGCGCGCGTCTATGCGCTGTTTCCGCGCCTGCAGGAGCGGCGCAGCCAGCGCGCCAAGACCTTGTCCGGCGGCGAGCAGCAGATGCTCGCGATCGGGCGCGGCCTGATGACCAACCCGGACTGCCTGATCATGGACGAGCCATCCGAAGGGCTCGCGCCCATCATCATCCAGGGCGTCTGGGAGGCGATCGGAAAGCTCAAGGAACAGGGGCTCTCGATCCTGCTGGTGGAACAGAATGCTGCGCTTGCGCTCAAGCTGGTCGACTATGTCCACGTCATCAGCAAGGGCCAGGTCGTCTATTCGGGCCGCCCGCAGGAACTCTGGGATAATCAAGAAATCAAATCGAACTATCTCGGCATTTGACCCACGCCATCAGCGACTGGCAGCGATCGGCTTCATTCGCTGCTGGGTTCCCGCTTCCTCGACGGTTCCGCGGGGACGACCGAAGAGACTAATTCAACAATAAGGATTCGAAACCGACAATGACGACGCAATGGAACAAGTATGAGCGGACCGCGGCCCGCCGGCACAGTAGGCCGGGACGCGAGATCAGGCCGAAGAGCACGACCATCGACATTCATTCGCATGTCGCGATCCCTCAGGCCGGCGCCTTCGTCAAGCCGCACCTCGACATGGAGCGAATTCCGCTATTCCATTTCGCCAGCGCTGAGACCCGCGCGCTCAGCCAGAAGCAGGAAGAGGACATCCGCTCGCGCATCACCGCCTATGACGACCGTCTGGCCGATCTCGACGCCATGGGGATCGACCTGCAGCTCATCATGCCGCCGCCGAACCAATGCTTTTATACGGTGCCACTCGATATCTCGGTCAAGGCCTCCCGCATCGTCAATGACGGCCTCGCCGAATACGTGGCGCGCAAGCCCGATCAATTCGTCGCGCTCGGCACCGTGCCGCTGATGGACGGCAACGAGGCCGCCAACGAACTCGATCGCTGCATGAAAACGCTTGGCATGAAGGGCGTCGAAATACTCACCAACGTCGACGGCCGCGAGTTGTCCGACCCCGACCTTGCGCCGTTCTGGAAGAAGGCCGAGGAGCTTGGCGCGCTCGTCGTCATTCATCCGAATGGCTTCACCGAGGCTAAGCGGTTCTCGCGCTTCTATTTCAACAACGTCATCGGCAATCCGCTCGAAACGACCATCGCTCTGCACTACCTCATTTTCGACGGCGTGCTGGAGCGCCACCCCAATCTGAAAATCCTGGCGGTGCATGGCGGCGGATTTCTCCCTGCCTATTCGGGCCGCATCGACCATGCCTGGGGCGCGCGCTCCGACTCACACGGCGATCTGCCGCAGCCACCAACCGCTTACCTCAAGAAGATCTACTTCGACACAGTCGTGTTTACGCCGCATCAACTCGCCGAATTGGTTCGGCTGTTCGGCGCCGACCGCATCATCATGGGCACCGACTATCCGTTCGACATGGCTGAGTTCGACCCCATCGGGCACGTTTCAATGGTTGAAGATTTCGACGATTCAACCATTGCTGCGCTCGCCGGCGGCAATGCAAAGCGGTTGTTAGGGATTTGATTCGTCAGAAGCGCCGCAACGTCAGCCAGAATATCAATCCGAATTAAGACGGGCGCTCTTTTCAACCGGCAATTCGAACTTTAGCAAACGCGTTAGCAGAACGGCAGGAGGAGTATAGGCAATTTCACGTACGGCGCTTGGACAGGGGAGGCCCCCATGGGATTTCGGCTCGCAGCATCCTGCGAAAATGAACGTGGCGCCGCCGCAATTTGTGACCGCAATTTGTGACGGCCTGAGCAGCTGAAAATATCAAACACCAGCCTGACTAGCTCCTGCAGGTATCCAAAAATGAAAAGGTACTTTTTCGACCGCGTGGGTGAAAAGCGCCTGGAATACGATTATTGCGGAAGCGTTCTACCCAGCCCCGAAGCCGCCTACCAAATCGCGGAAATGATCGCGATCGACTTGGAAATCGTCGAGGAAGGTACTTGGTCGGGCTGGGAAATCAGCGTCCGCGACGCAGGCGGCCGGAAGTTCTTTTCAGTCCCGGTGCGCCAGCCTTTGCCTGAACTTGTTGCGGTTTGATTCACCGACAGAGATCGCTTGTCGCCGCTTCCGTGGACTGGGCAGGAAGACGGCGCTAGTCTAGTCTAATCGAAGACGGGACGGGGCACCTGCGGAGTCCTTTGATGTCGTGGTTGACTTTGAGTGACGAATTTCTGCGACGTGCCGCCGAATGCGAGCGCCAGGCCAAGCAAGTGAAGGATGCGGCGGGCCGACGCTCCTGGCTGCAGATCGCAGAACGGTGGCGTCGGTGCGCGGAGTCGTTCGCCACGAAGGAGAGACGGCCGCAAGCGCCTGCTTGAGCATCCGTTCCCTGCCGCCTCGGCCGTCGCGAGAACTTAGGCTGACCCACTGTCGCTCGGCGCCGTCGGCATTACTGCGCCTTCAACTTCGCGTCCTGGATCACCTTGCGCCACTTCGGCTCCTCGCTCTTGATATAGCCGGCTAGCTGCTCCGGCGTTCCGGCGATCGCGGTGAAATACTGCCGCTCCAGGAAGTCCTTCTTGATCGCTGGATCGGCGAATATCTTGCGCACTTCCGCGTTGATCTTGCCGACCAGGTCGGCCGGCATGCCGGGCGGTCCGAACAGGCCGAACCACGATACCGCCTCATAGCCCGGTAACCCGCTTTCCGCCACTGTCGGCATTTCGGGCAGCAGCGCCATACGCTTGTTCGCGCCGAGCGCGATGAAGTTCACCTTTCCCGCCTTCCATTGCGGCACGGCACTGCCGACGCTGATGAACATCATCTGGATATGCCCGGCGACGACGTCGGTCAGCGCAGGGGTCGCGCCCTTATAATGAACCGCCTGGAATTTCGCGCCGGACATGGTCTGGAACAGCTCCATGTTGAGATGCCCGCTCGAACCGACGCCGAAGGTCCCGTAGTTGAGTTCGCCGGGCTTCTGCTTGGCGAGCGCGATCAGTTCCTTGACGTTCTTGACGGGTACGGACGGGTTGAGGATCAGCGCGTGGTTGATCGTGACGAGGCCGCTGATCGGCGTGAAGCCCTTGACCGGATCGTAAGGCAGCTTGGCGTAGAGACTCGGATTGACCACGAAGGTCGTCTCTGGCCCGATGAACAGCGTGTAGCCGTCGGGGGACGCCTTAGTGACATACTCCGCGGCGATCTGGTTGTTGGCGCCGGGCCGGTTCTCGACAATCGCCTGCTGGCCCCAGTCCGCCGTGAAGCGCTGCGCCAGCATGCGCGCGAGCGCATCGGTCACGCCACCAGGAGCCGCCGGGACGACCAGCGTCACCGGCTTTGTCGGGTAGTCTTCTGCTACCGCTACAAGCGGCACCAGGCAGACGAACGCCAGTGACGCGATCAATGTTCTTGTCATCGCTTTTCCTCCCAATCAGGATAATTTTAGCTTCAGCAACCGCTCGGCATTGCCGGCGAAAATCTTTTGACGATCGCTTTCGGAAATTTCAAGCTGACGGATCACCTCGATGGTCGGCGCGATGGGACCCAGCGGCGTGTCAGTCGCAAACACGACATGCTCGCTGCCGAAGAACTCCAGCCCGCAGCGCACCGCCTGGATGCCGCCACCGAACAGCGCGGTATCGCCGTAGAAATCATGCAGGTAGTCGAGGTGCGGCCGCTTGAGCGAGGACAGCACCTTCGAATAGTCTTCGTCCAGCGTGCGGCTGCCCAGCACCTGCAGGCCGGGACCGATGCGGCCGTCATAGAATGGAATCATGCCGCCGAGGTGATGGGTAATGATGTTGAGTTTCGGATAGCGATCGAGCAAGCCGCTGAACACCATCCGCACCATTGCGACCGACGTCTCGTACGGCCAGCCGAAGCACCACCACATTTCGTAGCGGGATTTTTCTTCGCTGACATAGTCCGTCATCGCGGCGGTGCGCGCGGGATGCAGCCAGATCGGCCGATCGAGTTCAGCCATCGTTTTGAAGATCGGCTCGAAGGATGGATCGTCGAGCGGCTTGCCGGCAATGTTGGTGAATATCTGTATGCCGCCAGCATTCAATTCCTTGACCGCCCGCTGGGCCTCTTTCACCGAGCCTTCCACGTCCGTCATCGATACCGCCGCAACGAAGGTCGGGAACCGCTCTGGATGGCGCGCGCATAGCTCCGCCATCGCGTCGTTGCCGACCCGCGCCAGGTTGAGCCCGATCTCGCCGGTCGCAAAATCCTCGATCGGTGGATTGGGCAACGAGATGATTTCGCGGTAGTCGCCGAAGCGATCCATTTCGCGGAAGCGCTCGTCGAGATCGAACAGCTTCTTTACGCCGCGCAGTCGGGCCCCGATGTTGCCAAGCTTTGGCGCAATCCGGTTCATCTCCTGGAAAAACTTGTCCGGAAAGATGTGGCAGTAGATATCGACGATGGTGTCGCTGGCCATTTTGCAACTCCGCTGCTCTGCCCTCATCCTGAGGAGCGCCCGCAGGGCGCGTCTCGAAGGATGGGGCGGCCCGATGCTTCGAGACGCGTCGCTTCGCGACGCTCCTCAGCATGAGGCCAATTGAGGGCCCGCCCGCGGCCCTATTGTTCGTCCTAAAACTTCGTCCGGTCCGGCCCCTTCAGCCCCAGCATCTCGCGCGCCTCCTTCGGCGTCGCGATCTGATAGCCCAGTTCCTCGATCAAGCGGCGCACCTTCGCGACCTGCTCGGCATTGCTCTTGGCGAGCTGTCCGCGGCCGATAAAGAGGCTGTCCTCCAAGCCGACGCGCACGTTGCCGCCCATCATGACGGCCTGCGTGGCGAATGGCATTTGATTGCGGCCGGCGCCAAGCACCGACCACTGGTAATCGTCGCCGAACAGCTTGTCGGCAGTGCGCTTCATGAAGGCGAGGTTCTCCATGTCGGCACCGATGCCGCCCAAAATGCCGAAGATAAGCTGCAGGAAGATCGGCGGCTTAAACCAGCCTTTGTCGACGCCATGCGCCAGATTGTAGAGGTGGCCGGTGTCGTAGCACTCGTGCTCGAACTTGGTGCCGTGTCCCTCCCCCATCAGCTTCGAGATTCTTTCGATATCGCGGAAGGTGTTGCTGAAGATCGTTGTGTCGGTACCCAGCAGGTATGGCTTCTCCCAGTCATACTTCCAGGTCTTGTAGCGCGCCGCCATCGGATAGAGCGCGAAGTTCATCGACCCCATGTTGAGCGAGCACATCTCGGGCGAGAACTGCATGACGCCGGCGAGCCGCTCCTCGACCGGCATCGTGGGCGAGCCGCCGGTGGTGATGTTCACCACCGCTTCGGTCGCCTGCTTGATCCGCGGCAGGAACTCCATGAACACCTTGGGGTCGCCGGTCGGCCGCCCGTCCTGCGGATTGCGGGCATGCAGGTGGAGGATCGCAGCGCCTGCCTCGGCGGCGCCGATCGCCTGCTCGGCGATCTGGTCCGGCGTGACCGGCAGCGCATCCGACATCGTCGGCGTGTGGATCGCGCCGGTGATCGCGCAGGTGATGATGACCTTGTCGGACTTCGCAGCCATGGCGTTCCTCGTCTTTTCTTTTGGACGCAGCCGATTAGCGGCAGTGTTGCGCAGAGCGCGGCGCCGCGCAATTCATGACCGCGCCTTCTTGAGGTGCGCCAGAACCTGGGCGCGCAGCGCCTGCTGCTGCTCGGGCGTCCACTTGCGGAAGCCTTCGCCGGATTTGAACCCGAGCTTACCGTCGGCCACCAGCTTTTCCAGGTAGGGCGAAGGACCCGGCCGCGATTCGATCGCGGGCAGCACGGTTTGATGGATCGCCAACGTCAGATCGGTGCCGACAAGGTCGGCATTCTCCAGCGGTCCGAGCACTGCCAGCCGCCGGCCGAAGCTCGCCTTAATCACCGTGTCGACGGTCTCGGCGTCGCAGATGCCGTGCTCAACCAACGCGATCGCCTCCCGCCACAAGGCATGTTGCAGCCGGTTGCCAACGAAGCCCGGCACGTCTTTTTTGACGTGGACTGGCATTTTTCCAGCCGCCCGATGCAGTTCCATGGTCCAATCAATCGCGTGCTGCGAGGTCCATTGCGTCCCGATCACCTCGACCAGCGGCACAAGGAACGGCGGATTCCACCAATGGGTACCGAGCGCACGCGACCGGTCGTTCAGGCCCTCCATGATTTTGGTGATCGGGATCACCGAAGTATTGCTGGCCAGAATCGTACCGGGCCGCACCTTCGGCTCGATCTCGGCGAACAGCTTCTGTTTCAGCGGCAAGTCCTCGAGCACCGCTTCGACCACGTAGTCGGCCTCGCGCACTGCGTCCGTGAGGTCGTGACATGGGGTGACGCGTTCGACCGCGGATTGATCGTCGCCCAGGTCCTTCAGGTTGGTGAGGATACGCGCCCGGACGCTGTCGAGCGCCGCCATCACCGGGTCGTAGATATTGACCTCATGGCCGGCGAGCGCAAACACCTGCGCGATGCCGTGCCCCATCAGGCCTGCGCCGATGACGGCGATGCGCGCTTTGCTCATGGATGCTTGTCACTCCAGCAAGCCCGCGCGATCTCCCCTCCCCCACGCAGCGGAGCGGAGTGGTGGGGAGGGGTCGGGGGTGGGGGGCAAAAAGGCAAGCGCACGCCGAGCACGTCGATTACCCCGCCGTGTAGCCGCCGTCGGCGTAGAGGATGTGGCCGGTGTAGAAGTCGGACGCCTTGGAGGCGAGGAACAGGAGAGGCCCGGCAAGATCGGACGGTTCGCCCAGCCGCCCCTTCGGCACACGGCTGATGAAGCCCTTGCGCACGTTGGTGGCGTTCTCATTGTCCTCGTACATCCAGGCGGTCAGCGGCGAGCGGAAGACCGTCGGGGCGATCGCGTTGACGGTAATGCCGGTCGCGCCCCATTCGCAGCCGAGCGCCTTGGTGACGCCGTCGATCGCCGATTTGGATGCACAATAGGCGGTGTAGCCCGCCGGGTGACCGAGGAGACCGCGCGCCGACGACATGAATATGACCTTGCCGCCCCTGCCCTGCGCCAGCATCTGCTTGCCGGCCGCGCGCGCCATCAGCCAGGACTGCGTGACGTTCACATCCATCACTTCCATGAACGTCTCGGGCGCCTGATCGACGATCTTGGCGACTTTGTTGATGCCCGAAGCCGTCGCCAGGATATCGACCCCGCCAAACCGCTTGACCGCGGCGGCGACGATCTTGTCGCAGTTCTCGGCAGAGTTCGGCCGCAGCGCGATGGTCTCGGCCTTGCCGCCGAGCGCCTCGCATTCGGCAGCGATCTTCTTCAGTTCGCCCGCGTTGCCAGCCGCGAGTACGACATTCGCGCCGGCGCCGGCCAGCACCTTCGCGGCGAGTGCGCCGAACGCCCCTGAAGCGCCGGTGATGATCGCGGTCTTGCCGCGCACGTCAAACAGCGAACCGGGATTTTTCAGAAAGTCTTCGGACATGGCCGACCTCTTCTGGTCATTCCGGGGCGCGCCACCGATCCCGGGCTGTCCGAAATCGGCGACATTAAGTTACCCAAGTCGGCTACAGCCGACTTGAGAGGCGCGAACCCGGAATCCATTGGCATGAGCAAATTGGATTCTGCGCCCGCGAGCTACGCTCGCGCCCCGGAATGACGAGCGAAGCGGAATTCGTCGTTTTCATTTCACCGGCGCGACCGCAACCGCGATGGTGCAAACCTCATGGCCACGGTTGACGATCTCGCGACTTTCGTTCGGACCGATATAGCAACTGTCACCCTGCTTCACGACCGTCTCCTTGCCGCCGGCGATCACC
This sequence comes from uncultured Alphaproteobacteria bacterium, assembly GCA_963756715.1. Classification (GTDB taxonomy): domain Bacteria; phylum Pseudomonadota; class Alphaproteobacteria; order Rhizobiales; family Xanthobacteraceae; genus VAZQ01. Next base: position 359,914 of record CAVWOV010000019.1, read on the forward strand.
GTCAGTTCGCCTGCCAGCACGTAGTAGATCTTCTCTGGCGGCGAAGCGTCCGGTCCGGCGCCGCCACCCGGCAGGAAGTGCGAGATGCCGAACACCAGCGTCTGCGAGCCGCCCATCTCGGCGCCGAACACCCGGAACGACTTGTAGTCGCGGTGATTGGGTGCGTCGTAGGCCTTGGCCTCGGAAAATTTGCGGACAATCATGCGAATTTCTCCCCCTTCTCGATCCGGTACGATCCCTTTGGATCGACTATGGCGACGAGACGAATGATGCAGCCGTCGCCGCGATCCCAGTTCCATGGGAAAAACGCGAAAGTACAGCGCTTGCCGGTGACCTTGTCGAGATCGCCGCCGACGTTCTCGATGCCGAGGATACCGTTCTTGAACAGGATGCGGTGCACCGGCTCCCATTCGGGGAAATCGTCCTTCCAGTCGCGGCCACCGGACCATTTTTTGTATTCGTCGGCGAGATGTGGATGCAGCGGCCCGTTGCGCTGCGGGCCGATGGCGGTAGCCAGCGGATGGTCGTTCGCCTGGGTATCGTGACCGACAACCTTCACCTTCTTTTCGACGAACCATTCGCCCGCCGAGGGCACAAAGCCCGGCGCGCGACAAAAATAGTCCTCGCTGTCTTCGTACTGATGGTGCCAGCCGGTGTTGACGATCACCACGTCGCGCGGCCGCACCACCTTGCCGGCAGCCTTCTCCAGATCGTCGTAGGTGATCTGCTCCCACATCTTCTTCTTGATCGAAATCACGATACCCGAGCCGAAGAAATGCGGCAGCGGCACCTCGTCGATGAAGGGTGTGCCCTGAATGACGTGCGCGGGCGCATCGATATGCGTGGTGTTGTGCATCGAAGTGGTGATGCGCTGCGACAACACGCCGGACTTCGCCATGTAGTGGATGCGCTCGATCTTGACGTCTTCAAAATACGGCCAATTCGGCGACTGATAACCGAAGCGATGAGACAGGTTGTAGAACTCGAGCCCCATGCTGTTGTTGAGGTTTTCCTCGAGCAACACGCCGCGGATTTTCTTGGCCACCACATGCCTCCCTTAAATTGCCGCCGCGGGCGCTCGCTCGGCCGCGGCTCTTTTGGCCGCTTGTCCCATCAGACGGTACGCTTGTATCGATTGAGCATACATGCCGGAACGTGCCCCGCGCAAGCGGAACGGGGTGCTGCCCACGCTGGTGCGGCGCTATGCGCCGTGCGGCACAATTGCCGCGCGACGCGAACGGCAAAGATCATTCAAGCCGCGATAGCAGAGAGGTGGTCCTGCAGGGAGCGCACGGTAGCCTTGAGGCGTTCGACGATCACCTTCTCCTGGTCGCCGAAACGCTGCGACGGCACTGGAACGGAGATTGCGACGTCGTTGCCGAGCAAATCGCGCATCACCACGCCGGCCGCGCAAATGCCCAGCGTATGCTCTTCGTAGTCGAACGCCACGCCAGACTTACGGACCGACTTGAGTTCCTTCATAAGTCCGTTGATCCGCGTCATGGTGTTTGGCGTACGCTGCTCGTAGCTCGTCCCGATGAGGCGCGCGATCGCAACCTCGTCGAACTGGGCGAGATAGGCCTTGCCGTTGGCGGTGCAATAAAGCGGAAAGGTTTCTCCGATCGCGGAAACCGCTCGCAGCCGATGTGGCCCGATCACCTGATCGATAAAAATCAGATGATCCTTGCGGATGGTTGCGAGATCGACGGTCTCACCCAATTCCTGCGAAAGCCGCATCAGGAACGGACGCGCGACCGAGACGAAATCGGTGCGCGCCGAAGCCGCCAGCCGCAGGATCGTCGGGCCGAGCCGGACCCGGCCGGTCGGCGACGCAGCGATCACCAGCTTTTCCGCTTCCAGCGCAGCAACGATGCGCTGGACCGTCGAGCGCGCCAGATCGACGCGCTGGGCGATCTGGCCGAGGCTCAGGCCGATCGGCTGCTCTTCGAGCGCGCGCAGGATGGCCGCCGCCCGCGCGATCACTTGCACCTGGCTTTTGTCGCTGCCGGCGCCCCCGCCGTTCTGCCGTTGCATGCCGATCTCCCAGTAGCCGACACGTAGCGCGTGCCGAAGCTTGCCGGCTGGCTCACGCATTGATACGCTTTGACCAAAATACGGTACAGAAGACAAGGGTAGGAAACGAACAAGAGGCTTCATGGTCAAGAAGATTGCACTCGAAGAGCATTTTCTGTCTCCCGGCCTGATCGAATACTGGCGGCCGACAATGACCGAGGTACCGCCGGAGCGCGGCGAACAATTCTTCCGCTGTCTCACGGACTTTGGTGAGCAGCGCCTGCAGAACATGGATCAGGCCGGCATCGCGCGGTCGGTGCTGTCGATCGCCGGGCCCGGTGTGCAAGTTGAGCGCGATGCCGCTAGAGCCGTTAGCAAGGCGTGCGAATCGAACGACTTCCTGGCGCAAGAAATTGCGAAACGGCCCGACCGCTACTCGGGCTTTGCGCACCTTCCGATGCAGGACGCCAAGGCCGCGGCCGACGAGCTCGAGCGCTGCATGCGCGAACTCAAATTTTGTGGCGCCATGATCAATGGCCACACCAATGGGCAGTATCTCGATGCCCCCGAGCTCTATCCATTTTGGGAACGCGCGGACGCGCTCGGCGCCACGATCTATCTGCATCCCGCGGATCCGGTCGCACAGCCCTCCGTGCTGTCTGGCTACACGGTCGCTGATGCGGCCGATGTGGGGGTGGGGGTTCGAAACCGGCTCACACGCACTACGGCTCGTCGTCGGCGGGCATTTCGACCGGTTTCCGCACAGCAAGCTGATGCTCGGCCATCTTGGCGAGACCCTGCCCTTCCTGCTGTGGCGGTTCGACAGCCGCGCCGAGTTTCATGGCCTCAAGCTCAAAAAGGCCCCCTCCGAGTACATCCGGGAGAATATCTTCGTCACGACCTCGGGCATGTGCTCGGCGGAGCCGCTCAATTGCACCGTCAGCGCGCTCGGTCTCGATCACGTGATGTTTGCCGCGGATTTTCCGTTCGAAGCAGGCCGAGGAGGCCGGGCATTTCATCGACACCGTGCCGATCGACGATCGCGCCCGCGAGGACATCTGTTTCAACAATGCCGCGCGCGTGCTGGGCCTGCGAACACAGTAGGCGGGAAGGCGCGTCCTGGTTGGCGGCCTCCGGTGCGCCAATTCGACACTTGCAAAGCTGCGTGCCGGCTTGCACCGTCGCGCCAAGAACCCGAAGACAAGAACGCAAAGAGAAGCAACCCGGAGGAAAATCATGCGTGCATTGAAATTGCTGTTGTCTGGGGCCGCTATCGCTCTGTTCAGCGTCGCCGCCGCGCAGGCCGAACCCATCAAGATCCGCAATTCGTGGGTGGCGCCGGTCACCAACTGGGCCTCGATCCTTGCGGAGAAGAAGGATCTCGCGAAGCACTGGGGCAAGTCCTACATCATGGAGCCGGTGCGCTATCCCGGCACGCCGCCGATGATCACGGCACTCGCCAACAACGAGTTGGAAATCTCCAACCTCGCCTATTCGACGCTCGGCATCGCGATCCAGAATGCCGGGCTCGACGACCTGCGCATCATCGCGGATGAATTCCGTGACGGTGTCGAGGGCTATTACTCGCAGGAATACATGGTGTTGAAGGATGGCCCAGATCCACAAGGTGCAGGACCTCAAGGGCAAGGCCATCATGACCAACGCCGCCGGCAGCGCCATCGATGTCGCGACGCGCGCGATGCTGCGCAAGAACGGGCTCGAGGACAAGCGCGACTACACCATCATCGAGGCGCCGTTCCCGACCATGCGGGCGATGCTTTCCGAGAAGAAGGTCGACATGATCCCGGCGATCCTGCCGTTCGCCTACGATCCCGAATTGCGCAAGATCGGCCGCACGCTGTTTACCCAACGCGACGCCATTGGCGTGACCGACATGATCGTCTGGGCGGCACGCAAGCCGTTCCTCGACAAGAACCGCGCCGCCATGGTCGACTTCATGGAGGACACGCTGCGCATCACCCGCTGGTACCGCGACCCCGCCAACCATAAGGAGGTGATGGCGATCGCCGGCCGCGTCACCAAACGGCCGCCCGAAAGCTTCGACTGGCTGTTTACCAAGCGCGACACCTATCACGATCCGAACATGATGCCGGACCTTGTGGCGCTGCAGAAGAACGTCGATATGACCAAGGACATGGGCTTCGTTCGCGGCAACCTCGACGTCAAAAAGCACACCGACCTGAGCATCCTCGAAGAAGCCGCCAAACGCCTGAAGTAGACGCCGGTTTGCGTTGGCGAAACCAGACCAGATCCGATTTAAAGTTTGAACCGGATCTGGTCCACTCTCTGACCCTATCGACCCACGGCAGCCTTGATCGCTGCGGCGGTCCGCAGTGCAAGTGCCGCAATCGTCAGCGTGGGATTGGCGGTGCCGGACGTTGGAAACAGCGACGAACCGGCGAACCAGAGATTGCGATGGTCGTGGCTGCGACCGCTTGAGTTCGCCACGGACGTTTTGCTGTCTGTTCCCATCCTGGTGGTGCCCATGATGTGGCCGGCGCCTTCGGCATAGGGCGTGTGTCCCATGTCAGTGGCACCGAGCGCTTGAAACAATTGCTCGTGTATCCTGCGCGCCGTTGCCAAGGCGGTCACGGTGTATCGATCAAGCCGGAAAAAGATGCGCGGCTTGGGGACGCCGATGGCGTCGAGCCGCTGGAAGTCGGGCGTTACCCGGTTGTCGGGATCGGGCAATTGTTCGGTCAGCGCGACCAGGGTCATCTCTCTCGACGAATGCGATCGAACCGCATCGAGAAGCTCGCGCCCGGAGAGCCCGGCCTCGATAAACCGCTTGGCGAGGCCTGCGAGATTGGGCCCCGCCCACTCCCAGCCCTGATTTCCGACGTTCATCAGAAATGCGCCGTGCTCCCGGCGGTGACCGCCGTCGCGCATTCCGTGGATGGCGCTTACCTCCTGCGGGCCACGGCGCGGCCACACCGGTACCGGCGAAAGCGCGCGGGTCAGTTGCACCGGATGATCCATGAGATACCGCCCGACCGCATCCGAACTGTTTGCAACGCCGTTGGGTGTTCGCTCGCTCCGCGACATGAGCAGCAGCTTCGGTCCTTCGATCGCATTGGCGGCGATGACGAAATGGCGCGCACTGAGTGATCGTCTCGCTGCGGTCCGGCCGACGAATCAGGACTGCACGATGACATCGCCGTCAGTGCGCTACATCTACCCGCACCGCAACGGAATCGGGCAGGATACGAGCGCCGGCGGCCTCGGCCTTTCTCACATGCACGGTGGCATCGTATTTGGCTTGCACCGGGCAAATCGGGATGCACGAGGAACTGGCGCAGCAGGCCGGACGGTTGTCGAAGGGCTGCGAGTTTCGCGCTTGCGGCAAGACCCGCACCTTGAAACCTAGCGGGCTGGCCGCCCGATCCATCAGCCGGTCGCCGAGCGTGGCTGGCAATCCCGGCATGGGATATGGCGATTTGGCGCGGCGGTCCAAACTGATCGTCGTCGTGGCCCGATACGCCAAGCTCGGCTTCGGCTGCGTCGTACCAAGGCGCGAGATCGGAATACGCCAGCGGCCAGTCGGCGCCGACGCCGTAACGGCTGCGCAATTCCAGGTCCTGCGGCAGGAGGCGAAGCGCGGTGCCGAGCCAATGCCACGTCGTCCCGCCGACCTGCCGCAGATAGGTACTGCGGAAGGGGTCAGGGCCGATCTGCTGGATGTAAGTATCCCCGATCGTCGCCGGGCTTTCAGCATAGGGGGCGTTTTGATACGGCGCTTCCGGCACCCTGACGGCCGATTGCTCGAAGCGTTCGACTGCTGCGCCGCGGTCGACTTCCGGCCCCGCCTCGACGACCGTCACACGTGCGCCGGCGCGCGCCAGGCTCCACGCAATGAGCGCACCGGCAACGCCGGCACCCACAATCAGGACATCGCTTTCCTCGGCCAAAGGTCGCTCTTCAAAGGTTCGAAGGCGCCGACGCCCAACGAGCCGGCCCGCCGTCGCAGGTCGTTGGCGGCGGATCGATCCCCGCGGCCTGCCACATCAGCGTCGTCTCGTAGCTTCGTGTCTCGGACGATCCGTCGGTTTTGAAGACGCCGGTGTACCAGGCTTCAAGCAACCGTTTCTCGAGCGAAGTGCCCCGGTAGGCGCCCGGATCAAGCGCGGATAAGCTCTCAAGAGTGACGCCGGAGCGAAGAATGTCGCTCGAGGCATGTTCGCGCGGTGTCGGCCGGCAGATCAGCAAATCCGGTTGCCATGCGAGACCAACCGAGAAACCGGGCCTGCACTTCGGCCGGCACGCGGATCTGAGCGGCCGCGCGCCAACGGGGGAAGAACCCGGTCATCGCAGCCGCCACGCCGAAGCCGAGCGCTGCTCGCCGGCTCAGGCCAGGCATGAGATTGAAATGGGCGTTTCTCATAGTTTCACACCGTGCTCGGCGTCAGCGCCTCCTGATGCCACAGCAACAGACGGCGGCGCATGATTGTCATGCCTTTGACCAGCACGTAGCCGACCACCGCGATTTCCACGATGCCGGCGAATACGCCGCGCGAATCCGCAAAGCGCGACGCCGTAATCATGGCGCCGCCCAGCCCATAGCCGCCCATGAGCATCTCGCACACGATGGCGACGATCAGCGAGATCGGCAGGGCCACCTGCAGCCCGGTGATGATCTGCGGCATCGAAGCGGGCAGTGCGATCTGCCAGAGCAGTTCACGCTCTCCTGCCCCCATGTTGCGCGCCGACCAGAGCAGTTCGCGCTCGACCCCGCGGATGCCGATAATCGTCGCCGTCACCACCGGAAAGATCGCCTCGAACGCCACCATCGAGATTTTCGAGATGTCGTACACGCCGAGCCACAGGATGACGACCGGCAGAAACGCGATCTTCGGCATCGGAAAACCGACGGACACGATCGGATCGAAAAACCAGTGCACCACGCCACGGCGCGAGATCGCCATACCCAAAATAATGCCGGCAACGGCAGCGATCAGAAATCCCGCCATGGCGCGATAGACCGTGACGCCGGTATTGAGCAGCAATTCGCCGGACAGGAGGTCGGTCCAGATCCGTTCCAGCACCGCGCTGAGCTTCGGCAGCATGAATGGCGTCACCGCGCCCGAGCGGGCGAACAATTCCCACGCTAGCGGCCAGAACAAGGATCGAGAACACCCGCGCAAAGCCCCAGAGCAGCGCGCGCGACATCCGCCGCGCCGCCGGCTCGGGCGACCCGGGCGCGAACTCGGCCGCGGCGGCGCGCGCCGGCTCCCGCGTCACTGCTGCCACCGCAGCACCCGTTGCATGATGGTGAGATAACCGCGATCGGCCGCGAAGCCCAGGAACGCGACCGTTAGCACCACCGCGAACATCGCGTCGTAGCTGCCGTTAGCGCCAAGAAATCCGATCAGATAGCCGAGCCCCGACTGCGCCACGATCAGTTCGGAGGTGACAAGCAGGATGAACGCCAGCGCGAGCGCGGTGCGGATGCCGTTGAGCAGTTCCGGCATCGCGCTCGGCACCACCACGTCCCACAGCATGCGCAGGCGGTTGGCGCCCATGCTGCGCGCCGACCAGACCAGCACCTGTTCGCTCGAGCGTGCGCCGTTGAAGGCGCCGATGGTCACCGGCAGCATGCAGCCGAGAAAGATCAGCAGGATTTTCGAGCCGTTGCCGAAGCCCAGCCACAGCACCGTCACCGGAATCAACGCGGACTTCGGCATCGGATAGAACATCTCCACCAGCGGGCTCAGCAGCACGTTCACCGGCCGCCACCAGGCCATGAAGATGCCGAGCGCGGCGCCGATCACGATCGCGAGCGACAGCCCGGCAACGGCGCGCCACAGCGACGCCGCTGCATTGGTGATGAGTTCCCCGCTCTTGACGAGATCGAACCAGGATACGAGCACTTCGCTCAAGGGCGGCAGCGCGAGCGTCGAGACGATGCCGGTGCGTGCGCCGATCTCCCAGGCGAGCGCCAGCAGAATGAGCGGAGAGTATCGCCACAGCGTTTTCACGACGCGCGCCCTCCCTGCGCCTTGATCGCCTCGATGCGTACCAAATTCCAGATCTCGTCCACCTTGTCGACGAAGCTCTGCGCCTTGTGGATATTGGGGTCGTTCTTGTCGAATTTGGTGTCGACGATTGCCTTGATCCGTCCCGGCCGCGCCGACATCACGGCGACGCGATCGGCAAGGTAGACCGCCTCCTGCACATCGTGGGTGACGAAGATCACCGTCTTCGGCGTGCGCTGCCAGATGCTGAGCAGTTCCTCCTGCATCAGGCTGCGGGTCTGCGCATCGAGCGCGCCGAACGGTTCGTCCATCAGCAGAATCTTCGGATCGAAGGCGAGCGTGCGCGCGATCGCGGTGCGTTGCTTCATGCCGCCGGAGAGCTGCGAGGGATAACTGTCCTCGAACCCGTTCAGGCCGACCAGATCGATGAACGACTGCGCGCGCTTCTCGCGTTCTTCGCGCGGCAACCCCATGCGCTCAAGGCCATAGAGGATATTGGCGCGCACGCTCTTCCAGGGAAACAACGCAAAGTGCTGGAACACGATGCCGCGGTCCGGTCCCGGTGCACCGGCCGGCTTGCCCTCGATCAGGATCTTGCCCTTCTCGATCGGCAGGAAGCCGCCAAGCAGATAGAGCAGCGTCGACTTGCCGCAGCCCGAAGGCCCGAGTAGCGCCAGGAACTCGCGCGGCCGGACATCGAGCGACACGTCCTCCAGCGCCAGCACCGGCCGACCGCTCGGCGGCCGGTAGAGGTGATGCACGCCTTCGATGACGATTTGCGGCTCAGCCATGGACCGCCGCCTCTCCCCTGATCGCGTCTTGTTGCCGATGCAAGCTAACCGAACAGCCACCGCAATGCACGCGGCCCAACGCCCGCCATCAGCGCACCGGCGTCAGCAACGGCTTCCCGGCAAAATGCGCACTGATGTTATCGATCATCAGTTGGCCGATGGCTGTGCGGGTCTCGACGGTGGCGCTGCCCTGGTGCGGCTGCACGATCACATTGGGGAGCGCGAGCAACTCGGGCGCGACATGCGGCTCGTTGTCGAAAACGTCAAGTGCGGCATGGCCGAGCCGCCCCTCCGACAGCGCCTTGATGAGTGCCACCTCGTCAACGACCGTGCCGCGCGCGACGTTGATCAGGGTCCCCTTTGGACCAAGCGCATCGATCACCGCGGCCGAAACAATGTGGTGCGTCGACGGGCCGCCCTTGCAGGCGACCATGAGATAGTCGCTCGCTTTTGCCATCTCGATGAGATCGGCGACGTACTCGTAGGGCGCGTCCGGCTTGCGACGCGGGCCGTTATAGAGAATGCGCATCCGGAATGCCGCCGCGCGATCCGCGATGGCGCGGCCGATGCCGCCGAGGCCGAGCACGCCCAGCGTCTTGCCACCGACGCTGCGCCCAAGCGGGATCGGGCCTTTGCTCGCCCATGTGCCGTCGCGCACATAGCGGTCGGCGAACACAATCTGCCGTGCCGAAGCCAGCATCATTCCGATCGCAAGGTCGGCACATTCGTCGGTGAGGACATTCGGCGTATTCGTCACGGGAATCTTGCGTTCGCGCGCGGCCGCCAAATCGATCAGATCGGTGCCGACGCCAAAGACACCGATCACCTTGAGGTTCGGCAGCGACTCGATCAGCGCGCGGCTTGCCCCGTGATTGGCCTCGGTCGCAATCGCGCGCACGCGCGATTTAACCTCATCGCTCAGGACTTCGGGTGCCGGCTGACGGAAATGATGGGTGACCGCGAACCGTCTGGCGAGCTCATCATCCGTCGCCTGCGGAAATGAGCCGATGCTCAAAACATCGATTGTCATGCGCGGATTACACCTCGAAGACCTGCTTCGGGGTCTTGTGCAGGCATTGGCCTGGTCCGTCCGGCCCGATGATATAGTTGTCGCAGATCACCGCGAAGATCGAAGGGGTTTCGTAGCCGGGATGAACCGCGAGGTTCATGGTTTCTTCGATCGCCATCGTCTCGTCAGCGCGGATGAGCGGCCGCTCGACCAGGTCGTAGCCCTGCCCATGGGCGTACAGCCGCAGTTCCGGCGGCAACCCGTGGCTGCGCATATAGTCATCGTGTTTGGCGGCGACCTCGGCGCAAGGCGTGCCGGGCTTGAGCAGACTCAAAGTATGGGCCTGCGCCTCCTTCATCGAACTCGAACCCGTCGATCAGCTCGTTCGAGGCTTTTCCCAGCACGATGGTGCGGGCCATCTCCGTATAGAAACCGCCGGGGCCGCTATTCTCGATCAGAAGGCTGAAATGTTCGCCCTGTCGCAGCACCCGGCCTTGCATGTGACGGTCGATGAAACGCGATGCCTGACCAAGGGGAGCCGACGATCCGAGAAACAGCCCCTGCTCACTGCCGAGCAGCCGCCCTTCGTATTGCGCCAACGCCGTCACATCGTTATCGCGCATCCCGGGACGGATTTTCGCGCACACCCGGGTGAAGATCTCGTCCTGCATTTCGGCCGCCATGCGGATGAGCTGCATCTCCTCGTCGCTCTTGCGCGCCTTGATGCGGTCGATGAACTCGGTCGCATCGACGAAGGTCGACTCGCCCCCCCAATTCGTGCTCGACTCGCGACACGAATTTGTGCGGCATCGCGCCGCTTCCGAGCCAGCCGATGGTGCGGTAGCCGCGCCGCTTCAACTCAGCCACCGTGAGTTCGGCCTGATATTCGTCGGTGTAGGCCACGCTGGTGAACGCGGGCGTGAAGATCATTTCGCCGACACCAGGATTGGTCTCGTCGGCGCCATCGAGCTTGCGGCGGCCACCGAACGGACCCATGTCGATCACCGTCATCAGGTCGGCAACCGGGAAGATGACGGTGCGCGGGTAGCCGTTGCTCAGGTTGGTGTCGGTGAACCAGCGGAGATAGCCGCCAAGCCAGTCATTGTTCTGCTGCATCAGGAGGGCATCGATCTTGCGCTCCGCCATCTCCCTGCGCGCGGCCGCCCAGCGGCGCTCGAGCTCCGCTGTCGAAATCGGATTGAATAACCGTTCATCCATTGGCGTTTCGTCCCCTGACGAATTTTTTAAATTGAAACGGTCTCGTTACCTCGCACGGTCGCGTGGGTTCAAAGACCGGACTCATTCTTCAACTCGTCCCAGCTCTCAGCTTCAGCAGCGCGTCCGCGTTGCCATGCGTGAGCTTGGCCATATCGGCCGGGGCGAGCGAGATGCCGTCAAGGAAGTCGCGACCCCTCCCGTTGGGGGCGTAGGGGTAGTCGACCGAGAACATGATGCGGTCAATCCCGAAGGTCAGCAACGCCGCGAGAAATGGCGGCTCGCTGAAAATGCCGCTGGTCGTGAGCCAGACTTGGTCGAGGATGGCGCGGCTAATGGGCCGCTTCAGATGCCCGACGTCGAGTGCGGACACTTCGTCGATGCGTGCCAACATCACCGGCAACATTTCGCCCATGTGGCCGATGACAAGCCGCAACCGCGGATGCCGGTCCAGCGTTCCCGCAATCACCATGCGCAGCACATGGATCGCCGTCTCCGAATGCCATCCCCAGGCGGCCAATTCGAGCACGCGGCCCGCCCCCGGTTCCAGACCGGCATAGTAGGCTTGGCGAACGGGCTCGGGCGGAAGATGCGGATGGATGTAGATCGGCACGTCGAGCTCCACGGCCGCCGCCAGAAGAGCATCGTAGCTCGGATCATCGAGGAAGCGCCCCTCGGTCGTCCCGTTGATAAGCGCACCGACAAAGCGCAGGTCCTTCACGGCGCGTGCGAGTTCAGCAGCGCAGGCGTCGGGACTCTGCATCGGCAGCACGGCGAAACCGGCGAACCGGTCCGGATGGCGCCCGATCGCCGCCGCAAGGTGATCGTTCATCTCGCGGGCCATGGCGACGCCGTCCGCACCGGGTACGAGATCGGGCCCCGGTCCGCTATTGGAGAGCACCTGAACCGTGATGCCGGCCTCGTCCATCGACTGCAGACGCCGCTCTCCAATCTCGGGCAGAAGCTCCAGTGGGTTCGGACCCGTTCGCGGGCGCTTTTCTTGGCCGGTAGCCCCGGCGGCTAATGGCGGCTGGGTCGATTTTTCGCACCAACGCTGGAACTGCGAAATGCTCTTCGAGTGCGACCACGCGCATCGCCGACGTCCTCCTCCGGTTAGTTTCTCAGTTGTCGCACCCATGGCGGGCCGCCAGCAAGCGGGCCCACGGCGGAAATGGCTGCGCTTTCTCTGATCGTTTCTCTCGGCCTTGGCGGCCGTTCTCCCGCGCCCCATACGGCATGCCGATGCTTACACCGCGGCAATCGCCTCGATTTCGAGAAGGAAATTCGGATTTGCCAATCCGCGAAGGATGCACAACGTACTCCCGGGCGGATGCTTGCCGAAATACTCCTGCAGAATACCGCGCGCCTTCGGCACATCGTGCGGGCTGCAGATGTAGATCGTGATCTTGGTCACGTCGGAGAGCTTGGCGCCTCCTGCGGCAAGCGCATGCTTCAGGTTCTTCATCACCAGCTTGGCCTGCGCCTCGAAATTGTCCGGCGGCAACACCTTGCCGTCGGTGTCGGCAGCGACCTGCCCGGCGCAGAACACGAGCTTCTTGGCGCCCTCGGCCGTCACCACGTGGGAGTAGCTTGAGAATGGTTTCGAAATGTTCTTCGGATTGATCCGCTTAATCTTGGCCATTGTCCTGCCCCTGTTGTTTTCGCCGCCGTGCGCCTAGTTTGCCAGCCCGAGCAGCGTTGCGGCGTTCGTCGCCACGATCTGGTCTTTCTGCTGGTCCGAAAGCGTATCGACCTCGCGCACGAATTCGACCGGCTTCATCTCGCCCACCGGATAGTCCGATCCCAGCACCACGCGATCGGCCCCGACCTTGTCGACGAGATGCTGCAGCACCGGCCGTTCGTAGACGCAGGAATCGTAGTAGAGCATCCGCAGATAGTCGATCGGCGGTTTGGTCATGTTGACGCGCGTGTTGGCCTTTTCGAGGTAGTTGCGATCGATCCGGCCCATGTAATACGGCATGTATCCGCCGCCGTGCGAAATACAGATCCTGAGCTGCGGGTGGCGCTCCAGCACCCCGTCATAGATCAGCGACGAGATCGCCATCGCTTCCTCGAATGCCTGCCCGACGCTGTTCCAGAGATGAAACCGCTTGAAGCGCGGGTCGCGATTGCCGCCCGGATGGATATAGATGACGGCGTCCAGTTCCTCGGCCTTAGCCCAGAACGCCGCAAGCTGCGGATCGCCAAGCTCCAGTCCGCCGGCGGTCGACGAAATGCCGACGCCGCGCAGGCCGAGATCGCGCACGCAGCGCTCCAACTCCGGAACGGCAAGCGACGGCACGTGCAGCGGCAACGTGCCGAGCCCGATGAAGCGGTCCGGCCGCTCAGCCACCACCCGGGCGATCCAGTCGTTGGTGGTCCTTGCGAGCCGCAGGCTCGTCTGCGCGTCGGCCCACTCCAGGCCCTGATGTACGAGGCTCGCGGTCAGTACCTGAACATCGACCCCCATGGCATCCATCTTGGCGAGGCGGTCGGTGACGTCGCTCATCCGGCCGAGCACGAAACCGCCACGCGCCCTGATCTGCTCGCGCATCTCGTCGGTGACGCCCGGATCGGTCGGCAACTCGGAGAAGATGTTGTGCTCGGCGGCGACGCCATACACCTCGGGCACCAGGATGTGCGCATGAAAGTCGATCACCGGCCGGCGTGCACCGCCGGTCGTTGCCGATGTCTCGGTCATTTCGTCCCTATCCGGCCGTTGATACTACCCTTCGATACAATCGTATCGTATCATGAGCCGCCGACATGGGAAGAAGGCACTGACACGAAGTCGCCACTGATATAACGTCGCGCTGTCGGCCGGGGACAATCAAAATGGCAAAATACAAGCTGGTGACCTATCAGTCGCCGCAGGGGCCGCGCGCCGGCCTGGTCGTCGGCGAGACCGTCTTTGACCTCGCGGCCATCACCGGCCGGTCATCCTATGTGACCATGCTGGATGTGCTGCGCGACTGGCCGTCGGCGCGAGACGTCTTGCGGAACGCCGCCGATGGCGCGGCTGGCAAGAGCGGTGGCTTTCCGTTACGTGACACCAAGCTGCTGGCACCAGTGCAGACGCCCAGCGGCATCTTCTGTGCCGGCGCCAACTTCACCGACCACATGATGGAAATGGCCAAGGTGCAGAACATCGCGCCGGAGCCCGATCCGCACAGCGTCGGGCTCAATCCGTGGCATTTCATCAAGGCGATGCATTGTCTTGCGCCGCCCGACAGCACGATCAAGCTGCCGCCTTACTCCAAGATGGTCGACTGGGAGGCGGAACTCACGGCGGTGATCGGCACGCCGGCGCGAAACGTACCTCTCGCACGTGCGCTCGATCATGTCGCCGGCTACACTATTGCTAATGACCTCTCCGCGCGCGACCTGACCAAGCGCCCGCACGTCTCCGATACCTCACCGTTCAAATTCGACTGGCTCGGTCAGAAGAATTTCGACGACGCCTGCCCGCTCGGCCCCTGGATCGTGCCGGCGGAGGACATTCCCGATCCGCAGAACGTCGCCCTCAAGCTGTGGGTGAACGACGTCATCAAGCAGGACTCCCACACCAGCAAGATGATCTTCACGCTCGCCGAGCAGATCGCACATATCTCGACGATGATCACACTGCAGCCCGGCGATCTGATCCTGACCGGCACCGCCGCAGGGGTCGGCCTTGCCCGCAAGGAGTTCCTCAAACCCGGCGATGTCGTGAAGATCTGGATCGAAGGCGTCGGCACGCTCACCAATACCTGCGCCTAGTGGCCCTCGCGTTGCCTGGCCTGTCTTGGCGCGGATTGCACCCCATCAGGCAGGCAGCGCCTCCGGCTCCAATGACGCGCCTAATTTCTAGGCGCGCCCAAGGGCTAGGCAGGGACCGCCGGGAAACTGCCAAGCCGCCGACCACGCAATTCCGGTCGTCTCCAACGCGGCCGGAATCTTTCATAAAATTCAATGCTTGCCGGGCTGGCACAATCTTTGCTGCTTTGCAGCATAACGCGCGGGCACGCGGCCGACCGCCCAACATGCTCGCGCGTCCCGGGTGCTCAAGAAGGGACCGATGTCCGGCGAGTTCGATCCTGAGCAGAAGCGCTACCTGGAAGGATTCGTCGCAGGCCTGCAGATCGCCAAGGCAGCCCGCGGCGGCGTTGGCGCGCCCGCGACTGCGGCAGCGGCCGAAACCAGCGGCCCGGAGGCCGATGCGTTCCGGGCGCAGAACCGCGTATTGAGCAGCGGCGGCAAGCTGTCCGATCAGGAGAAATTCAAGCGCGAACTCAATCCGCTCGATGGCTACGAGCGGCTCAAGGCGCAGGCTGCCGCCAACGAATATCCCAAGCCACCCGACAATTTCCGCTGGCGTTACTTCGGCCTGTTCTATGTGGCGCCGAACCAGAACTCCTATATGTGCCGGCTGCGCATCGCCAACGGCATCCTCACGCATTGGCAGTTCGCCGGCGTCGCCGATCTCGCGGAGCGTCTCGGCGGCGGTTACGCCCACGTCACCACGCGCGCAAATCTCCAGGTCCGCGAGATCGAGGCCAAGAATGCCGTCGCAATGGTCGAGGGCGTCCAGGACCTGGGCCTCTCGTCGCGTGGCTCCGGCGCAGACAATATCCGCAATGTCACCGGCACACCGACCGCCGGCATCGATCCGCAGGAGTTGATCGATACGCGGCCTTATGCGCGCGAATGGCACTTCCACATCCTCAACGAGCGGGCGATGTATGGGCTGCCGCGCAAATTCAACGTCGCATTCGACGGTGCCGGCGTCATCCCGGTGCTGGAGGACACCAACGACATCGCCTTTCAAGCGGTCGAGGTGAAGGACGGCTTCGGCGTCGAACCTGGCGTCTGGTTCCGGCTGCTTCTCGGCGGCATCACCGGCCATATGGACTTCGCCCGCGAAACCGGCGTCGTGGTGCGGCCGGCAGATGCGACCAAGGTGGCGGACGCCGTGGTACGCGTCTTCATTGATCACGGCGACCGCACCGACCGCAACAAGGCGCGGCTCAAATACGTCATCGACCGCCTGGGTATCGACAAGGTCGTCGCGCTCACCGAGGAGAAACTCGGCCGCAAGCTTGACCGTGTGAGCGCGGATGCGCTGCTGCCGCGTCCGGCGTTCGACCGCCTGGCCCATATCGGCGCGCGCTCGCAAAAGCAGCCGGATCATCACTGGATTGGCATCGTCCTGCCGGTCGGCAAAATGACGGCCGAACAGATGCGCGGGCTTGCCGCAATCGCGCGGGATATCGGCGATGGCGATATCCGCCTCACCGTCTGGCAGAACCTCCTGATCTCGGGCGTCCCGACGGAAAAAGTGCGGGACGCCGAGGCGCGGATTGAAGCGCTCGGCCTCTCGACGCGGACGAATTCCATCCGCGCCGGGCTCGTGGCCTGTACCGGCAACGCCGGCTGCAAGTTCGCGGCGTCCGATACCAAGCGCCACGCCGAAGAGATCGCGCGCTGGTGCGAGACCAGGATCACCCTCGACGGCCCCGTGAACATCCATCTCACGGGCTGTCATCATTCCTGCGCGCAGCACTACGTCGGCGATATCGGGCTGTTGGCCTGCAAGGTGCAGACCTCCGAGGACGGTGACGCCGTCGAGGGCTATCACGTCTATGTCGGTGGCGGCTTTGGACCAGATGCAGCGGTCGCCCGCGAAATCTATCGCGACGTCAAGGCAGAGGACGCCCCGGTAGCGATCGAGCGGGTGCTCAAGAGCTATCTCGCACACCGGACATCGCCGCAGGAAAGCTTCCTTGCGTTCGCACGGCGGCACGAGGTCGACGCACTCAAATCGCTGGCAGCGGGCGAGGCCGTCGAATGAGTTCGCCGCACATGCCGCTGCCCACGCTCATTCCGGAATCGGCGCCGTTCAGCGCAGAGCAGCGCGTCTGGTTGAACGGATTGTTCGCCGGCCTGCTGGCGCTCGAACCTGGCGTCACGCCGCTATCGCTGGAGCAGGCCGCCGCAATGTTTCCGGGTGGCCTCGACCTCACGGGAAACGCCGCAAGCAGGCGCCGCGGAGGAAGACGACGACGCGCCCTGGCACGATCCCGCCATGGAACTTGCCGAACGCATGAAGCTTGCCGAAGGGCGTCCCCTGCGCCGCCGGTTGATGGCGGCAATGGGACAACAGGACTGCGGACAATGCGGATACAATTGCCAGGACTATTCCGACGCCATCTATTCGCAAAAAGAGGAAAAGCTGAATCTCTGCGTGCCCGGTGGCAAGGAGACCACCCGCATGCTCAAGGCGTTGCACCAGGAGTTGGGCAGTTCGCCGCCGCCTCCAGCAGCCAAGGCACCGAACGCAACGATCCCGTCTGCCGCTGCTACGGCTGCACCGGCCGCCGCGCCCGGATGTTCGCGCGAGAGCCCCGCCGAGACCCGCTTTCTGTCTCGCACCCGTCTTAATAAGCCGGGCTCCGCCAAGGAGACCTGGCACATCGAATTCGACTTGACCGGATCTGGCATCGACTACGCCGTCGGCGACGCATTCGGCGTGTTCGTCGCGAACGACCCAGCCCTAGCCGACGCAGTGATCGCGGCGCTTGGCGCACCGGCGGATTTTCCGATCGGCGGACGCACGCTACGAGAGACCTTGATCGATGGCGTCTCGCTGGGCACCGCACCCGACATGCTGTTCCAGTTGTTTTCCTACATCTGCGGCGGCGAGCGCCGCCGCAAGGCGAACGCGCTGGCCTCCGGAGAAGACCCGGACGGCGATGCCGCAACGCTCGATGTGCTGGCCGCGATCCACAAGTTCGCCGGCGTTCGCCCTGATCCGGAAGCATTCGTCGAAGCGCTCGATCCCCTGCAACCGCGGCTCTATTCGATCGCGTCATCGCCGCAGGTCGACCGCAACCGCATGGCGCTGTGCGTGGACACCGTGCGCTATCCGATCAAAGATCGGACTCGCCTCGGTGTCGCGTCAACCTTCCTGGCCGAGCGCATCAATCCCGGCGATCCGCTGAAGGCTTACGTGCAGAAGGCGCACGCCTTCGGCCTCCCTGCCGATCCCGCCATACCGGTCATCATGATCGGTCCCGGCACCGGCATCGCGCCGTTCCGCGCCTTTCTGCATGAGCGCATGGCGACCAAGGCGCCGGGCCGCAACTGGCTGTTCTTCGGCCATCAACGCAGCAACACCGATTTTTTCTACGAGGACGAACTCGCCGGCATGAAGGCCGCACAGGTTCTCACTCGGCTTACGCTCGCTTGGTCGCGCGACGGCGACCAGAAAATCTATGTCCAGGATCGCATGCGCGAGGTCGGACGTGACCTGTGGGCATGGCTTGCTGACGGCGCGCACATCTACGTCTGCGGCGACGCCAAGCACATGGCGCGGGACGTCGAACGCGCGCTGATCGATATCGTCGCAACCTTCGGCGCACGCTCGACCAACGAAGCCGTGACGTTTGTGGCCGACCTGAAAAAGAGTGGCCGCTATCAACAGGATGTGTATTGAGCGCCGGATCGAGCCAAGGGCGTGGTGATCGTCGAAGTGCAGGCCTTGTATGAACGCCCCACGCGTCCCCACTGAAGCCCGCGAGCCGCGCATGGAGGCGCTCGCCCGCCTGCCGATCTTTTTCGCGCTTGAAGGCAGGCGCGTGATCGTCGCCGGCAATGGCGCGCCGGCTGCCTGGAAAGCGGAACTGCTGTCGGCGTCGGGCGCGAAGGTCGATGTATTTGCCGGAGACGCCCTGCAAGGAATTGCAGGACGTCGCCACGCAAGCTCCGCGCGGTCCGATCACGCTTCACACCCGTAGCTGGACCGTTTCCGATGTAAGCGGCGCCGCGATCGCGGTCGGTGGTTTTGACGACGAAAGGGAAGCCGCTCGCTTTGCCGACGCGGCGCGCGCGGCCGGTGTGCCGGTGAACGTCATCGACAAGCCAGCCTATTGCGACTTCGCCTTCGGCTCCATCGTCAACCGCTCGCCGCTCGTGATTGGTATTTCAACCGACGGCGCGGCGCCGGTCTTCGCTCAGGCAATCCGCGCCAGGCTCGAAGCCATGATCCCGCGCGGCTTCTCCCGCTGGGTCGGGGCGGCGCAGCGCTGGCGCGCCGCGGTGAAATCTTCAGGTTTGCCGTTTTCGGCGCGGAGAAAATTCTGGCAATCGTTTACAACTTTCGCGATCACGCATCCGAACCATGAACCCGCGCAAGAGGATTTCGACCGCCTCCTCGGCGATACCCGCAACGATCCGCGCTCCGCGCAAGCCGGCTCGGTCACGCTCGTGGGCGCCGGCCCGGGCGATCCGGAACTGTTGACCTTGCGTGCGGTACGCGCGCTGCAATCGGCGGACATCATTCTGATCGATGATCTCGTCGCACCGGAGATCCTGGACTTCGCCCGTCGCGAGGCGAAGAAAATGATGGTCGGCAAGACCGGCTCCGAACCATCCTGCAAGCAGGATGAGATCAATGCTCTGATGGTCACACTCGCCAGGGCGGGCAAGCGCGTGGTCCGTCTCAAGGGCGGCGATCCGATGATCTTCGGCCGCGCCGGCGAGGAGATCGCTGCGTGTCGCGCGGCGGGGATTCCAATCGATATCGTTCCAGGAATTACGGCGGCCCAGGGCGCGGCATCACGGCTTGCGGTATCGCTGACGCACCGCGGCGACGCACGGCGACTGCAGTATGTCACCGGTCATAGCGAGAAGGGCCGTTTGCCGGACGATATTGACTGGCGCAGTCTCGCCGATCCCACCGTCACGACGGTCGTCTACATGCCGAAGAAGACGATTGCGGAGCTTGCGGAGCGCGCGATCGCTGGCGGTCTTGCACCCGATACGCCAGCCGTTGCTGTTGCGTCCGCAACACGCCCGAGTGAGACGGTTGTCGCTGGGACAATCTCGAATATCGGTGCGAAGCTTGGCGAATTGCGGGACCTTGGCCCGGTACTGGTGTTCGTCGGGCGCGCATTTCGCGATTTTGCAAATACAGAGCACGCCATCATGCCCGGTCTTGACCCGAGCATCCATCAAAAGAGAAGTGTGTCGTGCGAAGAGGATGGATTACCGGGTCAAGCCCGGCAATAACAACCGAAGAACGGATGGCGGACTTCGGCCCCGCGACGCTAATGAAAATCGGCCCCGCCAGCGCTTTCTGCGCGCAAGCCGGCGCCAGAGCGGCATGGTCGGACGTTGCGGCGGCGCACTGGGGGTCATAGGGGCGTTCCGCGCACACCCGGCGCGGTGATCGTCGGCTTACCCTGCAACGGCCGGAATCACCGGCAGCAACAGGTACGACTCCCGTTCGCCGCCGGCGTAGATTGTATTCGTACCGGTGTTGTAGTCCGCGTGATAGTGCATGTAGGACTGGCTGCCAACGCCATCGCGCGGCTGGATGTCGAGACGGATACGGTGTCCCTGCTTGAACACCATCGAGGTCGGCCAAATCTCGACATCGACTTTGACGATCTCGCCAGATGTCAGATAGAGCCGCCGCGTATGCTTGTGATACGGCCGGTAGGGCAGCGTGAGTTCGGGATCGAGTTCGCGGTGCGACACGCGCAGCCAGCCCTTCGCCACCGGCACCGGCGTGCCCTGCTGCCCAGTCTCCAGCACCTCGTTGCCGTCGGCGTCGAAATTGCGCAGCGTGAGGAACAAGTCCATGTCCTCGGTCGAACTTGAGACCCAGAAGCTCGCCGCCAGCGGACCGGTCACTTCGACATCGGCCGGCAACGGCGGCGTTTCGAGCGAAATGCCCATCCCGGGCTTGATGCCGCCGCCCATCACCTGCGAGGACGCCGCCGAAGTGGACCCCATCGAGCCGAGGCTCGTCGTATCGTAGGTGCGCGATTGCACTTCGTCCGGATTGGTCGAGACGAGGCCCGCCGCGTTCACCGGCATTCCGTGCCGCGGGCGGTGACAGATCGAAATAAAGCTTCTGCCAGCGCGTGCGCGCGAGCGGCCACTCGTGCTCGTCGCGCCATTCGATCTCATCGCGGCCATTGCGGATCGCTAGCTTGACCGGCGGCTCGTCCATCACGCCGTTATCGATGCCCTTGAGCCAGCAATCGAAGAACCGAAGCTGATCGCGGCGGCCATCCTCGGTGTAGAAAGGATGTACATGCGTACCAGCATGGATACGCAGCTTCTTGTGCTTGGACGCAGCGCGCATGAACGCCTCGGTATTGCCGCGCAGATGCAACGCCATACCCGACCAGTTGCCGACACTGAACATCGGCACGGTAATCTTGTCCCATTGCGCCTGCGCGCCGTGAAACGCGCCGCTGTCGAGATTGTTGGCGAGCCAGAAATGCAGCGTATTCACCTGCCAGGCGTTTGGCAGATTCTGCGACGCACGGCCGACGACGTGGTGCATCAGGTGAGCGGTGAACCAGTTTGTCATGAACACGCTGAGAATGCCGCCGTGGAACAGCGCGTCACGATAGAGATCGGCGAAGCCCTCCCACGGAATGATCGCCGCGAGCGACGGCGGCTGCAGATTGGCAACGAACCACTGGTTGATGGCGAAATACGATATGCCCGAGAGCCCGACCTTGCCGTTGCACCAGGGCTGCGCCGCCGCCCACTCGATCGCATCGTAGAAATCGATCGCCTCGGCGAGCGACCACGGCTCGCACTGGCCGGGCGACTTGCCGCTACCGCGGCCGTCGACCCGCACCGCGGCGTAGCCGCGCGGCACCCACCATTCGGGGTTGACGGTCTCCCAGTTCATGGATGGGATTGGGTTTCTCCTCAAGCGTATCGGGCGGAACCCAGAGCTTGTCCTTCTGGTAGGGACCGAGATTGAGGATGGCGGGGTACTTGCCGCCGTCGTCCGGGCGGAAGACATCGGCCTTGAGGCGCGCGCCGTCCCGCATCGGAACGTCGACGTCCTTCTCGATCAGCATCGCATGGCACGGCTCGGCGCGGGCCGGCTCCATCTTCATGCCTGGTGCTCCTCCCCGTGCGGCATCGCGCCGGTCAACTGTCCGGCAAAACGGCCGGATCGCAAGCGCTCCAGCCGCGCGGCCCGTCAGGCAGCCTTGATGCCGTGCAGGCTGTGGGACGCATCCTTGACGGTGAAAAAGGTGACGTCGCCGTCGGCAGTCGCCCCGCCCGAATGGACGACATTCGAGGGCACATAGACAACCGAGCCCGGCTTCGCCTCGATCTCCTGGCCGCCAATCATTGCCCGAAACGTGCCCTGCAGAATGTAGATCCACTGTTCGTTCGGGTGCGAATGCGGCTCCGCGCCGGTACCCGCCGGCATACGCATCAAGGCGACGATCATCCGGTCGCCCTCGACACAGGCGCCGTTGGCAGTCGAGTAGTCAGGGCCGCCGAGGATGTGATTTATCCGGGCTAGATCGAAGACGTATTCGCCGGCCCCGGCTCGCTTTGCGCCCGGCGTTCGCACTACCTCGGCCTGCTCAACCATCCTTCCCTCCTCCCAATTTTATTGTTGGACGCGGGCTGGAGCCAATTGTCAGACCGCGCCAGCCGCCCGCGATACCGCACGATCGCTAACGCCGAGCAAGGCACGTGCGCCGTCGCCCAGAATGGTCGCCTGCTGAGTCGCCGGAATTGAGAGATTTTTTACCTGCAGGACGCCGTCAGTCATGCCCATGTCGAACGGATAATCGCTGCCGAGCAGCACGCGGTCGGCGCCGGCGCTGCCGACCAGGAATTCCAACACTTCGGTCGAGTGCGTGATGGTGTCGAAATAAAAGCGCTTAAGCGACTCGGTCGGTGGCTTGGAAAGCTTCTTCTTTGGCTCCTGGCGTACGTGCCAGCCATGCACGAAGCGCCCAGCTTGGTAGGGCACAAAGCCGCCGCCATGGGCGAGGCAGATTTTCAAGTTCGGGTAGCGTTCCAGTACACCGCTGAACACCAGGCACGCCGCCGCGATCGTAGTGTCGAGCGGGTTGCCGATCAGGTTGTTGAGATAATACGAGCCGAGCCGATCCATGCCGGCGACATTGATCGGATGAATAAGGATGAAGGCGCCCAGTTCGGCCGCCGTCGCCCAAACCGGTTCGAGTTCGGGATCGTCGAGGTTCTTGCCGGCGATATTCGATCCGATCTGTGCGCCGTTGAGACCGAGGACGCGCATCGCGTGGCGAAGCTCGTCCGCCGCCAGCTTCGGCGCCTGCATCGGAAGCGTCGCGATGCCGAGAAAGCGTTTGGGGTGGGTCTTTACCAGCTTCGCCATCTGTTCGTTCTGGATGCGGGCGAAGCCGGCGGCGACGGCGGGGGGCTGCGCATAGACGAACGTCTGCGGACAGACCGACAGCACCTGCACGTCAACCTTCGACGCCGCCATGTCCTGGAGGCGGCGATCGAGGTCCCAGCCGCCGCGCGGAAAATGCCGGTAA
Organism: uncultured Alphaproteobacteria bacterium; assembly: GCA_963756715.1. Classification (GTDB taxonomy): domain Bacteria; phylum Pseudomonadota; class Alphaproteobacteria; order Rhizobiales; family Xanthobacteraceae; genus VAZQ01. The sequence continues at coordinate 383,270 of CAVWOV010000019.1, forward strand.
ACGCTGCCCGCGACATCGAGCGTGCCGAATTGCTCGTCGACCTCGGATAGTTTCGGCGCGACTTTGGGCGCTTCTCGCTGCAGTAGTCGGATCGTTTCTTCGGTCAACACGTGGGCATGAACGTCGATGGTCTGAGTGGTCATGGTCCCCTGCTCATGAATGAGTTCGCCCGCGAGGTGGAAAGCCTAGTGCAATCGGGCCGGCAGATCGAGTGGCCCATTTCCGAGCGGCCTGATAGGTTGGGCGGCACCCCAAGCCGAATTGCGGAGCCGACACAATGCTGGACCAACCCGCGACCCTCCGCCCTGGAACTCAGGGGACCGGCCGGCCGCGGCTCGATTTCCAGGAGCACGTCCGTGACCTTGAAGCGAGCGGTCTCCTGGTGCGCATCGATCGCCCAATCAACAAAGACACCGAACTGCATCCCCTGGTGCGGTGGCAATTCTTGGGCGGCGTGCCCGAAAGCAAGCGCAGAGCATTCCTGTTCAGCAATGTGACTGATTCCAAGGGACGGCATTATGACATCCCAGTGGTGGTCGGGGCGCTGGCGGCCTCGCCGGAGATCTATGCCCTCGGCATGGGCCAGCCGGTCGACGAGATCGGAACCGCCTGGATGCGGGCGATCGACGGTCCGATCGCGCCGGTCATGGTGGAGTCGCCGCCCTGCCAGGAGGTGGTGACGACGGGGGACGACCTGAAAATGCCGGGCGGCGGGCTGGCGCGCCTGCCGGTTCCAGTCTCCACGCCGGGCTTCGACTCCGCTCCGTACTTGACCGCCACGCTCTGCATCACCCGCGATCCTGACACCGGCATTCAGAACATGGGCACCTATCGGGCTGCCCTCAAAGCAACCGACCGGCTGGTCGTGCGCATGGTGGCGCGGGAGGCGAGCGGCGCGGGCGGCTATCTGCACTGGCTCAAGTATCGCGAGCGCCAGCAGCCGATGCCGATTGCGATCGTCATCGGCTGCGCGCCCGTCGTCATGTTCACCGGGCCGCAGAAGCTCGCGATCGATCTCGACGAACTGGGCGTCGCCGGCGCGCTCGCCGGCGCGCCGATCGCGATGGCCAAAGCGAAGACTATCGACATCGATGTGCCGGCCACCGCCGAAATCGTCATCGAGGGTCTGATCGATCCCTCACGGCTTGAACCCGAGGCACCGTTCGGCGAGAGCAACGGCTATGTGGCGCTGGAAGGCTACAACATGCCGATGCGGGTCACCGCCATCACGCACAAGCGCACGCCGATGTTCGCCTCGATCATCAGCCAGGTGACGCCCAGCGAGTCCAGCGTGATCAAGAAGGTGGCCTATGAGCCGCTGTTCCTCAATCACCTGCGCGACCGCATGGGCATCAAGGGCGTTCGCCGGGTGGTGATGCACGAACGGCTGACCAATCTCCGTCCGGTGATCTTCCTTCAGCTTGCCGACGGCACCCCGCGCACCGAAGTGTGGCGGGCGCTGCATGGCGCGGCAACGTTGCAGTCGAATTGCGGCAAGATCGTCATCGCGGTCAGCGAGGATATTGATCCCACCAGCATGGACGCGGTGCTCTGGTCGTTCGCCTACCGCACCAATCCGATCGAGGACGTCCATCTCGTTCCGAACCGCGGCGGCGTGCAGGGCGCACAATACGGTCCGAAGAAGACCGACTCCGGGATGCTGGTCGACGCCACGCGGAAGTATCCGATGGCGCCGCTCGCTTTGCCGACGCGCGAATACATGGAGCACGCGCGCTCGCTGTGGGAGGAACTCGACCTCTATCCGCTCAACGTGCAATCGCCGTGGCACGGCTACAGTCTGGGGGACTGGACCGACCGCTGGGAAACCTTCGCGCATCGCGCCGCCGCCGGCGATTGGGAACTCAGCGGCCGCGATACGTTAGCCCGCCAGCGCGGCGGGCTAACGCCGGAGGCGCCCGCCCGCTTCGACGACCCGCCACCGAAATCCAAGGATTGACGGAGCACCGCGATGGCGCGCCTGCCCTATCTCGACAAGGCGGACCTGCCGCCCGAACAACAGGATCTGCTGGCCCGCAGCATCAACCTACACCGGCTGCTGGTGCACAGCCCGATGGCGACACGGGCTTGGCACACCTTCGCGCATTTCATCCGGCACGAGAGCCGGCTCGATCCGCGCCTGCGCGAACTCGCCATCCTGCAGGTCGGCTACCTCGAACGGTCGCCTTACGAGTACTCGCATCACATCAAAATCGGCCGCGAGTTCGGCGTCACCGACGACGATATCCGCGCCATCGCGGCGGAGACCGAAGGCCGGCCAAGCACGCTCGATGCACTGAGCAAGTCGGTATTGCGCGCCACTCGCGAGATGACCCATGGTCTCTCGATGTCGGAACGCACGTTTCAGGAACTGCAGCAAAGCCTGGACAACGAGCGTCTCACGGACCTGGTGTTGACGATCGCGTTCTACAATTCGGTGGTTCGCATCCTGGCCACGCTGCAGATCGACGTCGAGACCGACTACCAGAAGTATCTGGACGAATTTCCGCTGCCGAAGGATTAGAACTATTCCGTTCACATTTGCGCTCACCTTCGCACAGTTCGTTCGCGCAGAAGCAAAACAGCAACGATTTTTTCGAATCAGAAAACCTGGTCGAATGCAAAAGTTATTTATGTAGAAATTACTTTCTCGCCTAGCAGGCGAAGACTACCATTTCGCTGTTCGTCGCGATTGCCGTGCGCGCAACATGACGGTGGTTAGCCACAATAGAAATCATCAAGTTGCGTCTGAGACTTTGAAGCACTCGGACGAGCAGCGAAGGGCTTGCGGCTTCTTATTCTCGAAGAGACGATTGCATGATTTCCCTTATTTATGGCGCTTTGGTATTTGGCTCTGGCAGCGCATGCCTTTGGTATTTTGCGCCGCACAATGGGACGCCCCACCGGCTCGCCACGGCACCATTACTAGGGCCGATTATCCCGATCGCTATCGTGTCTGCGCTTGGCCTAGGCTTGGCGCTTATCGTGGCCGGTGTGATGACGAGATAACTCGAACCACGTACTCGCGCGGCGGAAGAAATACTGCGAACTCCGCCGGAGCTGATATCCCGGCGACGGCGTTGTGACCTCCGCGCGACAGATTCAATTCACTTCGGGATGGCGCCTCCGGCGCGGATCGCCGCACCCCATTTGTCCCACTCACTGTTCACGAAGCCCGCCAGGTAGGCCTGGGTCCGCCGGTCCGGCGCCACCAGCGTCGCCGCAAGTTTATCCAACTGCTCACGCAGACCCGCGCCGTTCATCGCGGCAACCGCGGCCGCGTTCAGCTTCGCCGCTGCGGCCGGGGGCGTGCCTTTCGGCAGGAACAGCGCCGTCCAGGTGTAAGCCTGCACCGATGGATAACCCTTCTCGGCCGCGGTCGGCAGATCGGGCAGTACCGCCGAACGCTGCCCGGACAGATTGGCAAGGCCCTTCACGGTGCCGCCCTTGATGTTCTGCACCGCCGTCACCGCGATATCGCAGAGAAAATCGATCCGGCCCGCAAGCAGGTCCTGCATCGCAGGTGCGGTGCCGCGATAGGGCACATGCTGAATGTGGGTGCCGATCGCCTGATCGAGCATGACACAACCCAGATGCGCGGCGGAGCCGACGCCGGCCGAGCCGTAGTTGAGCTTGCCCTGGTTCGCCTTGGCGTAGGCGACGAACTCCTCGAAGGTGTTGGCGGGGAAATCCTTGCGCACGATCAGGATCAATGGAATCTCGGCGATCAGCGCCACCGGGACGAAATCAGTCCGCGGGTCGTAGAGCGGCTTGCTGCTGTAGAGTTGCGGATTGGTGTGGGTCGCGATGGTCCCAAGCAGCGCCGTATAACCATCCGGCGCGGCCTTGGCGACGCGCTGCCCACCCAGCGTGCCACCGCCGCCACCGACATTTTCCACCGTCACGTTTTGCCCAAGCGTCGGGCCCATGCGCTCCGCCATGATGCGCGTAAACACATCGATCGGGCCGCCAGCCGCCGCCGCTACGACCATGCTGACCGGGCGGTTTGGATAATCCTGGGACCACGCCGCATCGGGCAGAACCAGCACGGCCGCCGCTAGCCAAATCCACCATCGCCTCATGATCCTGCTCTCCACTTCAACATCACTTTCCAGGGACAGCGCTGATCGTGTAGGACGATCATGGATCGCACGTCCACAACTCAGGCCGCTATTTGCTGCCCGACAGCATCGTGTCATCCAGATAGCGGCGAACGTCGCCCTGCGGCTTGGCAGACAACTCCCCGCCCTCGACCATGATGTCGATCATGCCGCGCAGCACGTCCGGATCAACCTTGCCGTCGCGCGGGTAGGTGTCCTTGGACTTCGCGATCAATTCGTCATAGGTCCCGGCCGCGATCGCCGGCTGGAGCTTCAACGACTCGGCCAAGATTTTTTCGGCTTCGGCGCGATTGGCCGGATCGTAGAGCCAGGCGACGGCGGTGAGCCAGGCCTTGGCGAAGCCTTGTGCGGCCGCAGTATTGTTCTTCACCCAATTGTCGTTGGTGACGAAGCAGACGAACGGAAATTTCGGCGCTACTTCACGGAACGTGCCGATCACCGGATAGCCGCCGTTCACCGCCACGAGCGATTGCGGCGGCACCAGCCAGACCGCCGCCATGGCGCCCGCCTGCAACCCTTTGAAGATCTGCGCGCTGCCCTGGCCGGCCACCAGATCGTAGTCCGAAGGTCCAAGTCCGCGCGCCTTCAACAACCGCCGCAACAGGATGGTCGAACCGGATTTGATCGACGAGGTGCCGACCACCTGGCCCTTGATTTCCGCCGCGCTCTTGATTCCCTTCTTGCCGACAACCACCCCCGGATGCACGCCCATCGACACCAGCGAAATGTGAACGCCGGTGCCACCCGCTTCGACGAAACTGATCGGAGCGTTGCAGGTGTTGTGCATGATGTTCAGCGAGCCGGATGCCACCGCTTGCATCCCGGGCGACACCCCGATCGAGACCATGTCAAACTCAACGCCGTTCGCGGCGAAGAAGCCCTTCTTGGTCGCCACGAAGGCAGGCCATATTGTCGCAGTTGGCGAAACCTGCCCGAACGACACCTTGGTGGCAGATGCCGCCGGGCCGGCACCAAGCGCCATCGCGACCAGTCGCAGCAAAAGCGGAAAGGACGGCGAGGCGGGGTCCAGAATGCATGAAGTCCTCCTATATTGCGTTTGTCTCTTATCGTTCATCCACGATCCGGTTGCGCAGAATACCGATCCCGGAAATCTCGACTTCGAGAACGTCGCCCGGCTTCATCCATAGCGGCGGATTGCGCCGATGGCCAACCCCCTCGGGTGTTCCGGTCGCGATCACGTCGCCCGGCGCGAGCGGCGTAAAGTCGGAGCAGAAAGCGATGATCTGCGGCACCGAATAGATCAACAGGTCGGTGCCCGAATGTTGCACCTCCTGCCGTTAAGACGCGTGGTCAGGGTGAGCCGGGTCGGATCCGGAATCTCGTCGGCGGTGACGATCCACGGGCCAAGCGGCCCGGTGCCGGGAAAATTCTTGCCGGAGGTCACGGAGAACTTCTGGTAGTCGCGCACGCTGCCGTCGACGAAGCACGTATAGCCGGCGATGTGCTCAAGTGCTCGCTCAGGCAGGATGTGGCGCCCGCCCCGGCCGATCACCACCGCTAGTTCCCCCTCGAAATCGAACTGCTGCGAGACTGACGGCCGGATCATCTCGCCATCATGTCCAGTGAGCGTATTTGCGAGCCGCACAAACATGCTCGGCTGCTTGGGCAGTTCGCGCCCGGTCTCGGCGGCGTGCGAGCGGTAGTTGATGCCCGCACAGAGGATTTTTTCCGGGTTTGGAATTGCCGGCAGCAGGTGGATGTCGCTCAGCTTGTGGTCGGGCTGCGCGTCCCTGGCCGCCTGCCGGATTTCAGCAATGCCGTCGGACGCAAGCGCGTCGCGCAGCGTCGGATAACCAAGCTTGCCGTTCATGGTGACGACGCCGTCGCCGACCACCGCCCCAAAGCAGCTCTTGCCGCCTGCCACATAGCTTGCGAGCTTCATCCGTCATAGCTCCATATCGGTTGACCGCAGGACGTTGCCTGCGGCGTTGATGCGAGCGTGCCCCACTTGAAACCGATGCCGCCCTAGATTGGCACGAACAGTTCTTCCAGCGGAATGCGCGCCTTGATCATCGACTGTTCGGCCAGATAGCGGACCAGCGCCTCGAGCGTCGGCCGGTTCGGCTCGATGCCATACGGCCAGGGATCGCCGCCGAACACGTCGTCGATCTCGTCGATTTCGGCCGCCATGCCGGGCAGCATGTAACGCAGCGTCCCGAGATCGCGCATCTTCTTGAGCGCGATGTTCTTTGCTTCCGTCATCGCATCGAACAGGCTCTTGGCAATAAACGGGTTACGCTCGTAGGTGTCGCGCCGCATGGCGACGAGATGCATGATCGGGAAGACGCGCGTGCGGCGATAGGACTGCATCTCGACCGCATGGTAGTCGGGGAACAGCCGCCCAACGTCCGGGCTCGACTTCAGCGCGTCCGGCAGACCGCTGCCGATGATCGCCTGGATGTCGCCGCTCGCCAGCAGTTCCGACAGCGAACGGCCGGAGCTGTTCAGCTCGATCGAGACGCCCGGAAGCTGCGCCAGCGGGCCGGGCGCACCGTGCGTGCCGGCGTTGTTGGTTGCGCCCTGCACCCAATGGCAGCCCGAGAAGTCGATGCCGTACTCGTCCTGCAGCATGCCGCGCATGATCACCGCCGCGGTCTGGGTGTAGATCGGAATGCCGATGCGCTTGCCTTCCAGGTCCTTCGGGGCCTTCACAGCCTTGCGGTTGACGGTGACGAAGCCGTGACGGAACACCCGCGACGGAAACACCGGCAGCGCCACCATATCGCGCCGGCCCGCGGCGTAGCGGGTGATGAAATCCGAGCTCGACATCTCGGAGGCGTCGAAATCGAGGCTCTTGCTCATGCGGTCGAAGATCTGCCGCGGGTCGTCGATGGCGAGAAAGTTGAGGTCGATGCCCTCGGGCTTCACCTCACCCGTATAGAGCGCCAGCATGCGGTCATAGAGACCGCAGGCGAATGTGATCGGAACATTGGGCATGATTGGGTGGCTCCCGCGTCCGCAGGCCTTCTTGCGCGACTGCTCGATTATCCCCGCGACGGCCGATTATAATGGTCCATCTCACGGGGCTCGGAAAGGACCAATCGATGACCGGCGTTTTGTCTCGCCACGATCCGGATCGGCCGACGGATCACACGCCCATCCTGATCGTCGGCGCCGGTCCGGTCGGCCTCGCGCTGGCGGGCGACCTCGGCTGGCGCGGCCTCAACTGCACGTTGATCGAAAAGACCGACGGCGCCATTGAGCAGCCGCGGATGGACATCGTCGGCCCGCGCACCATGGAATTCTGCCGGCGCTGGGGCATCGCGGACTGGGTGCGGGATGCACCCTATCCGGGTGATTATCGGCAGGACTGCATCTACGTCACGTCGCTCGACGGCTACGAGCTTGGACGCGAGCCGTTCCCCGGACGCGCGCAGGAAAAATGCCCGCCGCAGAGCCCGCAGAAACGCGAGCGCGTGCCGCAGGATATGTTCGACCCGATCCTGCAGCGCTTCGTCCGCACCTTCCCGCATGTGGACCTGCGCTACTCGACTGAGTTGCTCGGGTTCGCGGAGACCGCGGATGCGGTGATCGCGACCGTGCGCGACAATCTCACAGGCGCAGTCCGGACAATTTCGGCCGATTATTTGATCGGCACCGATGGCGGCGCCAGTCTGGTGCGCGAGCGCACCGGCATTACGATGAGCGGTAATCCGGCGCTCACCTACACGACCAACGTGATGTTCCGCTGCGTCGGCTTCTCGACCCTGCACAACTTCAACAAAGGATACCGCTTTATCTTCATCGGGCCGGAAGGGACCTGGCTCACGATCGTGGCGATCAACGGCGGCGACCGCTATCGCATGTCGATCGTGGGTTCGGCCGACAAGGTGAGCCATGCGGAGGACGACATTCGCGCGGCATTGCGCCGCGCCGCTGGCCGCGACTTCGACTATGAGATTCTCTCGGTCATGCGCTGGGTGCGGCGCGAGCTGGTGGCGGACAGCTACGGCAGCAAGCGCGTGTTTATTGCCGGTGACGCCGCGCACCTGATGTCGCCGACCGGCGGCTTCGGAATGAACACCGGCATCCAGGATGCGGTGGATCTCGGGTGGAAGCTCGAAGCCAATATCCGCGGCTGGGGCGGCGCGGAACTGCTGCGCTCCTACGAGGCCGAACGCCGGCCGGTCGCGGTGCGAAATGTCAACGAGGCGAGTTCGAATTTGGTACGCATGCTGTCGACGCGAGAGCGGCGGCCACCGCCGGCGATCTTCGAGCCGGGACCGGAGGGTGACGCGGCACGCCGGGAGTATGGCGCCTGGTTCACCGCCACCATGAAGCACGAGTGGTACACGCTCGGATTTCATCTCGGCTACCGCTATGAGGGCTCGCCTGTCATCTGGCCGGACGGCACGCCCGAGCCGCCGCTCGAAACCTCGACCTACACGCAGACCGCACGGCCCGGCCACCGCGCGCCCCACGTCTTTCTGCCGGATGGCCGCTCGACCCTCGACCTGTTCGGCCGCGGCTTCGTGCTGCTCCGGCTTGGCCGCGACCCGCCGAGCGGCGAGCGCATCCGCGCCGCCGCCGGCTCAGCCGGTGTTCCCTTGCAGGTGATCAATCTCGATCAGTTGGAGGTCACCGCGCTCTACCAGAACCGGCTCGTATTGGTGCGGCCAGACGGCCACGTGGCCTGGCGCGCCGATGTGGAACCGGATGACGCCTGTGCGGTGATTGATCTCGTGCGCGGGGCACGCAGCTACGCTAAAGTGGCGGAGCAATCTGATCACAATAACAACAGTGCAATGGCAGCCGAGCACGCTGTCAGGACCACGGGAGGCTAGGCCATGAACCAGGATATTCACGCCCCGTTTTACGGCGAACTCGGCCGCCAGAGCTTCTCGCCGGGCTGGGCCCGGCCGGAGGCCAGCATGTGGCCCACGCCACGGCCGAAATTCAAACCGGCGATCTGGCGCTACGCCTCTGCCAAGGCAGCGCTCGACCAGGCGGGTGACTTTGTTCCGGTCGAGCAGGCCGAACGGCGCAACCTCATCATGGTCAATCCGATCGAGGACAACATCTACGCCACCAGCCGCAACATCGTGTCGGCCTATCAGATGGTGAAGGCGGGCGAGAAGGCGCGTTCGCACCGCCACACCGCCGCTGCGCTACGGCTCGTGGTCGACGCAAAGCCCGGCACCTACACGGTCGTCGATGGCGCCCGCGTGGACATGCTGCCGGGCGACGTGGTGCTGACCCCGGCCTGGTGCTGGCACGGACACGCCAACGAGAGCGATGGCACGAGCTACTGGATCGATTTCCTCGACGTTCCGTTCGTGCAGCATTCGGAGGCGATGTTCTTCGAGCCCAATCCGGCAGGGTTCGAAAAGATCACCAGGAATGGGCCTTCGCCCTATCGCATCCCGGCGCGCGACGCCCTGGGGCCGGGCCATGACGCCAAGGTGGTCGAGATCGCCAAGGACGCACTGCCGACGATCGGACTTCATCTCATCCGGTTGCCCGCCCACGGGCGGCACGAGACGCCCAAGACGACGGTCAACAATCTCTATTCGGTGATCAGCGGCCGCGCGCGCATCGAAATCGAAGGCGGCATGAACGAAAGCCTTGCGGTTGGCGACGTGATCACGGTGCCGTGTTGGCACGCGCATTCGATTGCAGCGGAGGCCGATACCGTCCTGCTGCGCGTCTCCGACGAGCCGCTACTGCAAAAGACTGGGCTGGTGCGAACCGCCTGACGCGTGCTCTTTCCGCGTCATGCCCGGCCTTGGCCAGCGCACTATTTCGCTCCCAGTCCGCCCTTCAGCTCGATGAAACGGACGATGTCGTCGACAGACCTGGCCGGTGCGCAGATTGCTGAAGACAAATGGCCGGGTGCCGCGCATGCGCTTGGCGTCGCGCTCCATGACGTCGAGCGAGGCGCCGACGTAGGGAGCGAGATCGATCTTGTTGATGACCAGCAGATCGGAGCGGGTGATGCCGGGACCGCCCTTCGACGGAATCTTGTCGCCGGCCGCAACGTCGATCACGTAGATCGTCAGATCGGCAAGCTCCGGAGAAAACGTCGCGGCCAGATTGTCGCCGCCCGACTCGATCAGGATCAGGTCGAGCGCAGGAAACTTCCGGCGCATGTCGGCGACCGCCGCGAGATTGATCGAGGCGTCTTCGCGGATCGCGGTATGCGGGCAGCCGCCGGTCTCGACGCCCGCGATGCGCTCCGGCGCGAGCGCGCCGCTGCGCACCAGATAGTCGGCGTCCCATTTGGTGTAGATGTCATTGGTGATGGCGGCGATCTCGTAGCGATCGCGCAACCGTTTACAGAGCGCGTCCATCAGCGCGGTCTTGCCCGATCCGACCGGGCCGCCGACGCCGACCCGCAGGGGGCCGTGGGGATTGCGCGTACTCATGACCGGAATAGCCTCGTGTATTGTGTCTCGTGCCGCATGCTGGCGATATCGGCGCGAAACGCAGCACCGCCGACCTCCGCAAGCGGCGTCGCCAGCGCGCGCTCCGCGCAGGCCGCTACCACTGTTTCCAGCGCCGCCAGGACGCGCTGGCCGTCGGTTTGACCGAGCGGCACGAGCCGCACACCGGCCGAGATCAGCGCCGCGGCAAGCGCATGCAGATAGGCGGCGAGCGCCGGCGTCAATGGAATGGCATGACCGGCGCAGGCCACGCCGGCTGCCACCGGCAGCGTCACTTCGGGGAGCGCGGCCAGCCGCTCGACCGCCGGACACGGCCAGGCCGCCCGCGTCGTATCGAGGAAGGCGCGGCCCTGCGCGGTGGTTTCGAGATGGCGCTCTTTCGATGAGGCAAAGGCCGCCGACAATTCTGCGACCGACGCAATGGCGCTTGCGTCGGCGTCAGCCGCGGCACGATACGCATGGGCGAAGAACACCGCGTCGCAAAACCCGTTGCCCTCGCCGATCATCACCGCAAGCCAGTCCCTCAATGTTGCGGCGTCGCGAATGTCGCCGGCCTCTACCGCCCACTCGATGCCGCTCGAATACGAGAACGCGCCGATCGGGTACGACGGCGACAGCCACGCCATCAGCCGGTAGAGCGCGGCAGGATCGAACTGAGGCTCGCACGCCGAACTCGACCTCGTGGCATGTGAAAGGTCTCTCCGGTCATTCCCGCGCAAGCGGGAATCCAGTCTCTTCTTGGAATCTTCATTCGCGGCGGCGACAGCTCGGGGTCCCCGCTTGCGCGGGGACGAGCGGAGGAGAGAGCGCGGGTTGGTTTTGCGGATGCGGACCTTAGCCATCGCCGCCTCCCCCGATGTGCGGGTGTGCCGCATAGGCACCGGGCTCCGGATCGAACGGTGCCTCGACCGGCGTGAGCTGCGCGCCAAGCCCGCGCAGCATGGCTTCGAGCACATGGTCGCGGCGTATGCGCAGCCGGTCCCCGGCCACCTGCATGTCGGTATGACGGTTGCCGATGTGCCAGGCGAGCCGCGCCAGTTCGTGCGGGGTGCGCGCCGCAATCTCGATCAATGGCTCGGGCTTGCCGGTGACCCGGATCACCGAGCCGTCATCGAGTACCAGCCCGTCGCCGTCGCGCAGCGCCACCGCCTGCGGCAGATCGAGCAGGAAGATCGTGCCGCGCTCGCCGGTCAGCACGACCCGGCGGCGGTGGCGTTCGCCGGCGTCGAGCACAACGCGGTCGATCGCAGCTTTCGCGTCCCAGCAACCGGCCGAACGAGTCTGGGACGCGCGCTTCATCTAAAACAGAAAATACCGCTGCGCCATCGGCAGCACCTCAGCCGGCGCGCAGGTCAGTAGCTCGCCGTCGGCCGTCACCTCGTAGGTTTCCGGATCGACCGTGATGTCGGGCGTGGCGCTGTTGTGCACCATGCTCTTCTTGGTGATCCTGCGGGTGTTGTCGACGGCGACGAACTGCTTGTCGACGCCAAGCTTGTTGCGCAGTCCGCCGCGCATCGCGGCCTTCGACACGAACACCACCGACGAGGAGGTGATCGCCTTGCCGAAGGCGCCGAACATCGGCCGGTAGTGCACCGGCTGCGGCGTCGGGATCGAGGCGTTCGGATCGCCCATCAGCGCCGCCACGATGGTGCCGCCCTTGATGATGCAGTCGGGCTTGACGCCGAAAAATGCCGGCGACCACAGCACGAGATCGGCAAGCTTGCCCTTTTCGACCGAGCCGATGTGTTTTGACACACCGTGCGCGATCGCCGGGTTGATGGTGTATTTCGCGATGTAGCGCCTGGCGCGGACGTTATCGTTGTCGCCCTTCTCCTCCTTGAGACGTCCGCGCTGCTTCTTCATCTTGTCGGCGGTCTGCCAGGTCCGGATGATGACCTCGCCGACGCGGCCCATGGCCTGCGAGTCCGACGCCATCATCGACAGCGCACCGAGGTCGTGCAGGATGTCTTCCGCCGCGATGGTCTCCTTGCGGATGCGGCTTTCGGCGAACGCAAGGTCCTCGGCGATCAGCGGATCGAGGTGGTGGCACACCATCAGCATGTCGAGATGCTCGTCGATGGTGTTCTTGGTGAACGGCCGCGTCGGATTGGTCGACGATGGCAGCACGTTCTTGAGACCCGCGACCTTGATGATGTCGGGCGCATGGCCACCGCCCGCACCCTCGGTGTGGAAGGCGTGAATCGTGCGGCCCTTGAACGCCTTGATGGTGTCCTCGACAAAGCCCGAACTCGTTCAACGTGTCGGTGTGGATCATCACCTGGACGTCGTAGTCGTCGGCAACGCCGAGGCAGCAGTCGATCGCACCCGGCGTCGTGCCCCAGTCCTCGTGCAGCTTGAGCGCGCAGGCGCCGGCTTTCACCATCTCCTCCAGCGCCTGCGGGCGGGAGGCGTTGCCCTTGCCGGCGAAGCCGAGATTGACCGGCAGGCCATCGGCGGCCTGGATCATGCGCCCGATGTGCCACGGTCCCGGCGTACAGGTGGTGGCGAAGGTGCCGTGCGCCGGCCCGGTGCCGCCGCCGAGCATCGAGGTGATGCCCGACATCAGCGCGTCGTCGACCTGCTGCGGGCAGATGAAGTGGATGTGGGTGTCGAAGCCGCCGGCGGTGAGAATCTTGCCTTCGCCCGCGATCGCCTCGGTGCCGGGGCCGATCACGATGTTGACGCCGGGCTGGATGTCCGGATTGCCGGCCTTGCCGATCGCGAAGATGTTGCCGTTCTTGATGCCGACATCGGCCTTCACGATCCCCCAGTGATCGAGGATCAGCGCGTTGGTGATGACGGTGTCGACCGCGCCCTGCTTGTTGGTGACCTGGCTCTGGCCCATGCCGTCGCGGATCACCTTGCCGCCGCCGAATTTCACCTCCTCGCCGTAGGTGGTGAAGTCCTTCTCGACCTCGATGATGATGTCGGTGTCGGCGAGCCGCACGCGGTCGCCGGTGGTGGGACCGAACATCTCGGCATAGACGGCGCGCTGCATCTTGACGGACATGTGGGGCCCTCAGGCGACATTCGAGAGTGCATGTTTGAAGTGGGCGGCGGGCTTCGGCGGGTTGGTCAGCGCCACCTCGGCGTCGCGGTAACCCGCCTCGATCCGGCGTTCAATGCTGGCCATCGAGAAGTCGGCCGAACTCGATACCGGCTCTGGCTCGTTATTGGAGATCGGAATGATGTTCTCGAACACCCGGTACTTCGCCAGATCGGCGAACTCGGGACGCTGAAGGACGGACTTCACGTCGCCGGCCGGCACACCCTGCAGCTCCTCGATCACCGCGATCATCTTGTTGATCTTGCGCGCGACCGCAACGTCCTTCTCGGTCTTGTTAGCGAACTGCAGCTCGGTCATCCGGTCCCAGACGTCGACCATGGTCCTGGGGATGGCGCCTTTGTTCGGAAACAGATTGACGACGATGACCCGCGTATCCGCAGCATCGCCGGGGGCTATCAGCTTAAGCAGCGAAGACAATGGCGTATTGTCGAACAGACCACCGTCCCAGAACAAGCGATCGCCGATCGGTTGTGCGGGGTAACTCGGCGGCAGGCTGCCGCTCGCGATCAAATGGTCTAGCGTGATCGGATCAGCCGGATTGTCGTTGCGAAACTCCGCGATCTCTCCGCTTTCGACATCAGTCGCAGTGACCACGAGCTTCACGTCAGACTTTGCGATGGTGTCGAAGCAAACATAGCGCTCTAGCGTCTTCTTGATCGGGCGCAGCTCGTAGAAGTTTGTCCAGAACGGCAGGCCGACATAGTCGAGCCGCGGCGAATAGAACGCGCGGTTACCGAAATAGGCGAGATATTTCTCGGCGTCGGGCGGCAGCAGCGAGGAATGGAAGACCGTCAGGTCCTCCCAGAACGCCTGTAGCTTAGGGACCGGGTTGTCCGGATGGCTGGCGACGATCGCGGCGGTGAACGCGCCGATCGATACGCCCGAGATGCACGATGGCCGAAACCCCGGCTCCGACTCGTAGATGTACTTGAGCGCGCCGAGCGCGTAGGCGCCAAGCGCACCGCCGCCCTGGAGCGCGATCGCGGTCTTGCGGGTGGACTGCACCATGCGAACCTCCGATCGATCTCGATCAAAGCTTGCCCATCACGTCCTGCCGGAAGCCATAGACCATCCGCTTGCCGGCGAGCGCGACCAGCATGACGTCGCGGCTCTGGCCTGGCTCGAAACGCACGGCTGTTCCCGCGGCGATATTGAGTCTCATGCCGCGCGCCGCCTTGCGGTCGAACTTCAGCGCCGGGTTGGTCTCGAAGAAATGATAGTGCGAGCCGACCTGGATCGGCCGGTCGCCGGTATTGGTGACGGTGAGCGTCGCGGTCTTGCGGCCGGCATTGATCTCGATCTCGCCGTCCTGGATGAACATCTCGCCGGGGATCATGGGTGCCTCGCTTGCTTTCGCGTCATTCCGGGGCGCGCCAAAGGCGCGAACCCGGAATCCGCACGTCCTTCCCGTGGTCTGGATTCCGGGGCCGGCCCTTCAGGCCGTCCCGGAATGACGATAGTCCCGGACCGCCTCGCAAATCGCTCATCGGATCGGCTCGTGCACGGTGACAAGCTTGGTGCCGTCTGGGAACGTCGCCTCGACCTGAATCTCGACGATCATTTCCGGGATACCGTCCATCACCTGCGCGCGCGTCAGCACATGCGCGCCCGCCTCCATCAGTTCGGCCACGGTCCGGCCGTCGCGCGCGCCCTCGACGATGAAGTCGGTGATCAGCGCCACTGCCTCCGGATGATTAAGCTTGACGCCGCGTTCGAGACGACGCCGTGCCACCACGGCCGCCATCGCGACTAGGAGCTTATCCTTTTCTCGCGGAGTGAGGTTCATTGATCGACCTTATTCCAGTCCTGCCCAGCCGTCAGTTGAGCCAGAGCCGCGGCAGCGCCGCCGCGCGCATCGCCGACAGCACCGCAACGAGATCGTGCCGCAGCGCTGCGCCATCCACTGCGCACAGCCGCGCGATCGCCAAGCCTTTCCAGGCCGAGATGCCAACCTCGCCGCGGAATTCTCCTTCCAGCGCGCGCACCGCCGCGGCGATTGTATCGTCGCCCGGAACCGCCAGCACGGTCGCTACCGCGACGCCGCCATTGGCAGCCGCGGCCCGCGCAAGCTTGCCGGCGATCGCGCCGTCAAGCCGCATGGCCTCGGCATGAATGAGCCGGCCGTTCCCGCGCACGTGCCAGCGGTCGAACAGCGCGCAATCGTCCACTGTCTCGCCCATCCCGGTGCGGCCGAATACGATCGCCTCGGCCAGCAACAGCCGCGCATCATCCGCCAGATCGATCTGGATCGAGCGCCGCAGCTTCGCCCGGTCGAACAGGATGGTCTCCTGCGGCAGCCAGGTCAGCGCGGCGCCTGCGCCCACGGAGAGCTTCACATCGACGGTGGCGGCGGAACCAGGCGAGCGATAGACCTTCTCGGCCGCCGCGGTCGTAACAATCAGCCGCGCGCCGGGCTGCACCGCGACGTCGAACGCAAAGTGGTCGCCGCCCGCCATACCGCCCGCGGTATTGATCAGGACCGCCTCACGCTCGCCCGCCGGCGCACCGGGGCAACGCACACGCAGCGAACCGTGCTCATGGACGCGCGCGCGGCGGGTGATGCCGTTCTTCGCACTCACGGTGAGCGCGACCCGGCCGACCGCGCGATTGGCCGCAAACGTCTGCGCGCTGTCCGGCATCGCGAACAAGGGCCGTTCCCTCCTCAAACGATTCAAACTATAGCGCCAGCGCCCGGCGCAGCGCCGCTTCGTCCATGGTGTCGCGGCTGCACGAGTACACGATCGCCCCGCGGTCCATCGCGACGAAATTGTCGCCAAGCTCCTGCGCAAAGTCGAGATACTGCTCGACCAGAACGACCGCGATCTTACCGAGATTGCGCAAATATGAAATGGCGCGGCCAATATCCTTGATGATCGAGGGCTGAATGCCCTCCGTCGGCTCATCCAGCAGCAGCACCCGCGGACGCATCACCAGGGCCCGGCCGATCGCAAGCTGCTGCTGCTGGCCACCGGAGAGATCGCCGCCCCGCCGGCGCAGCATCCCGTTGAGCACCGGAAACAGCGAAAAGACATCGTCCGGAATCGTGCGGTCTTCGCGATTGAGCGGCGCAAAGCCGGTCTTGAGATTTTCCTCCACGGTCAGCAGCGGAAAGATTTCGCGGCCCTGCGGCACATAGGCGACGCCACGACGCGCGCGCTCGTCGGGCTTAAGCCGGGTCAGGTCGCCGCCGTCGAGGGTGATCGAGCCCTTGCTGACCGCATGCTGTCCGGCCAGTGCATCGAGCAGGCTGGTCTTGCCGACGCCGTTTCGTCCAAGCACACACGTCACCTTGCCGGGTTCGGCCGTGAGCGAAACCGCGCGCAACGCCTGGGCGGCGCCGTAGTGCAGATCGATGGCGTTCACTTCGAGCATGTGGACCGTGCGTTGTAAGTTTTAAGGCGCGGCGAACCCGGTCGGCTCCCTCTCCCTTTGGGTGAGGGATGGGGTGAGGGGTTACGGTCTCCCGATAGTTTGCGACCCCCCTCACCCCAACCCTCTCCCCTTCGGGGAGAGGAAGCGCACCAAGTGCGCGTCACGGCTGATGGCTCCGACATCTTCGCTAACGCCCCAAATATACTTCGACCACACGCTCGTTCTCGGAGACCTGATCGATCGTCCCTTCTGCCAGCACCGAGCCTTCGTGCAGGCACGTGACCTTGACGCCAAGCTCGCGCACGAAAGTCATGTCGTGCTCGACCACCACCACGGTTCGATCGCGGTTGATCTCCTTGAGCAGTTCGGCGGTCTGCCGCGTCTCGTTGTCGGTCATGCCGGCGACCGGTTCGTCGACCAGCATGAGCTTGGGCTCCTGCGCCAGCAGCATCCCGATCTCGAGCCACTGCTTCTGGCCATGGGACAAAGACCCCGCAATGCGATCGCGCAAGCCCGCGAGCCGGATGGTCTCCAGGACGCCGTTGATGCGGCTCGCCTCCTCGGAGGTCTCCCGCCAGAACAAGGTCTTGCGTGCGCGCCGGTCGTCCTTGAGCGCGAGACTGATGTTGTCCTCGACGGTGTGCATGTCGAAGACCGTCGGCTTCTGGAACTTACGACCGATGCCGAGCAGTGCGATCTCGGTTTCGTCGAGGCGCGACAGGTCGTACTTGCCGTCGAAATAGGCGTCGCCGGTGTCCGGCCGCGTCTTGCCGGTGACGACGTCCATCATGGTGGTCTTGCCGGCGCCATTGGGGCCGATGATGGCGCGCATTTCGCCGGGTTCGATCGTGAACGACAGATTGTTGAGCGCCCGGAAGCCGTCGAATGAGACGTTGATGCCGTTGAGATAAAGCAGCGCCGTGGTGGTCCGGGGATCCATGGACTACTCCGCGGGCCGTGGGGACGCATCGGGCGGCGCCGAGTCCGATGCCGCCGCGGCTGCGGCCGATTTGCGCCGTTCCCGCCATTCCGAATGCAGATGCTGAATCGTGCCAACAACGCCGCGCGGCAGCAGCAGCGTCACCACGACGAACAGTCCACCGAGCGCGAACAGCCAGTAGGACGCCAGCGTAACCGTTTCGTACGGCGTAACGAAAAAGCCGAACAACAGCGCGCCGAAGATCGCGCCGAGCGGCCACGAATGCCAGCTCATGCCCATGGCGACAAGCAGAAATACGCCCGCCAGCAGAAATGCGCCATTCTCGGTCCCGGCCCAAGCCGCAAGCAAAAACACGGCGGGGATCGCGAGCACAACCCCTGCACCGATTCCAATCAGGACTTGTCGCTGCCGCCATGCGATGGCGGCAGCCACCGCAAGCGAGATAACGCCGAACACCCAATACGGCACCAGCGTTCCCGAGGTGAAGAAGGTCTTGCCGTAGTTCACGAGGACCGCACCGATCACCGCGCCGGTCAGCGTGCCACGGCCGCCGACCGCCACCCAGATGACTGCCTCGATCGAGTTCGCGGGAGAAAACTCGCTCGGATTGATGATGCCGACTTGCGGTACGTAGAGCGCGCCGGCCACGCCCGCCATGCAGGCCGACAGCGTGAACACGAACAGCTTGTAGGCCTCCACCCGGTAGCCGAGAAAGCGGGTGCGGGCCTCGGCATCGCGGATCGCGACCAGGACCTTGCCAAACTTCGAACTGACGATGACCCGGCAGATGAAAAAGCCGAGCATCAGCACGAGCACAGTCGCCGCGAACAGCGCTGCACGCGTCCCGGGCGCCTGCACGTTGAAGCCGAGGATGTCCTTGAAATCGGTAAGCCCGTTGTTGCCGCCGAAGCCCAGATTGTTACGGAAAAATCCGAGCATCAGCGCAAACGTCAGCGCCTGCGTGATGATGGACAGATAGACTCCCGTCACGCGACTTCTAAATGCGAACCAGCCGAACACGAAGGCAAGTGCCCCCGGCACCAGCATCACCATCAGCAGCGCGTAGGGGAAATACTGAAAGCCGTACCAATAAACCGGAAGCTCCGGCCAGTTCAGGAACACCATGAAGTCGGGCAGGATCGGATTGGCATAGACACCGCGGGTGCCGATTTGCCGCATCAGGTACATGCCCATCGCGTAGCCGCCGAGCGCGAAGAACGCGCCGTGGCCAAGAGACAGAATGCCGCAATAGCCCCAGATCAAATCGATCGAGAGCGCCAGGATGGCGAAGCAGAGATACTTGCCGAACAGCGCCACATAATATGCCGGCAGATGAAACGGCGAGGACACCGGCACCGCAAGATTGAGGACCGGCACGAGTACCGCGATCGCCGCCAGGACGATGAGGAAGACAACCGACGCGCGGTCGAGTGAGCGCAGGATCGGGCCGCCGATCATGCCTCCACCGCCCGGCCCTTGAGAGCGAACAGCCCCCGCGGACGCTTCTGGATAAACAGGATGATCAGGACCAGGATGGCGATCTTCGCCAGCACCGCGCCGGCGTAAGGCTCAAGGAACTTGTTAGCGATGCCGAGCGTGAAGGCACCGACCAGCGTACCCCACAGATTCCCCACGCCGCCGAACACCACCACCATGAACGAATCGATGATGTAGCCCTGGCCGAGATTGGGGCTGACGTTGTCGATCTGCGACAGTGCGACGCCGGCGAGGCCCGCGATGCCGGAGCCCAGGCCAAAGGTCAGCGCGTCGATACGCGCAGTGCGGATGCCCATGGAGGCGGCCATCGCGCGGTTCTGCGTGACGGCGCGCATTTCGAGCCCGAGCCGGGTGAACCGCAGCAGCGCCAGCAGACCGGCGAAGATCAGAAGCGTGAAAACGATGATCCACATGCGGTTGTACGTAATGGTGATGTGGCCGACATCGAACGAGCCGCTCATCCATGACGGATTGCCGACATCCTTGTTGGTGGGGCCGAACGCGGTGCGCACCGCCTGCTGCAGGATCAGCGACAGGCCCCAGGTGGCGAGCAGGGTCTCCAACGGCCGGCCATAGAGAAAGCGGATGATGCCGCGCTCGATCAGGATGCCGACAAAGCCCGCGACCACGAACGCCAGCGGAATGGCGATTGCCAGCGAATAGTCGAACAGCGCCGGGTTGTGGGCGCGAATGATTTCCTGGACGACAAAGGTCGTATAGGCGCCCAGCATGACCATCTCGCCATGCGCCATGTTGATCACGCCCATCACGCCGAACGTGATGGCAAGGCCGATCGCAGCCAACAGCAGAACGGAGCCGAGCGAGAGCCCGTACCAGGTGTTCTGCAACGCAGTCCATAACGCGAGACTGTTCTGGATCGACGTGATGGCGTCGGCGGCGGCTTTCTTCACCGTCTCCGGTGCGTTCGCCGGCAGGCCGCTGAGCGCGGCGAGCGCGTCCTGGTCGCCGCGCTCGCGAATTACCGCGATCGCCTCAAGCTTGTCGTTCTCGGAGGAACTGTCGAGGTGAAGTACGACCGCGGCTCGCGCCTCCCTCAGCACCTGCTTGATGTGCGGGTCCTTCTCGTTGGCGAGCGCCAAGTCGAGCGCCGCCAGCGCGTTCGGATCCCGGGATTTGAACACCGCCTGCGCGGCTTCGAGACGTTTGGCCGGATCGGGCGATATCAGCGTCAGGCTGCCGAGCGAGGCCGCGACCAGTCCGCGCAGACGGTTGTTGAGCCGCACCGGCGAGAGATCGGCGGGCGGAGCGCCGGTCACCGGCTGTCCGGTTGCGGCGTCGAACAGCTTGTCCGCTTCATCCTTGTAGAACACGCCTTTGCTGGCGGCGCTGAAGTACAGCCGCCCATCCTGCAGGGCCTTGATCACGGTCTGGGCCAGCGGGTTGCCGCTGCGCGCCACACCGTTGATGCCTTCGGTGGTGTCGGTGAAACTATCGGTGGCGAAGTGAGCGAGCGCGTCCTCGTAAGGCCCGGCCCGCGCCGTCGACAGCAATGCTGCCAGCAAGCCGATCGCCCAGACGAGCGCCAGGCAGCGTTCGCGAAAAACCCGCATCCCCTCGGTCCCGACATTGCGCGGGAGGCGGCTCGTCGCCGCCCCCCGATCGATCATGATAAAGCGGTTACGACGCGCCGCCACACTTCTTCGTCGTCTTGTTGTAGTTGCCGCACTTCAACGTGACCCAGTCCGCCTCCAGGTCCTTCGAACCCGGCAGATAATCGGACCACGCGTCGCCCGGAACCAGACCCGGCGTCTTCCACACCACGTCGAACTGCCCATCCCCGCGCACCTCGCCGATGAAGACCGGCTTGGTGATGTGATGATTGGGCAGCATCTTCGACATGCCGCCGGTGAGGTTCGGGGCCTCGATGCCTGGAAGCGCCGCAATCACCTTGTCCGGATCGGTCGACTTGGCTTTCTCGACCGCTTTGACCCACATCGCAAAGCCGATGACGTGCGCCTCCATCGGATCGTTGGTGACGCGCTTCGGATTCTTGGTGAAGGCCTGCCAGTTCTTGATGAACTGGGCATTCACCGGCGCCTTGTCGGACATGAAGTAGTTCCAGGCGGCGAGATGGCCGACCAGCGGCTTGGTGTCGAGACCGGCGAGTTCTTCTTCGCCGACCGAGAACGCCACGACCGGAATATCCGTCGCCTTGACGCCGGCGTTACCGAGCTCCTTGTAGAACGGCACGTTGGCGTCGCCGTTGATGGTCGACACGACCGCGGTCTTCTTGCCGGCCGAGCCGAACTTCTTGATGTCAGAAACGATGGTCTGCCAGTCGGAGTGCCCGAACGGCGTGTAGTTGATCATGATGTCGGAGTCGGCGACGCCCTTCTGCTTGAGATAGGCCTCAAGAATCTTGTTGGTGGTGCGCGGATAGACATAATCGGTGCCTGCCAGCACCCAGCGCTTCACCTCGCCGCCGTCCTTCGACATCAGGTAGTCGACGGCAGGGATCGCCTGCTGGTTAGGCGCGGCGCCGGTGTAGAACACGTTGCGCTCGCTTTCCTCGCCCTCGTACTGCACCGGATAGAACAGGATGCTGTTGAGCTCCTTGAACACCGGCAGCACCGACTTGCGAGATACCGAGGTCCAGCAGCCGAACACCGCGGCGACCTTGTCCTTGCTGATGAGTTC
The DNA here is from genome assembly GCA_963756715.1 of uncultured Alphaproteobacteria bacterium. Taxonomy (GTDB): domain Bacteria; phylum Pseudomonadota; class Alphaproteobacteria; order Rhizobiales; family Xanthobacteraceae; genus VAZQ01. Next base: position 405,326 of record CAVWOV010000019.1, read on the forward strand.
GCGCGCCTTTTCGGCAAACAGCGGCCAGTTCGAGGCCGGATCGACGACGACCGCCTCGAGCTTCTTGCCGAGCAGTCCGCCCTTCTTGTTCTGCTCCTCGATCAGCATCAGCATGACGTCCTTCAGCGTGGTTTCGCTGATCGCCATGGTGCCGGAGAGCGAATGCAGGATGCCAACTTTGATCGTGTCTTGGGCCTTGGCGGGCAATGTCGCGGCAAGACCGAGCGCTAGTCCCGCCGTGACGGCGAGCAATCGGCGTGTAATCGGTCGACCGGCGACCGCGCCTGTGGGTGTGAGCATCGCGTTGTCCTTCTGTTGACGAGCGCGAATGGCCCGGCGCTTGTCGGCAACCCCGGCGGCCGTTCGCGGCTGAGGGAATCGCAAGGGGCGTGCCAAGCTGCTGAAAGCCGGCAAGCCATTGCGCTTTCGGCGCGATTCGGACTTCTTCCGCCCATCCAGGAGCGCATCCGAGCGTCGATTGACTAGAAATTGGGCGAATTGATTAAACGTTAATCAGACAAGTCGCCCGCAATGCCACCAAGTTCGGCTGAAAGATTACCTGCGCATAAACGATTGACTCATCGGGCGATTGATTGGTCGCCATGCCGAACGGCCAGGACCGCGAAGCCGTGCGGCATTAACGCCGCGGCGGTTTGGCGGCGAACTCGGAGCCGCGAACGCACATGCGCCCGCGCGGATCCTGCCACAGCCGTTCGGCCGCATGCAGGTGGCCAAGCGCCCGCGCGACAGTGCGGAAGTCATAGGCCGAAAAACGTTCAGCAATGTCGGTGACGTAGAGCGGCTCGGCCTTGATCAGCGCCAGGATGTCATCCGCGAGTGCCGCGACCACTGCGTCATCGCCGCCCTTCCCTTCCGCGTCAGCCTTGCCGTTGATGTAGTCGTCGATCTTGGCGCTACCGGCGTAGGCATAGGTGATGCGTTCGTAATGCTCCTTGGGGATGCCCTCCGGGATGGTCGCGTCGATGCCGACCTTGGCGCCGGTCGGCACCACGCCGAACCCCTGCGGCAGGCTCGGATCGAGGGGCTTCGCGCGCGCATTGCCGACGATCATGACATCCTTGTCGCCCTGCACCCGGGTGGCGATCGCCCACTCCACTTCGGTCGGATCGTTGACGTCGATGTCGTCATCGACCACGACGACGTGCTTGAGGTCCATCACGGACAGAGCAGCAAGCAGTGCATTTTTCGCCTCGCCGGGCTGCTTCTTGATCGAGATCACCGCGTGCCAGAAGGCGCAGCCGCCCAGCGTCACATTGATATCGTGGACCTGGATGCCGGCAGTCCTGAGAGCCTGGCGAATCGCCGCATAGCGCGTCGGCGCGGCCAGCCAGGTGTTCTCCCACGGCATGTGCAGGTTGTAATAGATGGCGTCCTTGCGCATCGAGATCGCCTTGATGCGGACCAGCGGGTTCCAATGCAGGCCGCCCATCAGCCGGGTGAATTCGCCGAACCGCCCTTCCGGATATGTCCAGCCGGTGGGCAGAATTTCGGCTTCGAGGACGATTTCGGCGTCCGCGATATACGGCACATCGATGGTCTCGCAGGGCGCGAGTTCGACGGGGACGCCCCGGATGCCACCCGCAATCGCCATTTCGTCGACGCCGAGCGGCGCCCGGTAACCCGACCCGGCGACCTCGATCGGGTGCGTGCCGATCGAGATCGAGATCGGCAGCGGCTCCTTCCGCTCAAAGGCGCGCTGAGCGAACAGCCGCATGTTGTTTGGCGTGACGATGTCGATGCCGGTCAGATTCTTCTCTTTGACGATGAAGCGGTAGATGCCCGAGTTAATGCCAAGCTCGGGGTCGCGCGCGATCACCACACCGGCGGTGATCATCGGCCCGCCGTCGTAGATCGAGGACATCGGGATCGGCAGCTTGAAGAGGTCGACGTCGTCGCCGAGCATGACCACTTCGCGGGTCGGCGAGGTCTTGATGTGTTTGGGCGGAATCGGGCGGTCGATCCCCTGCTTGAGCTTGTCCTCGACCTCGCGGAAGGTCTCGCAGCCGAGCGCCATGATGGCCCGCTCTTTCGAGCGGATGATGCCGGAGACGACCGGCATGTCGTAGCCGATTACCTTGTGGAAATAGAGCGCAGTCTTGGCCTGGTCGACCAGCGTGGCGATATGCCGGATGTCGACCGGCTGGTGCAGATCGACGAGCTCCCCGACTTGCCTGAGCCGATCGAGGAACTGGCGGAAATTCTCCTGCATGCGCTACCCCTGAATCGATGACGCGCCGCGCTTCGATGATCGCGGCCGGTGCGTCTCACGCATAGCCGAGCGTACAGGCAGCCGGAAGCGGTCTCACGGCGTGGGGTGAAATGCGCCGACACATGAGCGCGGACCGCGAAAATGCAACGGCTGGGCATTTTGCTCGGCCGCGCAACCCAATCACCGATGGTGGTGCTTACCGTCGGCACGGACCCCACCAGCCGGCATAGTCCTTACCGGCCGGAGTGTTGGTGTTCCAGCACATGGTCTGTCCTCGGCCGACATTCCAGCGCGCTCCGGGTTCGCCGAGCGGCGCAAAGCCCGGCGTACAGCTGACGATGCCCCTCTCCTTCCATTGCTTGGAATTGTAGGAGCATGCTGCCGGCATACGTCACATTGTTCCAGCCGGCCTGGGCCGGCCCGGTTGCCAGCATGGTCGGGGCGGCGAGAAAGCCTGCGGCCAGCGCCGCGAGCAAGATTGGTTTCATGTCTTTGCCTCATGGGAAGTGCGATTTCTGGAAGGTAACCTTGTCGAGACTCAAGATAAATCCTTGGTGTGCCACACTCGGTAACACAGGAGAGCCACAGCATTTGTCACAGAAGACGGCCCGGCCGAAAGCTTCTTCCTAGGGCTTTAAGTTTATGATTTCAAAACGCTTTCGTCAATTTATGGATCGCAGGTTTACAGGAAATTTACCGCAGAGCGCCGCAGGACATTCCGCAAGAATTCGTCGCCGACCTAATAGCCGATCGACCTTAGTCGAGCTGACCCAAAAAGCAACGGCCGGGCAACGTGCCCGGCCGCGCAACTGAGATCGATGAGAACTCATGCGGGTGCTTACCTGCACTTGCCCCAATAGCCATGATAGTCCATAGCCGCCGGCGCCGTAGGTGCTCCAGCATTCGTCAGGCTCTTGCTGACCTTCCATCTCGTGCCGGGAACGCCGATGGGTCCCAACCGGTCCGGGGCAGGAGACGATGCCTTTCTCTACCCAGTCCGTGGACTTGTAGGAGCAGTAGACTGCCGGCACATAGACCGGGCTCACGGTCACCCGCGTCGCTGGCCTCAGCCGAGCTCGGCGACAAGGGCGGTGCGGAGCGCGAGGGCCGCAGCGACGGCAGCAACAAGATGCAAGTCTGATGCATTGCTGACTCTCTATCTAGCTTTGAAGGTGCGGCACCTAGCGTGCTGTCATGGCACTTCGCGACCCCGAAAGGCTCCACTGCAACCTGCGCACCGTCGAGCTGTGGTTGACCAAGACGGCGGAATTATGAGCAGATATGCCAGCAAATTTCAAGCGTAATCGTGTCCATGATAACTATTTGAAATACCGAATGATTTTCGATTTTAATTTTATGGAAATTTACTGTTTCGACCGCTGCAGCGTAAAATTTTAAAAATTATTCAAGCCCAACCCAATAAGTCTTCAACTCAACATTGCCTTCACTTACCCTGAAAAGCAAACGGCCGGGCAAATGCCCGGCCGCGCCACTCGCAATCAATTTCGTCGCTCGTCACTTCTTGCAGGGGCTCCACCAGCCTGTGATATTCCTTACCGCCGAGCGAGTTGGTGCTCCAGCATTGGTCAGGCTCCTGCTGATCTTCCAGCGCGTGCCAGGGAAGCCAATCGGCGCCCAACCCAGTCGGGCAAGAGACGATGCCCTTCTGTATCCCATTCCTTGGATTTGTACGAGCAGTAGACCGCCGGGACGTAATAGGGGCTCACGGTCACCCGCGTGCCGGCCTGGGCCGAGGTCGTCAACGACGTCGGAAGCGCGATGGCAGCCGCGACCGCGGCAAGAGCTGCAAGTTTATACATGCTGAGTTCCCTCTTTGAGGGTGGCATCCTTGTTGCGATGGCACATCGTCGACCTCGAAATACCAACTGCAACCTGCGCACCTTCGAGTTGTGGCGACAAGGCGGCAGAATAAAAGCAAGATAAAGAAGTTACAAGAAAATTATCTCTTCGAACTCATGGATTTATATGGATCTTTGAACCCCGAGCAAAAATATTCGCCGCTCGCAAGGCGAATTTTCTGTTTGCATCCCGTGTGGGAAATCGACGCCACTCCGGCTATGAGAAGTGCCGCCGACCGCTTCTCCGCCCGCGCCCTCTCAGAAGAACAGGATCAATCAGCGTGAGCCTAAAGACCATGAGGGCCCTGCTTCTGCGCAAGCACGGCGGCCTCGACGAACTCGCCGTTGTCAACGACCACCCCGTCCCGGCCGCGACCGAGGGCCATGTGGTGATCCGGGTGCGGGCATCGTCATTCAATTATCACGACGTATTCACGGTGCGCGGCATGCCCGGCATCAAGGTGCCGCTGCCGGTCGTCATCGGCCTCGATATGGCGGGCGAGGTGACCGAGGCCGGGCCCGGCGTGACCGGCTGGAAGGTCGGAGACCGGGTGCTGGTCAATCCGCTCAACAAGAAAAAGGGGCTGATGGGCGAGATGCTCGATGGCGGCATGGCGGAATACTGCCTCGTCGCCGCCGACCAGCTTGTGCGGATGCCCGACGGGGTCGGATTTGAGGAAGCGGCATCGCTGCCGGTCGCCTACGGCACCGCGCACCGCATGCTGATCACCCACAACACTGTCAAAAAAGGCGATCGGGTGCTGATTCTCGGCGCCTCGGGCGGCGTCGGCACCGGCTGCGTCATCCTGGCCAAGCACCTCGGCGCCGAGGTGATCGCCTGCACCTCAAGCTCCGAGAAAATGCAGAAGCTGAGGGAGCTTGGCGCCGACGAAGTGATCAACGTCAAGGACGTCGACTTCTCGAAATGGGCGGTGGAAAAATACGGCAAGCCGCAGCGCCGTTCGTATGACGGCGGCGTGGACGTGGTGATCAACTTCACCGGCGGCGACACCTGGCATCCCTCGCTGCGCTGCCTCAAGCGCGGCGGCAAGCTTCTGGTGTGCGGCGCGACCGCGGGCTACGACCCGAAGGAGGATCTGCGATACGTATGGAGTTTCGAGTTGCAGATCATCGGCTCGAACAGCTTCTACGACGACGACCTCAATGCACTGATGGCGCTTATCGCCGGCGGCAAATTGAAGCCGATGATCGACAAGGTGCTTCCGCTTGAACAGGCCGCCGAGGGTCTGCGCCTGATCCAGGATCGCGAAGTGATCGGAAAGGTCATCGTCACGCCGTGACGAAATGTGCCGGAGCAGAGTTTATGAGTGATGACGTGACCATCGAGAAGGTGCAGGCGCTGATCACCCGCGCCCCGTATCATCAATGGCTGGGGGTGAAGGTCGTTGCGCTCCACGACGACGGCATCGAATTGACGGCGACCTGGCGAGAGGAATGGGTGGTCAACCTGGAGCGCCGCTATACCCATGGCGGCGTGCTCGCCGCGCTGATCGATCTCGGTGCCGACTGGGCGATGGTCAAGAAGCTCGGACGGGGTGTGCCGACGATCGACTTGCGCGTCGACTATCACGCCGCGGCCATGCCGGGCGACCTCACCGTCAAAGGCAAGGCCGTCAGGATGGGCGGCCAGTTCTCGACTGCCGAAGCGCAGGTTCTGGACGCGCAGGGCAAGCTGCTGGCCAGCGGCCGCGGCACTTATTTCACCGCGCCGCCGAAAAGCTGAGAATGCACGCAGATCGATGACCGGATTCTCTAACCTTGGCGATCTCATTGCCGGCGGCCGCGATCCGGACAAGACCGCCATCATCGACCTCGGCGGCGAACAAGCGCCGCGCGAATTCAGCTACGCGCAGCTCGACGCAATGGCGGACGGTGTGGCCCGCGCCCTGCAACGGCGCGGGCTGGTGCGCGGCGATCGCGTCGCGATCCTCTCGGCCAATCGCGCCGAGTATCTGGCCGCCTATTACGGCATCATGCGCGCGGGGTTCGTCGCGGTGCCGGTGAACTTCAAGTTCCCGCGCCAGACCATCCATTTTATCCTGAAGGATTCCGGCGCCAAGCTCGTGTTCTGCGACCGGACGCGTCTTGCCGATTGCCCGGACGGTCTTGTGACGGTCTGCTTCGGCCGCGATGGGCCGGAAGGCTTTGATGGTTTTCTGGACCGAGGCGCGTTCGAAGCTGTGGTTCCGCAGCCGCGTGAACCCGCGATGTTTCTCTATACATCGGGCTCGACCGGCATCCCCAAAGGCGTCGTACTTTCGCACCAAAGTCATATCTGGGTGGTGGAGACGCGGCTCGCTCCCGGGCTCGACCGTCACCGCTATCTGATCGCCGCGCCGCTTTATCACATGAACGCGCTGGCGCTCTCGAAGCTCGCCTGCGCGGCGCACGCGACCATCGTGCTGCTGCCGCAGTTCAATGCGCGGGCCTATATCGAGGCGATCGGGCGATATCGCTGCACTTGGCTCACCGCCGTCCCGCCGATGATTGCCATGATGCTGCGCGAGAAGGATCTGCTCGCCGCCGCGGATTTGTCGAGCGTGGAATTCATCCGCATGGGCTCGGCGCCGGTGAGCCAGAGCCTGATGCAGGCGATCCACACCGCGTTGCCCAAAGCGTCTGTCACCAACGCCTACGGCACCACAGAGGCCGGGCCCGTGGTGTTCGGCCCGCACCCGCGCGGGCTTCCCCAGCCGGAAATGTCGGTCGGATATCCGCATCCCAAGGTCGAGCTTCGTCTGGTCGATGGCGAAAATCGTGACGCCGGTCAGGGGACGCTCGAAATGAAATGCCCGGCGGTCATGAACGGTTATCACAACCGGCCGGACGTGAAGCCGCCGTTTACCGCCGACGGCTTCTACGTTACCGGCGACGTGCTGCGGCGCGACGCCGACGGCTTTTACTATTTCGTCGGCCGCACCGACGACATGTTCGTTTCCGGCGGAGAGAACATCTATCCCGCCGATGTCGAACGCATGCTGGAGCGTCACCCGGATATCGGGCAGGCCGCCGTCGTGCCGATCGACGACGAGATCAAGGGACAAAAGCCGGTCGCATTCGTGGTGCGCAAGCCTGGCCACACCCCCGGCGAGGAAGAGATCAAGCAATTTGCACTCGCGAATGCGCCGGCCTATGCGCATCCGCGCTTTGTGTGGTTCATCGACGAGTTGCCGCTCGCCTCGACCAACAAGATCGACCGCAACGCGCTGCACCGCATGGCGAAGGAGCGCGTGTCGTCCCAGTGACCCCTAATGCGCCATCAGCCCGGAGGCTTTGACCACCGGCTGCCAGCGCACGAGTTCCTCGGCGAGAAACGTCTTGGCCTTCGCGGTGTTGGAATCCGGAATGGCCTCGAGCCCTGCGGTGCTGAAGACCTTCTGGAATTCCGGATCCATCATCGCCTTGTGGGTTGCTTGCGTGATGCGATCGACGATCGGCTGGGGCGTCGCGGCGGGCGCAAACAATCCGATCGCCAACAGCCCGATCATGCCCGGCACGCCTTCTTCGATCGAAGTCGGAATGTCCGGCGCCGCCTTGAGGCGTTCGGCGCCGTTGATCGACAGGATGCGGATCTTGCCGGCGCGGTGCAGCCCGAGCACCTGCCCGGTAATGTTCGGCGTCATTGCCGGAATGTGCCCGCTCACCAGGTCGGTGATGCCGGGGCCCGCTCCCTTATAGGGAATGTGCACCAGATCCTTCAGGCCGGTGAGTTGCTTGAACAACTCTCCCGACAGATTGCTCATCGTGCCGGTACCGGCGGAGCCGTAGGAGAGCTTGCCCGGGTTGGCCTTCGCGTAGGCGATGAACTCCTTGAGGTTCTTCGCCGGGACCGACGGGTGGACCACGATCGACGTGGTCGAGACCGCGAGGATCGCGATCGGGACGAAATCCTTGGCGGGATCGTATGGGACCTTCGCCATGGTCAGCGGATTGAGCACCATCGTGCTGGTGCTGCCGAGAATGAGGGTGTGACCGTCCGGCTGCGCGCGAGCAACCTCGCCGGTTGCGATCGTGCCAGTGCCGCCGCCCTGGTTTTCCACGTAGACGGTGCCGAGCAAATTCTTCATCCGATCCGCCCATTGGCGGCCGACGACATCGTTCACCCCGCCGGCGGAGAACGGCACCATCAGCTTGATCGGCCGCTCCGGATATTTCGTCTGCGCGCGCAAGGGCAACGGCGCGAGCGATGTCGCCGAGACCGACGCCAATCCGAAAGCCAGCAACTCACGTCTATTCATGGAGATTTCTCTTGTTGCTAAACGGGTGAACAGGACAAAACCTATAGGGCAAGGACAGCAGGCCGTGCCAGTCCATTCGGCGTGTAACACGCCGCGTTTGTGCGACTCATGCCCGCACGATCATGATGAACGGAACCCTGAGAATGCAGGATGCGGCCACCGCAACAACACCGCCAGTTGCCCCGCGCCGGGGAGATTTTTCTCGACCATGTCGGTCATTTCGTTCGCGATCCTGAGGCTGCAAGCCGCGCGCTCGTACGCGCGGGTTTCGCACCCGCGCCGCTGTCCGTGCAGGTCAATCCCGACCCGGCGGGCGGCGCGCCAAAGCTCACCGGCACCGGCAATGTGACCGCGATGTTTTCGCGCGGCTATATCGAGGTGTTGTTCAAGACCGCCGACACGCCGCTCGGACGCGAACTCGACACCGCGTTGGCACGGTATTCCGGCATTCATCTCGCCGCCTTCGCGGTCGCCGATGCCGGCGAAGCGCATCGCCGGCTGGCTGCGTCCGGCTTCCGGGTTCAGCCGCTCGTCGCGATGCAGCGCCCGGTCGACACTGGCGGCGAGCCTGGAACAGCCGCATTCACGCTCGCGCGCGTTGAGCCGGGCGAGATGCCGGAAGGCCGCGTGCAAATCCTGACGCACCATACCGAGGGCATGGTGTGGCAGCCGCGCTGGCTCACGCATCCGAATGGCGCGGTCGGTCTTACGCGGATCGTGATCGCGGTCGCGGATGTCGAGGAGGCGGCAGACCGCTTCGCGCGTTTCACGGGCCGTTCGGCCAAGCCCTTCGCGGCGGGAAAAATCATTACGCTCGACCGCGGCCGGATTGAGCTCGTCGCCGCCGATGCGTTTACCAAGCTTTATCCGGAGTGCCCGATCCCGTCGCTGCCGTTCGCCGGAGCCTGCGGGATCAGTGTGACATCGCTCGCGGCGCTGGAAGCGGTTCTGACCAAAGCGGGTCTGCGCTGGCGTCGGATGGATGACACGCTGGTCGTGCCTTTCCCGGAGGAGCTGGGACGGGGCGTCTGGCTATTCGCGGAACAGCCGGTGGGGGAGCCGAAGCCGGAGGGATGATACGCCGCAATGGACCGCGCGGCCGGAACGGTTAGAATGCCTGAAAATCATAGGGAGGAAATAAGACATGCAGGTTAAATCCACGATTCTTGCACTGTTCGCGGTTGCGGCGTTGGCGACCCCGGCACCCGCCGAGACTTGGCCGGACCGGCCGATCAAGCTGATCGTCGGGTTTCCGGCGGGCGGCCCCGCCGACCTGTTTGCGCGCTCGATCGCCCATGTCATGAGCAACCAGCTCGGCCAGCAGGTCGTGGTCGAAACCCGCACCGGCGCCGGCGGCATGACCGGCATCGACAGCGTCGCCAAGTCGCCGCCCGACGGCTACACCATCGCGCTTTCCTCTTCTTCGGCCCTGACCATCTTCCAGTTCCTGTACGCCAAGATGCCGTACGACTGGCAGAAGGATCTGGTGCCGATCACCCTCGTGGTCCGCGTGCCGGAGGTGCTCGTGGTTCATCCGTCGCTCGGCGTCTCGACGCTGCAGCAGTTCGTCGACAAGGCGCGCAAGGAACCTGGCAAGATCAATTTCGCCTCGACCGGCACCGGAAGCATAACGCACCTTGCGGTTGAGCTTCTGAAAGGTGAGGCCAAGATCGATCTCGTTCATGTCCCCTACAAGGGCGCCGCGCCGGCGGTGAACGATCTGCTGGGCGGCCACGTTCAGGTCCTGGTCGCCGACGTGCCGGTGCTGCTACCGCATATCCAGGCTGGCAAGATCAAACCGCTGGCGGTGACCTCGATGAAACGCAGCGACGTCCTGCCGAACGTGCCGTCGATGGCAGAGCTCGGCTATCCGAAAGTCAACTCGGACAACTGGTACGGCCTGGTTGCTCCCGCTGGCACGCCTAAGGACGTGCTGAAGAAATTGCACGATGCAGCAGTCAAAGCCCTCGGTACGCCCGAACTGAAGGCACAATACGCCAAGCTCTCCGCGGTGCCCTCGCCAAGTTCGCCGGAGGAGTTCAGGGCCTACATCAATTCCGAAGCCGCGAAGTGGGGTTCCGTCGTCAAGTCGGCGGGGCTCAAGCTCAATTAGGAGCGATGGCGCGGGGCTAAGTTGCGCGAACAATGAGGGGGCTGTGCCCGGGATGGGCAACAGTCTCCCGATATTGTCTCTGCCCAATCGGCTTTGTCGACGTTAGAATTCGCGTCCGCCGAACGGGTACCCGGGGTCTTTCGTGTGCCCACAAGAGTTATTGGCTGACGAGTGAGTGTCTTCATCGATGCCGATGCTCGAAGACCTCCTGCAACGCCGGCCGTATAACGCCGTCTCCGATTTCGTTGATGCCAACGTGGCGCGAGGCCACGGAGGGAAAATCGCATTCACCGATTTCGAGCGGTCGCTGACGTTCGGCGAGTTGCAGGCACGCACATGGCGCCTGGCGGCTGCCCTAAAGTCGCTAGGGCGTGCACGCGGAAAACCGCGTCATCCTGCTGCTGCCGGACAGCATCGATTATCCGGTTGCGTTCTGGGGCGCGATGCGCGCGGGCGTCGTTCCGGTCCCGATGAACACGCTGCTGACGGCGGAGCAATACACCTACCTGTTCAACGACAGCCGCGCCGCTGCCGCGATTGCCGCACCAGCGCTCGCGAGGATGTTGTTGTCGATCCGCGACCGCCTGCCCGACCTGCGTACGATCATCGTGGCCGGAGCGAGTGCGCCGGACCGCGCGGACCTGCGCGATGCAATTTTCTTCGAAGACATGCTTGAGGCCTTCGACGCCACGCCGTGCACTGCGTCCACAATGTCCGACGAGGTGGCATTGTGGATGTACACGTCGGGCTCGACCGGCGATCCCAAGGCGGTGCGGCACGTCCACACCAGCATGATGGCGACGGCGCGGCTCATGGGTCAGGGCGTGATCGGCATCCGCGAAGACGATGTGGTGTTTTCGGCGGCGAAGCTGTCGTTCTCCTACGGACTCGGCAACGCCATGACGTTCCCGATGTCGGCCGGCGCCAGCGCCGTGCTGCTGCCGGACCGGCCGACCCCGCAGGCGGTACTGGCAACCATCCGCCGTTACAGGCCGACGATTTTCTACGCGGTCCCGTCACTCTATGGTGCTCTGCTCGCCGCTCCGGACCTCGGCCCCGGCGCCGGTTCGGACCGGCTGCGGCTCTGCATCTCGGCGGGCGAAGCCTTGCCGGAAAGCCTCGGCCGACGCTGGCGCGAGGTCACCGGGGTCGACGTGCTCGACGGGCTCGGCTCGACCGAAATGCTGCAGACGTTCCTGAGCAACCGGCCAGGCGATGTGCGCTACGGCTCGACCGGCAAGCCAATCCCCGGCTACGAGGTCAAGCTTGTCGACGAAATCGGTCGCGAACTGCCGGACGGAGAGATCGGCGAACTCGTCGTGCGCGGGCCTTCGGCTGCGGAAGGCTACTGGAACCAGCGCGCCAAGACCCGCCGCACCTTCGCGGGCGAGTGGACCTATACGGGCGACAAGTTCATGCGCGACGCGGAGGGCTACTATTATTGCTGCGGCCGCACCGACGACATGTTCAAGGTCAACGGCATGTGGGTGTCGCCGGTGGAAGTTGAGGCGGCGCTCGCCTCGCACGAAGCCGTGCTCGAAGCCGGGGTCATCGGCAAGGAGGACGCCGACGGACTGATCAAGCCAAAGGCGTTCATCGTGCTGAAGAACGGCTTTGCGGCCGACGATCGCTTGCTGGAGACGCTCAGGGGCCACGTGAAGGAGCGCGCCGGCCCGTGGAAGTATCCACGCTGGATCGAGATCACGGCCGACCTGCCGAGGACCACAACCGGCAAGCTTCAAAGGTTCAAGTTGCGCGAATTGGAAGGCTAACGGCGGGTCGGCGGCGACAAGACCGCTTAGATCTCCCGGCCCTCGACCTTCTCGGTGAGCTTTTTCACCAAGTCGGGGATGCGCTCAAGGTGCGGATGAACGGCCACCGCGCGGCGGAACGCTTCCAGCGCGCCTTTGTCGTCGCCGAGCTCCTCCAGGATGATACCGAGCCCCGAGAGGGCGCCGAAATGGCGCGGCTCGCGGGCCAGCACCTGCCGGATGTCGGCGAGCGCCGGCCCGAACTCCTTCTTGGTATAATAGAGCGTGGCGCGCCGGTTCCAGGCCTCGATATAGTCGGGCTTGATGTCGATGATCGCGTTGAGAAGCCGGATCGCCAGATCGGTATCCTTGCCGTCGGTCGCGGTCTTGACCCGCCCCATCAGCAGATTGGCGGTATCGCTCCCCGAAGCGAACCACAGCGCCCAGATGCGGCCTTCGACGTATTTGGCGCTGTCGGCGTCAGGCGCGATCTTCAGCGCCTCGAACAAACGGTCGAGATTGGCCTTGGCGTCACCGTGCTGTGCGCGTGGCAGATCCTTGGGCGGCTCGATCATGCCGCCGCGCGATTCGGTGCGGGCGGCCGTGGCCGACAACGCCGCGGCGAAGGCGATGATCAGAAGCGCGGCATGGAATCGAGGGCCCATGCGAAGAACGTAATATCGCGCCGCGCGACAATAAAGATAAGTTTTGCTCAAGGCACCGTGATGTCACGGCGCGTTGCCGGCCAGCAACAGTGCGAGTGAGTCACCCCAGTGCAATTAACACACTTTTAACCGTGATGGCTTCGATCGGGTGAACCGCGCCGCCGTTCGCATCAGCGCGGCGACCGGCTCAGCCCTGCCGCGCCTTGTACCGGCGATGGGTCTTGTTGATCACGTAAAGGCGGCCCTTGCGCCGCACCAGCCGGTTGTCGCGGTGGCGGCCGCGCAGCGATTTCAACGAGTTGCGGACTTTCATGGCATCACTCTAAATGGCTCTGCACGGGCGCGCGCCGGGTGCGAATGTCGGGAAAACGTGGCCGGAAACTAGGGATGCGGGGCACATTCGTCAACCTTCGGGGCCGCTTCGGAGCGCATTTCGGTCGCTTCAGGCGGCTTTCGGGGCACTTTCGGTCGGCAATTTCAGCAGCCGGGCCGCGTTCTTCCAGAAAATCGCCTCCCGCTGCGGCTCCGGGATATCGAGGTCCTTGATCAGCTTGATGGCCCGCGGCTTGAGCGAGGTCAGCGGCGGCGCATCGCTGCCGTAGAGCACATGGTCGGGCCCGACCCAGTCGAGCACCATGCGCACCGCCGGCGCGTTATAGGTCACGGTGTCGAGATACATCTTCTTCAGGTAGTGGCTTGGCGCGTGCTTGATCTTCATCGGCGTGTAGGAGCCGAGGAAGAACGCCTCGTCCTGCAGCTCGTAGGCGTAATCCATCCGGCTGATGGTCTCGCAGATGCCGCCGCCGCCATGCGAGGCGACGATCTTCAGCCGCGGGAAGTCCTCCAGGATGCCGCGCACGATCATCCGGCCGAGCGCCAGGCAGAGATCGAACGGACGGCCGATCGAGGACGCCAGCCGGTAGATGTTCATGCGCTCCTCACCGAAGCCGATATGCGGCGGGTGAATCATCACCGGCACATCGAGGTCCTGCACCAGCTCCCAGAACGGCCGCGCCTCGTCGTCGTCCGGGTAATGGCCCTTGTGGCTGGAGTTGATGAAGATGCCCTTGAGGCCTAACTCACGGATGGCGCGCTCGGTCTCCTTGATGAAGGCCGGCCCGCCGCAGGGCAGGATGGTGGCGAACGAGTACAGCACGCCCTTGTGCTTCTCCTGCACCTCGGCGGCATAGTCGGTCCATTTCTGCACCGCCGGGAGCTCTTCGTTGTCGGCCTTGCCGCGCAGGTAGTGCGCGGCGTTGGTCACCACGCTGATGTCGATGCCGTTCTTGTAGTGCGCATCGAGGAAATTCTCGAGCACCATCGGGCAGCCGCGCTCGCCCCAGCGCGGACCGCGCTTGCCGTCGATGGTGCCGAGATCGGCGGCGGCCTCTTCGGGCGTGTAGATATGCGAGTGCCAGTCGATGATCATGCGCGTCTCTCCCGTTTTGGCGCCGTCTTATCGGCTCACGACGAGGGAGACAAGCAAGGCCAATCCGGTAACGCACGTTGCGCGCCGCAAGTTAACCTCCCCCTGAAAGGGGAAGGCCGGTTTGCTTCAGCAAACCGGGTGGGGGTCATCCTCGACTTCGGCATGCGCCAACCCTCCCCCTTTCTGGGGAAGGGAGCGGCGCGGTCATCGTGAGATTGAATCTCAGTGCGCGCCCGTCTTCGTTCCGCGGCCAAGGCCGAGCGCCTCGGCGATCACGCGGAAGACCTCGGTGTTGTCCATCGATCCATGCACGCGCTCGCTGCCTGGACCGGTGGCGGTCAGGATCACATCCTCGCCGGAATGGACGCTCTGGTTGAGATATTTCGGCAGGTTGCCGAGCCGCCGCATGGCGCCCGGCATATTGCAGTAGTGCTCATTGGCGTCGTAGGTGCCCTTGTCCTGGCCGTCGACCGTGGGCTTGTTCGGACCATCAAGCTTGGGCCGGAAGGTCTCGCAGTAGTCGGGCGAGGCGGCCGAGAAGATCGCGAGGCGGCGGCTCACGTCAACGCGCGGCGGGTAGCCCTCCTTGTCGGCGGCCGGGTAGTTCGGGAATTCCGCCTTGTTGTAAGTGCCGATCCGCTCGCGCAACGGTGCGACGGACGTCTTCGTCATGTCGTCGCTGATCGTGCCGATCAGGCTGATGGGATGATTGTGATCGGCGACCACCATGATCAGCGTGTCGTCGCCATGCGCTGCACTCCAGTCGAGCGCGACCTTCACGGCGTTGTCGAGCATGATGGTGTCGTAGACCGCACGCTCCATGTCGAGCACGTGGGTGTATTTGTCGATCAAGCCGGACTCGACCATGAGGAAAAAGCCGGCGTCGTTCTTTGACAGGACGGTGAGCGCGGCCTTCACCTGGTCGGTCAGATCAGGCTGGTCGGGAAACTTCTTCACCGTGCCGCCCTTGAGGAACTTACGGTCGAGCACGCCGTCCATGTTGCCGGTGTGGAACAGGCCCAGGAGGTGCCGGGTGTTCGCATCGGCCGCCGCCGTGTTGAGTTCGGCCGCGGTCGTCACGTAGCCGTAGCCGGCGTCACGGAACTTGCTGACATAATCCACGGTGTCCTTGCGCTTCGATCCGGCCGTGCCCTTCGGCAGGAAGTTCGCGAGCCCTCCGCCCATCAGCACGTCGGGCTTGGCGGCGAAGAATTGCTCGACGATCTGATCGTAGGTCGCGCGCCTGCGGGTATGCGCGATCATCGCCGCCGGGGTCGCATCCTCGATTTCGGTATTGGTGACGACGCCGACCGCCATGCCGAGCCGGCGCTTCGCCAGGCTGGTGATCCTCTCGACCTGCGGGTCGTCGAACGGGTCGGCGGTGCGGTCGGCATAGCCGCCCATGGCGTTGACCGCCGATTTGTGCCCGGTGGCGTAGGCGCTCGCCGAATTCGCCGAATCGGTGATGATCGCATCGGAGCCTGCGGTCGCGACCAGCGCCATGTGCGGCATGTCGTCGATGGCGAGCTTGCCGTTTGCCTTGCCCTCCGCGATGCCCTTCGCGAGGAGGCGCGCCGCGACCCGGTGCGCCGGCGACATGCCGTCACCGATAAACAGGATGACGTTCTTCGCCTTGCGCGCCGGCGTGTCGTAGACGTTCCAGCTCAACTCACGGGTCTGTGCGCCATCGGTAACCCGGACTTTGTAGGTCCCGGGCTGCGCGAGCGAGACATTGCGCAGGATCAGCGCTGATTGATCCTTGCCGTCCTCGCGCTCGACGAAGTTGGCGGCCTTGCCCAGGACCTTGGCATAGTCCTCGCCGTTCAGCGTGACGGCGACTTTGGCGGGATCGGCGAGGCCCGGAAACTCGACTTTGAAGTCGAAGTGCGCCCCGGCCAGAATGTCGGCGCGATCGATCGGATAGACGGTCTGAGCGTGGCTCGTCGAAGCGACCAGGCAAAGGGCAAGAACGGCTGAGAGCGCAAGGCAGCGGCGCATGGCGGGGTCTCCAACGGGGGGCTGGCCGGACCCTAGGGGGCCTATGTGACAGTTGTGTTGCAGAGGCCGCACTGGCCATTTGCGAGCGCGCCTCGCGAAGCGACGCAACGGAAGCCCCGCTTCCCCCACCGCTTCGCGGGAGGAGGGGCGCGGAGAGATGAGTCCACCGAAATGGGATGCGAATGTGAGAACCAGACTACTAGCCGCGCGTGTCCGGCGCGCGGCCCGACCACTTCTGCATCTTCGGCTCGATGTTCACCGACCACAGGTCGTCGCCGGCGACGTCCTTGAGGGTCACGGTCATTACCTCGCTCAGGCCGTCGATCGCGACGTGTCCGAAGAACTGCAAGCCGAAGCAGGGCGCGAGGTTGTCCGGCTGACCTTCGCCGCAGCCCTTCTGGAACATGGCGCGCGGACCGAAGGTGTTGTCGAGCGGCTGCGGGCTCCAGGTGCCGGAGTGCAGCGGCCCGGAGATGAACTCCCAGAACGGCTCGAAGTCCTGAAACACCGCGCGGTTGGGATCGTAATAGTGCGCGGCGGTATAGTGCATGTCGGCGGTGAGCCAGACCGTATTGTGCACGCCGGCATGCTTGATGAAGGCGAGCAGGTCGGCGATCTCGCATTCGCGGCTTGCGGGCGCCCCGTCGCCCAGCGCCACCGCATCGTCGCTCACCACTCCGATCGGCAGATCGGCGGCGATCACCTTCCAGGTGGCCTGCGAGCGCATCAGTTCACGTTTGAGCCAGGCAAGCTGCGCCGGCCCCAGAATATCGGCGCGGGCGCCGTCCTCGGTGTTGGCCTGCCGATAGCTGCGCATGTCGAGCATGAAGATGTCGAGCAGCGGCCCATAGGGCAGCCGACGATAGACCCGGCCAGCCTCGGCCTGCGTCTCGCGCATCGGCATGAATTCATGGAAGGCGCGCGAGCCGCGGGCGGTGAGCTGCAGGATGCTCGCATTGCCGTAGGCCCCCTGGCGCGGCAGTTCGCCCGGACACCAGTCGTTGGTGACTTCGTGATCGTCCCATTGCGCGAACATCGGCACTTCGGCATTGAACGCGCGCACGTTCCGATCGAGCAGATTGTATTTGTAGTTGCCGCGGAACTCGGCGAGCGTGCGCGCCACGTCCGCCTTTTCTTCGGTCGCGATGTTCTTCCAGATTTCGCCGTCCGGCAGCTTCTGCTCCGCGCTGATCGGGCAGTCGGCATAGATGTGGTCGCCCGAATGGATGAAGAAGTCGGGCCGCTGCCGCAACATGGTGGCGTAGGTACGCATGCCGCCGCGGGCCTCGTCGATGCCCCAGCCCTGACCCGCGGTATCGCCCGACCACACGAACGACACCGAACGCCGCTCGTTCGGCGCGGTACGGAAGCGCCCGATCAGCGGCTCGCTCATCACCGTCGGAAAGGCGTGATCCTCGAAGCGGACGCGGTAGAAGATGTCCTGTGCGGCCGGCAGGCCTTCGATCAGCGCCTTGGCGGTGAAATCGGTTTCGGCGAGCGCATCGACGCTCACTGCGCTGCGGATGGTTCTGAAGCTCTCGGTGGTCGCGGTCTCGACCAGCATCCGCGACGGCCGGTCGGCGCGGGCCCAGACGATCCCGGAATCTGCCGAGACATCGCCGGACTGAATGCCGTGGGTGATAACCGGCCGATCAGCCGCCCGGCTGAGCGAAGGGCTGGCGATGCCGCCCCCGACCGTGATCGCGGCGGTCGAAGCCGCCGTCGTGAGAAAGCGCCGCCGCGTCAGCAGCGGGCGGCATCGGAGAGAGACGGCCATATGGCCTCCGCCGTCGAATCGATGCGGCGGACCATGGCGGTCGTATCTGACAGAGACTCAACGCTTTGACGACGGCTCTGTGACTCGAACGATTGTGACGGCTCGCATCGGCGGCCGGCGTCACGAAGACCCGCGCCGATACCGCTAACCGCCGAAGAGCTTGTGGAGAATGTTGCCGCCGTTGATCCAGAACACCAGCGCCACACCCATCAGCGAGCCCCCGGCCACCACACCGGACGCCACCGGCAAGGTGAACTCTTCGGCGAGCTTCGGATTGCGTCTCTCGACGAGGAGCGCGACGAGCGCGCCCAGGAAGAACAGGAGCCCGTAGTACCAATGGAAGACCCAGGCGAGGCCGAACGCCGACGCCGAGGGCAGATACGCCTGGTATTTCGGGAACAAGACCGGCGCGAGCGTGAGCACCACGCCGACGGCGCCGCCGGCAAATATCAGCCACAGCTTGATCGGCTCAAGCGACGACAGGCCCTGGCCGAGCGCGATCGCAACGGCCGACCAGGTCTGCGCGGCGGGCGCCGGGAACTGGTCGGTGCCAAGCACCCCCGCGTCGGGCACCAGGACGGCGAACGCGAGCACGCTGACGACGGTACCGACGAAGATGCCGGAGAACTGCGCCAGAAACTGCTGACGCGGGTTCGCGCCCAGCAGGTAGCCGCTCTTCAGGTCGGTAAGCAGGTCTGCCGACGACGTCGCCGCACCGGCCGTGATGTTGGCGCTCATCAGGTTGACGTTGACGTTGCCCGGATGCAGCGCGCCAAAGATGAGCTGCGTGACTTTGCCCATGGCGCCGACCGGGGTCGTATCGGTCTCGCCCGTCACCCGGCAGGCGACGAGCGCCAGCCAGAAAGACAGCGCCACCGCCACAACACTTTCCCAGACCGGCATGCCGAAGCTCGCGTGCCCGAGCCACGCCAGCGCCACAAGCGACACGATCTGGCCGGCGGCAAACCAGTGCATCGGCGCCTCGATGCGCTCGGGGTCGCTCGCCGCCGCCGAGCGGAAGGAGAACATCTGGCCGAGATCACGGAAGGCGCTCAGTGCGCTGCGCCAGCTCAGCAGGAAACTCAGCAATCCAGCCGCCACCATGCAGGACGCGCCAAACCAGAGCGTCCATTGCACGATGGCGGCAAAGCCCGCGCCTTCGATGACGCCTTTGCTCTGCAGGATCGGCACGACGACAGCCCAGCACAGCGTGCCCGAGACGAACATGGTCGCGCAGACCCGCATGCCGGTGATGGCGCCGGCGGCGAGGAAGATGAAATCCCATGAAAAGAAAACGGTGCGGCTCGACCAGGTGTCGTAGTGGCTGCCGAGCAACCACTTCTGCAGGTCGATCAGCAGTGCCCCGCTCGAAAAGCGTTCCAGGCTCGCGTTGATCGTCGACAGCCCCTCCGCCCAGAACTTGTCGATCGCCGCAATGAGGCCGGCGATGCCGAGCGCCTTGGCGGCGCGCAGACCCTGCGAGCTTTCGGCATGCAGCGCATTCAAGGTCTCCGCCGCCGCGATGCCGGACGGGAAGCGCAGTTGCTCGATATTGATCATCTGCCGCTTCATCGGGATCGCCATCGTCACCCCGAGCACGGCGATGAAGAATACCCAGGCCAGCATCAGCGGCACCGACATCGGCTGATGATTGATGATGATGTAGGCCGCAAAGGCGGAGACCAGGGTGCCGCCGGTGGAATAGCCGGCAGAGCTGGCCGTCGACTGCATGCAGTTGTTCTCGAGGATGGTCATCGGCGTGCGCGCAATGCCGACTTTGAGCAGGCTCGTCCAGATCGCATAGGACAGGATGCTGGCCGTGATGGCGACGCCGAAGCCCCAGCCGGCCTTGAGGCCGATGTAGAGGTTGGTCAGCGACAACACGCTGCCCAGGCACGAGCCGACCAGCACCGCGCGCCAGGTCAGTTGCGCCATGCTGTCGCCGCGGCCGCGGTAGACCTGCTCGTACCACTGGCGCTCGATCTCCTCGTGGGTGCCTTTGAACCCGGCGACGGGCAGCGGGTGGTTTCGCTCGTCGGCGGCTTCAACAGAGAGGTCCATCGGCGGGCGGGCGTCCTGGGGAGATTGGGGTACTGAAGGCGGCATTCGCCGGGTGAAGCTCAGGCTAGTGGTCCGATTCTAACATTCGCATCCCGTTTCGGTGGGCTCGTTTTGCGAATGTTAGAATCAAAGGACCACTAGCAAGTATAGGTTGCTAGTGGAGTTTTGGATTTGACATTCGCTTCGTGGACTCGCGGCGAGATGGGTAGCGAATGTCAAATCCACTCCACTAGTGCCAACGATTTGACGTTCCTAAACCGCTTGCAGCAAACTTGATTTGGGAACTTCAAATCGAAAAGCGGCACTAGAATCATGGCGATGTCGTCGGTGCCGACGCCATCGGCGCTCAGCAGTATGATAGCCGCACGCCAAGCGTGCTTCCTGAGAGGCGTTACGGTCCCTGGTAATCGCCTCAACGCAGCCGCGAACGGACCGCGAGATCGCGATGGAAATTCCGTTGCGCATGCGCCAGATTCGCACGGGAACCAAACCAGGGGAATCCAAATCAGGACTCTTCTGTCAGGCAGAGACCACTGGGTCAGGGTTTGATAAATCTCTGGTAGCTCTCGTAACGCACGAGTTCGTTGCTCTTGGCATCAAGGACGTGGATGCCAAATCGAAGCGCATCCTCGTTTTGCAAATTATAGACGTCCTTTTGTTTCAGCCCAAGACCGAGCAGCTCTAGGTCAGCATCGATTTCCTGGAAATAGTTGGCGATCTCGTAAATCGTCTTTTGCGCGCGGGCGACGACCGACGCGGCGTCCTTGGCGTTGTACTGCTTGTCCTGCAGCACTGGAACGAAGTTGTGGAAGCCGAGGCGATTGGCAGAGCCTTTTACACGATACGGCTTTCCGCTCGCCCGATCACGGCCCGCGAGGAAGATGTTCGTGCAGGCGCTCAGACACTTTGCGGAAGGATCGGTCAGGAAGGTACGAATATTCGCTTCATGTACGATGTGCCCGATCGCCATGGCGCCCTGAACGCTCCCACCCGTTGAATCAAGATACAATGAAGTGAGCGGCTTTTTCGGGAGCTTGCTCAGGTATATCTGAAAGCGGAAGGCGTCATCGGGCAGGATATTGCCACTTGCCTGAATGGCGTTCTCGTCCGCTGCTTCGTTGGGGTGCTTGGAGAAAGTCAGACTGAAAGCGCTCGTTGTAGATGCCGCAACGCCGAGCCATGTCAGCATCGCGAGCGCAATTGGGCGGGATAGCATCATGGCTGAGACTCCCGCGTGCGCTTCTCGAGATTGCCCGGCAGCACGAGCTTGCCGGTCTCGAGGTTGAGGACCGCTATTCCGTAGTCGAGCGCATCGCCTTCCGTAATGAAGTTGACGCTTTCGAATTTGGTGCCGGTGTTGAGCTTCACCACCGTCAGGGGCGCTTTCACGTGCATCAGATGCAGTAGATTGCGATATACGAGCTGTTGCGTCTCACGGGAGATGTTTTCGAGTTCGGTCTTGCTGTAGGCTCTTTCGGGAAGACCGGTTGCCGCAAAATTATGAAACCCGAGCTTCGCGCCGGACGCCAGGATGCGAAGCGGGGTGCCGGCTACGGGGTCACGCCCACCCAAGAAAGCATATGTACATGCGCTTGCGCAGAGCGAGCCAGCGAGCACCAGCGTCGGTATCTTGGCGTCGTAGAAGAACCGTCCCAGCGCCTCGCCCTGTTCGACCCTGCCACCAGGCGAATCGAGAATGGCGATAATGCGCTTGCCGGGCTCGATGTCGGCAATCGCCGATTTCAAACGCAGGATTTCATTTCCATCGTATTGGCCGCGTATCATCAAGGCCACGGTATTGGGCAAACCTATGTCAATCTTGAAGACTGCGACCTCTGCTCGAGCCGAAGCCGGAAGCAGCGAGATGAAAGCCGCTGCAAGTGCAATTTGAAATATGCGGGTCAGTTTCGTCATCGGTCTATGCCCTGAATTTTGCACATGGAAGACACGGGACCCCGCTCACTCACGCGCCTTTGCCAAGGGCCGGTCACTCGGTTTCATGACCTTGTGGATCATAATCAATTGCTGCGTCTGAAGTGCCACAGAATTCATGGGTCCGCGTCGAGCCACCTGCGAGAGATCTTTTTCTGCGGCATCGACGTCACCGGTCACCAGTCCCAATCGCGCGCGTGCAGTCAACGCAATGAGGTTATTCTGCTGGTTGGCAAATGCGCGGTCGATGGCCTCCCTTGCCTTGGGCAGATCGCCGATCTCTACGAGTGCCAGCGCTTCCCAAGCCGGATAAAGCGCAGACTTGGGCACAAGCGACGTCGCCTTCTGGAAATCTGCTTGAGCCTTGTCGAAGCCTCCAATTGCGTATGATGACAACCCCCGCCAGAACAGCGCGCCACTGAGCTTTGGGTTTATCTGAAGCGCGGCGGTCGTGCTCGCGATTGCCAGCGCGAACAGATCGTTGCGAGCGAAGATTTCTCCTTGGCTTTCAAACGCCAGCGCCTTCATCCCTGGCGGCGCCGTCTTGCTTTCCACGACCGTCTTGAAGGCGTCCAAAGCTTCCTTCCATTTTGCGAGCGTCATCAACGTTCGCCCTTTCTGGAAAGCCACCTCGGCGTCGCCAGGCGCCTGCTTCAAAAGCGCGTCATACAGCACAATCGCCTCTGCGTGCTTGCCCTTCCGCCGCAGATCGAGCGCTTCCTTGAGTTTACCCTTTCGCTCCTCAGCCCGCTTGGCAGCCGGATCAACGGCTTCGCCTGGCGGGATTGGAACCGGCGCGACCGCCGGCGGTGCGGGCGCCGTTGCGGGTTGCGCCGGGGGTACTGAAGGGGGAGTGGCGGGGATTGATGGAGCGGGCGCAGCCGTCGAAGGCCTGCTAGGCGGGGGCGGTGTTGGTCTTGAGGGCGCGGGCGCAGCGACGGGCACGGAATTTTGAGCAAGCGCGGTCGCAGCCGCGCGTCCCTTCAGCGCCCGGGCATCGTTGCCATGGATCGCGAGCGCGAGATCATAGGCGGCAATTGCCTCAGCAAATCGCTTCTCCGCGACCAGGATGTCGCCTTGCTCGACATACGTGGGCCCATAGCGCGGCTCGACTGCCTTAGCCCGTCCCAGGTCCGCCAGCGCCTCACCGATGCGGCCCATTGCTTTGTTCGTTAGGGCGCGGCCAACGTAGGCGGACGCCTTGGTCGGATCGATATGAATCGCCGTGTCGAAATCGGTCATCGCTGCCGGCAGTTCCGTAACTCGAAGCAGGAAATTGCCGCGGTCCAGATAGGAAACGTATTTTCCGGTCTTTGTCACTGACAGTTGGATCGCCTGCGCATAGTCCGCGCGCGCCTCCTCATTCCGCCCTTGCAAGCCGCGCAGCCGGCCGCGGACGCGATATCCGAAGGCCATGTTGGGCCTCAACGTGATAGCCGCTTTGATGTCGGCCTCTGCTCGTTCGAGTTCCGACATATCGAGCGCCGCCCGCGCCCGCATCAGAAGAGCGGCCACATGGCGTGCGGGCGTCTGCCTCTTGTCATCAATGACCAAGGTGCATGGTGCTAGAGCGGCTGCGGCGCGCAGTGTGTTGCAATCTTCGGCTGGGTCGGCCATCGTCGTCGAGGCGCAGGAGCCGACTGCGGCGAGGATCGCGATCAAACTAAGCGAGTGGCGGAACCAATCGGGCATACCAGCGCTCCAAAAGATTGTGGTCTTAGGGTCGTCCAGCACTCGAACTTCAATCTTATTCCTGAGATTGGTGGCCAACAAGAACTATCCTGCGTGCACAGGGTGATTGCGACACGCCATTCCTATTTGATCGTGACCACCCATCCAGGCGATCGCCTGTGGGGGTGTGAAAGGGCATCGTTGGTTGACGCGCGATGGAGCGAAATTGTCAATCGGCGCGGGGTCCGGAGACCGGCCCAACAACCGCGCCAATACGCGCAATTTACACGTCTTCAGGAGCGCTCCGCAATCGGCGGACTGCGTGGTGGGCCCGGGAGGACTCGAATGCGTAAACGCCAAACGCCGCGCATTGTTGCGCGGCGTTTGTCGATAATCAAGAAGCTGCTGAAAGGCCGGACGCTATTGCGCGCTGGCGGTTTTCGGCGATTCGATCGGGGCGAACGGGTTGGACGCGGCCCGTGTGAGGTCGCTGTAGCAGGCGTCGACTTCCCTCAGGGCGTCGGAAAAGCCCTCCATCGGCAATTTGAAGACCGCCTGCGAAGCCTTGACTTCGATCGCCGGCGCCGTCGCCAGCTTCTGCATGAACCGCACATCGGCGCCAAGATCGATCACCACGAGCTTCGGCGTGACGGCGATGGCATTCCCATCCGTTTGCAAGACCGGAGGCGCGCTCAGTTCGATCGGGAAGGCCGTCTGAGGCTTGAGGTTCCACTCGTCCGCGCCGAGCGCGATGCGATAACCGCCGGGAAACCGGACAAGGACGAACTGCAGCGTGCCGCCGCCACTCGTCGCACCACGCAACGGACGTTCGGCGCTGCAGTGAGAACCGACATTGCCGCGCTTCCAGCCGTTGACCATCCATAGTCCGACCTGTTTTGTCGCCGCGGATTGCGTGATCGCGTCAGGCGCTTTGTCTTGTGCGACGGCGGCGGTCTGAGCCGAGATCATGAGTGCAAAGGTGGCACCCGCGACGGCTGCGAGCGCGGCGTTACATTTCGAATTCAGCGTGAACATTGTTTGATCCTCTCTGTTGAAGCCCTGATGCGATGCTATTTGGATCAACGGCGTTCAACACGATGTGATCGCCAGCACGAAATACGCGATTACGAAACCGATACACGATTGCAGAGTTTGGAAATTTGTAGTCGCGTTGAAACGCGCGTGACTTTCTCGAAAGCGCGTGCGTAATCATGCCGGCACGCCCCGCACAGCCTTGTCTTCTAACGATGGTGATGGATTTTGCTTGGCAATACCGCGCGAGATTCAGGCCGCAGCCACGATCGGCAGGCGCAGCGTGAATGTAAATTGACGGCTAACGAGCAGCGCAGCAACGCCGGCTTGCAGCGAGCAAGCCGGCGTTGCTGGTTCGGCGGATACGGATCAATACGTCGAGCCGTCATCCAGGTTTTGAACGTAGAGATTTGGCTGCGGCCGGTTCTGAATTTCCTTCAGAGCTGACGCCATATTGCTCGCGGCGTTCGCCTTTTCGTACGCATGCCACAGATGCGCCTGCATGATTGCGATGCTGGCGCAGATGGCGAAGACAAAGAGGCCTACATCAATCAGGAATATCTTGATGGCGGGACGGATCGTCATTGCGGTCTCCCTTGATTGCCGGACATGCCGACGATGCCGGGACGCTACAAGTCGGAGACTTCCGCTGGAGTGACGGCCGTCACGAGTTTGGCGAATATCCGCATCTGTCTGCGCGCAGGATTGTCTGCATGCGCCCCGCGAGCGCGCAACCATCCTCTGGTCGGCGCGAGATCCTGTATTGGCGAAATGCGCCGCTTTGTGATTGCCGGCACATCGCGCACGCACCCGCGACCGTAACGTTCGAGCATCGAAGGGCGATGGTCGCCCGGAAACACAGAGCGCGGGTGATCGACATGGCCGCAATGATCCAGATCCACGGTCCGTTCGACGGCAAGTTCGTCGCACAATTCCTCACCGCAGATGGGCGGTCGCTGGCGATCGCCGTCCCCGAAGACCAAGCCGAAGTGCTGCGCGATATCCAGGAGCACATGCCTTACGGCGTTGCGGTGCATGCCGTCGTCGAAGAAGTCGTCGCGGATTGACGTTGCTTCCCGCCGCGGTACGACGAACAAGCGCCATTCGGCTAAGGCCTTCACGCCCGCGCTTCCCCAATTTGCCCACCGCAAATTGGGGATTTTGCGTTTCGGCCGGACCGGCGAACCGGAAAAGCCGCGAATTCCATTGAATGATGCATGCGACGGCCGAACAGGTGCTTGCCTGGCCGGATCCGCGCCAGCGATGCCTTCTGGTGTCTGCCGGCATCTTCGACCGGCCGTCATACTGGGCAGAAAACGAAAAGCCCGCCCGAGGATGTCGCCTCGGGCGGGTGCTTGCGGGGCGCGCGTTTCAATCAATCGTCGTCGTCGTCGTCGGCTTCACAGACGACCTGACCGTATCGGGTGTAGGAGCAGGAGGTGCCGCCATCGTCGCCGTCATCGCCGTCGCCGAGGTCGATGCCGCCGCCGCCACCACGGTGCTTGCGGTAGTGGTGCCGGGAGCCGCTGTTCTGCCAGTTGCTGCGGCCGCTGTTGTTGTTGCTGCTGAAATTCATGCTGTGCGAGTTGTTGTGGCCGCCGTGGCCGCCGCCGCCTTTCGCAACCGCATCGCCGGTGAAGGCCAAGGCGCCGACGGTGAGCGCGACAGCAGCGACCGACGTTGCAAGGATGGACTTGATGGTCATGTTCGTCTCCTGATTTCATGTTGTTGGACGTTTGTCGTTCAATGAACATGATCTAGAAGACGTCACGGTCGCTCGCTGTGACCGGCATCACAAATATGCTGTTGTGGCAAATCAGATGGCGGATCGCGCGATCAGACGCGGCGCGCCCGCCATGTCTTGTTCGATGAAGATAAGGCAGCCAGGAAAATGCTGCCGGATGTCCGGTTTCTGGCTGGCCAAGGTGGTGGGCGCGACAGGGATCGAACCTGTGACCCCTACCGTGTCGAGGTAGTGCTCTACCGCTGAGCTACGCGCCCGGGCCCGTGTTGGCGGGCAGAACCTCATATCGGCTCCAAACCAGCGAGGCAAGTCAGGAGCCACGTCTTGGCACGCCTCACATGCCGCTCTGCCTGGCTGTCAGGCGGCAAGCATCTTTTGCACCTCGTTGACCAGTTCGCGCAGGTGCACCGGCTTGGACAGGACTTTGGCATTCTTCGGTGCGGCCGAATCAGAATTGAGCGCGACGGCCGCGAAGCCGGTGATGAACATGATCTTGATGTCCGGATCGAGTTCGGAGGCGCGACGCGCCAGTTCGATGCCGTCCATCTCCGGCATGACGATGTCGGTCAGCAGCAGTTCGAACGGCTCTTCGCGCAACCGCTGATAAGCGGAAAGCCCGTTGTCGAAGGAGATCACCTCGTAGCCGGCGTTCTGCAGCGCCTTGACCAAAAAGCGCCGCATGTCGTTATCGTCTTCGGCAAGAATGATTTTCGGCATCGTCCCGCCCCGTCGAGCGTGGAGGAGGCACGGCCCCCGCCCCGCTTGTTACCTGCGCCCCATAAACCGGATGCCGGGTAAAGATCGGGTGAACCCTCCAGGAACTTGCCGGCCAAGCGCCTCAAGTTCCTGGGCATCGGTCTTTAGGCCCATGGACAATAGCGCGTTTCCAGCGATAGTGATGCGGAAATGATGACGTTGGGGCGTCAAGGTCACAACAAGGCCGAGCACTGAACATGCGCGAACTCAAAGACGAGCTCGACCCGCCCTTCGAAATCATCGAGCCCGACGTATCCAGCGGGCCGATCCTGTTCAATTCACCGCACAGCGGCAGCATCTACCCGCATGCCTTCCTGACGGCGTCGCGGCTTGATGTCACCATGCTCCGGCGTTCGGAGGACTCGTTCGTCGACGCGCTTGCCATCGGCGTGGTCGGGCGCGGTTATCCGCTGATGCGGGCGCACTTTCCGCGCTGTTACGTCGACGTCAATCGCGAGCCCTATGAACTCGATCCGCGCATGTTCGAAGGCCGGCTGCCGTCGTTCGCCAATACCCGGTCAATGCGGGTCGCGGGCGGCCTGGGTACGGTCGCGCGGGTCGTGGGCGATGCTCAGGAGATCTATGGTCAGCGAATTCCGGTCGACGATGCGATCCGGCGCATTGAGACGCTTTACAAGCCTTATCACCGGGCGCTGCGCCGCCTGTTCACCCGGATCCATCGGGATTTCGGGACGGCAGTCCTGATCGATTGCCATTCGATGCCGTCGACAGCGGGCTCCAAAGACGAGCGCCCCCGCGCCGATGTGGTCCTCGGCGACCGCTATGGAACCAGTTGCGTGCCGGTGATCGCCGAGACGATCGAATCCACCTTGCGGGGTCAGGGATACTCGATCAGCCGCAACAAGCCCTATGCGGGCGGGTTCATCACCGAACATTACGGCAACCCGACCGCCGGACTGCACGCCATACAACTCGAACTCAATCGCGCCCTTTACATGGATGAGCGGCGGTACGAGCGCATACCGTCCTTCGGACGGCTGGCTTCCGATCTTGAGGCTCTCGCCGACCGGCTGGCCGCGATCCCGATTGAGGAGTTGCGGCCCTACCGCGCGGCCGCCGAGTAGGCCGAAATCTTCTTCGAAGAAACGCGATGACGTTTCATCAAAAAAAGGGGCCGCCCGTTTCCGAGCGGCCCAAGTCTAGGGAGGAAACGCCCAAGGAGGGCGGCGGTAACGCGAGGCGCTACCGCACCGCAATAACTTGGCACCGCACCGCACAAAACGCAAGAGGGAAAGTAAGGGATATTGACCTAATTGTATGCAGCCTGTGCGAGTCTCCGCGGCAGGCAAGCAGCGGGACGCTTATCGACAGAGAATTGTCGAGTTAAATCAATAGGATGAAATCCGGACCGAGCCCCAAAAACACGCTACGCGGCGAGCGCATGGCAGCTCCCAGCCGTGGAAAAGCCCTCGAATGCCGCTCGGCACGATCGAATAATCCATGGCGTGCAACGCGATATTGAGAATGGTCATCTACAACACGAGGGTGCGTTGGAGGCGGTGACCAATACCTCTCAACGGATGCTGCCCGAATTTGGCGCCGGGCAAACTCAAAGTCGTTAGGCTGCGGGGAACCTCAGGCAACGCCTGAAGGCGGGGAGACGGCATGACGGCGATCGATTTTTCCGCTTTTTTAAACGAACTCGCGACCATCTCCGGCGAAACCATCCTGCCTTTCTTCCGCACCGCGCTGAGCGTCGCGGACAAGGGCCGGCCCGGCAGCTTCGACCCGGTCACCGCCGCCGACCACGCCGCCGAAACCGCGATGCGCACCCTCATCCGCCGCACCTTCCCGGATCACGGCATCATCGGGGAGGAATACGGCAATGAGCGTGCGGAGGCCGAGTATGTCTGGGTTCTCGACCCGATCGACGGCACGAAGTCCTTCATCTCCGGAATGCCAGCTTGGGGCACGCTGATCGGCCTGATGCGGAACGGCGAGCCGGTCTACGGCATGATGAACCAGCCGTTCACCCGCGAACGCTTCAGCGGCGATGGCGGCGCGGCGTACTATCGCGGTCCGGCAGGCGCACGCGCACTGATGGTGCGCGGCTGTGAACACCTTTCCGAGGCGGTGCTGCTCACCACAAGTCCGCGGCTGATGAACGGCGCCGACCGCACGGCGTTCGAGCGGGTCGAGGCCGCGGTGCGGCTCTCTCGCTATGGCGGGGATTGCTACGCCTATTGCATGCTGGCGGCCGGACATATCGATCTCGTTATCGAAACCGAACTCAAACCCTACGACGTGCTCCCGCTGGTGCCGATCATTCAAGGCGCCGGCGGCATCATCACGTCCTGGGAGGGCACCGCACCGAACGCCGGCGGGCGCGTCATCGCGGCCGGCGACAAGCGCGTACACGCGGCCGCGATGGAGTTGCTGAAGGGATAACTGCGTGCGTCAGGGTGCCGGAGCGGCATTCAGCCGAACATCGGCGAGCCTGGAATGAAGGCATCGAACGCCGCGAACACCTGGCCGCGAAAGCGGTCCTGCTCCATCAGCAGTTCGTGTCGCGCGCCCGGCACGATGAGGTGAGAGCCGGCGCGCAGCCGCACCGAGAACTCGTCGATCGCCGGGGTCGATACGATCTGATCGTGGCCGGCCGCAATGATGAGGATCGGCTGGCGGATTCGTCCCGGATAGCTCGGTTGGGAAATTTCGCCCATCACGCGGAAGGCCGCGTCGGTCCAGGCCACGGTCGGCCAGCCGATCGCAAGCGCGGGCTCGGCTTCCAGGACCGCCACGTTGCGAGCGTAACGCACCGGATCGGAGGTCAGGAGATTTCCGACGAACGGCCTCGGCATCATCACCGCCGCGTCACCACCGGGAACGTATTGCGACCCAAGCCCCGCGTACCGCATGACCCTGACGAGCGAACGGGTTAAGAGCGAGCGCCGCTTGCCGGGAAGCGCCACCATTGGCGCGAGCAGCACCATGCGGTCGAACCAGCGCAGCCCGTGATAGGCCGCGCGCAGCAGCACGGTCGCACCCATCGAATGCGCCAACGCAAAATGCGGCGGTGGACAGTCCGGCAGCACCACCTCGTTGATGAAGGATTCGAGATCGATCTGGTAATCTGAAAACCGCCGGACATAGCCCTTGCGCGAATTGCGCAGCGCCCGCTCCGAGCCCCCCTGCCCGCGCCAGTCGATCGTCGCGACCGCAAAGCCGCGGGCGCGCAGATCGCGTACCGTCTCGAAATATTTCTCAATAAACTCGGCGCGGCCCTGGAACAGACACACCGTCCCCTTGCGGCCGGGCGGCGGCTCCCAACGCGCGAAGCGAATCTCGACACCATCGCGGGTCTTGATCGTGCCGGAGACCGCGCCTTCGGGCACCGGATTGGCGGGAATATCGACAAGGGTCATGGATGATCGGGAAAGCCGGTGCGTGGGCAGGCCGACGCCTTATAGCAGGGGTTGGCGCTTGCTCAAGACGCCATCGGCCGGCGGCAAGGTTGCCTGCAGAGGCCCCTCTCGGATGTCGGCGGCGGGCGAAGAAAACCCCACTCACGAGGGCACTTGGGCCCCCTTGCGGCCTCCAGGGCCCTTCCTACATGAAGATTGCGCAGGCCCATTCGGGATGCGCTGAACCGGTCCGACCCTCTCGGGTGGACCTCCGCATGTCGCTTCAAGGAGGATATGCCATGCGAACTTTCGATCTTGCTCCCCTCTATCGTTCGACCGTCGGTTTCGACCGGCTGTTTTCCCTCTTCGATCAACTCGGCGACGGTGGCTCGCCCGGTTATCCGCCGTACAATATCGAGCGGACCGGTGACAACGAGTACCGCGTCACGGTTGCGGTCGCAGGCTTTGCCGAGCCTGAGCTCAGCATCGAGGTCAAGGAAAACGCCCTGACGATCCGCGGCGACAAGCAAACCAAGACCGACGAGCACCAAGGCGAGACGCTCTATCAGGGCATCGCGGCGCGCGCCTTCGAGCGCGTGTTCCAGCTCGCCGACTACGTCCAGGTCAAGGGCGCATCGCTGGAGAACGGCCTGCTGCACGTCGACCTCGTGCGCGAGATCCCCGAGGCCAAGAAGCCGCGCCAGATTCGCATCGGCGGCGGCAACAGCAAGGTGGTTGAAGCCAAGGCCGCCTAACGCGGCTGCCTAAAGAGACCACGTCGGCGGTCATCCGTTCGACTGCAGGGAGCGCCCCGGAATCCGGGGCGCTTTCATTTTGCGAGCCACCGCAGAACGAAGACCAAATCGCCGCCGGCAGCCCCTTCTACTCGTATTGCTCGTAGACCGGAGCGGGCATGGGAGCGGTGACCGCCGGCGTCGTCGGAGCCACAGCATTGCTGGTGCCGGTTGTTGCAGCGGGCGGCGTCACTCGCGGGGCTGCGGGCGTGACCCGCGGCGCTTCGACAGGTTCGGCGGCCGCTAGTTTGGGCCGCGGTCTTGGTATCGGCGCGTGAGCACTACGCTTCGCAGCGGTGGTCGCGCTTGTCGTCGCCGCGCGGCGAGGCGCCTCCGGCAGATCACCGTCATCGACCGCCGGACCGTTGGATGACGAACCATAGGACGAACCGTAGGGCTCCGGACCATCTATATCGGTCGCCAAGCCGGCCGTCCGCGAATTCGGGCCATAGCCGTCGGGCACCGCCGCAATCCCTGCCGGCGGTCGCGCATAAGGTGGCGGCAGCGGCAACTCTCCCAGCCCGGCGACGTTGCGAGTCGGGGCCAACGGAATCACACGGACAATGTGCCCCAGACGCGCGTCGACCACGACACGGACCTCTCGTCCCGCTGGATTGACCGCATGCAGCACGAAGGTTGGTCCCTGCCGTACCGGTCGGCTCAAGGGCTCGAGGCCGGTCGAGCGCACCAGGGCGAGAACCTCGACGCGCCGCAGCATTCCGGTCGGCGGGTAGGCCTGCGCAAAGGCCGGCGCAGAGCCCACAACGGTAACGGCCAGCAAGCCGGCGTAGATCGCGAGTTTCTGTCTCACGTCACGACTCCCCCTTAGAGTCTGCGCCGTGCTCGCCGGTACCCTGATCCTCGCCCGCGAAGCGCAGCGCGTCATGAGGGTTAACCATAGCGGGGATTAGGGCGTGGCTTTGACCGCCGCGTGGCCATCAGGCGGAACGTGACGCAGCGACGAATCTGTCGACCTCATCGGGGATTGTGGCGAAAGAGGTAACCAGCCGCGCCACGATGTGATCCGCGGTCAATTCAGTCGCTCGCGGAATGGAATTTGTCGTCCAGACGTAATAATTCGCGCCCGCCGCCTTGAGCCGCCGATCGGTGCGCGGCGGCAGCGCCACGAACACTTCGTTCGCCTCGACCGGCCAGATCGGCGCGATGCCGGCCGCGACGAGCTTCTCCGCCAGACGATCCGCCATCGCGTTGGCATGCCGCGCCAGCTTGAGCCAAAGGTCGTCGGCGAGGTAGGCCTCGAACTGCGCCGCGATGAAGCGGTGCTTGGACACGAGATGGCCGCCGCGCTTGCGACGTTCCGACATGCCGGCCGCGCGCGCCGGATCAAAGAACACGACCGCTTCGGCAGCGAGCGCGCCGCCCTTGGTGGCGCCGAACGAGAGGACATCTACGCCAGCCCGCCAGGTCGCCTCCGCCGGCGACGCATTCATCCGCACCAGCGCCGCCGCAAAGCGCGCTCCGTCAACATGAACTGTCAGCCCGCGCGCATGCGCGATATCGGCGAGAGCGCGGATTTCATGCGGCCGGTAGATCGTTCCGGCTTCCGTTGCTTGCGACAGCGACAGCACCGCCGGGCTGACATGATGCGGGCCCCCCCATTGCCCCTGCTCGAGCATGCGCTGCAGGGTCTCCGGCATGATCCTGCCGGCTTCGCCCGGCAGGCCGATCAGTTTGATGCCGCCGCCGAAGAACTCAGGCGCCCCGCATTCGTCGGTCGCGATGTGCGCCTCGGCATGACACAGCACCGCACCCCATGGCGGCGTCAGATGCGCCAGCGCGAGCGCATTCGCCGCCGTCCCGGTCGGCAGCAGAAACACCGCCACGTCGCGTTCGAAGATTTCGGCGAAGCGCTGTTCGACCCGCTTTGTCCAGTCGTCCCGGCCGTAGGCCAGCGCGGCGCCCTGGCTGGCGCGGGCGATCGCCGCGAGAATTTCCGGCGCGACGCCCGCCGCATTGTCGCTGGCGAAATTCATGCGAAGTCAGGTCCACTCAATTCGGAATGATCGGTCGAGACAAGCGGGCGCGGCTTATTGCGGGAAGAGCTTGCGATAAGGCTCAGCTTCCTTGACCGCCCGGCTGAAGGACGGTCGGTTCATCAGCCGTTCGAAGTAGCGCGTCACGTTATGATGGCCCTTCTCGGCAAAAGGAGCCACCAGGTTCGCGTAGTATAGCGCAGGCGCGGCGGCACAGTCGGCCATGCTAAAGGCGTCGCCCAATGCCCAGGTCCTCGTCGCCATATCTTTGTCAATGGTGCCGCACGCGGTCTCCAGCAGTCCTCGCGCCTGATCCACGCCGAATGGATCTTCTTGTCCGCGGGACGCAACCGGTCGCCGACGATCTTCTGCATCGGCACCTGCACATACAGGTCATAGAACGATCGAGCATCCGCGCCTGTCCGGCAAGGTCGGCGTCAGTGGGAACGAGCTTTGTCCTGCCCGGATAATGCAGATCGAGATATTCAATGATGAGGCTCGACTCCGGGACCGTCCGATCCCGCGCTTCGTCCCGCAGGACCGGGAACTTGCCGATCGGCCAGACTTCAGGAACGCCGCACGCGAGTCCTTGTTGCCGAGATCGACAGGTGAGGCTCGAAAGGCGTGTCGTTCTCATACAGAGCGACCAGCGCCTTCTGGCAGAAGGACGATAACGGGTGGAAATAGAGCTTGAGCGACATGAAGCTGCCCGGTTGCTTGCTTTAATGGTTGCGGCGCCAGACCCAGCACTCTGCTCGCCTCGGTCCGAAGCGCCAATATCAGCGAAATTCCGGGGCCTTTTCGCGTCGGTAGAGATAGCGGATCAGTGCGTCGAACGAGATCGCGCCGGGGCCGACCGACAGCAGCACCATCAGGATCGATATCCAATAGATCTGCGTGGTCCAGAATTCCCCCGGCGTAACGTAAACCACCGACAGCACGGTCAGGATCAGCAGCAGCAACGCGGACAGGCGGGTGGCAAAGCCAAGGACCAGGCAAATCGGCAGGATGAATTCCGCATAGGCGAAAACATGGGCGGTGACCGTCGGCGGTACGGGCAGATTGGCGTAAAGGGTCTCGTACATTTCCATGGCCGCGTGCTTGATCTGCGTCGGCAGCACGACGGAATAATCAAAACCCCGCATGTTGATGTGAAGGATCAGCCCGTCGATCTTCGCCTGCCCCTCCAAAAAGAAGAGCCGGGCCATGACGAAGCGGAGCCCAAGCCCCACCAGCGCGTAGGGCACGATTCCGCACACCGCCACCAGCGCATTGACCGCCGATGCGGTCCGCGAATGCCGGCGCCGCGCCGCGAGTGGCGGAGAGCGGACTGCAATGTCGGTCATGGAAGTCCCATCAATTTAGCTGCGCTCGATCGAGCGACGAATCCGCGCGCTCCGCTGCCACTTGGCGCATCAGCATCGCGCCGCGCGGCAGCATCGACCAATCGAAAACAGCGGTCAATCGCGCGCGCGGCGCCAAAGCTATCGTTTTGATCCCGATGGGCCGACCAAAATCCCGCGACCGCCCGGTGCGGAAATTATCGGCAAAATAACAGCATTTCCTGTTAGGCGAACTCTTGTCTCCAAGATTAGAATTTGGCAAGGTATGTTAGGACAGTATTGCTGTCCCACTTGGCGGCACCCGTACGATGGCCACGGCCGGCTTTGTCATCCAGCCCGCGTCGGCAGTGCGTACGGTGCGACGGGGCGTTACACGGCCGCCAAATGCCGGAGCGCAGTAGCTCTTGGACCGTGGCGCTCATTGGCGCGACGGATGCGGGTATGCCCGCGAGAGGCGAGGATCACCATGGGTGCAAAACCGGCAGGCGGAATGAGTGAAGGGCGCCGCGCATGACCGACCGTGACAACGACGGTACCGATTGCGCCCTGCCGGCAGCGCAGGGCCTCTACGATCCGGCGCTGGAGAAGGATTCCTGCGGCGTCGGCTTCATCGCCGATATCAAGGGCCGCAAATCGCATCAACTGGTCGAAGACGCGCTCGCCATCCTGTGCAATCTGGAGCACCGCGGCGCGGTCGGTGCCGACCCGCGCGCCGGCGACGGCGCCGGCATCCTGGTGCAGATACCGCACGCATTTTTCGCCAAGAAGGCCGACACGCTCGGCTTCAAGCTGCCCGAGCCGGGCGAATACGCCGTCGGCAACCTGTTCATGCCGCGCGATCCCGACTGGCGGCAGATTATCCGCGACATCTACGTCCAGAACATCAAGAAGGAGGGCATGACGATCCTCGGGTGGCGCGACATTCCGAGCGACAACTCGACGCTCGGCTCCTCCGTCAAGCCGACCGAGCCCGTGCACCAGCAGGTGTTCATCGGCCGCGGCAGGAAGATCAAGAGCGAGGACGAGTTCGAGCGCCGGCTCTACATGCTGCGCAAGTGGATTTCGAGCCGCATTTACATGCGCCGCGAGCGCCGGTTGTCGGGCTATTACCCGGTGTCGATCTCCTGCCGAACCGTGGTCTACAAGGGCATGTTCCTCGCCGACCAGCTCGGCGCCTACTATCCCGACCTGCGGGACCCGGATTTCATCAGCGCGCTTGCGCTGGTCCACCAGCGCTTCTCGACCAACACCTTCCCGACCTGGTCGCTGGCGCATCCCTACCGGATGATCGCCCACAACGGCGAGATCAACACGCTGCGCGGCAACAACAACTGGATGGCGGCGCGCCAGGCATCGGTATCCTCACCGCTGTTCGGCGACGACATCGAGAAGCTCTGGCCCATCTCTTACGAGGGTCAGTCGGACACCGCCTGCTTCGACAACGCGCTCGAATTCCTCACCATGGGCGGCTACTCGCTCGCGCATGCGGTGATGATGATGATTCCCGAGGCCTGGGCGGGCAATCCGCTGATGGATGAGGAACGGCGCGCGTTCTACGAATACAACGCCGCGCTGATGGAGCCGTGGGACGGCCCGGCCGCGATCGCCTTCACCAATGGCAAGCAGATCGGCGCCACGCTCGACCGCAACGGCCTGCGCCCTGCCCGCTACTTCGTGACCCGCGACGACCGCATCATCATGGCGTCCGAGATGGGCGTGCTGCCGATCCCCGAAAAGGACATCGTCACCAAGTGGCGGCTGCAGCCGGGCAAGATGCTGCTGGTCGACCTCGACGAAGGCCGGCTTATTCCCGACGAGGAGCTCAAGAGCACGCTCGCCAAGAGCCATCCGTACAAGGAGTGGCTCGAGCGCACGCAGATCGTGCTGGAGGATTTGCCGACGGCACCGAACGAGGCCGTGCTCTCGAACCTCGCGCTGCTCGATCGCCAGCAGGCCTTCGGCTACACCCAGGAGGACCTGCGCATCCTGATGACGCCGATGGCGATCCAGGGCGAAGAGGCGACCGGCTCGATGGGCAACGACACGCCGATCTCGGCGTTGTCCGACAAGCCGAAGCTGCTGTTCACCTACTTTAAGCAGAATTTCGCCCAGGTCACGAATCCGCCGATCGACCCGATCCGCGAAGAACTGGTGATGAGCCTGGTCTCGATCATCGGTCCGCGGCCGAACCTGTTCGATCTCGAGGGCCTGTCGCGCAGCAAGCGGCTGGAGGTACGCCAGCCGATCCTTACCAATGCCGACCTCGAAAAGATCCGCTCGATCTCCGAGGTTGGCGACGGCCATTTCAAGTCGCGCTTCCTCGACACCACCTGGCCGGCCGAAGCCGGCGCGGCCGGGCTCAAGGATGGCCTCGATGCCCTTTGCGCGCGCGCCGAAGCCGCCGTCCGCGAAGGCATCAACATCATCATCCTGTCCGACCGCCGCGCCAGCGCCGATCAGATCCCGATGCCGTCGCTGCTTGCCTGCGCGGCCGTGCACCATCACCTGATCCGGCAAGGTCTGCGCACATCAGTCGGCATCGTCGTCGAATCCGGCGAGCCGCGCGAGGTGCACCATTTCGCCTGTCTGGCCGGCTACGGCGCCGAGGCGATCAACCCCTACCTCGCCTTCGAGACGCTGGTCGCGATGAAGGACGACCTGCCGCAGAAGGTCGAGGAGAAGGAGATCGTCAAGCGCTACATCAAGTCGGTGGGCAAGGGCTTGCTCAAGGTCATGTCCAAGATGGGCATCTCGACCTATCAATCCTATTGCGGCGCGCAGATTTTCGACGCCGTCGGGCTCAAGTCCGATTTCGTCGCCGAGTACTTCACCGGCACCGCCACCCGCATCGAGGGTGTCGGTCTGCAGCAGATCGCCGAAGAGAGCGTACGGCGTCACCGCGACGCTTTCGGCGATGCACCGGTCTACCGGGGCGCGCTCGACGTCGGCGGCGAGTACCAGTTCCGCATCCGCGGTGAGGACCATGTCTGGACCGCGGCCACAGTATCGACGTTGCAGCACGCGGTCCGTGGCAATCTGCCCGACCAATACCGGGCCTATGCCAAGGTTTCGAACGAGCAGTCGGAGCGGCTTCTCACCATTCGCGGCCTGTTCCGCCTCAAGTCGGCGGAAGAGGACGGCCGCAAGCCGGTCCCGCTCGACGAGGTCGAATCCGCCGAAAGCATCGTGCGCCGCTTCGCGACCGGCGCCATGTCGTTCGGTTCGATCTCGCGCGAGGCCCACACCACGCTCGCGATCGCGATGAACCGCATCGGCGGCAAATCGAACACCGGCGAGGGTGGAGAAGAAGCGGATCGTTTCAAGCCGCTGCCGAACGGCGACAGCATGCGCTCGGCGATCAAGCAGGTCGCCTCCGGCCGTTTCGGCGTGACGGCCGAGTACCTCGTCAACTCCGACATGATGCAGATCAAGATGGCGCAGGGCGCCAAGCCCGGCGAAGGCGGTCAGCTTCCCGGGCACAAGGTCGACAAGACCATCGCCAAGGTGCGTCATTCGATGCCCGGCGTCGGCCTGATTTCGCCGCCGCCGCATCATGATATCTATTCGATCGAGGATCTCGCCCAGCTCATCTTCGATCTCAAGAACGTCAATCCCGCCGGACTGGTTTCGGTCAAGCTGGTGTCCGAGGTCGGCGTCGGCACGGTCGCGGCCGGGGTCTCCAAGGCGCGCGCCGACCACGTGACCATCGCGGGCTTCGAGGGCGGCACCGGCGCCTCGCCGTTGACCTCGATCAAGCATGCCGGCTCGCCGTGGGAGATCGGACTCGCCGAAACTCATCAGACGCTGGTGCTCAACCGGCTGCGCGGGCGAATTGCCGTGCAGGTGGATGGCGGCCTTCGCACCGGGCGTGACGTCATCGTCGGCGCACTGCTCGGAGCCGACGAGTTCGGCTTCTCGACCGCGCCGTTGATTGCGGCCGGCTGCATCATGATGCGCAAGTGCCATCTCAATACCTGTCCGGTCGGAGTCGCGACCCAGGACCCGGTGCTGCGCAAGAAATTCGTCGGCCAGCCCGAACATGTCATCAATTACTTCTTCTTCGTCGCCGAAGAGGTCCGCGAGATCATGGCGGCGATGGGCTACCGCTCGTTTACCGACATGGTCGGCCAGATGCAGATGCTCGACAAGCGTCAGGTGATCGAGCACTGGAAGGCCAAGGGCCTCGACTTCTCCAAGCTATTCCACAAGCCGAATGCGCCGCGGGGTGTGAACATCCATAACTGCGAGGTGCAGAATCACCAGATCGACACGATTCTCGACCGGCAACTAATCGCCGAAGCACAACCCGCGCTCGATCGCGGCGCGCCGGTGCGGATCGTGACCACGATCAAGAATACCAACCGTACTGCGGGTGCGATGCTCTCGGGCGAGATCGCCAAGCGCTATGGCCATGCGGGATTACCGCACGACACTATCCAGGTGAAGCTGACCGGTACTGCCGGGCAGAGCTTTGGCGCCTGGCTGGCGCGCGGCGTCACGTTTGAGCTCGAAGGCGAAGGCAACGACTATGTCGGCAAAGGCCTATCCGGCGGCCGGATCATCGTGCGGCCGGCGGCCGACAGCGGCATCGTGCCGGAGGAATCGATCATCGTCGGCAACACCGTGATGTACGGCGCGATCGAGGGCGAATGCTACTTCCGCGGCGTCGCCGGCGAGCGCTTCGCGGTGCGCAATTCAGGCGCCATCGCGGTGGTGGAAGGCGCGGGCGATCACTGCTGCGAATACATGACCGGCGGCATCGTGGTGGTACTGGGACGCACCGGGCGCAACTTCGCGGCCGGCATGTCGGGCGGCATCGCCTATGTGCTCGACGAAGACGGGACGTTCGAGACACGCTGCAACATGGCGATGGTCGATCTCGAGCCGATGCCGGCGGAAGAAGCTGCCGGCGCCAGCATCTATCACCACAGCAACGACTTGCAGTCCCACGGCCGCGTCGAAATTCTCGAAGACATGAACCGTTACGACCTCGAGCGGCTGCATCTGCTGATCACGCGGCACCAGCGGCTGACCGGCTCGACCCGGGCCGCCGACATTCTCGCCGGCTGGGAGAAGTACCGCCTGATGTTCCGCAAGGTGATGCCGTTCGAGTATCGCCGTGCGCTTGCCGAGATCGAGAAGGCGCGCACCATGCAGGCGGCGGAATAATGGCGTTCACGACGACCGGCAACACTGACCTCATCCTGAGGAGCCCCGCGCAGCGGGCCGTCTCGAAGGATGGCGGCGCGCTCGGTACCTGTTGCCATCCTTCGAGACGCGCCCTACGGGCGCTCCTCGGGATGAGGTCCGCAGATATTTCGTCGCCGCAATAATCGGAATATGTAGACGACGCGATGGGCAAGGTCACAGGTTTCCTCGAGTACGAACGCGAAGACCGCGACTACGAGCCGGTCGAACAGCGCATCAAGCATTGGCACGAATTCGTTCTGCCGCTGCCGGAGGACGACACCAGGAAGCAGGCGGCGCGCTGCATGGATTGCGGCATTCCGTACTGCCACGGCTCGAACGCGATGACTGGAGCGCCGACCGGCTGCCCGGTGAATAACCAGATTCCGGACTGGAACGACCTCGTCTATCGCGGCCACTGGCAGGAGGCCGCGCGCAACCTGCACTCCACCAACAATTTCCCCGAAGTCACCGGCCGCGTGTGTCCGGCGCCATGCGAGGCGTCCTGCACGCTCAACATCGACGACAACCCGGTCGCCATCAAGACCATCGAATGCGCGATCGTGGACCGCGCCTACGAGCAGGGCTGGGTGAAGCCGGAACCGGCGACCGAAAAGACTGGAAAGAAAGTGGCCGTTATCGGCTCAGGGCCTGCCGGCATGGCGTGCGCCCAGCAATTGTCGCGTGCCGGGCATGATGTGCATGTGTTCGAGAAGTTCGCCAAGGCGGGCGGCCTGCTGCGCTATGGCATTCCCGATTTCAAGATGGAGAAACTCCACATCGACCGTCGGGTCGCCCAGATGGAAGCCGAAGGCGTGACCTTCCACTACGGTGCGCATGTCGGCATGAACGTGCCGGCCGACAAGCTCGTCGCGGAGTTCGATGCGGTCGTGCTGGCGGGCGGCGCCGAGAAAGGGCGCGATCTGCCGATCCCGGGCCGCGACCTCGAAGGGCATCCATTTCGCCATGGATTTCCTGCCGCAGCAGAACCGGCGCGTCAGCGGCGAACCGGCGGACGGCAGCGAGCCCATCCTCGCCGCCGGCAAGCACGTCGTCGTCATCGGCGGCGGCGATACCGGCTCCGACTGCATCGGCACCTCGATCCGCCAGGGCGCGCTCACGGTGACCAACTTCGAGATCATGCCGCAGCCGCCGGAGCACGAAGACAAGATGCTCACATGGCCGGACTGGCCACTCAAGCTGCGCACGTCATCGAGCCACGAGGAAGGCGTCGCGCGCGATTTTGCGGTTGGGACGGTGAAGTTCACGGGCGAGAATGGCCACGTCAAGACGCTGCACTGCGCGCGGGTCGACGGCAAGTTCAAGCCGATCCCCGGCACCGAATTCGACCTGAAGGCTGATCTGGTCCTGCTCGCCATGGGCTTCGTGCATCCGGTGCACGACGGCATGATCAAGTCGCTCGACCTGGCGCTCGACCAACGCGGCAACGTCAAGGCCGATGTGCTGGCGTACCAAACTTCGAACCCGAAGATTTTCGCAGCCGGCGACATGCGTCGCGGCCAGTCCCTGGTGGTGTGGGCGATCCGCGAAGGCCGCCAGGCCGCGCACTCGGTCGACAAATTCCTGATGGGATCGACGTCGCTGCCGCGATAGGCTCCTGCGACACCGACGCCATGCTCTGCCAGACCCACTGGCGCGACGGCGATCAGCGCCCAAAACCTCTAAACCATTGCGACGGGCTGAAAAGAAATTGCTGGCGCGGCGCGTTTTCGCGCGCGGCGGAGCGCGCCCGCCTCTGAGCCTCGGCCTTCTGTTGTGCTTCGGCCTTCTGCGCGTCGGTCAGTTCGCTGGTCGCGGGTTGGCTGGGTTTGACCTGGCCAGCCGTCATCGCCGCCGGCGTCACGGCCGCCGGCTCGTCGACGGTGGCGGCGCGCGGCCAGCTGAAATCGTCCGCACGGCCGACCGTCGACGCAACCGGCTCGCCTTTGGTCAGTGCGCGGGTCGCGATCGGATCGACCTGGGTCGCGCGAGCCGGCGCGCGTCCGCCACCCAGCAGTTCTTCCGAGGCCACGGGTGCGCCGGTGAGCGGCAGCACCGGCCCGGCGGCCGGCCGCTGCGCGGGCTTGTTGGGGGTGGCGGAGCCAGGACCCTTCGGCCCCGTCTCGATGGGAATCGGCAACGCGACCGGCATGGCGCGGTTGAGGTCGCGCTCGATCTCGCGCTCGACATAGTGTGCAAGTTTGCGGGCGCCGTACTTGGTGAAATAGTTGCCGTCGCCGGTTCGCAGGCGGCGGGTCTGTCCCTCGTAGTCAGGACCTTGCGCCGAGTAGCGGCCCTGCTCATCGACGAACCCGTCCCAGATGTCGACGTAAGTGAGCCCGGCC
This sequence comes from uncultured Alphaproteobacteria bacterium, assembly GCA_963756715.1. Taxonomy (GTDB): domain Bacteria; phylum Pseudomonadota; class Alphaproteobacteria; order Rhizobiales; family Xanthobacteraceae; genus VAZQ01. Next base: position 447,631 of record CAVWOV010000019.1, read on the forward strand.
TTTTCCACACGGCTGCGGTAGAGCTCATTGAGATAGGACGAATCGGCTGAAGCCTTGCTGTTGCTGCGCGACGGCAGGCCAACCCACAGCACTGGCACGCCGGCGCTTTTCAACGCCGCAATGGTCGCGTCGATGCGCTTGATATACGCGGTTTCCCATTTCTCGGACTGAAATTCCCATGGGCCATAGGCAGCGATGCGCCCCTGCTCGGTTGTCGGCACCGGCGGCGGCTCGGGCGTGGCGGGCTTCTGAAGCTCGGCGTCCACTGGTGGCTTGGTCTCGGGGGTGATCGGTCGTGGTGGCTGCTGGGCGGTCTGGCCCTGCGCAGGTTTCGCCGAACGAACCACGGCCGGCGGCTTCTCGCGAATGGATTGCCGATCGTTACTACCGACCATCATAACGATGAATTTCGGCTTCTCGGCCGCGATGATCTCGCGCGCCGTATGCGCCCAATCGGTCGAATCGCGGCGCGAGTCATACCGGATCAGACCAGAGTCGGCGCGATGTTTGCGCACGATCCCGACATCCGGCTTTTCGGAATAGGCATCCTCCAGCCCGTAGGCGAGCCAATCGGCCATGGCGTCGCCCAGCACCAAGATGGTGGTGGTCGCCTCTTTTTTCGGACTGGCCGCAGGTGCGCGGGAGTAATCCACCGGCGCTTCGCGGTCACGCTCGCGGTATTCGCGGTATTCCCGGTCGCGGTATTGGCGGTTATCCGACCCTCCGCGGTCACCCCAGCCCCAGCCGCCGAACGAATTATTACGCTGCTGCTGTCGCTGCTGACGGCCCCCCCAGGAATCGCCCCAGAACTGCGCCTGCGCGGGCACCAGGAACGCCGTGCTCACCAGCACCGCGACGATCGCTCCCACGCCGGCGAGCAGGAGGCCGGAATGCAACCTCTTGGAATTGCGGGATTTGGGACTGCTTACTGGTGCCATGGCCGACCGTGACAATTGCGGGCAAGCGGCCCCGTCGGCCGCGACCCGCCACGGGCTAACAGTACCCCGAAAAAGATGTCAACTTGAAGGTTTCCGTGGGTGTTTGTCCGGCGGGGCGTGGCTTATCGGCCACGCAGCCGCTCCAGAATGGTGGCCGATGCAAATCCGTCCGGGACATGACCGATCGAAGACTGGAACGCGCGCAGTGCCATCCGGGTCCGGCCGCCCAGCCGCCCGTCCGGCGCACCGGCGTCGAAGCCACGCTGCACCAGGAGTTGCTGCAATTCGTAGCGCTCGGTGCGGCCCAGTACGCGCTCGTGCCGGGGCCAGGGCTGAATGAATGCCCCACCACCGCGCAGCCGGTCGGCCAGATGCCCGATCGCCATCGCATAGGCTTCCGCCGGGTTGTATCTCATGATCGCCCGGAAATTCTGCAGCATCAGGAAACCCGGCCCCTGGGCGCCGGCAGGCACCAGCAGAAATGCGCGGTCATTCGGACGCGGAAAGGCCTTACCGCCTGCGCGGCGCAGGCCATGCCGCTCCCAGTCCCGTAGCGTCATCACCCGCGAGCGGTCCGCCAACAAAAAGTTGAAGCCCTGTGGCACCACCACCTCGTAGCCCCAGGTTTGGCCCGGCATCCAGCCGTCTTTCTTCAGATTATTCGCCGTCGAAGCGATCAAGTCGGCCGCCGAATCCACGACATTTCGGCGTCCATCGCCGTCGAAGTCGACCGCGAACCGCTTGAACGAAGTCGGCATGAACTGGGTCGGACCGAAGGCCCCTGCCCACGAGCCCCTGAGATGGTCCGGCCTGACATCGCCCCGTGCCAGGATCTCAAGCGCCGACAGGAACTCCTCGCGGAAGTAATTCTGCCGGCGGCCAATGCAGGCGAGCGTCGCGGTCGAACGGATCACGGATCGGTCGCCGATCTGGGTGCCGTAGTTCAATTCGACGCCCCAGATTGCCGCGATGAAATGGCGGTCTACGCCGTAGGCCTTTTCGACTGCGTCGAAGGTCGCACGATGCTCCGCCAAAATCGCACGGCCCTTGGCAATTCGCGCATCGCTGACCAAGAGGTCAAGATAGTCCCAGAACGACTTGGTGAACTCGGGCTGCGCATCGAGCAGATCCATGATCCGCAGATCAGGCGTCAGGCCGGCAATATTGGCATTGAAAACCGCGCGCGGGATCTTGCGGCGCTCGGCCAGCGGCCACAGCCTTTCGAGACAACCGTGGAAATTCGCCGCCGCGACGCGGATCGCCTCCGGCGTCATCGTCGGGTGGCCGGACGAACCCGGCTCTCCGCTCCACCTTGGCGTGCCGGGCGTGGCGGACGCCGTGGACTGCGACGGATTGACCGTGCCGGTGGCGGCGCTCTGCGAGAACAAGGACCGGATGTCGAAGCCCTGTGCATGAACCGTCCCGGCGGTACCGGTCGCGATCAGCGCCGCGACGCAAAGCCCATGCATGGGATGGGAAAACCTAACCATATACTCTGCCCCGATATGCGGCCCGGGATGCGGCACCCCTGCCTTGCAGTGGCGGTTTCACAATAGCCTGCGCCAGCCCCCTTTGTAGCGGGCCTATGGGGAAGAAATTAGATTGCGGGACCGTTAACGTCAGCCGTCAAGGTGCGAGTTCCCCTGCGACATTCCGCACGCCGATCCCTTGTCGGATCAGGCCGCTTGTCGGATGAATGGCCCCACGCATGAAACCAATTCGCAAAGCTGTCTTCCCGGTCGCCGGCCTCGGCACCCGATTTCTGCCCGCCACCAAGGCCATGCCGAAGGAAATGCTGCCGGTGGTCGACCGGCCGCTGATCCAGCATGTGGTCGACGAGGCGCGCGAAGCCGGCATCGAGCATTTCATCTTCGTCACCGGCCGCAACAAGGCGATCATCGAGGATCACTTCGATCGCCAGTTCGAGCTGGAGCACACCCTGGACGAGCGCCAGCGCCATGCCGATCTCGAGGCGTTGGCGCGCGATCTGCCCGGGCCCGGAACCGCAAGCTTCACGCGCCAGCAATCGCCACTCGGTCTCGGCCACGCGGTCTGGTGCGCGCGCGAGCTGGTCGGCCACGAACCGTTCGCCCTGCTGCTGCCCGACGTGCTGGTGCAGCACGAGCGGAGTTGCCTCGCGCAGATGATCGATGCCGCGCGCGGCCTGGGCGAAAGTGCGAACATCATTGCCGTGGAAGAAGTCCCGGCCGAGCGCATCCACATGTACGGCGTGGTCGGCGTCGGCGAACGCAAGGGCAGCCTGTTTTCGCTCACCGAGATGGTGGAGAAGCCGCCGCGGGAGAAGGCGCCGTCGAACCTCATCATCACCGGCCGCTACATCCTGCAGCCCGAAATCTTCGGCATCCTGGCAGCCGGGACGCGCGGCGCGGGCAACGAAATTCAGCTCACCGACGCGATGATCGAACTCGCCAAGACGCAGCCGTTCTATGGGCTGCAGTTCGAGGGCCGCAGTTTCGATTGCGGCTCAAAGGTGGGCTTCCTCACGGCCAACATCGCCTACGCGCTGGCGCGCGAAGACCTCGCCCCGGCAGTGCGCGCCGAGCTCAAGGGACTGCTCGGGGAACGCTGACGGCCACGAAGCACGAAGCGAAGGTCACCCTTCGATCAAGCTCTATCGAAGCCGGACCAAAAAGACCAAGCGTGAAAAAGGCCGCCCCAGCGGGCGGCCTTTTGGCAAATCAATCGTTGCGATAATCGTGCGCGATGAATCAGCGGCCCCGCCCGTCGGTGGAAAAGTTGGGCGAATTGTGATTGCCGCTGTGATTGCCGTGATCATTGTTGCCGCCGCGGCGGCCATGATCGTTATGACCGCGAACTTGATGGTCATTACGACGGCCGTGCCACCCGTGTCCACGCCGGTGACGGAACCCGCAGTCGTACAGGCCTGGCCCGTTCCAGCCATCGATGTAGAAGCAAATCGCGACGTTCTGAATCGTGTTCGTGTCAACGAGCGATGAACGCAATCCGGCCGGAGAGCTGAGCGGTGCGGCAGCGCTTGGTGCCAAGGCGCCCGCGGTCAGAGCTGTTGCCGCGGCGGTGATGAAGAGAAGACGGCGCATATTTGACTCCTTAGGTAAAAGCGATTCGATCGCCAAAAACCCCGAGATGAAGCGATCATGAGCGCCCCATGCATCGCAAACGGATGACCGCCCGATAGGTTCCGCAATCAATTGGAGCAGGCAGATGCCGCGGTACGTGCAAGCGCCGCGGCGCGTGCATGCAAAGCAAAGGCTACTGCGCGTTGCACACGAGGAAAGGAAATGACGAAGGTTCCATCGGCGCGAAAATCTTCCCGCCGAGCACCGACTGACGCTAACCCGCAGCCAGCGTTACGTCCAAGCGCCAGGTCGAGCGCGGGACTGGTGCACCGCGCAGCGTGCGCAGCTTAGCGCAATCTCACGCGATGCCAGCTTCGCGATCATGACTGCACAAATAAAGGACCCCGGCGAAAATCAATCCGCCGGGGCCACATCTACCAGGGGATTCAATCCCGGCAATTGGCCGGGCTGACGCCCTGCTGAACCTTAGTACTTGGCGACGACCGGGGCCTTGCCCTTGCCGAAGCTCGCCCAGTCGAAGCGGTAGTTCATGCCAACGCGCCAGATGTATTCGTTCAGCTTGACGTCGGCGCTATGAGCAGCCCGCCGGCACGCCGAGTCAACAGCGGGCGCGTCGCCGTAGGCATAGGTGCCGAAATTGGCATAGAGCCATTCGCTCTTGACCGACCAGCCGCCGATCAGGGCGTATTCGGTGCCGACGCCGACGACCCAGCCGACCTTGTTCACGCGGGTCGGAGACGCTGAGCGCATTGTGCCGGAACGGCGCATCGATAGTTGTTCAAGTCGAACGCCAGTCCAGGCAGCGCCCGCCGGTCACATACCACAGCCATTTGTCGGCGGCCCAGCCGAGGCGGCCGCGTGCGGTGGCATCAGCCAGCGCTCGTTGGTGGTGTAGCACGAAGTCGGGTTGGCCTCGAGCCGCGATGGCGACGCCGTGGATTGGCCTGCTGGCCCGCTCGCATCGGCCCACGAGCCATCGACCTCGACGCCCCACACCCAGTTGCCGGTTTGATAGTTGCAGCCGGCTTCGCCACCGCCCAGCGGGCCGTTGACGTTGTAGTTGCCGTCAAATCAGATCCCGGCTGGCGACAAACGCGTGCGGCAGCCGTTCACCGAGCCGCCGTAGGTCTGCTTGCTGGTGCCCCACTTGTAGCCAATGGTGGCGCCGACATAGCAGCCGGACCAGGTGAAGATCGGAGCCGGAGCGACATACTTGACCGGCATGTCGGCCGCCTTCGCAGGAACGCTCAGGCCGAGCGCAAGAAGCGCGGCGCCTGCAGATAAGAGCTTGTTCATTGTCATGACCCCCCACAGTCAAATTGATAAGTGACTATTAACCACGACGCTGGCGAGGAGTCTGTACCCTGCGAGCCACAGTTGAGTTTTTAAGCGCGATGGTGGTGGTGACACATGGCGGTGGGATTCACGGCCCCTTCAGAGGGCACCAGCGCCTAGTATCCGGGCCGCGGTGCGCCGCTCACCGCTGCCACCTCAGCCCGACCAAGTAAACATTAGCCGAGTAATCCGCACCCGGTGCGTTGGAGTTGCGCCACTCGTTGCGGTACTCGGCGCGCGCCCACCAGTTGCGCGTCAGCATGTAGGTGAGTTGCGCCGCCGCCACATAACGCAGATCGAGCCGCGGCGAGCCGACATAGTCGTCCATCCCGCGGGTGAACCGCAGGGTACCGATCAGCCAGCGGCGGAAAGCATGGTCGATCTGCCCGGTATATTCGCGGGTGAGCACACCCGATACACCGGCGAGCGTCGACTCGCTCACCGTCGTCACGGCCGTGAAGCGGACGGTGGTCAATGCGCTCATGGTCCAAATCAGCGAAGCGTCGATCAGGTAGGCGCCGAAGCTTGGCAGTTGCGGGTCGTCGTAGTGCCGCCTGACGTAACCCGCCGAAGCCTCGCCCGTAAGCCGCTGCGAAAAATCGAAGCTCGATCCAAGCTTGCCGCTGACGCCCTGTGAATTGCGATGCACGCCGGCGGCATCGATTTCGAGATCGTACACCCGGCTGTCGCCGGTAAACTCGGTGAACGGCCGCACGCCGGGCAAAAGGTCGTAGCTCGCGCGCCCGGTGGTGAAGTAGCGATTGAAGTTACGGTCGGCGTTGCTCGAAACCTCTCCGTCATCGAAATGCGAGTCGGTGTAGGTGGTGCGATCGGCGCCGCCCTTCACCGAAATATCGAAGCGATTGATGCGCTGTCCGACACCAGCGGTACCGCCAACCTGATGATAGATCGGGAACCACAGCAGGTTGGCCTGGATGTTCGGGCTGCCGGGCGAGTCGGTTCCCAGATAATAGCGGCCTTCAAGATCAATGCGCGTCAGACTGGTCACGTCGATACGGCCGTTGACCTTGGTATCGACCAGCGGCCGGTTGAGCTGGTTCGCGGTGTCGTAACCCGTGTAGCTTCCGCGCAGCGTCGCGGTCAGTTCGTGGCGCGACCAGTTCGAATTCACCAGCAACTGCGGCGCCGTGATGTAGTACCAGGAGCCCGACGCCGGCATGGTGCGCGCCGGATTGGTGTCGTAGCCGCGCGTCACCTCGACGGCGGGGCGGAACAGGAAGCTGCCGTACTGAACGCCGAGCGGGTCGAACGGGCGTAGTTCCTGCGGCACCCAGCGGCGCGCCAGCGGGAGCGTGCTGTCGGGCACGTCGAGCAGACGTTCAGTTAGCACCGGCGCGACCGACCGCAACAGCGGGCTGCGCGCCAGGCGCGCCGGAGGATCGGGCAACAGCAGCGACGGCTCGGGCTGCGCCACCGGCAAAACGACGACAGCCGGTGCGGCCGGCTTGGCGGGCGCCGGCGGCGGCGCGGGAGGTGTTGTCGGCGGGCGGCGCCTTCGCGGTGCCCGACGCTCTGCCTTTCTGCACGCCTTTCAGCCGGCGTGGCGCACCGGAGGAATCGAAACCGGTCGTGCCCGCACCAATCGCCGGCTGATAATGGTAGTTCGGCACCGCCGTGAAACGTGAGGTGTCGCTTCCGCCTGACGCGTTCCTCGAATTGCTGAAACGGGGCGGATTGCGCGGATCGCCGTCAAGCACCGGGCGCAGGAAAGGATCGGAATTGCCCGCCCCTTGCGCGTGGGCGCGATCCGCCAACGGCCCGAGCGCCGCCAGCAGCGCACCGGCGCCGAGCGCAATTGCGATCATCGCTTGACGACGGCGCAGCAACTGGCTTTTCCCCAAGTCCGAGCTCGCGCTGCCCTGCTCGCATCCCAGCGCCGGATATCGCTTTGCGATCAGAATGTTGAAGCCGATGTCCGCACGCCGGCCGCGCACCGGTGATGGGCAGTTCACCGGCCGATAGCCTTTGGTTAACGAAACTAGAACGGTTATGGTTAACGAGGCGTTGATCGCGCGACGCCGGTGGCCCTTTAAGGTGCGGTTCGTGCTATCTGAGTTGGGTCCAACCACCCCACCGTTGTCGGAGCCCATGGCCAAGTCGAAGCCGCTGAGTCCCGGGAGGCAATCGCGCCCGCACGGCGGCGATTTTGTCGCGTCCGCAGTGCGCACCCTCGAAGCGGGAGCGGCGGGTATCACCGCGCTGCGTGACGCGGTCGATGACGGGCTCGGGAACGCTTTCATCGCGGCCGTCGACCTGATCCGGGGCGCACGCGGCCGGGTGATCGTCACCGGCATGGGCAAGTCCGGCCATGTCGGCCGCAAGATCGCCGCGACACTAGCGTCGACCGGAACACCCGCTCACTTCGTCCATCCGGGCGAAGCCAGTCACGGCGACCTCGGCATGATCACCGACGACGACGTGATCATGGCGCTCTCGTGGTCAGGCGAGACTGCTGAACTCAAGCACCTGATCGACTATTCGCGCCGGTTCAACATCGGGTTGATCGCCGTCTCGGCGGTCGCCGACAGTACGCTCGGGCAATCGGCCGATGTCGTTCTTGCGCTGCCGCAGGCGCGCGAAGCCTGTCCGCACAACCTCGCGCCGACGACGTCGACGCTGATGCAGGCGGCGCTGGGCGATGCACTCGCGGTGGCGCTGCTCGAGAGCCGCGGATTCACGGCGGTCGACTTCGGCAAATTCCATCCGGGCGGGCGGCTCGGCGCGCTGCTCAAGTTCGTCAGCAACGTGATGCACAGCGGAGATGCGATTCCGCTGGTGGCGCTCGGCACCCGCATGGCGGACGCGGTGGTCGAGATGTCGACCAAGGGGTTCGGCTGTGTGGGCGTTACCGGTGCGCACGACAATCTGGTTGGCATCATCACCGACGGCGACCTGCGCCGGCACATGCGATCCGATCTGCTCGACGCGCTGGTCGATGAGGTCATGACGCCGGCGCCGAAGACCGTGCGGCCCGATCAACTGGCCAGCGAGGCGCTGGAGATCATCAACTCATCGAAGATCACCGCGCTGATCGTCGCCGAGGCCGGCAAGCCGGTCGGCATCGTCAATTTCCACGACCTGCTGCGCGCCGGCGTGGCGTGACGGCTGGCAACCTTCCTTCATCCACCAACGCTGTTGCCGCGAGGCCACACCCGCCGCCATTGTGGGAGTTCGGTGTATTTTTGGTTTGGCTGATCGCGCTTAATCAGCAAGGTTGTGCCTGCCTATCATGGGCGTTTCCTCCTTGACTTAAAGCCCCGCTCGTCGGGGCTTTTTTTTGTCTACGAGGTCTCCACCGCCAGGTTGGCGCCGTCCGCGCTCGTTACCTTGACGCGGCTGCCGGCCGGACAATCCGGCCCGGTGACGCGCCAGACTGAATCATCGATGCGCACCGTGCCGACGCCGTTGACGATCGGTTTGTCGAGCGTGAACACCCGGCCGACATAGCCGTCGGCGCGGCGATTGAGGAACGGACTGTCGGACGGCACTTCTATTCTGCGCGCAAAGTGCCGCCAGACCGGAACCAGCGCCGCCGCAAACAGCGCGAACGCGATGACCTGCGTCTGCCACGTCCAATCGACGCCGAAGGAAATGACGCCAACCAGGATCGCCGACAGCCCGAGCCACAGCATGAAGGCGCCGGGAGCGAGCACCTCCAGGACCAGCAGCACGGCCGCCGCGATGAACCAGTTCCAGGTCCCGAGCGAAACGAACCACGACCACATGATGCGCTCTCCTTACGCGGCCCCGTGACCCGCTGGCGGGACGGCCGTCCGTCGCGCCGGCACGGCGGGCGTGCCACCTTCTGCCGTCGTCGCCGAATGTCGCCTTGACGATCTCACCGATGCCCGCGAGCGAGCCGAGGACGCTCGTCGCCTCGAACGGCAAAATGAGGATCTTCTGATTGGGCGAACTGGCCAGTTGGCCGAAGGCCTTGAGATACTTGTCGGCGACGAAATAGTTCAGCGCCGCGATGTCGCCATTGGCCACCGCCGTGCTCACCACTTCGGTCGCCTTGGCTTCGGCCATCGCGGAACGCTCGCGCGCCTCGGCATCGCGGAACGCGGCCTCCCGGCGGCCTTCGGCTTCGAGGATCTGCGACTGCTTCTGGCCTTCCGCCTTCAGGATGGCAGACTGGCGTTGGCCTTCAGCTTCCAGAATCACGGCGCGCTTTTCGCGCTCCGCCTTCATCTGCCGGCCCATCGCGGCAATAAGGTCGGCCGGCGGCACGATGTCTTTGATCTCGATGCGGTTGACCTTGACGCCCCAAGGTGAGACGGCGGCATCGACCACGCGCAGCAGTCGCTCGTTGATCTCGTCGCGGTGCGACAGCATCTGGTCGAGGTCCATGCCGCCCATGACCGAACGGATGTTGGTCATGGTGAGCACGACGATCGCCTGCTGCAGGTTGGCGACCTCGTAGCTCGCCTTGGCGGCGTCATAAACCTGGAAGAATGCGATGCCATCGACCGTGACGGTGGCGTTGTCCTTGGAGATCACATCCTGCTGCGGAATGTCGATCACCTGCTCCATGACGTTCACCTTTCGCCCGACACGATCGATGAACGGCACGATCGGATTGAGACCGGACGGCAATGTCTTGGTGTATTTCCCGAAGCGCTCGACGGTCCAATGGAAACCCTGCGGGACGGTCTTGATGCCCGCGAACAGCGCCAAAACCACGAGCGCCACAAAGACGATCGCGAAGACGTCGAAGCCGAAAAACATGGGAGGTGCCCTCTGGTGTGCCGATGAAAAATGTGGCGAGCGGAGCGGATCGCTGCAAGGGCTCGCCCGACAAGCGGTTGTGCAGCGCACTATTTCTCGAAGTTGCTCGCGCATATCGGGCGCAGGCTGGTCTCAAACCCAGCCCTTGAGCTCGCGCAGCGCCATTTGCCAGATCACCAGCATGCCGGGTGCGCTGTCGTTGAGGCAGGGAATGGTGACGAAATTCTCGCCGCCATTCTTCTTGAAGATGTGCGCGTTCTCGACCGCGATCTCCTCCAGCGTCTCAAGACAGTCGGCCGAAAACCCGGGCGTAATCACCACCAGATTCTTGACCCCGCTCTTGGCGAGCTTCTTCACCGTCTTGTCGGTCGCCGGTTCGAGCCACTTGGCGCTGCCGAAACGCGATTGGAACGTCAACATCAGCTTCTTGTCTTCGAACTTGAGCTGATCGCGCAGCAGGCGGATCGTTTCGACGCACTGGGCAAAATAGGGATCGCCCTTGTCGACAAACTCAGTCGGGATGCCGTGAAACGAGGCCAGAACGACCTCCGGCTGGAAGCTGAGACGCGACAACTCGACCCGGGTCGATGACGCCAGCGCCTCGATATAGACCCGGTCGTTGTAATACGGCGGCGCGATGCGCACCGCGGGCTGGCGGCGCAGCCCCATCAGCGTGCGGAATACCTCGTCGCAGACGGTCGCCGTTGTCGCCGCGCAATACTGCGGATAGAGCGGTATCACCAGGAGACGCTCGCAGCCCTGCGCGATCAGATCATCGATCTTCGAGGCGATCGAAGGATTGCCGTAGCGCATCGCCCAGTCGACGACGAGATTGCGGCCCAGCGGCTCGAGCGTATTCGACAACTTTTCGGCCTGAGAGCGCGTGATGGTCTTGAGCGGGGATTCGTTCTTCTCGGTGTTCCAGATCTTGCGGTAGTCGCGGGCTTTCCGCCATGGCCGCACGCGCAGGATGATGCCGTTGAGAATGAGGTCCCATAGCGGCCCCTGGTCCTCGATCACCCGCGGGTCGGTCAGGAATTCCTTGAGATAGCGGCGTACGCCCGCCGCGTCGGCCGTGTCCGGCGTACCGAGGTTGACCAGCAGCACGCCGATCTTGCCGCTCAAGGCCGCTGTGGCGCCGGGCGACAGCGTTGTCGCAGTTTTCGTCTGGACGGGTGAGGCTTCGTTCATCGCAATTGATTTCCGTGGCCGGGACAGCATACGCGATAGCCGCGCGCCATGCCTGCGTGCTATGCACGCAGCCCCACTCTAGCGCATCGCAACCCATGTCCGCCACTCGCCGCCTCGCCGGGGTCTTCCTCCTTGCCATCGCCCTGTTTCTGCCGGCCGCGGCCGGCCAACGCCGAGTCCACGCGCGTCACGTTCGTGCTGGTCAATGACATCTACCTGATGGCCGACACGATGATGCCGGACGGCCAGCGCCGCGGCGGGTTCGCGCGGCTCGCGGCCGTCGTAAAGGCCGAGCGCGCCAAGGGCGGCCATGTGATCCTGGCGCACGGCGGCGATACGATTTCGCCGTCGCTGATGTCGGGCATCGATCGCGGCGCGCACATCATCAAATTGACCAACATGGTCCACCCCGACGTGTTCGTGCCGGGCAATCACGAATTCGACTTCGGCAAGGCGACATTTCTGCAGCGCATGGCCGAGGCGACGTTTCCGCTCTACGCCGCCAACCTGAACGGCCCGGACGGACGGCCCCTGCCCGGCTTCAAGGATCGTTCGATCGTGACTTTCGATGGTGTGCGTATCGGTGTGACAGGCGCGGCCTACGACCAGACGCCGGTCGACATCGAGCCCCGAGGATCTGAAGTTCCTGCCATCGGTCGCGACCATCAAGACACAGGCCGAAGCGCTGCATCGCGAGGGCGCGGACTTCATCGCTGGGAGTCGCGCACGTCACGCGCACGGAGGGCTATGCCATCATGGCCAGCCGCACCGTCGATCTCATGCTGACCGGCCACACGCATGATCTCTTCATCAACTACGACGGCCGCAACGCGCTCGTCGAGTTCGAGCTATGACGCGCATTACGTGACGGCGATCGACGTCAAGATCGACGTGAAGGTTGAGAACGGGCGGCGCGTGACAACCTGGTGGCCGGAGTTTCGGGTTATCGACACCGCGACCGTGACGCCCGACCCGGAAGTCGCGGCTGTCGTTGCCGGGTACGAGACAGTTGCTCAGCCTGGCGCTCGACCAGACGCTCGGTACGACGGCGGTCGAACTCGACAGCCGCACCGCCACGGTGCGCACGCGCGAGGCCGCAATCGGCGACCTCATCGCGGACGCGATGCGCGCCGCAACCCACGCCGATGCCGCGGTGACGAACGGCGGCGGCATCCGCGGCGGCCGCATTTATGCACCCGGCGCACCGATCTCGCGGCGCGACATCATCTCGGAAATGCCGTTCGACAATCGCGTCGTGACCGTCGAGATCAGCGGCGCCGCACTCAAGCGGGCGATCGAGAACGGGCTGTCGCTGTTGCCCAATCCCGCCGGGCGCTTCCCGCAGGTCTCCGGCCTGACCATCGCGGCCGATCCCAGCCGCCCGCCCGGCAGCCGCGTGCAGTCGATCAAGGTCGGGGATGCACCGCTCGATGAAAACAAGGTGTATCGCGTCGCCACCAACGACTTCCTGGCGCGGGGCGGTGACGGTTACACGATGTTCCGCGACGCGACGCCCGTGCTGCCCGCAGCGGACTCGCCGCTCATGTCGACGGACGTAATGGATTACATCAAGAATGCCGGAACCATCCGGACCGTGGCCGGCGGACGGATCGTCCTGAAGTAACGCGAGCCGAGGCAGGTCAACGGCTGGACCAGCGCAACGGCCGGCGCTTATCGAGCTCGAATATTTCGATCATGGCCTTGGTCAACCTGACCGCAAGAGCTGCGGCCAGGAACAGCGGCGCAAGCTTGTCGATGGTGTTGTCCGGATTGACGCCAAAGGTCGAGCTGTTGAGGGCCTTGACGAGCGCGCCGCAGGCCAAGCCGAGATAGATGACGTCCAGCCACGCAATCCACTTTGGTCCGACAAAGCGTCGGACGGATTCCGTCTCGGTCAACAAATACCCCCAACGCTCCACGAGGTAGATCAGGATATAGGACAAGAGCAGCATGAAAATGAACACCAACAGGACAATGTGCCAGAACGGATGCGATTTCGGTTCGGAGGTGATGGTGAGGAAGAGATCCAGTATGAATATGCAGCCGACAATCAGGACTCCGATGAAAGTCACGACGCTCAGGAATCGATTTGCGCGAAATATCTTCCAGAATTCGGCAAACTGAACGAGGATCAAAAAGGCGATAAAAAGCGGATTGGTCAAAAACTCGTTGAATTTGATCACAAGCTCATTCGTTTCCACGAATCAGGCTCCTTCATCGGCTTGCTTCTGAGCGTAGAATCCGACGCGGACGCCGCCTAGAAAAATCGACCGCGCACGACCGGCATCCGCTACTAGAGCGGGATGAGTTTGGGTTGACTCACGATAGCGTAGCGCACGCGGTCACCTCCCCTTGAAAAGGGGAGGTCGGAGCGCAAAGCGCTCCGGGTGGGGATCAAATTTGCCAGTAAACCGATCCCCTCCCCACCCTCCCCTTTTTAAGGGGAGGGTGCATACCGCCGTTGCGGCAACTGCTTCAATCGAAAATCATCGCGATCTAGCCGAGCGGGCGCTCGTCGGCGATCACCTTGCCGTCGTTCGGCAAGCTCGCGGGCGCGACCAGTTCAACAGCGCCGCGAAGCTTGGTCACCGCCTGCAACGTGGCGGTAACCGCTTCACCGAGGCCGGCCGCGGGCACGGCGCATTCGGCCTTCAGCGTCATGACGTCCTGTTCGCCGGCGCGCGCCACAGTGAGGCGCAGCCGGCCGAGTTCGGGATGACGCCGGCCGATCTCCGCCACCTGCGCGGGATGCACGAACATGCCCTTCACCTTGGTGGCTTGATCGGCGCGGCCCATCCAGCCGGCGATGCGCATGTTGGTGCGCCCGCACGGCGAACGCCCCGCCAACACGGCCGAGAGGTCGCCGGTCGCCAACCTGATCATCGGATAGTCCGGATTGAACGAGGTGACGACGACCTCGCCGACTTCGCCCTCGGCGACAAGATCACCGGTGCCCGGCCGCACGATCTCGACCAGCACGGTCTCGTTCACGATCATGCCCGCCCCACCGCCAAGAGTTTGGGCATCGCTCTCGTAAGCGATCACGCCAAGCTCGGCGATCGCATAACATTGCAGCACCGCGACGCCGCGCGCCGCCAGTTCCTCGCGCAGCGAGCGTGGCAGCGCCGCGCCAGAGACCAGCCCGCGCCGCAATGAGGTGGCGTCCTTGCCGGCCTTGGCGGCGGCGTCGAGCAGGATCTTCAGGAAGTCCGGCGTGCCGAGATAGCCGCTCGGCTTGAGGTGCGCGATCGCGTCGAGCTGCTGCTCGGTGTTGCCGGTGCCGGCCGGGATCACCGCGCAGCCGAGCGCATGCGCGCCCGACTCCATGATGAAACCGCCGGGCGTGAGATGATAGGAAAACGCGTTGTGGACGATGTCGCCCGGCCGCATCCCGGCGGCGAACAGCGCGCGCGCGGCGCCCCAATGATCTTCGCCGGCACCCTCGGGCTCGAAGATCGGCCCGGGCGACATCAGCAACCGCCGTACCTTGCCGGGCGCCGTGACGTTGAGGCCGCCGAACGGCGGATGCGCCTTCTGCAGCGCGGTGAAATCGGACTTGCGCATCACCGGCAGCGTCGCCAGCGCCGCGCGCGATGTCACCGTGTTGGGATCGACCCCGGCGAGGTGCCTGGCCCAGCCTGGCGCGCTGAGCGCCAGCGCGAGCAGGTCCGGTAACTGGCCACACAGGTCGCGCTCGCGCTCGCCGGGGTCGCGGGTCTCGCGTTGATCGTAATGCCCGGTGCGCATGGTTCGGCCGCCCTTCAGGCCAACCAGCGCTTGCGGCGGCGATAGTGCTTGCCCTCGCGGAACGATTTGCGGCGGCCTTCTGAGACGCCGAGATAGAACTCCTTGACGTCCTCGTTTTCGGCCAGCGCCTTGGCGTCGCCGTCGAGCACGACGCGGCCGTTTTCGAGCACATAGCCGTAACGCGCATAGCGCAGGGCGATGCTGGTGTTCTGCTCGGCCAGCAGAAACGATACGGCTTCACGAACGTTGAGATTGCCGACGATCTCGAAGATCTCCTCGACGAGCTGCGGCGCGAGCCCCATCGAGGGTTCATCGAGCAGGATCATCTTCGGCCGCGACATCAGCGCACGCCCGATGGCGCACATCTGCTGTTCGCCGCCGGAGACGTAGCCGGCAATCGAGCCGCGCCGTTCCTTCAGCCTGGGAAAATACGAGTAGACGAGGTCGATATCCCGCCGGATGGCGGCGTGGCCGTCGCGACGCGTGTAGGCGCCGGTCAGGAGGTTTTCCTCGACCGACAGATGGGCAAAGCAGTGGCGCCCCTCCATCACCTGGATACAGCCGCGCCGTACGAGTTCATTCGGCGTGAGCGCGTGAACCGTCTCGCCCTCGAAGATGATAGCGCCCTTGGTCACCTCTCCGCGCTCGGCCGACAGCAGGTTGGAGATCGCCTTGAGCGTCGTCGATTTGCCGGCACCGTTCGCCCCCAGCAAGGCGACAATCTCGCCTTTCGGAACCGCGAGCGATACGCCTTTAAGGACCAGAATGACGCGGTTATAGACGACCTCGATATTGTTGACGGAAAGGATCGGCGCCGAAGCCGGCGTCACGGCGACAGCCGCGCCCGCGGAAGGCGGCGGCAAGTCCGCCGCCTTCGTGTTGTGTTCGGGTGAGACCGGAACCGTCATCAGTTGGTCGCCAGGCACGCCGGGGTGATCTTCTTCTCGGCCGCGTATTTCGCCGCCGATTCCTTGACCATCGGGGCGATCACCTTGTCATCGGAGACGTACCAGTCGGAGGTGATCTTCCAATTCTTGCCGTCCCAGGTCTGGATGCGGCCGGTGCGGGCGCCTTCATGGTCCTGGCAGGAGACCTTGATGGGCTTGAGCTCGCCCTTCGAAGCCGAGTTCCTTGAGGCGCTCCGCCGTCAGGTTGAGATTCTCCAACCCCCAGCGTACCTGCTCACCGGTCAGCGGCTTCTTGCCGAACTTCTCCTGCGCGGTGCGGATCGCCTCCACGCCCAGCATGGCGTCGATCAGGCCGCGTACATAGAGGATTTCTCCCGTATCTTCCCATTTTCCGGAGCCTTGCCCCTTGTCGAAGAGATACTTCTTCAGGTCTTCGTGGAGCTTGAACCGGCCGGCGCCGTGCTGGAGCGTGACCGCGTTGTAGCCCTTGGCGCTATCTCCGGCCGGCCGCACATCCGGCTCGCCCCCCGACCACCACACGCCGTAAATCTTGTCGCGCGGATAGCCGACCGCGACCGCCTCCTTGATGGCGGCCGAGTTCATCACGCCCCAGCCCCAGAGCAGCACATAGGCCGGCCGGTTCTGCCGGATCTGCAACCAGGTCGCCTTCTGTTCGACGCCCGGATGCGTCACCGGCAGCAGCATCAGATCGAAGCCGTGCATCTGCGCGCGCTTTTGCAGCAGCGCGATCGGCTCCTTGCCGTAAGGCGAGTCATGATAGACGAGCGCGATCTTCTTGCCTTTGAGCTTGTCGAAGCCGCCCTCCTTCTTGGCGATGTGCTGCAGGATGATGTCGGCCGCGGTCCAGTACGTACCAAGCAGCGGAAAATTCCACTGGAACACCGAACCGTCGCGCGAGTTGGCGCGGCCATATCCCATCGAGATGATCGGGATCTTGTCGGTCGCGGTTTTCTCGGTGATCGCGAAAGTCACGCCCGTGGACAACGGGATGAAATAGGCGGCGCCGGTCGGTCCCTTGCCCTTGAGCCGCTCGTAGCACTCGACGCCGCGGTCGGTCGCATAACCGAACTCGCATTCCTCGTAGGCGATCTTGACGCCGTTGATGCCGCCGTCGCGCGCGTTCACCAGCTTGTAATAGTCGGCGACGCCGTTCGCGAACGGCACGCCATTTGGCGCATAGGCGCCGGTCCGGTACACCAGATGCGGGATGAACTGTTCATTCTGCGCCAGCGCCGGAGCAGCCGCCAAGACTGCGCCGGCTGCGGCCGCAAGCGCCATTCCGATACCAATACCCTTCATTGCTTCCTCCGTTGAGTCGCCGAAGCAGGCTGCAATCAGCCGTCCGGTCATTGCGTTCGCGGGTGCTTCCCGCTTCTGAACGCGAGTGTGCCCGCGAACGGACCGCGCCTCAATACGGGAACGGCCAGAGTCTGAGCTTCTCCTTGCCGATCGCCCAAAGCCTGGCAAGGCCATGTGGTTCTACAATCAGGAAAAAAACGATCATGACACCGAACAGCATGAACTCGATGTGCGAAATCATCGCAGTCGAAATTGGAATACCAAGCCAGTGCGGGAGCTGGTTAAGGAAGATCGGCGTCAGCACGATGAAGGCGGCGCCCAGGAACGAGCCCAGAATGGTGCCGAGCCCGCCGATGATGATCATGAACAGCACCTGGAACGAGCGGTTGACGTCGAACGCGAGCGGCTCCCAGGAGCCCAGCCGGAAGAATCCCCAAAGCGCGCCCGCGATGCCGATATAGAATGACGACACCGCGAACGCCGTCAGCTTGGCATGCAGCGGCCGGATGCCGATGATCTCGGCCGCGATGTCCATGTCGCGGATCGCCATCCACATCCGGCCGATGCGGCCGCGCACCAGATTCTTGGCGGCTAGCGTGAGTACGACCACCATCGCCAGGACGAAAATGTAACGTTCGGCCGGCGTGTCGATTTCAAGTCCGAACAGTTCGATCTTGCCGACCGCAACCGAGCCCGACGGGGCATAGTTGGTAAACCATTTGACGCGCGCGAACGCCCATTCGAGAAAGAACTGCGCGGCGAGAGTCGCGACCGCCAGATAGAATCCCTTGATGCGCAGCGATGGCAGCCCGAACAGCAGGCCGACCAGCATCGCTATCGCCCCGGCAAACAAAAACACCAGAATGATGTTCGTCCCGGGCAGGCGCAGCGCGAGATTGTAGGCCGCATAAGCGCCGACCGCCATGAAGCCGCCGGTCCCGAGCGAAACCTGGCCGCAGTAGCCGGTGAGAATGTTGAGCCCGATGGCGGCAATCGAGAGAATAAGAACCGGAATCAGCACCTCGGTGTAGAGATACTGGCCGGCGAACAGCGGCACGCCGACAAACCCAAACACGATCAGGCCGACGATGAACCAGCGGTCCTGCGCAATCGGGAAGATTGCCTGATCGGCCGCATAGGAGGTTTTGAACTGGCCGACTTCGCGATAAAACACGGCGTCACACCCGCTCGATGATGCGTTCGCCGAACAGCCCTTGCGGCCGGACCAGCAGGAACAGCAGCGCCAGCACATAGGCGAACCAGTTCTCGATGCCGCCACCGGCGAGATCGAACCAGCGGATGAGCACCGGACTCAGGAAAACCTCGGCGAGCTTCTCGCCGGCGCCAATGATCAATCCTCCGGCGATCGCTCCCGGAATGGAGGTGAAGCCGCCGAGCATAAGCACCGGCAGCGCCTTGAGCGCGATCAACGACAGCGAGAACTGCACGCCGAGCTTGACGCCCCACATCATGCCGGCAACGAGCGCCACGATGCCGGCCACCGCCCAGACCATGATCCAGATATGACGCAGCGGAATCCCGACCGATTGCGCCGCCTGATGGTCATCGGCGACCGCGCGTAGCGCGCGGCCCACCCGCGTCACCTGGAAGAAGATCGCCAGCACCGTCACCATCACGGCGCAGATCACCGCCGCAATCAGTTCGGACGGGTCGATCAGCAGGCCCCCGGGGAACACCGACTCGAACAGGAAGATCGGCTCCCTGGGCAGACCGAGATCGATCTTGTAGATGTCGCTTCCCCACAACATCTCGCCGAAACCCTCGAGGAAATAGGCGATCCCCAGGGTAGCCATGAAAAGGATGATGCCCTCCTGGTTGATGAGGCGCCGCAGGACCAGAAACTCGATCGCATAGGCCAGCGCGATCATGATCAGGACCGACAGGGCGAACGCGGCGACCAGCGGCATCACCTCCGACAGCCGCGCGAAGGACAGCGCCGCAAACA
Source organism: uncultured Alphaproteobacteria bacterium (assembly GCA_963756715.1). Classification (GTDB taxonomy): domain Bacteria; phylum Pseudomonadota; class Alphaproteobacteria; order Rhizobiales; family Xanthobacteraceae; genus VAZQ01. The sequence continues at coordinate 466,865 of CAVWOV010000019.1, forward strand.
GCACCATCGCGCCCTGGGCGAAATTGAACACGCCGGACGCCTTGAAGATCAACACGAAGCCCAGCGCAACGAGCGAATAGAGCACTCCCGTCAGGAGTCCGCCGATCAGCGTTTCGAGGACCGGACCTAGCATCGGATTCTCATCGGCTTACCCCGAGATAGGCATCGATCACCGCCTGATTGGCCTGGACCTCCGTCGGCGTATCGTCAGCGATCTTGATGCCGTGGTCGAGCACGACCACGCGGTCGGACAGGTCCATCACCACGCCCATGTCGTGCTCGATCAGCGCGATGGTCGTGCCGTAGTGCGCGTTGAGGTCGAGGACGTAGCGGGACATATCCTCCTTTTCCTCGACATTCATTCCGGCCATTGGCTCGTCGAGCAGCAGCAAATCGGGCTCCATAGCCAGTGCCCGCCCGAGTTCGACGCGCTTCTGCAGGCCATACGGCAACTGGCCGACCCGGACGTGACGGATGTGCTGGATCTTCAGGAAATCGATGATTTCCTCGACACGGTGACGGTGCTTCACCTCTTCGGCAAGCGCGGGCCCAATCCGTATGACCTGCCAGAAGAAGCCACGGTGCATCTTGAGCGTGCGGCCGGCCATGATGTTGTCGAGCGCCGTCATACCCTTGAACAGCGCGACGTTCTGAAACGTGCGCGCGATGCCGCCGCGCGCGGCATCGTACGGGCGCATTCTTGTACGCGTTCGGCCCTTGAAGGTGATGCGGCCTTGCTGCGGGTGGTAGAAGCCGTTGATGACGTTAAGCATCGAGGTCTTGCCGGCGCCATTCGGGCCGATGATGGCGCGGATCTCGCCTTTGCGGATGTCGAAGGAGACGCCGGTCACCGCTTTGACGCCACCAAAGGCGAGCGACACATTCTCCAGCGAGAGCAGCGTATCGCCGCTGGCAATCTCGGAGCCTGCCGGCACCCTCATGCGGCAGCTCCGGGGTCGCGGAGCAATCTCCGATGCGGCCACGGGCACGGTCTGCTCCCTCTCCCGGGGGTTAGGCGAGGGGTCTATCGATCGTGTGGTACCCCCCTCACCCCAACCCTCTCCCCTCCGGGGAGAGGGAGCGCACCGCCGCCGTGACAAACTCATGCCGCTTTCTCCAGACTCGGAGATGTGGGCGTGGTCTTGGCGTCACGGATTTTAACGCGCGCGGAGAGCACACCCTTGCGGCCGTCTTCGAACGTCACCTCGGTCGAGATGTCCGCTTCGTCCGATCCGTCGTAGAGCGCCTGCACGAGCGGCGCGTATCGCTCGGCGACGAAGCTGCGGCGCACCTTCTGCGTTCGTGTCACTTCGCCGTCGTCGGCATCGAGTTCCTTGTGCAGGATCAGGAAGCGCCGGATCTGCGCACCCGCCATCGCCTTCTCGTCGGCCAGCGACCGGTTCACCCCTTCGACATGCTGCGCCAGCAGGTCGTAGACCCGAGGATGACCGGCCAGTTCCTGATAGGAGGCATAGACGATCTTGTTGCGCTCCGCCCAATTCCCGACCGCGGTCAGGTCGATATTGAGCATCGCGCAAACGAAATCGCGCTGGTCGCCGAACACCACCGCCTCGCGAATGTTGGGGTAGAACTTCAGCTTGTTCTCGATGTATTTCGGCGCGACCAGCGTTCCGTCGTTGAGTCGGCCGACGTCCTTGGCGCGATCGATGATATGCAGGTGACCGGACTTCGGATCGAAGAACCCGGCGTCACCGGTCTTGACGAAGCCGTCCGGGGACATGACTTCCGCGGTTTTGGCATCGTCCTTGAAATATCCAACGAACATGCCGGGCGATTTGAACAGCACCTCGCCGCTGTCGGCGATCCGCAGTTCAACATTCGGCATCGCCGGACCGACCGTATCGGAGAAGATTTGTCCGTCCGGTTGCGCGGTGAGATAGAGGAACGCTTCGGTCTGGCCGTAGAGTTGCTTCAGGTTGAGTCCGATCGAACGAAAGAACGAGAACAGGTCTGGGCCGATCGCTTCGCCCGCCGTATAGGCGACCCGCACGCGCGACAGCCCAAGCACATTTTTGAGCGGCCCATAGACCAGGAGTTCGCCGAACCGGTAAGCGATACGGCCGGCAAGCGGCACGTGCTCCCCGTTCAGTATCTTCTCGCCGTGGCGCCGCGCGACACCCAGGAAGTAGTGAAACATGCGGCGCTTGAGCGCGCTTGCGTCTTCCATCCGGATCATGACGCGCGTCAGCATCTGCTCGAATACGCGGGGCGGAGCGAAATAGAAAGTCGGGCCGATCTCCTTCATGTCGGCCGTTACCGTCTCGCTGCTCTCCGGACAGGCCAGGCAGAACCCCGCCACCAGTGACTGCGCATAGTTGAGATAGTGGTCGCCAACCCAGGCCAGCGGCAGATAGGCGAGCGCCTCGTCCTGCTCGCTCAGCTTGTCGAACGCGACCGTGTCGGAGGCCGCCCTGATGCAGCCGATCGCCGCTCAGCACTACGCCCTTCGATTGGCCGGTCGTGCCCGAGGTGTAAAGGATGATCGAGCGATCGGTGCCCTTGCCGGCCGCGATCTCGCGGTCCAGCCACGATCCGAGTGACGCATCCTGGGCCAGCGCCGTGTGGCCGTCCTTGGTGACATCGTCGATGGCGTGCAGGCGGGCGTGGTCGTAATCGCGCAGCCCGCGGGGTTCGTCATAAATCACGCGTTCGAGCTTCGGCAGCCGCTCAGAGACGGACAGGATCTTGTCGACCTGCTCCTGGTCTTCCACCACCGCAAAGCGGACGTCGGCGTGCGCCAGCACGTAGGCGATTTCGTCGGCGACCGCGTCGGCATAGACCGGCACCGGAACCGCGCCAAGCGCCTGCGCGGCCATCACCGACCAATAGAGCCGCGGCCGGTTCGAGCCGACCACCGCGACGTTATCGCCGCGCTTAATGCCGAGGCGGGAGAGCCCGGCCGCCAGGTTGCGCACCTCCGCCAGTACCTGCTGCCAGGTCCAAACCTGCCAGATGCCGAGATCCTTGTGCCGGTAAGCCGGCCGGCCCGGATAGCGCCGGGCATTGCGGATCAGGAGCTTGGGGAACGTGTCCGCTTGCGCGGTGGCGTCATCGCTCGCCACGGCGAATCCTCCCAGATAAGCGGCCCGCTTGATCGCAGGACGCACGGTCCTGCCGCATCGGCTCAGACCCCGGCGGCTGCCGTTGGCCGACAGTCCATTGTCATCGCATAAGAAATTGCGCGCGCACGAAGGTCAAGTCAGCACTTCGTGTGAACCTGCGCGTTCCGCGCTCAACGGCGAGCGTTGTATTTCGCGGTCTCGCCCTTCAGCAGATTGGCGCCGAGCGTCAGGCAGGAGGCCGCGATGTCATTTTCGATGATGTCGATCATGATGTTGTGGCCGCCGGTGGTCAGCCCGAACTTGTGATCGATGCAGGCTTTCACCAGGGTCTTAAAGCTCTCGACCGATCCCGAGAGGTTGAGCCGACGGTCCTCGGAATAAGCCTTCACGAAACTTTTGTAATTCGCCTGCAGCGCGTTGTAGGCCGCGACATGGCGCTGGCGCGCGGCGCAGACGTCCTTCGCGCCCTTCTCGGTCTGCGCCTTGTCCCACTCGGTAATCTCCTTGACCAACGCCAAGCAGGCTTGCGGCGTGGCATCGATCTTACCTTCGTGCTCGTAACCGATCGTCAGCGTCTGCGGCACTGCAACCGCTTCGGCACTCGCCGCACCTGCTGCCGCGATGAGGATGAAACCGCTGAGCCCGGCCTTGAGCAGAACCGTCATGACGCTTTTCTCTCTGCCGCGCTATTCGGCGGCCTTGAGCAACGGCGCACGACCCGACCGGAACTGATCGAGCAGCGCGGCTTCGTCCGCCTTCGCGGCCTTGAGATGGCGCAGCTTGATGTGGCCGAAGCCGCGGATCTTTTCCGGGATGGCAGCGAGTCCAACTGCGACGTGGTGATTCTCGGGCGTGAGCTTGTCCAGGATTTCAGTCAGCATCGCCTCGTAGTCGTGCACCAGTTGGCGCTCGGTCTTGCGCTCGACCGAGTAGCCGAACGGATCGAGGACCGTGCCGCGCAGGAACTTGAACTTCGCCAGCACGCCGAACAGTGTGAATATCCACGGGCCGAAGGTCATCTTCTTCGGCTCGCCGGTCGACTTGTCGGTGCGGGCGAGCAGCGGCGGGGCGAGATGCACGTCGAAACGCAGATTCTCGCCGCCAAGCTCGCCGTTCACCTGCTTGACGAACGCGCCATCGCTGTAGAGCCGGGCGACCTCGTATTCGTCCTTGTAGGCCATCAGCTTGAACAGATAGCGCGCCACCGCGTCGGCCAGTCCGCTGCGGCCCGGCGCCTTCTCGGCTTCGGCGGCTTTCGCTTTCTCGACCCATGCGCGATAGCGCCGTGCATAGCGGGCGCTCTGGTAGGCCGTCAGGAACGCAACGCGGCGTTCGACTATCTCGTCGAACGATTGCGACAGCCGCCGCGCATCGCTCGTCGCCCCGGGCGCGGGCTTGATCAGCGCCTCGACCGCCTTGGGATCGAGGACAGCGCGCCGGCCCCAATGGAAGGCAGCCTTGTTCATCGCCACCGCCTCGCCATTGAGCTCGATCGCCTGTTCGATGGACTCACGGCGCAACGGGAGCGCACCGAGTTGATAGGCAAAGCCGACCAGGAAGATGTTGGCGCCGACCGTGCTGCCGAACAGCGTGCTCGCGGCGCGCGACGCGTCGATGAAGTGCGTCTTCTCCGAGCCCGCACTGGCCAGGATCGTCCGCTTGAGCCGCTCGGTCGGCAGCGAGAAGTCGGCATTGCGGGTGAAGTCGCCGGGCAAAAACTCGGCGGTATTGATCACCATGTCGGTCTTGCCATGCTTGACCGCGGCAAGAATCTTCTTGTTGCCGGCTACCACGATGTCGCCGCCCAGCACCAGCTCGGCGCTGGCGGCCGCGACGCGGATGGCGTGAATGTCCTCCGGACGCTCGGCAATGCGCATATGACTGTAGACCGCGCCGCCCTTCTGGGCGAGACCGGCCTGATCGAGCACGCCGACGCCCTTGCCCTCGAGGTGCGCGGCCATGCCCAGGATGCCGCCGATGGTGACGACGCCGGTGCCGCCGACGCCGGTGACGATGATGTCATAGGTGCCGTCGATCGCCGGCAGCTTGGGCTCGGGCAGGTCGACCAGACTGTGATCGGCCGCAATGCCCGGTCCCCTTCTTGAGTTGCCCGCCGTGTACGGTCACGAAGGACGGGCAGAAGCCCCGCACGCAGGAGAAATCCTTGTTGCAGCTCGACTGGTCGATGGTGCGCTTGCGGCCCCACTCGGTTTCCAGCGGCTGCACCGAGACGCAGTTCGACTTGACGCCGCAGTCGCCGCAGCCTTCGCAGACCAGTTCGTTGATGATCACGCGCTTATCGGGATCGGGAAACGTGCCGCGCTTCCTTCGCCGGCGTTTCTCCGCCGCGCAGGTCTGGTCGTAGATCAGCACCGAGACGCCCGGAATCTCGGCGAGGCTCTTCTGCACCTCGTTGAGTTCGTCGCGGTGATGGATCGTCAGCCCCGCGGGCCAGTTCTCCCGCTTGGCGTATTTCCAAGGCTCGTCGGTGACGACGACGATCTTCTTGGCGCCCTCCGCCGCGACCTGCCGGGCGATCTGCGGCACCGTCAGCCCGCCGTCGTTCGCCTGTCCGCCGGTCATCGCCACCGCGTCGTTGAACAAAATCTTGTAGGTGATGTTGACGCCCGACGCGATCGCGCCGCGGATCGCCATGTAGCCGGAGTGGTTGTAGGTGCCGTCGCCGAGATTCTGGAACACGTGCTTGCGCTTTGAGAACGGCGCTTCGCCGATCCAGTTGGCGCCCTCGCCGCCCATTTGCGTGTAGCCAAGCGTCGAGCGATCCATCCACTGCGCCATGTAGTGGCAGCCGATGCCCGCATAGGCGCGCATGCCTTCCGGCACGACCGTCGAGGTGTTGTGCGGGCAGCCCGAGCAGAAATAGGGCGTGCGCGCCGCCACATCCTTGGTTTCGGCGAGGATGCGCTGCGCCTCCTTCAGGCGCGCAACCTCCGCGCCGATCTGCTCATTTGGCCCGATGCGCTGCAGGATGCGCTCGCCGATGCAGAGTGCGACGTCATTGGGATCGAGCGCACCTTTGACCGGGAACAGCCAGTTCCCCTGCTCGTCGCGTTTGCCGATGCACACCGGCTGACTGGCGGTGCCGTAAAGCTCCTCGCGCACCTGCACTTCGAGCAGCGAGCGTTTCTCCTCGACTACGATGATGAGTTCGAGCCCTTCGGCGAACTGCTTGAGGTCCTGCCGGCTGATCGGCCACGGGCAGCCGATCTTGTAGAGGCGGATGCCGAGATCGTTGCACTTGACCTCGTCGAGGCTGAGTTCGTCGAGCGCCTGGCGCACGTCGAGATAGCTCTTGCCGACCGTGATGATGCCGATCTTGGGATTGCGCCCGCCCGAGGTGATGTAGCGGTTGAGCTTATTGGCGCGAACGAAGGCAAGCATCGCGTCGCGCTTGTAGTCGTGCAGCCGCGCTTCCTGGCCCAGGATGGTATCGCGCAGGCGGATGTTGAGCCCGCCTTCCGGCATCTCGAAGTCGGTCGGCATGACGATGTTGACGCGCTCGAGGCTGCCGTCGATGACGGCGGTCGACTCCACCGTCTCGTGCATCGATTTCAGCGCCACCCAGGTGCCGCAGTAGCGCGACATCGCCCAGCCATAGAGGCCGTAGTCGAGGATTTCCTGCACGCCCGCCGGGTTCAGGATCGGGATCATCACGTCGATGAAGTGATATTCGGACTGGTGCGCGGTGGTCGAGGATTCGGCCGTGTGGTCGTCGCCCATCAGGGCGAGCACGCCGCCGTGCTTGGAGGTGCCGGCAAAATTGGCGTGCCGGAAGACGTCGCCGGTGCGGTCGACACCCGGCCCCTTGCCGTACCAGAGGCCAAATACGCCGTCGAACTTGCCCTCCCCGCGCAGTTCCGCCTGCTGCGTGCCCCACAACGCGGTCGCGGCGATATCCTCGTTGATGCCGGCCTGGAACTTGATGTCGTATTTGTCCAGCGTGCGTTGCGCGCGGATGAACTGCTGATCGAGCGTGCCGAGCGGCGAGCCGCGATAGCCGGTGACATAGCCGGCGGTATTGAGGCCCGGCGCGGCGGTCGCGCTCCTTCTGCATGAGGCAGAGCCGTACGATCGACTGGAAGCCGGTAACGAAAATCCGGCTCTTCGTCAGGTCGTACTTGTCGTCGAGCGTGACGTGATTAGGCGCCATGGCGCAGGGGTCTCCGGGAAAAGGCGCGGCTCTCAGTCTGCCTTCGTGTCCTGGCGATCGCCAGGGCGAATTGGAATCGTCCCAAAGGATATAGTCCGCTGCTTCGTGCCGGCAATGCCAACAGTTTGAGTAATCTCGCAATTTCGCCGTGGCGGCACGCAGCGCAACGAACTGTCGGGAAGCGGCCCCGGCGCGCACTTTGGCGCAACGCAGCAACCGTAACGCTGCCCGAACGGCTGCCTACTTCTTACTCGCCGGGCGGTGTCGCGGCGGCGGCGGCAGGTCGCCCACGCGCATGAGGTCGAGGCCGCGTTTGGCAAAGTGCGGAATGAAGCCGAACCCCTCGATCCGCTTCCGGGCGCCTGCGATGTCTTCTGGCTTGTCGAGATATTCGACCACAAACACCGGCTTCCGCGTCGCGAGTCATCTGCTTGAGATGGCGCACGTGCGTCTCGATCTGCGGCGGCTTGTTGGGGTACTTGGAACGGCCTTCGCCGAACAGCAGGTCTTCCTTGGCGATTCCGTCGATCAGGGCGCGGTAGTCCGCTTCGTCCAGCAACTCCTCGGCGTTCTGCGGCACGACCAGAAATCCCGGCTCGCGCGAGCGCGCATACGCGGCAATCGCCTTGACGAAGGCAATCATCTGCTCGCCAGCGGCGGGATTCTCTTTTTCGAACTCCTGATACACGTCAACCCGGTCGAGATAGATGCCGTCAAACCCCGCCCTCAAAATGCGGTCCAGATAGTTGTTCTCGCCGCGGAAGACGATCGACTGCCAGCCGTCCTGCCAGTAGCGCGCCAGCACGTTGGTGCGATAGCGCTTGTTGGAATCGGCAAGCCAAGGCGGAGCAAGCCCCGCAGTCGCCCAATCGGGCTGCCAGTAGTAACGGTAGGTCTCCGCTTCGCCGATCGACAGATAGGCGAGCACGATGCGGCGGCCGCCGTCTGGTTTCACCTTCAGCCTTGCGACCTCCTCGGCGGAGAGCGCCTTCTCATCGGTGCCGTCGCGTGAATAGTCGATGACGAATACATCATAAGGAATGGCCGCCAGCACCTCGGGCTTCACCCGTTGGAGCTGGTAGCCCCAGCTTTTCGCGGCGGCGAGCGAGGCTGCAGCGGCCGATGGCGGCGCGGACGGGGTCGGCGCCTGCGCGAAAGCCGGCATACAGAAGCCGGCGAGAAGCCAACGCCACCCGCACGGCGCACCCAACTATGCACGATCGCCATTCGGTCAAGGACATGATGGCCCGCCCGTCTGCATGGCAGTGCTTCCGTAGCGAGTAAGCCCGAGCCCATCGATTTCGTCAAAGGGAATGGCGCCCATGCTATGTCCATCGCAGGCTTGGGGCGATGGATGGACCCGCGAACACAGCGTCTGCTCGAAGACCCGATCGGAGTGACGCTGTTGCGGCTCGCCTGGCCGAACATCGTCCTGACGATGGTGCAGGCCTCGGTCGGACTGATTGAGACCTACTTCGTTGCCAAGCTCGGCACCGACGCGCTGGCCGGCATGGCGCTGGTCTTCCCGGTCGTCATGCTGATCCAGATGATGTCGGCCGGTGCAATGGGCGGCGGGATTTCATCCGCGATCGCCCGTACGCTCGGCTCGGGCCGGCGCGAGGCGGCGAATGCACTGGTCTGGCATGCGGTTGCGATCGCGCTCGGACTTGGACTGCTGACCACGCTGGCGGCCTTCCTGGGGGGACGCGCGCTTTACGCCGCAATGGGCGGCGCCGACGGCTCGCTGACGGCCGCGCTCGCATACTCGGACACGTTGTTCGCCGGTGCGATTCTGATCTGGTTGTTCAATTCGCTCGCCAACGTCATCCGCGGCACCGGCAACATGTGGCTGCCGGCGGCGGTGGCCTGCGTGGGCGCGGTGATACTGATTCCGGTTTCGCCGCTGTTGATCTTTGGCTTCGGCATCGTGCCTCGGCTCGGGATCGTCGGCGGTGCGGTCGCAGTCATCGTCTATTATGCGATCGGCAGCGCGATCTTCGCATTTTACATCTGGGCGGGACGTGGCGTGTTGCGTCCGGCGATGCGGCCGCCGCGGCTCGCGTGGCCGCCGGCCTACGAGATTCTGCGGATCGGCGCGGTGGCCTCCGTCATCGCCATCATGACCAACGTGACCATCGCGGTCGCCACCGGATTTGTCGGCGCCTACGGTCCGGCGGCGGTCGCCGGCTATGGCACCGGCGTGCGGCTCGAGTATCTGCTGATCCCGCTGGCCTTCGGACTTGGCGCGCCGCTCGTCGCCATGGTCGGAACCAATATCGGCGCCGGCCGGCGCGAGCGGGCCGTAAGGGTCGCCTGGACCGGCGCCGCCATTTCCGGTGCCGTCACCGGAGCAATCGGCATCGCGGCCGCGCTGTTTCCCACCGCTTGGCTAACGCTGTTCGGCGACGACCCCACCATGCTGGCGGTGGGCGCGCAGTACCTGCGCATCGTCGGGCCGTTCTACGGCTTTTTCGGCGGCGGCATGGCGCTCTACTTCGCCTCTCAGGGCGCCGGGCGCCTCGCCTGGCCGCTGCTCGCCGGCGTCCTCCGGCTTGCGATCGCGGTGGCCGGCGGGTGGCTGGCACTGCGCCTCTCGGGATCGATCGCAGCCGTTTTCGTCGCGCTCGGCGTGGCGCTCGCAGTGTTCGGGCTGGTCAACGCCGGCTCGATTGCGTTGGGCGCGTGGTTTCGCGGAACATCGGCAAAGACGGGCTGACAACCACTCTTGTTCGGCAGCCACCCGCGCAGGCGGCATTGGTCCGTTGCTTGGCAACCCTGGCCGAATGCGGCCCGCTGCTCTACAACCATCGCCGTTCACGCCGGCCCGGCCGATGCCTCTACGCGTTCTGCGTTGGTTGCATCTGCCATGTCGCCGTGGTGGTTCCGGGACCACTGATCGCCAATGGACGCTTACGCCGATCGCCGTGAGGGCGCCCCCCTCACTCATCGCGAGACCTTGCTGATTGTCTTCGGCGTATTGCTGCCGACCTTCATGGGGTCGCTCGACCAGACCATCCTGGCGACGGCGCTCCCGACTATCGGCCGCGACTTCGGCGATGTTCACAGCCTGCCGTGGCTGATCACCGCCTACATGCTGGCGTCGACCGCCGTCATTCCGCTCTACGGCAAGATCGCCGACATCCACGGGCGCCGCTTCACGCTTCGCATCGCGATCCTGACTTACATGGCAGGCTCGCTCGTTTGCGCGCTCGCGCCCAACATGGGGGTGCTGATTTTCGGCCGCGCCTTGCACGGGCTGGGCGGCGGCGGCTTGTCGTCCCTCGGCATGGTGGTGCTCGGCGACCTCGTATCGCCGAAAGAGCGCGGCAAGTATTACGCCTATTTCGCCATGACCTACACGACGGCCGGCGGCTGCGGGCCGTTGTTCGGTGGACTGATCGCCGAGCATCTGCACTGGTCGGTGATCTTCTGGATCAACATCCCGATGGGAGTGGCGGCGCTCGCGATCACGACTTCGCTGCTGCGCCGCCTGCCGCGCTACGAGCGCCCGCATCGCCTCGACATTGCGGGCGCGATTCTGATCGTGCTGGCGAGCGTGTCGTTGATGCTGGCGTTGAACCTGGGCGGCGTCCGCTTTGCCTGGCTGTCATTGCCGGTGCTTGCGCTGTTCGCGGTCGCGCTGGCAATGGCCGCACTCTTCGCGTTCCGGCTCGCTACCGCGCCCGAACCCCTTATTCCGATCTCGATCCTCGCTGATCCGATCGTCCGCTGCGCCATTGCGGCCAACTCCTTCGGCTGGGGCGCGATCATCGGGCTCAACATCGTGCTGCCGATCTATCTCCAGAGTGTAATGGGTCTATCGGCCACGCAGGCCGGCCTGAGCCTGGTGGTGTTCATGGTTGCGCTCAACAGCAGCGCCGGGCTCGCGGGGCAGGTCCTCGGCCGCGTGCGGCACTACAAGCTGCTCCCGATGGCCTTTTTGACGCTGGCCATTGCGGCGGTCGCGACCCTGGCATGGCGCGCCGACAGCATGACGCCGCTGGCGTTCGAACTGCTGGTGATGCTGATCGGCATCGGCTTCGGACCGCTGCCGTCGCTGACATCCGTGGCGTCACAGAACGTTGTCGCCCGGCATCAGTTCGGCATCGCGGTCGGGACCATGAACTTCACGCGCAATCTCTACGCCACCATCCTGATCGCGTTGTTCGGCGCCATCGTATCGGCCGGTGGCGCGTCAAGCGCACTGACCGGCGACGGCGCACCGCCTGTCGGTGGAAACGCCATCGCTTTCGGCCACGTCTTTCTGTTCGCGGCGGCCAGCCTCGCGGCGGCGTTCATCGCCATCCTCGTGATGGACGAGAAGCCGCTCCGCACCGATGCCGAGATGGGCGCGGCTTAGCGCTTACGCGACCAGGCGCGGCATCTCGTGACGCACCGGCTCGCTCACGATCTCGTCGGTGACCACCGTGAACCGCTTGAGCGTGTTCGGGCCGAATGTCGTGCTGAACGCCACGTCGGCGGCATCGCGCCCGCGCGCCATCACGATACGACCGATGCGCGGCACGTTGTGGCGCGCGTCGAAGGTGTACCACCGGCCGCCGAGATAGACCTCGAACCAGGCGCTGAAATCCATCGGCTCGGGCTCCGGCGGAACGCCGATGTCGCCCAGATAGCCAGTGCAGTAGCGTGCCGGGATATTCATGCAGCGGCACAGCGCGACGGCAAGATGGGCAAAGTCCCGGCACACGCCGCGCCGTTCGACGAACGCCTCCATTGCGGTTCGCGTCGAGCGCGCGTGGGAATAGCCGAAGCGCAGGTGATCATGCACGAAATCGCAGATCGCCTGCACGCGCGCCCAGCCGGTTGGCGTCGTGCCGAAATTCGACCAGGCGAGATTCATCAAGCGCTCGGTCTCGCAATAGCGGCTGGCCAGGAGATACACCAACGCGTCGTGCGGCAGGTCGCTCACCTCGTGCTGGCGGGCGGCTGGATTGACCTCATCGGGCAAACCCGAATCCGCCACCATCGCGTCGGTGGAAATTTCAATCCGGCCGGCAGGCGCGGTGAGACGGCGGCAGATGTTGCCGAATGCGTCCAGATAGCGAGTCACCGGTACGAGGGGCGACACCTGCAGTTGGTCCGGCTTAAGCAAGTCACAAGCGCGCGACGGGTGCACATTGAGCATAAGCAGCATCGGCGTGCTTTGGGCGAACTCGTAGGCGAGTTCAAAGCCAACGCGGATTTTCATATGATGTATCTCGGATGTTTCGAAGCAGAGCGGAGGCTACAGACGGCAAATCGAAAGGCATTTCCCGCTCAAGGGCCGCCGCGATACCGCAAGATGTGGTCCCTGGCCAGTCAATTTGAACGCGGAACTTGCAAATACTTTAGGCAGCTATTTTTTGTGCGGCGCAATTCCGCGCGATATTGTCCTGATTCATTCTTTGTTTACGGAATTCGCTGGCGAATCCGATCAAATCTTGTTCCCGGCGCTCCAGCGCCAGAAGTCGCGGCCTTCCTCACGCATGAAACGCGCCAGCACCATGTTGTGCACCTCGGAGGCGCCGTCCACGAGGCGCGCCTGCCGCGCATAGCGATAGATCCATTCCAGGATCGTATCCTTGGAGTAGCCGCGCGCGCCATTAAGCTGAATCGCGACATCGCAGGCCTGATGCAACGCATCGGCGACATGCACCTTCGCCATCGAAACTTCTTTGCGCGCACGATCGCCGTGATCGAGCTTCCAGGCGGCGTGCATGGTGAGCAACCGCCCGATTTGAATCTGTTGCGCGACTTCGCCGAGCTTGATCTGCACGCTCTCACGGTCGGCGAGCTTGATACCGAAACCCTCGCGGTCCGCCACGTAGGCCTGCGCGATCTCCATGCAACGCCTGGCGAGGCCAAGCCAGCGCATACAATGCGTGAGCCGCGCGGGGCCGAGCCTGATCTGCGTGGCGCGCAGCCCGTCGCCGACATTCATCAGCACGTCCTCGTCTGGAACTTCGAGGCCCTCGAATAGGAGTTCGCAGTGGCCACCGTGCTCCTCCGGCCCCATGATCGGAATGCGCCGCACGATATGCCAGCCCGGCTGATCGCGATGAAACAGGAACGCCGTGAGCCCGTGCCGCGCGTCGTCCGAGGTGCGTGCGATCAGGATGAAATGATCGGCGACGCCTGCCCCGGTGATGAACCACTTATGGCCGTGGATCACCCACTTGTCGCCGTGCCGTTCGGCGCGCGTGCGGATCATGCCGGGATCGGAGCCGCCGCCGGGCGCCGGCTCGGTCATGACGAAGGAGGAGCGCACGCTTCCGTCGACGATGGGTCTCAGCCACTTCTCCTTCTGCGCCTCGGTGCCGACCAGCGCGAGCAAGTTCATGTTGCCGTCGTCCGGCGCTTGGCAGTTGAACGCGACCGGGCCGAAGATCGAGCGGTTCGCCTCTTCGTACATCGCCGCCCAGCCGACGATCGGCAGTCCAAGCCCGCCATACTCTTTCGGCGCCTGCGGCGCCCACAGGCTTTCGGCACGCGCCTTGGCCTGCAGATCGCGAAGGATATCCAGGCGAATATTCTCGTGATCGTCGTAGTTCGCCGGATCGGCTTCGAGCGGCATGACGTGCCGTTCGACGAATTCACGCGTGCGCAGGCGGATGTCCTCGATCTCGGGCGGCAGCGTGAAGTCCATGGTTCTATCCCCTGATCGCTACCACTTGCCCGCCGTCGACGACCATCGTGGTGCCGGCGATGAAGCGCCCGGCGTCCGAGGCCAGCAGCAAAAGCGCGCCGTCGAGATCGCGCTCATCGCCAAAACGGCCAACCGGGATCTCGCGTTTGATCGCCGCGCCATGCTCGCTCAGCAGAAAATCGCGGTTGAGGTCGGTCACGATCCAGCCGGGCGCAATGGCGTTGACCCGGATTCCCTTGAACGCAAGTTCGAGCCCCAGCGTCTTGGTAAGCTGGATGACCCCCGCCTTCGCAGCCGCGTATGCGACCGTGCCCTTCGATACCGCGAGGCCAAGCACTGACGCGATGTTGACGATCGCGCCGGGCTTCTTGGCGGCCAGCATGCGGCGCGCGGCCTCCTGCGCCCAGAAGAACACCGCATCGAGATTGGTGCCGACCACGCGGCGCCATTCTTCCTCGGTGAGTTCGACCGCGCGCGTGGAGTGCGCGACGCCCGCATTGTTGACCAGGACCGTGACGGTGCCGAAGACCTTCTCGGCCTCGTCAAAAGCGCGCAACATCGCCTTGCGGTCGAGCACATCGGCCCCGATCGCCACCGCGCGGCCACCGGCCGCCTCGATGCGCGCCTTGACGGCAGCAAGACGGTCGGCGCGGCGCGCCACCAGCGCCACCGCGGCGCCGTTCCCAGCCAGCACCTCGGCGAAGCGCACGCCAAGCCCGCTCGACGCGCCGGTGACGAGCGCGACGCGGCCGGTGAGATCGAAGATGTCGGTTGCCTTTGTCATTTCATGCATTCTCCCGGCCGTCGCGCCGGGAATGACGAGAGGGCGGAGTTCATGATCCGCCATAAAGCTTATGCGGCAGCCAGGTCGCAAGCCCCGGCACGTACCAAAGGACCACCAGCGCCATGAGTTGGATGAGGACGAAGGGAATGATCCCGACATAGATGTGCCGGGTGGTGATCTCGGGCGGCGCGACGCCGCGCAGGAAGAACAGCGTCGGTCCTAGCGGCGGGTGCATGTAGGAGGTCTGCAGGTTCATCGCCATCATGACGGCGAGCCAGACCGGATCGACGCCCGGCATCTTCAGCAATGCCGGCGCGACAATCGGCACAACCACGAAGATGATCTCGAAGGCGTCCATCACGAATCCGAGGAAAAACATTCCGATCATCACCGCGAGGATCGCGCCGCCAACCCCTCCCGGCAGGTTGCTGAGGCCGCGCTGCACCATGTCGTCGCCGCCGAGGCCGCGGAACACCAGGCTGAACAGCGTCGCGCCGATCAGGATGACAAAGATCATGCTGGTGATCTGCGTGGTGCGCGTCGTCACTGGCCCCACGACCGCGGTGAAACCCGCGGGACCGAGCTTGACCAGCGCCAGCAGGATGGCGCCAACCGCCCCGACGGACGCCGCCTCGGTCGGCGTCGCGATGCCGCCGAGGATCGAGCCGAGCACCGCGAGAATGAGCAGGATCGGCGCGACCATCACCCGCGCCAGCCGGCCCGCCAGCGCGAAGCCGTGCGGCGCAGCAGGATCGGCCGGGATTGCGGGTGACGTGCGCGGGAAGAAGATCGCAACACCGATCAGATACAGGAGATAGAGCGCGACCAGCGAGAACGCCGGGATGATGGCGCCAGCGAACAGATCGGCGACCGTGACGGAAAGCGGCGCGAAGATGCCCTCCGACAGTTGTGCCGACTGATAGGCATTGCTCATCTGATCGCCGAGCAGGACCAGCACGGTCGCGGGCGGAAAGATCTGCGCCAACGTCGCTGTCGCCGCGACAGTGCCGGCGGCCAGCCGCGGGTCATAACCATGACGCAGCATGGTCGGCAGCACGATCAGTCCCATGGTCACCGTGGTGGCGCCGACGATGCCCTTCGCTGCCGCCAGCAGAACGCCGACGATCAGCACCGCGATCGCGAGCCCGCCGGTGAGCGTGCCGAACAGCCGCGCCACCGTCTCGAGCAGTTCCTCGGCGATCTGCGAGCGCTCCAGCATCACCCCCATGAAGATGAAAAGCGGAATGGCGACCAGGACCTCATTGGTCATCACGCCGAACATGCGCTGCGGCAATGCCCCGATCAGCGCGAAACTCATCACGCCCGTGAGATGGCCGATCACCGCGAAGGCGAGCGACACCCCGCCGAGCGTAAGCGCCACCGGATAACCGGCAAACAGTGCAACGCAGACGGCAACCAC
Source organism: uncultured Alphaproteobacteria bacterium (assembly GCA_963756715.1). Lineage (GTDB taxonomy): Bacteria > Pseudomonadota > Alphaproteobacteria > Rhizobiales > Xanthobacteraceae > VAZQ01. The sequence goes on from CAVWOV010000019.1 coordinate 482,969, forward strand.
CATCAGGACGGCGAGCGTTTCGGCGAGCGGCATCGTCACACCGTCATTGCCGAGTGACGGGCAGTGCGTGGAGCATACGCGCCGCGCGGATCGCCTGCGACACGCCCTGCAGCGCCATCAGCAGCGCGAACAGCGGAATCAATGTCTTGAGCAGATAGACGAACGGCAACCCGCTGGTCTCCCGCGAACGTTCCCACAATGCCCAGGAACGGGCCACGTAGGGCACCGCAAACCAGGCGATTACCGCCATGAAGGGGAGGAGAAGAATGAGCGCGCCGACGAGATCGACCATCGCCTTGGTCCGCGGCGAGGCGTCGGCGTAAAAGATGTCGACGCGCACGTGGCCCCCAACCTGCAAGGTCCATGCGGCCGCCAGCATGAACAGGGCGGCGTGGCCGTAGATCACCAATTCCGAGAGCCAGATCGACCCGATCCCGAACGCGTAACGCAGCACGACCACGGCGAACTGCACCAGCACGACGCACAGCGCGAGCCATGCCACCGCGCGGCCGATCGCCGCGATCGCCCGGTCGATACCGTCGGCAGTCGCGATGAGACGATCCGTCATCGTGCGCCATGCCTTCTTGTCATGCACCCCGTCGCGGGGGATACTGGATCATCCGCTTTCGCGGACCATGACACAATGCGCTGAAGATTGACGCAGCAGGTTCCCATGACCGGCCACGAACACGACGATCATCACCATCACCACGACGGCGACCACCACCACGATCACGGCTCGGAGCTGTCCGAGATGCAGCTTCGGGTGCGGGCGCTGGAAACCATCCTGACCGAGAAGGGCTACGTCGATCCCAAGGCGCTTGACCTCATCATCGAGGCCTACGAGACCAAGATCGGCCCGCACAACGGCGCTCAGATCATCGCCAAGGCCTGGACCGATCCGAATTTCAAGCAGGCGCTGCTGGAGGACGCCTCGGCGGCGATCGCCAAATACGGCCATGTCAGCCGTGTCGGCGATCACCTGATCGCGGTCGAGAACACGCCGCAGACCCACAACATGATCGTCTGCACACTCTGCTCCTGCTACCCGTGGGAAATGCTCGGCCTGCCGCCGGTCTGGTACAAGGCCGCGCCCTATCGCTCGCGTGCGGTTAACGATCCGCGCGGTGTGCTGGCCGATTTCGGCGTGACGTTGCCCGAGGGCACCAACGTCCGCGTGTGGGATTCGACCGCAGAGACGCGCTTCATCGTGTTGCCGATGCGGCCCGCCGGCACCGCGGGCTGGAGCGAGGAGAAACTCGCCGACCTCGTCACACGCGATTCGATGATCGGCACCGGCCTGGCCAAGCGGCCGGAGGAATTAGGCTAATGGACGGCATCCACGACATGGGCGGCATGCACGGCTTCGGCAAGGTCGAGCCGGAACCGAACGAGCCGCCGTTTCACGCGCCCTGGGAGGGCCGCGCGCTCGCGCTCAACCGTGCCATGAGCTACGCGGGTCTGTGGACAATCGACCAGACACGCTATGCGATCGAGCAGTTTCCGCCGGCGTTCTATCTCACGGCGTCCTACTACAAGAAGTGGGCGGTGCGGCTCGAACAGATGCTGATCGATCGCCGCATCATCGGTTCGGATGAAATGGCCGCCGGCCATTCGTTGCGTTCCGGGCCGCCGCTCAAGCGCAAACTGACCGCCGACAACATCGAGCCCGCGCTCAACCGGAACAAATACGGCCGGCCGACCAACGTTCCGCCGGGCTTCAAGGTCGGCGACCGCGTGCGCGCCAGGAACATCCATCCGCCCACACATACGCGGCTGCCGCGCTATGCACGCGGGAAGCAGGGCGTGATCGAGCACGTGCGCGGCTGCCACGTCTATCCAGATACGGCGGCGGCCGGCGAAGGCGAGAATCCGCAGTGGCTCTACACGGTGCTGTTCGAGGGCCGCGAATTGTGGGGCGAGAATTCCGACCCCGGCCTCACGGTCTCGATCGAGGCGTTCGAACCGTATTTGGAGCGGGCGTGACATGACGGTCGATCCGGCCGCCGCCCGGCGCGCCACCGAGGCAGTCGCGACCATCCCGCGCGATGCCGACGGGCCGGTGTTTCGCGAGCCCTGGGAGGCACAGGCCTTCGCGATGGCGCTCGCGCTGCATGAGCGCGGCCTCTTCACCTGGCCGGAATGGGCCGCGACGCTGGCGGACGAGATCAAGCGGGCGCAGGCCGCGGGCGACCCCGACACCGGCGAGACCTATTATCGACACTGGCTCAACACGCTTGAACGGCTGGTAGCCGAGAAGGGCGTGACCAACGCGCAGATGCTGGCGCGCTATCACGATGCCTGGGACCGCGCCGCCGACCGTACGCCGCACGGTCAGCCGATCGAACTCAAGCAAAGCGATTTTGGCGGCTGAAAGAGCATTACACGTTAGTTCGCTGTTAATCTCAGTTGCAGCTATGTCAGGGGTTTAATCACCTATCTTACCTGACATTATCGGTGACACAGTAAAACCGAACCTTGGCGCCGTAGATCGCCGCCAAGGTGCCGGATTGTCGATGTGTTGGACCTGTCCCGATTTCGCAGCATAACGCGCGCGAGCCCAACATTCATTTGGTGCGCAACTGCGGTTGGCCTTCTGGTCAACCTGCTGTTCTTCGTCGCGGTCGCCCACGATTTCTACCGCTCGACCCTCGCGCTTAACGTCCAGTCCGCCAGGAACATCGCCACGCTGGTCGAAAACGACGTTGCGCGGAATATCGAGCTTTTCGAACTGTCTTTGCAGTCCGTCCTTGACGGCATCAATGATCCGGAGGTCATGAGCCTTCCTCCCCGGTTGCGACAGCTTGCCCTGTTCGACCGCTCCGCGACCGCTCCCGGCCTCGGGGCGCTTGTAGTTCTGGACAAAGACGGATCGATTGTCCTTGACTCACTCGGCGCAAAAGTGCGCCGGGGGAATTTCGCCGACCGCGAATACTTCAAAGTTCATCAAAATATGTCTCAAGATACCGGCCTTTACGTGAGCCGGCCGTTCCAGGCCCGATTGCAGGGAAACGCCTGGAGCATTTCGATCAGCCGGCGGGTGACAAACCCCGATGGAAGTTTCGGTGGAATCGTTTCGGGTGTTCTCAAGCTCGATTACTTCGGAGACCAGTTCAGGGAAGTCATCCTCGGGGCGAGGGGCATCATCACATTGTTTCGCGACGACGGCATCTTGCTGGTCAGGAGTTTGGCAGATGACGATTATATCGGGGGGGATTTCCGCAATGCGCCTGTCTTCAAGCATTTGCCGCATGCATCGAGCGGTTCGTTCCAGAGCGTCGGAATGATCGACGGCATCCCGCGCTTGTTTGCCTACCAGCGTGTATCTCACCTCCCTCTTGTCGTACAGGTCACCCTTTCGGAAGCCGATGTGCTTGCTCCCTGGTGGTCGAAGGTCAAAGTCCTGGCGATCGTATTCGCCCTTATGGCGACGAGCATCCTGATCCTCGTCTCCGTCTTTATCTCCGAGTTGCGGCGGCGCGAACGCGCCGAACATGCCGCCGCTGCACTCGCACGCAAGGATGGTCTCACGCGGCTCGTCAACCGTCTCGGCTTCGAAGAGGCCATTGAGCGCGAATGGAAGCGCGGAGCCCGGGACAGCAAAGCGCTATCGCTTATCCTGATCGATATCGACCATTTCAAGCGCTTCAACGACACCTACGGTCACCCGGAAGGTGACCGTGTCCTGGCCATCATATCGAAGGTGGTGGACGAAACCGCGAAGCGGCCCGGCGACGTTGCCGCGCGTTACGGCGGCGAAGAACTCACCGTCCTGCTGCCCGACACGGACGAGCGCGGCGCCGCGCAAATTGCCTACGCGATCCACCGAAAGGTTGCGGATCTAAAGATTCCGCATGCGAACAGCGAGCATCAGATCGTCACGATCAGCCTTGGAGTGACGACGATGATCCCGTCGTTGAAACTGCCGGCCGAGCAATTGGTGGAGAACGCGGACATCGCGCTGTATTCCGCCAAAGCACAGGGCCGCAACGGCGCGTGTATGAGCAATGTGGTGTCGCCGAGCCTGGACGGGCGGCGGCTGCGCGCATGAACTGAAAACAAGCGCGCTTTGCCGCGTGCTTCGCCGCTTAGAGCCCGACCAGCCGCTCGCTCACCATGTAGCCGGTGAGCAGGAGCGTGCCGAAGCCCAGGATCACTACCGCGGCGCTCACTTCGATGCCGCGCATCGCCAGCATGCCCCAGCCCGAGCGCGTGGTGGCGAACCGGCTGGCCCAGGCCCTGGCGCCGACCGCGACCGTAGCAATCGTTGCGACCGTGATCGCAGTGCCGAGCCCCATCAGGAAGGTCGAGACCACGCCGGCCCAGAACAAGCCCTGCGCCAGCGCGAAGACCAGCACCAAGATCGCGCCCGAGCAGGGCCGCAATCCAACCGCGACCACCGCAGACAGCCCGCGCTTCCATCCGCCCGGGCCGGCAAGTTCCTCCGGTTCCGGTGCATGCGCGTGCCCCCATGCAGAGGCTTCGCCGTCGTGGTCGTGATGATGATGGGCGTGGCTGGCGTGATGACACGCTTGCCCATGGTGGTGATGTCCATGGTCGTGGGCGTGATCATGCCCATGATCGTGATGATCATGATCGTGATGATCATGGTCGAGATGCCCGTGATCGGGGCCGTGACTATGGTCGTGGTGACCATGGTTGTGATCATGGTGATCGTCGTGAAGCAGGTGCGCCGGCGTTGCCGCGGCGCCGACGGTCTTTGGACGATGCAGTTGCCGTGCCTCGGAAATGAAGGCGCGCCCCTTGACCCACAATAGCCGTGCACCGACCAGCATGATCAGCGAATAGCTCACGATCTCGATCCAATCCACGGCACTCTTCATAGTCGCCGCGGTGACATTGAGCGCCACCGCCGCGATACCGACGAACACCACGGCGACAAGGGCCTGGAGCAACGCGGAGGCAAACGACAGCACGACACCGCGCCGCCACGTCTCATCGTTGGCGATCATGTAGGACGAGATCACCGCCTTGCCGTGGCCGGGACCGGCGGCGTGAAAGATGCCGTAGAGAAACGACAGACCGAACAGGCTCCAGGCGGCGGTGCCGTCGGATTTGGCGGCGCGGATGAGGCCGGAAAACTGCTTGTAGAACTCGGCCTGCTTGGCGAGGATCCAGCCGATCACGCCGCCGAATTGCGCGGGCGGTGCGGATTTCGGACGCGGCGCGCCGAAGGGCCTGCCTGCGCGAAGACGGCGTCAAGCGCGCCGACGACAAGCAGGATCGCAATGGCGATCCCTGCGAACAAGACAAGACGTTGAACCAGTCGCCCCCCGACGACGGTTTTCACGGGCATGTCACCATGATCTTGTTGGCGAACTCGGAACCGATCAACAGCGACGGATCGCGCTGGTCGGGCCCAAGCTGGCTCAGTTGCTGCGCCAGTGCGGCGCCCATTTCCTGCGGCTTGCCGACCGTCAACTTGCACTGCGCGGGAGCGCCGGCAAGCTTGACCGGGATCCTTTTCATCGAAACTGAAGTCGACGAAATATTCCCGGTCATAGACTTCGAGATTGAAGTCCTTCGCCTTCACCGGAGATTTCAACGGAAGCTCGAAGTGCAGCGATCAGCACGGTCTCCTTTGGATCGTAGACCAGATAGTAGCCGGGGGCCGGGTCGTTGAACTCCACCTTCTTGCCGTTCGCGGTCGCGTAGGTGAAGAAATCGTATTCCTTGAGCAACTCGACGTTGACCTTGGCAAGCGGGTCGAGTTCTTCGCGGGTGAACTCGCCTTTCTTCTTCGCCTCAAGACCCTGCGTGGCGAAAATCGAGAACATGTCGTCGAACGTCCAGACATGCCGCACGCCGGTCAAAGCGCCGTCAGGCCCGTAGACCAGTTCGCTCTTCACCGTCACCCAGACGTGGGGGTGCGCGGACGCCGGAATAATCGCCAGCGCAAGGCTCACCGCCGCGAGCGCAAGGACAGAAATTCGCCGGATCATGGAATGGCCAGTATCGATAGGTACGGCGGAACAATAGCACGGACTGCGGCCAAATGGAGGCGCGAAGATTGGGCCTTTGCGCACGGCCCGTGACGTAATTTATGCCCCGGCCGCGCCGCCATCGGCGCGCGGATCGTGCGCGCCCTCCAGCATCCCGTCCGGGTGCAGCACAACGGCACCAGCGTGGCCCATGACATCCGAATAGGGCTCGGAAAGCACGTGGACATCGTGCCCGGCGGAGAGCAGGCGATCCACGAGGTTACCGTCGAGGCGGGATTCCACGCGCAGGTTGGTATGGGTTGAGCCCCAGGTCCGGCCGAGCAGCCAGCGCGGCGCGTCGATCGCACGATCGAGCTGCATCCGGTAACGGGCGTATCGTGTGAACACGGCGGCCTGGCTCTGCGGCTGGCCGTCACCGCCCATGGTGCCATACGCCATGATCCGTCCGTCGTTGAGCACAGCGATCGCCGGATTGAGCGTGTGAAACGGCAGACGGCCGGGCGCCAGCGCATTGAGCGTGCCGGGATCGAGCGAGAAGCTCGCGCCGCGGTTCTGCATCAGGATGCCGGTGCGCGGCAGCACAACGCCGGAGCCAAATTCCCAATAGAGCGACTGGATGTAGGAGACGACGAGGCCTGAGGCATCAGCGGCGCCCATCCAGACGGTGTCGCCTTCACCGTACGGCGCGGGCCAACGCGCCGCTTTCCGGCGGTCGATCTTGAGCGCCTCCGCATCGAGGAATTTGGCGTCGAGGTAACGATCGACCGGTTGCGGCAGGCGAGCGGGATCGGTGATCGCGCGGTCGCGCACGCGAAATGCCCGTTTGGTCGATTCGATGATGCCATGCACGTGATCGAAGCTCTCGGCCTCCGGGGCGCGCAGGCGATCGAACAGCGCAAGGATCATCAGTGACGCAAGCCCTTGCGTCGGCGGGGGCGCATTGAACAGCGTGCCGGCTTCGATTGCGACCGACAGCGGCTCGGCGAGGTTGGCGTGGCAGGCCGCAAGATCGGCGCGCGTCACCGGGCTACCGGCACGATCGAGATCGGCGGCGATCTCGCGCCCGACATCGCCGCGGTAGAAATCTTCGAGACCGGCATGCGCGAGATGATCGAGCGTCGCTGCGAGCGTCGATTGTTTGAGGGTCTGCCCGACCTCCGGCGGCTTGCCGTCAGGGCAGGAACACCGTCCGCAAAGCCCGGCACATCCTTGAGCTCGTCGAGCTTCTCGGTCGAGAGCTGCGCCTGGCTGCGGGTGACGACATAGCCTTCCGCGCAGGCGCGGATCGCGGGCGCCAGGAGTTCGGTCAGAGGAATGCGTCCGCCATGCACCTTGGCGGCTTCGAGGGCCAGCATCCAGCCCGCAACCGCGCCCGGCGCGGTGAGTGCCGCGAGCGGACCGCGCGGCGGGATCGCTTCATAGTCGCGATAGAGTTCCGGACGAGCGTTGGCGCCGGCGCGGCCCGCCGCCATCACGGCTCGCACGCGACCGGACGGCTCGCGCAGGAGCCAGAAGCCGTCGCCGCCGAGGTGGTTCATGTGCGGATAGACGGCGGCGATCATCGCCGCCATCGCCACCATGGCTTCGACCGCGTTGCCGCCTTCCACCAGCACCGCGCGGCCCGCCTCGACGGCGGCAGCATGCGGCGCGCAAACCACGCCCTGGCGATGTCCGGCAGTGTGGAGGTCCATGGGAGAATTCGGCCGCGGTCTCGGTGCGCCGCTTCCCCGGAGCGGAGAGGATCGGCAGACGACCCTCGTATGCTATCATCCGGCGAACACATTCAACAAAGAACCGCGGTCGACAAGGAACCGCGGTCGAGTATCTGCGGCTTCCGCATCCAGGGCGCCATAGCGCCGCTGTTTTGTCCCATCATCGCCATCGAGTCGGCCGCAGCCGTCAATTTCGGCGACGCAATCGGCAGGTCACGTTGCAGGTCACATTGATGCCGCTGAATCTCTCTACCGAGAGACCATAGATGCAACGCCTGCTGGGCGGGGAAATCCCGGCAGGCGTGCCAAGGGGGACTTCATAGGATGACGTTGGGATCGACAGCCCGAGCGCTGATTCTTGCTCCATTGCTGCTGGTGCTTTTTGTCGCAGACATCTGCGCGCAAACGCCAGCCCGCCCCAGCCGCCGAACCCGCCACAGCGGCGCCGAAAGCAGCGGCCCAGCCCGAGAAGGACCCGTTCGGCCGCGAGACGCCGCAAGGCATGGTGGCCGGATTGATGAGCGCGCTTGCGGCGGCGGACTACGAGCGTGCGGTTCGATTCTTCGAGTTGGAAATGGTCTCCGGCGCACGCGGTTGGACCGTCTTGTCGGGAGCCGGATTAGCGCATCGGTTTCAGCAGGTGCTCGATCGGGTTGGCAGCATCACAACGCCCGCCGAGCTGAGCAATGATCCCAATGGCGCTCTTAACGATGGCTTGGCGGAAGACGTCGAACGCTTCGGCTCGATAAAGGCTGCAGATCGCGAGGTGCCCCTGCTCGCCAAGCGGGTCAAGCGGGACGGAAAATCGCTTTGGCTGGTATCCGAAAGCACGCTGGACGAGATTCCTGAACTCGTACGCTCGCTCAACGACGGTTCCTCGGCCCGCGCCATGATCGACCTCCTGCCACAGGGCCCGACCGTTGGCGGCGCGCCCGTACTGCACTGGATTTCGCTCTTGCTCGCAGCGTGCTTGAGCTTCGCGCTTGCCTGGCTGCTAACGAAGATGCGCGGACCAATCGAGCGGCTTGTGAGGCATGGCGGCGACGAGACAAAGCTGTCCCGGTTCGTTGCGGCGTCCACCGGACCTTTGCGATTGCTGATTGCGCTGCTGCTCTTCGGGCTCGCGACGCAAGTGCTGGGCGTCTCCGTTGTTGCCCGCTATCGCGTGCTGTTTGGCGCTCAAGTCCTGGGCTGGATCGGAGCAGCCTGGCTGTTGTGGCGGTGGGCCGATGCGGCCAGCGAGGTCATTCTCGGCCGGATGTCGCGCCGAGGTCAGCTCACGGCATATTCCGCAGTCAGCTTTCTCAATCGGGCATTCAAGGCCGTTCTGGGTGTGCTCTTTCTGGCAGCATTGCTGCGTTCGTTCGGCGTAAACGTAACCGCCGGCCTTGCCGCACTCGGCGTTGGCGGACTTGCGATTGCGCTCGGCGCGCAAAAGCTGTTCGAGAACCTGATTGGAAGCCTGACGCTGATTGCAGATCGTCCGGTACGGATCGGCGATTTCTGCCGGTTCGGGACCACGATGGGAACAATCGAGGAGATCGGCATCCGGTCAAGCCGAATCCGGACGCTGGACCGGACCGTAATGACTGTGCCGAACGGCGAATTCGCCGCCATGCATATCGAGAACTTTTCGCAGCGCGACCGGTTTTGGTTTCATCCGACACTGAACCTGCGCTACGAGACCGGCACCGATCAGATGCGGCGCATTATTCAATCATTGGATTCAATGCTTCGCGATCATCCCAAGGTGGATACCAAATCAACCCGTGTGCGTTTCGTCGAACTCGGGGCACATTCGCTCGACGTCGAAATCTTCTGCTACGTGCATGCTTCGGATCATGCCGGCTTTCTCGAAATACAAGAGGAGCTGCTGCTCAACTGCATGGAGATCGTGGAAGCAAGCGGTACCGGCTTCGCGTTTCCTTCGCAGACGCTCTACCTCGGACGCGACGCCAGCCCTCGCAAGAGGGGCCGCGTCCGGAATACGGACGATGTCATCCGTCGCCCGCGCCGGGAAAAGCCGCTGCACAGCCAAGAGCCGATCGAGGTCAGCATTCCGCTGGCACAGCGGCAGTAAAATCGCAGCCGTTGGGCTCTGCGATATCCGATGTAACCGATACCGGCACCCGGCATGAGCGGGTGCCGGCTTGCGCAAGCTGCGCATTCGGAGATCAGGCCGGAGCCGGCGTATCCACCAGCCCGCGCCGCCTGAGCAGCGCGTCGGGCGTCGGCAGCCGGCCGCGGAAGGCGGTGTAAAGCTCGGCCGGATCGCGCGAGCCGCCCGACGCGTAGACATTGTCGTGCAGCTTCTTCGCGGTCGCCGGATCGAAGATGTCGCCGGTCTCCTCGAACGCCGCGAAGGCGTCAGCGTCCATCACCTCCGACCACATGTAGCTGTAATAGGCCGAGGCGTAGCCGCCGCCGGAAAAGACGTGCCCGAAATGGGTCGGCCGGTGGCGCATGACGATCTCGGCCGGCATCCCGATGCGCGCCAGCGACGCCTGCTCGAAGGCGCCGATGTCGAAGCCGTCCGCGGTCGGCTGCGAGTGAATATCGAGATCGACCAGCGCGGAAGACACATACTCCACCGTCGTGAAGCCCTGGTTGAAGGTGCGCGCGACCAGCAGACGGCGCAACAGCTCCTCCGGCATCGGCTCGCCGGTGCGGTAGTGCACGGCGAACTGCCGCAGGATCTCGGGCCGCTGCAGCCAGTGCTCGTAGAGCTGCGAGGGCAATTCGACCCAGTCGGTCAGCACGCTTGTCCCGGAGATCATCGGATAGGTGACATCGGAAAGAAGCCCATGCAGCGCATGGCCGAATTCGTGGAACAGCGTCCGGGCGTCGTCGAACGAGAGCAGCGTCGGCTCGCCGGCCGCCGCCTTGTTGAAGTTCATCACGTTGATGACCAGCGGCCGGATGTCGGCCTTGAGCTTCTCCTGGTCGCGGATCGTCGTCATCCAGGCGCCGCTGTGCTTCGATGGCCGGGCGAAATAGTCGCCGAAGAACAGCCCCATGTGACGGCCGTCGGCGGCCTCGCACTTCCCAGACCCGCACGTCGTCGTGCCAGACCGGGATGCCGGTGAGTGGCTTGAAGGTCAGACCGAACAGGCGGTTGGCGGTGTGGAAGGCGGCCTCGATGATACGGTCGAGCTGGAAGTAGGGCTTGATCGCAGCCTCGTCGACGTCGTAGCGCGCCTTGCGTAGCTTCTCGGCGTAATAGCGCCAGTCCCACGGCGCGAGCGCGAAGTTGTGGCCTTCGGCCTGCACCATCGCCTGCATGGCGTCGCGGTCCGCCATGGCGCGAGCGCGCGCCGGCGCCCAGACGCGGTCGAGCAGTCCGCGCACCGCCTGCGGCGTCTTCGCCATGGCGTCGTCGAGACGGAATTCCGCAAATGTCTGATAGCCGAGGAGCCGCGCGCGCTCGATGCGCAGCTTCACCATCTCGGCGATGATCGCCTTGTTGTCGGTCGCGCCGCCGCCGTCGCCGCGCGCGATCCAGGCGCGGAACGCTTTCTCCCGCAGGTCGCGGCGCGCCGAAAATTGCAGGAACGGCTCGACGCTCGAACGCCCGAGCGTGACGACATGCTTGCCCTTGAGCCCGCGCTCCTCGGCGTCGGCGCGCAGCGCCGCACGCAGGAAGTCCGGCAGCCCGGCGAGGTCAGCTTCGGTTTCGAGGACGAGCGTGTAACCCTGCTCATCCGCCAGCACGTTCTGGCTGAAGCGTCGTGCCGAGCGTCGCCAGCCGCTCGTTGATCGCCGCGAGTCGCGTTCTTCGCCGCAGCGTCAAGCCCAGCGCCCGAACGCTTGAACCTGACGTGGTAGCGCTCCAGCACCCGCTGCTGCTCGGACGATAGGCCGAGCCGGTCGCGCTTCTCGTGCAGCGCGTCGATCCTGCGGTACAGCGCCGCGTTCATGTAGATGCTGTCCCAATGCCGCGCGGCGAGAGGAGCGATCTCGCGCTCCAGTTCGAGGATGGCGTCATTGGTGTGCGCGCCGGCGAGCACGTGGAACACGCTCTCGACCTTGGTGAGCGCCTCCCCGCTCAATTCCAGTGCCTCGATGGTGTTGGCAAATGTCGGCTCCGCGGGAGCTGCCGCGATGGCGGCAACCTCGGCGGCGTGGGCCGCAAAAGCGTGATCGAAGGCGGGGCGAAAATTCGCTGGCGCAATCGCGCCGAATGGCGGGACGCCGAACGGTGCGGTCCAATCCTTCAACAGCGGGTTGTTGCCGCCGTCGCTTGATGAAAGTGCCTCGGGATGCTGGGTCATGAGCCTCATATGGGGTCGCGGTTGCCGACCTGCACCCTAGAACAATCGCGCACACAAAGCATGCCGCTCGTCGTTAGCCCGCATCCCAGCCGAATTGCGCGACGCATTCGGCGCGGCGATCGGTCACCTTGTTGAGACCAAGCGCAATGTCTTGGGTGGGGCGGATGACAACCGTATTCCGGCTTAGACAAAGCGAAGAACCAGCGACTAGGCTTCAACAAAACACTCCTGGGGAGGCTTGCATGAACACTCTTCGCCTGACGCGGTTCGCATTTCTTTTCTTACTCGCTCTGCTGCTGTCGACCGCCTCAACCCACAGCCTGGCGCAAAGCGGTCCGATACGCTTTCTCGTCGGTTTAGCCGCCGGCGGCGCGGTCGATCCCTACGCGCGGGTGATCGCCGACCAGATGTCGAAAATCCTCGGCCAAACCATCATCGTGGAAAATAAGCCGGGCGCCGGCGGCAACATCTCGGCGCAATATATGATCGAGCAGCCCGCGAACGGCGCGCTGATCTGGGTCAGCACCATGGCGCTGACCGAGATCAATCCGTTCGTCTATTCCAACCTGCATTGGTCGATCGACCAGTTCACGCCGATCATCAAGGGCGTTCAGGCGCCATTGGTATTCGTCGCCCATCCCAGCGTTCCGGCGACCAATCTCAAGGAGTTCATTGCCTGGGCCAAAGCCAATCGCGGCAAGCTCAGTTATTCGTCCTATACGGCCGGTACGCCCTCGCACTTTCTCGGCTTCCAACTCAACGAGAAGTACGACCTCGACCTCACTCATGTTCCCTACCGCGGCTCCGGCCTGCAGGTGAACGGCTTGATCGCCGGTCACTCGCTGTTCGGGTTCGCCCAGGTCAACAACTCGGCGCCGCAGGTCGCCGCCGGCAAGCTCAAGGCCTTCGGCATCACCAGCGCCGAGCGCTGGCCCAGCATGAAAGACGTGCCGACGTTCGCCGAACTCGGCCTTCCCGAATTCACCACGCGCGTGTGGTTCGGCCTGCTGGTCAAGGCCGGCACCCCGCCCGACGTCGTGGCCCGACTGACCGCCGCCGCGAAGGCCGCCCACGAGGATCCCGAGGTTCGAAGGAAGCTTGAACTCCAGGGATACGAGGTCACCGGCGAAACCGGACCGCAGCTTATGACAAACATCAAGGAGCAGCAGGCGCGCTGGCAACGGCTGGTCAAGGCCGCAGGCTTTTCCTCCGAAGATCGAGGCAGCACGAAGTGAAGCTTGCACGGAGGCAGCTTACGTCGGCATGAAGCGCTCGCGGGTCGGGAAGTTCGCGAACGTCGCTTCCGGCACCTTGAAATTGGTGGCGAGCAGAAGGTGCGGGTTGGCCGCCACCCAGGCGCTGAGCGAGATCAATTCGTAGTTGCCGTTGTTGAGCACGATCAGCAATTCGAGCTCATCGGTGCCGGCGTTCTCGATGTAGTGGCCGTAGCCCTGCGGCACGTAGCCGACGTCGCCCGCGCTCATGTCTTCGGTGCGGGCGCGGCCGTTCGATCCGAACACACGCAGCCGGGCGCGCCCCGAAATGTAGTACTGCCATTCGTCGGCATTAGGGTGCCAATGCATCTCACGCAGGCTGCCCGGCTTGATGCGCATCACCGCGCCGGTCATCGTGGTCGAGATCGGGAACTCGCGCTGCGACACCAGGCGGTTGCTGCCGCCGGGATATTCGTCGGGCCGCTGCGCCAGCAGCCGGTAACGATGCGTGAGCACGCTGCTGTTCAGCGAGCCCGGCGCAGGATCGGCCGGCAGCGGCGGCGGCACCGGTCCCTTGGCGATATAGACCTCGCTCTTGGGGAAGTTGGCGAAGGTCGCCGCCGGCACGCCGAACTCCTTCTGCAGCACCTCGGGCGAGCGTGTGCCCGATCCAGTCGGTGATGCTGAAGGTGCCGAACTCGGAGAAATAGCCGTTGTCGAACACCAGCACGAACAGGCAGTCCTCGCGGCCGATGCTCTGGATCGAGTGGCCGTGACCGCGCGGGAAGTACCAGACGTCACCCGGGCCGAAATCGACGATCTCGGAATGGCCCGTCGGATCGATGGTCGTGACCCGGCACTGGCCCTTGATCATATAGGCCCATTCGGCCGCATTGGCGTGCCAGTGCAGCTCGCGCAGACCGCCCGGCGCCAGGCCCATCAAGACACCGGCGAGCTTTTCCGAGACCGGAAAGTCGACCACCGTCGCCTCTTTCGCCCAGCCGCCGTCCCAGGTCTTGGCAGCCTTGGTACCGAGCGGGAAGCGGAACGAGGGCAGTTCCTTGCCGGCCAGCACCGGCGGCGTCGGACCGAACGGCGGCTGCCCGTCGGCGTTCGCGTCCGACGCGGCGGCAGCCGCCACCATGCCGCCAACGGCGGCAGCGCCGCCCAGCACGTATCGCCGTGAGATATTCGACATGGCGGAGCTCCATTGTCCGGGCGCAGCCGACGCGCCAAGGGCGTTGGAAAGGGCTTCGGAATCATGCCGGATTCGCGAATGATTCAAAAGCACATTGCTTGCATGACGGCTGAGGAAGCTTTAACGCCGACGTTGCTTTTTACCCGAGGTCAAACCGGCAACAACGGAGAAACGTATGTCCATCATCACGCTCGACCAGGCCGACCGGCTGATCGACGCCATCCTCAAGCGCGGCGCCGAGCAGCAGCTTCGCCCGCTCGCCGTGATCGTGGTCGAGCCCGGCTGCAAGGTGAAAGCGTTCAAGAAGGAGGACGGCGCTTCGATGATCCGGTTCGAGATGACCTTCGGCAAATGCTATGCGGCGCTGGCGCTCGGGCGCTCGTCGAAGCTCATCAAGGTCCGCCGCGCCGAGAAGCCAGCCTTCATGGACTACCTCGACAATGCCAGCGGCCATCAGATCTTCGACGAGGGCGGCGGCCAGTTGATCCGCAACGACGAGGGCGAGATCATCGGCGCCGTCGGCGTGACCGGCGACACCGAGGAGATGGACGACGTGCTGGCCCTCTACGGCATCCGCGCCGTCGGCCTGAAAACCGACGAGGACCTCGCCAGTCTCGGCCGCCGCAGCAGCGTGCGGCTGACCAACACGTAGCCGGCTACGGCAAGGCGACAGGAGCAGCCGGGATTGCTTCCCAGTCGCTGCAATCAGAGGAATCGACGGCGGCTCGCCTGCCATGCCTGTCGCCGACAACGCACCTGCGGGATACCGGGGGGACTTTTGTCCCTCCGGATGGTATAAGCCCGGGCTTCCGATTTGCACGTTACGGTCAGGTTCCGGCCCAGGAGAGTTCAGATATGCCCCGTCATGCCGCTTTCGTCCCTCACGGTGTCATTCCGGCGGTCCTGCTGCCGTTCCACGACGATCTCTCGATCGACGAGAAGAGCTTCCGCAGTCACCTGCGCGACGTCGCGGCGGTGAAGGGGCTGTCCGCCATCACGATCAACGCCCATTCGACCGAAGTGGCGTCCTGTACGTTCGACGAACAACGGCGCGTGCTCGACATTACGCAGGACGAAGTCGGCGGCAAGTTGCCGATCGTCAACGGCATCTGGGCCGACGGCAGTCTCGAGGCGGCGCGCATCGCCCGCATGGCGGCCGAAGGCGGAGCTTCCGCGCTGCTGGTATTCCCGCCGGCGCCGTTTACGCTTCAGCAGTCGCCCGAAATGGCGCTCGCTCATTTCAAGCGCATCGCCGATGCGACCGACCTGCCGATCATCGTTTTCCAGTATCCGCTTGCCACCGGCCAGGGCTATCCGCGCGAGACGCTGCTGCGCATGACCGAGCAGGTGCCCTCGATCCGCGCCATCAAGGATTGGGCCGGCAATGTGCCGCAGCACGAAATGCAGATCCGGACGCTGCAAAATCTGCCGCGGCCGGTGAACGTACTCACGACCCACAGCGCGTGGCTGTTCTCGTCGCTGGTGCTCGGCTGCAACGGGCTCCTGTCCGGCTAGCGGCAGTGTCATTGCGGACCTGCAGGCGCAGTTGTTCCGCGCCGTACAGGCCAACGATCTCGCCGAAGCAAAACGCCTCAACGACCGGATCTATCCGCTTGCCCAGGTGTTCTACGCTGAGCCTTGGGCCGACATGCATAACCGCATGAAGGAAGCGCTGGTGCTGCTCGGCCGGTTGCCGCGCGCGGTGGTGCGGCCGCCGCTCACCAAGCTCGGTCGCGCCGAGATCGACCGCATCCGTGCGGCGCTGGTGGAGGCGGGCCTGCTGGACGCCAAGGCCAACCGCGACGCCGCGTAGCGTTGCCTCCGGAGCGTCAGGAGGCCTTGATCCCGCCGCAGGTTTCGGGATAGGTCCGCGGCTAATGGAGATGTCATGAGTACCCTATCCGGCCAAGCTGGCGGTCGCCGAATCCTCTGGCGGAACGTGTTGACCGTCATGAGCGCGGCGATCCTGATCGGCGCCGAGGTGTTCGGCGCGGCCTTCGCGGGCGGCTGGGCGATCGCCAACCTGCTCGATCTCGGACATTACGGGGTCTATATCGCGCAGGGCATCTTCTTCATTTGCGGGCTCGCCGTGATGATCGGATTCATCCGCCACGCCCGGCGCATCGAGCCTTTCACCCGAGGTTAGCGCCACGCTGCGGGACGCTTGAGCGCGGCCGTTCGTATCTACGGCTCGTGCACGAATGCGGTCGCGATAATGCGTACCCTCACAATCAATTCGTCGCACACAATCACTTGAGCACGCTGGGGCGGCGGGCCAAATTTCTTGCCACTTCTGGCGAAATCTCCTATTTGGGAAATGCCCAATTTCGCACGTGCCTGTGGCCGTGTGTCGATCGGTGGGCATCCGGACAAGAGGCCGGACAGCCGCCTAAGGGAGAGAACTCACTCCCTTGCTCATGCGATCGGCAGCCGGAGGCGAAACCGGCGCACCCCGCCCTCAACGGGGAACGCGGCTTAAAGCAACGACGGAGCGGGCTTTTTTGGCAGTGCCGGCGCGAATGCCGGATCGACCGAGAAGGCTTGTCCATCTTTGCCGGCCGTGCGGAGCGGGCTCTCGCTCATCCGGACCAAGGCAACCATCGCGTGACGGAACGGACGGACGCGCTCTGCGTTCGTCACGAGCCTCACAGGAGGTTCACCGGGCGACTACGCCGCCCTTGCCGGTTAGGGAGCAGCGTCGAGATGACTGCCCGCATCCGCGAATTCCTGAAGAACCGCAAGGACGAAGGCCCCTGTCTGGTGGTCGACCTCGACGTCGTCCGTGAAAACTATCTGTCGTTCGCCAGGGCTCTGCCGGATTCCCGCGTGTACTACGCCGTGAAGGCCAATCCGGCGCCGGAAATCTTGAAGCTGCTCGCCGAGTTGGGCGCCTGCTTCGACGTCGCGTCGGTGAGCGAGACCGAATCCGTGCTTGCCGCCGGCGTGACGCCGGACCGCATCTCGTACGGCAACACCGTCAAGAAGGAGAGCGAGATCGCCGCCGCCTTCCGGCTCGGCATCACGCTCTTCGCCATCGACTGCGAAGCCGAGGCCGAAAAAGTCGCCCGCGCGGCGCCTGGCGCGCGCGTGATCTGCCGCATCCATTGCGACGGCACCGGCGCCGAATGGCCGCTGTCGCGCAAGTTCGGCTGCGAGCCCGGCTACGCGGTCGACATTCTCGAACATGCCCACCGCCACGGCCTCGTGCCCTACGGCGTCTCCTTCCACGTCGGCTCGCAACAGCACAACGTGGAGGCCTGGGACCGGGCACTCGCCTCGACCGCCGCGATCTTCCGCGGCTGCGCCGAGCGTGGCATCCCGCTGTCCATGGTCAATCTCGGCGGCGGCTTTCCGGCGAAATACGTGCGCAAGACGCCGAAGCTCGAGTCCTACGGCAAGGCGATCTTCCGGGCACTGCGCAAGCACTTCGGCAACGACATTCCGAACACGATCATCGAGCCGGGCCGCGGCCTCGTCGGCAATGCCGGCATCATCGAGGCCGAGGTGGTGCTGGTGTCCAAGCGCTCGCCCGAGGACGATATCCGCTGGGTCTATCTCGACATCGGCAAGTTTCATGGCCTTGCCGAGACCATCGAGGAATCGATCCGGTATCCGATCCGCACCCGCAAGGATCGCGACGAGATGGCGCCCTGCATCATCGCCGGGCCGACCTGCGATTCGGTCGATGTGCTGTACGAGAAGAATCCGTATCCGCTGCCGGTGTCGCTCGCGATCGGCGACAAGGTGCTGATCGAGGCGACCGGCGCCTACACGACGACTTACTCGTCGGTGGGCTTCAACGGCTATCCACCACTGCGGCAATACGTGATTTGACGGCTGCGGAAGAAACTTCCAGCCGACCACAGCCAATTCGCGGGCAGAGTTGCGGGCAGCCCTCTTACCGTCGCTACCTGCTTGATATTACCGCGAAATCACCACAGTCTGTGGCGATAGAGGCGCCCCCACGGAACGCCGCCCGAGGGATGACCTGGAACTGATGGGCGTACTGAGCGACGCGAGGTTGGAATGAGATTTTGGTCCATGAAGCTGTTGATCGTAGCAGCCATCATCTCGATGGGCGCGCCGGTGCTGGCGGCGGCCGAGCCTTCCGCCGTAGGCCTGTGGGAACAGGTCGACGAAAATTCCGGCAAGGCCGAAAGCTGGTTCCGCATCACCGAAAAGAACGGCGTCTACCAGGGTACGATCGTCAAGATATTTCCCAAGCCGGGCGAAGATCCCAAAAAGAAATGGCTCTGCGACAAATGCGAAGGCGACGAGCGCAATGCACCGGTGCTGGGCTTGGCGCTGATCAAGGGCATGGAGCGCAAGGGGCTTGAATACGAGAACGGCACGATCATGGACCCCCGCGATGGCACGGTATACCGCGCGCTCATGCGGCTGAGCCCCGACAACCAGCATCTCGAAGTCCGCGGCTTCCTCGGCTTCGCGCTGCTGGGCCGCAGCCAAATCTGGAACCGCCTGCCCGACAACGCACTCGATCCGAAGCCGGCGATCCACCCGGGATCCAAGAATTCTTCCAAGAGCAAGGGCGCGCCCTAAGCGCTGATTGGCGCGTCTCGCGTCATTCAAGCGCGAGCACGCCGGCGTCGCCGTCCTCGGTTCCGAACGCCAGCATGTTGCCGCTGGCACTCCAGGCAAGCGCCGTCACCGGCGCAGCGGCGGGCTTGCGGGCCAGCACTTCGGCGCCGTCCTCGATGCGCACGATCAGAACGAGCCCGTCCGCGGCGCCGATTGCCACGACCTCCTGTTTCGGATGGCAGGCGACCACCTCCACCTGCGCCTCCATCGGCGCCAGGATGCGGGGTTGCTTGCCCATCGGGCCCTCCTTCGCCTGAAACGGCCAGAGGACGAGCTGGTTCGAGCCTGACGTCGCGAGCCACTTGCCGCCGGACGTCCATTCGAGCGATCGCACCCGCGCGGCGTAGCCCGACATCCGCATATCCTTGTGGTCGGCCATCCTCCAGCCATGGAGCATGGGCTCCTGCATGGTGGTCACGAGGAATTTTCCGTCGGGGCTGACCGTCACGCCAAGATGCGAGCCCTTCCATTCAAAGCGCTCGGGCTCAGTCTGCGCATTCGGAAACCACAGCGACGCGCCATTGTAGTGCGCGACGGCAAGGCGAAACCCCTTCGGCGCGAAGGCAAGCCCGCCGGGCGTCGAGGGCAATTCCAGCACGCGCTCTTCGCCCTTGTCGGTACGCGCAAACGCCTGCTTGCCGGCCGACCACGCCATCGCGTTGCCGGGACCGACCGCGACATGGTCGATCCAGCGGCGCTTGGCATCGGTCGCCACGACCGTAAACTCGCCGTCGGCTGACGTTGCGACGACCTTGCCGTCGTCACCGCCGGTCACCACGCAATCGTCGCCCATGGCCGCGCTGAGAATGCCGCCGCCATGGACCGGCACGCGCCGCTCCGTGCCGTCTTTACCAGCCAGCAGCAGGCATTCCTCGGCGAGGACAAAGACCGCCGTATCCTGGAGGAAATGCGCCGAGACCACGGCGCCGTCCGTTCTGACGTGGCGCGTGCGTTCGACAACGGAAGGGATGTTTTCGTGCGTATCGGTCAAAGCGCCTCGCCTCCCTCATCCTGAGGAGGCGCGAAGCGCGCGTCTCGAAGGATGGCAGCAGGTTCCGAACTTGCGGCCATGCTTCGAGACGCGTTGCTGCGCAACGCTCCTCAGCATGAGGCCGAGTGAAGATCATCGATCAGGCGACACAAGATTCAAAGCCCTGCCTGATCTTCTCTTCCGGCAGGTTGCGGCCAATGAAGACGATGCGGCTCAAGCGCTCTTCGCCCTCTTTCCACGGCCGCTGGTGATCGCCATCCAGGATCATGTGAACGCCCTGAAACACGAAGCGCTCGTTGTCATCCTTGAACGACAGGATGCCCTTGCTGCGCAGGATGCTGGGACCTTCCTTCTGCACGAGGTCCTGCACCCAGGGGAAAAACTTGTCGGGGTTGAGCGGTTTGTCGGTCTTGAGCGAGAGCGACTGCATCTCCTCGTCGTGATAATGCTTGAGCCCGCCGTGCTGGTGCGCTTCGCCGTGCTCGTGATGGTGGTGATCGTGCTCATGGCCGTGATCGTGGTCATGATCATGGTGGTGGTCGCCATCGAGGAATTCCGGTTCGATCTCCAGAATGCGGTCGAGATCGAAGGCGTTGCGCCCCAGAATTTCATTGATCGGAATCTGCGCGCGCTCGGTACGATGCACTCTCGCATAGGGGTTGATGCCGCGGATGCGCGCCTCAACCTCCGCGAGTTGATCCGGCTTCACCAGATCGGTCTTGTTGAGCAGGATCACGTCCGCGAAGGCGATCTGGTTCTTGGCTTCGGGGGCATCCTTGAGCCGGTCCTGCAGCCATTTTGCGTCCGCCACGGTGACCACCGCATCGAGCTTGGCCTTGCGCCCGACGTTCTCGTCCATGAAGAAGGTCTGCGCCACCGGCGCCGGATCGGCGAGCCCGGTGGTCTCCACGATGATGGCGTCGAACTTGCCCTTGCGCCGCATCAGGCCGTCGATGATGCGCACCAGATCGCCGCGCACGGTGCAGCAGATACAGCCGTTGTTCATCTCGAATACTTCCTCGTCGGCGCCCACCACGAGGTCGTTGTCGATGCCGATCTCACCGAACTCGTTGACGATGACGGCAAACTTCTGGCCGTGCGGCTCTGATAGGATGCGGTTGAGCAGCGTGGTCTTGCCGGCACCGAGATATCCGGTCAGCACGGTGACGGGAATTTTTTCTGACATGCGTTACTCCTTGCCGGGCGAACATATAGGACCCCGCCGGCAAACTCCAACCGCCGGGGCCTGTTGATGGCGCGGCCTACGGCGGGCCCGGACTGCACGAATTGCCACAATTTGGACGGCGCTATATCGCGAAATCACGACATCGAAGCGGAAAGGGACAGGTCATGGGCAGCAAGAACCTGGGCTATGCCATCATCGTCAGCCTTCTGGCGCTGTTTGGCCTCACCATCGTTTTCGGAAGCTGGTACACCATCGACCAGACCCAGCGCGGTGTGCTGCTGCGCAACGGCGCCTTCGTCGAGGTCGTGCAGCCCGGCCTGCATTTCAAATGGCCGTGGATCGACACCGTCTCCAAGATCGACATGCAGACCCACACCTTCGCGTGGAGCAAGATGGAGGCGTATTCGGCTGACCAGCAGCCGGCCCATCTCAAGGTCTCGGTCACGCTCCACGTCGCCGCCGACAAGGTGCCGGAAATGTATTCGCGTTTCCGCGGCGAGCAGCAGGCGGCGGTCGACCGCACGATCGCGCCGCATATCAACGAGAAGGTGAAGGTTGTGTTCGGCCAGTATACCGCCGCGCGCGCCATCAGCGCCCGCGGCCAGCTCAATGCCGACGCCGCCAAGGCGCTCACCGAGGCGATCGCCTATGATCCGGTGTTCGCCATCGAGAGCGTGCAGATCGAGGACATTTCGTTCTCGGCCGACTACATCCAATCGGTCGAGCAGCGCATGCAGGCCGAAGTCGAAGTGCAACGGCTGCAGCAGAATTTGGCGCGTGAAAAAGTGCAGGCCGAGATCGTCGTGACCCAGGCCAAGGCCAAAGCCGACGCGGTGCGTGCCGACGCACAGGCGCAATCCGATGCCATCCGCTTCAAGGGCGAAGCGGACGCCGCCGCCATCAAGGCGCGCGGCACCGGCCAAGCCGCAGCGATCCAGGCCAGGGGCGCAGCCGAGGCGACTGCGATCCGCGCCAAGAGTGAGGCCTTGGGACAGAACCCGCAGCTTGTTCCGCTGCTGCAGGCCGAGCGCTGGGACGGCAAGCTGCCGGCCAGCATGATCCCTGGTGGCGCGGTGCCGATGCTGAGCCTGCAACCGCGATAACGGCGTAACGCGTCCCGGCCGACGGGCCGGGCACGAGATGGCCCATTCAGCTCATCAGCGCGCCAGCGAGCTGCTTCAAATTGTGCCGAATCAAGTCGACGTAGTTCGGCGCCTCGCCGGTGTTGCCGGTCAGCGCGTCGGAATAAAGCGTGCCGCCGATCTTCGCACCGGTCTCGCTCGCGATCTGTTTCACCAGCCGCGGATCGGTCACGTTTTCCAGGAACACCGCCACGATCTTCTGCTTCCTGATCTGCGTAATAATCGCCGCAACGTCCTTGGCGGATGCTTCCGTCTCGGTCGAG
The DNA here is from genome assembly GCA_963756715.1 of uncultured Alphaproteobacteria bacterium. Taxonomy (GTDB): domain Bacteria; phylum Pseudomonadota; class Alphaproteobacteria; order Rhizobiales; family Xanthobacteraceae; genus VAZQ01. The sequence continues at coordinate 505,508 of CAVWOV010000019.1, forward strand.
ACACCTTGCGGCGCGATGAATTCGATACCGTACGCGCTTTCGAAATAGCCGAATGAATCGTGGCTGGTGATCACCGCCCGCCGGCCGGCCGGAATCTTGGCGATGGTGTCCTTCACTTCCTGATCCAGCGCATCGAGCTTCGCCCGATACACTGCGGCATTTGTCTCATAGGTGGCCTTGCCGGCGGGATCGATCGCGATCAGCGCGTCCCGGATATTGCCGACATAGACTTTCGCGTTCGCCACCGACTGCCAAGCGTGCGGATCGATATGGCCGTGACCGTGATCCTGATCGGCGTCGCGTTCGCGCGGCTTGATGCCCTTGCTCGCCACCACGATCGGGGCCTTGGTGTTGGAAGCCTTGACCAGCCGGTCGAGCCAGCCCTCGAAGCCGAGCCCATTGACGAATATAGCCTTCGCGGCCGCAACCTTCTTGGCGTCGGCGGGCGACGGCGCGTAGACATGGGCATTGCCATTCGGACCGACGAGCGTCGCCACCTCGACCCGGTCGCCGCCGACGTTCTTCACGAAGTCGCCGAGGATCGAAAAGCTGGCGATGACCTTGACCTTGCCCTGCGCGGACGCCGCCGTCGGGACAGCGACAAGGAGTGCAGCGAATGCCCAGGCAGCCATCATCTGTCGCCGGCTCGGCATATTCACCTCCGCATCGATCACGCGCCCCACTTTCACGCTTCGAGATGTCGGCCGGGAAAGGCCTGCCGCAGCACGCCGCCCACCCGCCCGAACAGCAGTGACGCCACGTAGAGCAATCCTGCCACCAGGATGACCGCCGGACCCGACGCGACGCCGGAGTGGAACGACAGCAGCAATCCGGCATAGCCGGCGAAGATGCCGCTGACCGTGGCGATCACCATCATCAACGTGACGTCGCGCGCCCAGAACCGGGCGGTGGCCGCCGGCAGCATCATGACGCCGACGGCGAGCAGTGTCCCGAGCGCGTGAAATCCGCTCACCAGATTGACGACCACAAGGGCGAGGAATGCGAGATGAACCGGCGCGCCGGCCTGGCTGACCGAGCGCATGAACCCCGGATCGACGCACTCGATCACCAGCGGGCGATAGATCAGAGCCAGCACCAGGAGCGTAATCGTCGCATTGGCGGCGATCAGCAGCAGCGTCTGATCGTCAAGCGCGAGCACGTTGCCGAACAGGACGTGGAGAAGATCGATGTTCGTTCCCTTCAGCGACACGATCGTGACGCCGAGCGCCAGCGACAGCAGGTAGAAGGTCGCAAGCGCCGCATCCTCCTTGAGTTCGGTGTTGCGGGCGACGAGACCGGTCAGCAGCGCCACTACGAAGCCGGCGATCAATCCGCCGGCGGTCATGGCGTAAAGATTGAGTCCTGAGAGCAGAAATCCGACTGCCGCGCCCGGCAGAATCGCGTGCGCCATCGCATCGCCGACGAGGCTCATACGGCGGAGCATCAGGAAAACGCCGATCGGGCCGGCACCCAGCGCAAGCGCAAACGTACCGGCGAGCGAGCGCCGCATGAATTCGAAATCGGCGAAGGGGGCAATGAGCGTGTCGTATATCAAGATGCAGGATCTCAATGAGTGCGGTGTAACCCTCTCCCCTTGTGGGAGAGGGTGCCGAGCAGAGCGAGGCGGGTGAGGGGTTGCTGCGCCACTTTTTTCGGAACCTTTACCCGGCTCGGACGTCGCTTCGCTTGTCCTCGCTACCCTCTCCCGCAGGGGGAGAGGGTAGGTGAGACTGCCCGTCTGGCTCCACGCACAGCCCGGCACGCTCATCGAACGCCTCGCACATGCGGCGCGCAGTCAGGAGATTTTCGGCTGTCAAAACCGTCGCGGTGCGGCCCCAGGCCACCGGCTCCCGCGCCAGCAACAGCGTCTCTGGAAAATTCGCCTTGACGAATTCAATGTCGTGCATCGCCGTCAACACGGTGCGCTTCTCGCCGTGCCAGCGCCGCACCAGGTCGAACAGATCGGACGAGGTCTTGGCGTCGACCGCATTGAATGGTTCGTCGAGAACGATGACACGCGCGTCCTGCAGCAGCAGGCGCGCAAACAGCATTCGCTGCATCTGGCCGCCCGATAATGTCCCGATGGCGCGATCCTCGAAGCCCGTCAGCCCCACGGCCGCGATCGCGTGTTCGACCGCATCGCGCGCCTTGCGTCCAATGCCGCCGAACAGGCCGGTGCGATGCCAAAGCCCCATCGACACCATGTCGTAGACATTGATCGGGAACGAGCGGTCGATCTCCGCGGCCTGCGGCAGATAGGCGATGTCCTGAGCCCTCAGGCCGTGCCGCTCGATGCCGCCGGCGAGCGGCTTGATGACCCCGACGATGCCCTTGAACAGGGTCGATTTGCCGGCGCCGTTTGGGCCGACGACAGCCACCAACGCGCCGGTATCGACGGCGCCATCGAGATGATGCACCGCCGGATGGCGATCGTAGCCCAGCGTGAGATCGCGAAATTTCAGCGCGGCAGTCACGGCACACCTATCGCCCAAACCACCGCGCCCCATAGCGCAGCGATCAGAACGGCTGCAATCGCCAGCCGCTCGAATACCGACATCCGCAGGATGGAAGGCGAGATCGCAGCCGGCGGATGCCCCTCGCCGGGATGGTGATGATGCGGATGCTGAACGTGCGTTGGCATGAGGCGCGACTGACGGGCCGGACATCGGGGCTGGTGATTCTTTGTTATAATATAACATTACACGGTGTCCAGTACACGGTGTCTGATACGCAGCCGGGGTGACTTTACCCACTTACCGCCGGGCCTGAATTGCCAACACCGCCATGCCCGTTCATGGTGCGGCGCATCCCCTTCGCCCCGATGACAAGATGGCACCATGAATGAGCCCAGTCCCCGCGTTGTCTGTGTCGGCGAAGTTCTGATCGAGTTCGTCCGCGGAGGCGACGGGCGCTTCGCTCTCGCATCGGGCGGCGATGCCTTCAACGTGGCGGTCTACCTGGCGCGGGCCGGCGCTCCGTGCGCATTGGCCACCGGGCTCGGTGAAGATCCTTATTCCGATGCGATCTACGCCCTGGCGGCCGCCGAAGGCGTCGGCAACGACCTCATGCTGCGCGCGGGCGGCCGGTTGCCGGGGGTCGCCGTGGTCGACACCGACCCGCATGGCAAGCGACGGCAGTTTTTCTGGCGCGACGCCGCGCCGGCGCGGGATCTATTCGAGTTGCCGGACTGGGCGCGGGTGGCCGACAGCCTGCTCAAGGCCAAGATGATCTATTTTTCGGGTATCACGCTCTCGCTCTATTCCAACAGCGGCATCGGCCGTTTTCTGGCCGTGCTCGAAGTGGCCCGCCAGCAGGGCGCCAAGATCGCATTTGACGGCAATTTTCGTCCGCGCGGCTGGGGCGGCGATCTTTCGCGCACCCGCGCGGTTTTCATGGAGGCACTCAAGCGCGTCGACATCGCCCTGCCCGCCTATGACGACGAAGCGGTGCTGTGGGGCGATCCGAGCCCGGAGGCGACGGTTGACCGGCTGCAGGCCTTCGGCATCGCCGAGATCGCGGTGAAGAACGGTCCGAACAGCGCATTGGTCGCCGCCGGCGGAAACCGCGATTTCATCCCGGTGCCCGAAGTGGTCGTGCCGGTCGACGCCACGGCAGCCGGCGACAGCTTCAACGCCGGCTATCTGGCGGCACGCCTTCGCGGCAAAGGCCCCGGCGAAGCGGCGGCTGCCGCCCACCAACTTGCCGGTCAAGTGATCCGTCACCCCGGCGCGCTGATGCCGCGCGCCGCCGTGGCGATGCACTAGGGATCGCTGCGGCAATGGTTGTCGCCCGCTGCTCGGGGTCGGCAAACATCGGCCGGGACGCGTGCATCAGGAGCGCGACGGATCGTCGATCGCTCACGGGGGCCGCTATCCTTGTTTCAGTCCGAGTGACGCCAGGATCGGCCGCCAGCGGGCGCGCTCCTGGGAAAATTGCTCGGTCGTCGACGCTGGCGTTGAACCCTGGACCGGTACGAACCCGGCCTTCAGCAGAATCTGTCCGAACTCGGCGTCAGCGAGAATTTCCTGGGTCTTCGTGTGCAGGGTCTGAACGATGGCGTCGGGCGTGCCACGCGGCGCGAAGATTGCGAATGACATCTCGGCGACGAAATTGGGCATCCCAGCTTCCGCCGTGGTTGGAATCTCAGGCGCCGCAGGGACGCGTTTCGGCGAGGCCGCGGCGAGGATCTTGATCTTGCCGGCGCGATGCAACTCGATCGTCGGCGTGGTGACGAAAAGCCCTTGAACCTGGACGACACCAGACACGAGATCGTTGAATGCAGTCGCCCCGCTCTTGTAAGGCACATGCTGAATTTCCGGCAGACCGGCAAGCTGCCGGAACTGTTCGTTGATCAGATGGGACATGGTCCCGGAGCCGACGGACGCATAATTCAGCTTGTCGGGATTCGCCTTGGCGTATGCGATCAGTTCCTGCAGGGTATTGACCGGCAACCCGCCATGAACGCCGATTGCGCCGACCGAGACCGCAAGCATCGAAACCGGCTGGAAATCGCGGTCGGTATCGAACGAGAGATTGTGCTGCTGGAGAGGCGTCAGAACGATGTCGCTCGTGCTGCCGAGCAGGAACGTGTACCCGTCGGGGGATGCCTTCGCGGCGCTTGCCATGCCGATTATGCCGCCCGCACCCGCGATATTCTCGATATAGACGGAGCTGCCGAGGGACTTGGCAATACGGTTGCACCAATGGCGGCCGACAACGTCGAGCACGCCGCCGGCGCCGCGCGGAATAATCAGGCGGACGGCACGCTCCGGATAGCTCGCCCGGGCCATGCGAACGAAGCCGGTGGGCGCAAGGGATGCCAGCGAGGCAGCAAGAAAATCACGACGTCTCATTCCAATCTCCAATGTTGCATCGCAACATCGGCTGAATTGTCGACCTCTGCAATTTCATATATTGGGCACTTTGCGCCGATTTCTTACGCTGTGCAGCGCACAAACATGACGCTATTCGGTTTCGTAGACTCGATTGCCTAGCGACGAGGCGTCGAGCGAGCTGGCCGCGCAGTTCGCCGCAATCGATGCGCGGCCGGACCAACGCGATAACCTCATCCGATGCTCGGCGGCCGGGGGCTTCCGCCAGGTGAAGTCTACAAACAGGCCGCCACACCGTTCGGCGGCAACAGAGTTCCCTCGCTACTCCGCCGGGACGGCGTGCCCGATCGGCTTGGGCGCCGACTCCGGCATGGTTGCCACCATCTCAGGCTGGCGGCTCAGTGTGTAGAGGAACCCAGCGACGATCGCATAAGCGAGCGCAACCGACGGTGTCACGCCGAGGCCGTGGCTGCCGATGCCCACCGCTTCTCCGTGCATGAAGCCGAAATAGGTGAGCACAGCGCCCGCAAGCGCGAAGCTCGCCGCGTTCGCGAACTTGCGCTCGATCACAAACACCGCGATCGCGCCGAGCACGAGGCCGGTCAGGATCGCGCCACCGCCCATCACTTCGAGGCCGTGATAGAGCACGCCGGTCTGCGCCATCTTGGTCATGAAGTTGGGGTCATGGATGGCAGGAAAGGCCATGCCCGCTGCGCCCAGCGCGCCGCTGAGCAACACCGTGGCCCAGGCCGCGAGATGCGGCGTGATTGCCAAGGCGATAGCGGGCGCGTGCTCCCTCGGCGTGGTCTGAAAAGACTGTGCACAGATCAGCATGCCGATGTAGAGCAGGATTGGCGAGATCGCGACCACCGGGATGACGGCGAGCATCAGCGAGATCACGCCGAACCACGAGAGCACGATGACCATCAGGCCGGTCGCAGCCGAGTAGCCGATGCGTCCGCCCATCGCCTTCCAGCCGGGGTGCCCGATGTAAACCGCGTTAATGAAAGGGTTGCCCATCAGGCAGCCGATCAGGCTGACGACGCCGTCGGCGGTCAGCACGCGGGTGGTCGGATATTCGTCACCGGCCGCTTCCGCGCTCTCAACGTTGTCCATCGCCTCGACCAGGTCGTAGATGCCGAACGGAATGGCGGTGACCAGGATGATGCCGAGGAACTCGAAGCCCGAGAACACGTGATCGACCGCGGGCAGTGGCACCGCGAAGCCGAAATTGGAGAACGCGGACTTCACGCCCTCGAGGCTGACGCCGCCGATACCGATGCCGAACAGGTTCGAGCCCCACGCGATCACCATGCCGACCGCGATCGCGACGAGGCCGGCAGGAATGCCTTTGGGATATTTGTAGCCGCCGAACCAACTCACCATGATGATGGCGAAGCAGGTGATTCCGATCACCGGGGTCATGAACATTTCGAGCGCCGGGCGCATCGAAATGAAGGTGATCGAGACGCCGGCGAGCGTGCCGAGCAGCGCCGCACGTGGCGTGATCTTACGGATGATCGGGGCGACGAAACCGCCGATCATCAGGATGAAGCTCTGGAAGAACACCCACACCAGGCCGGCTTCCCAGCCCTTCACCGGGTCGTTGGTCTTGAGCGTGATCGGCAGCATGATCACGAAGGTGACGATGAACATGTGCGGCACGCTGATGCCCGAGGGCAGCGCACAGACGTCGCTGCGGCCCGGTCTTGAGCGCGAGCCGGTAGGCCAGCCAGGCGTAGTACATGGTCGAGAGGCACATCATCAGGCCGAGCGCCGGCAGGATGCGGCCGAAGACCAGGGAATCGGGCATCTTGAGCACAAATCGCAGCAGGCCCGTGAGCACCAGCATATTGACCAGGATGTTGGTGCCGAAACCGAAGAAAGCGTTCCAGTCACCAGGCGTCCAAAGCACAGGACGCGCCTTCCCTGCCGCCACCGCATGCGCTGCCGTCATGTCACGCTCCTTGCGATTTTTTCTTCAATCGGTCGATCAAGCTTGCGGCGGCGCAAATGAAAACGCACCGCCGATCAGGAACCGTTAGTTCTTCTCGCAATTGACGTGCCAATTGACGTGCCAAATGCCGCGGGCAGGGCGACGGCCAAAAGCTCGTCATCGTCCGGCAAAAAGATCGTTCGTCTCCGTCGGTTAGCGCGGGAGGTTCACGCGCGATCGCGCGGCGCCGCCCCGGTGTACGTCCAGCCGGACATGCTGCAAAATTCGACGCTTCGCCTAATTCGTCATCGCAGGCTGGTGGCAGCCGGTTTGGATCAAGCCGCGGTTATCAGCGCCGCTACCACCGGCTGCGAGGCACATACCGAGCCGAAGATCCCGCCCTGCGCCTTGATCATCTTCAGGCCCATGTCGTGAAATTCCGGGAAATACGAAGCGCAGCCGTCGGAGATCACGATGCAGCGAAAGCCACGGTCGTTGGCCTCGCGCACCGTCGTGTTGACGCAAACCTCCGTGGTGACGCCGCAGACGAACAGCGTGTCGACGTTGCGGTTCTTGAGCATCAATTCGAGATCGGTCTGGTAGAACGCACCCTTGCCGGGCTTGTCGATCACCGGTTCGCCGGCAATCGGGTAGAGTTCCGGGATGATGTCGTGGCCGGGCTCGCCGCGGACCAGGATGCGGCCCATCGGGCCCGGCGCACCGATCCGCAACGCCGGGTCGCCGCGCTCGACCTTGTGCGGCGGCGCGTCGGCGAGATCGGGTCGGTGCCCTTCGCGGGTGTGGATGACCAGCATGCCGGCGCGTCGCGCGGCGGCCAGCACGTCGCCGATCGGACCGACCGCAGCCTTGAGGCGGCTCACGTCGTTGCCCAGCGCCGCGCCGAAGCCGCCAGGCTCGAGGAAATCGCGTTGCATGTCGATGATGATCAGGGCTGGCGCGCCCGAAATCGACGGACAGCGGCGCCGGTTCTGCTTCGATCTTCGCCGTCGGCACGGAACACCTCCCGCTGCGCTACTGAATTGGACCACCAGCTCGCGCAAATCTCATGTTACGTAGCAAATTCGAGGCCAGCGCGCGGGTAAGGCCGCGTTGACGATGCGCCGCGCCGCCGCTAGCTTTCGGCCATGATGGGGATGGGGTCCCCCGAAACCGCCCGCAACGGCTGATGACTCCTACCGCGAAGGCGGTGGGAGTCTGTCCGCACCGCCGCAGGGCGGTTTTTTGTTGCCGGAAGGACGAGGAGTAAGCATGGGATTCCTGATCGTGTTCTTAGGCGGCGGCCTCGGCGCCGCGTTGCGTCACGGCGTCAATCTCGCCATGTCGCGCTGGATCGGCACCGCCTTTCCGTATGCGACGCTGACCGAAAACGTCACCGGCTCGCTCGCGATGGGATTGTTCGCGGGCTATTTCGCCTTCGCGGGCGGCGTGCCGCAGCATTGGCGGCTGCTGCTGACCACCGGATTCCTCGGCGGCTACACGACCTTTTCGGCGTTCTCGCTGGATACCGCGCTGCTCTATGAACGCGGCGAGCCGGGCCTGGCGGTGCTGTACGCGGTCCTGTCGGTTGCGCTCTCGGTCGGCGGCCTGTTCGCCGGGCTCGCGCTGGTGCGCCACTTCGCCTGAGGCTTAGCCGCCCATCGGCACAAGCCCGAGCTTATCCAGCAGCCGCAGGTCGCGGTCGCGCTCGGGATTGGGCGTAGTGAGCAGCTTCGGGCCGTAGAAGATCGAGTTGGCGCCAGCGAGGAAGCACAGCGCCTGCGTCTCCTCGCTCATGTCTTCGCGGCCGGCGGAGAGCCGCACCACCGATTCGGGCATCGTGATTCGCGCAACCGCGATGGTCCGCACGAAATCGAACGGATCGAGCGGCACCGCCGGTTTCGAGCCGCTGGCGAGCGGCGTACCCTCGACCCGCACCAGGAGGTTGATCGGCACCGACTCGGGATGCGACGGCAGGCAGGCAAGCGCGGCGATCATGCCGACGCGATCCTCCGCGCTCTCCCCCATGCCGACAATGCCGCCGCAACAGACATGGATGCCGGCATCGCGCACGTGGCTCAACGTATCGAGCCGCTCCTGGTAGGTGCGCGTCGTGATGATGTCGCCGTAGTATTCCGGTGAGGTGTCGAGGTTGTGATTATAGTAGTCGAGGCCGGCCGACCTGAGACGATTCGCCTGAGCGCCGTCGAGCATGCCGAGCGTGACGCAGGTTTCGAGCCCCAGTGCTTTGACGCCCACCACCATCTCGCACACCTTGTCGAGATCGCGGTCCTTGGGCTCGCGCCAGGCGGCCCCCATGCAGAAGCGGCTCGCGCCAGCGCGCTTAGCCGCCTGCGCTTCGGCCAGCACGGCATCGAGCGGCATCAGTTTCTCGGCCTTGACGCCGGTATCGTAGTGCACGCTCTGCGGACAATAGGCGCAGTCCTCCGGGCAGCCGCCGGTCTTGATCGACAGCAGCGTGGAAATCTGAACCTCGGCCGGATCGAAATGCGCCCGGTGCACGCTTTGCGCCCGGAACATCAATTCGGGAAACGGCAGCGCAAACAGCGTACGCACCTCCTCGCGCGTCCAGTCGTGGCGGATGGCGTGATCTCCCGGACGGACCGCTTCGGTATCGATCATGAGTGACATGGCACCAGCTCCACCAGTCCGTCTTGCCCGAAGTTATTGTTCGGGCCATCGTCGAGTCGAGGCTCACCATAAGGCCGTGGATGTCGGGAACAAGCCCGGCCGGCCCTTATGCGGGCATGGCGTCTTTGAGAAATCGCACCGCTTCGCGCCCGGCGATGCGGCCGAACACGAAGGCGCGCAACACCGAAACCGCGTTCGGCGCGGTCGCGTAGAAATGCCCGGTAATCTCGCCGGCGGCATACAGGCCAGGGATGGATGCCCCGTCGCGCAGCACCTGCGCGCGATCGTCCGTGGCGAGGCCGCCGAATGTATAGGCGATGGCCCCGACCAATGGCCAAGCGAGGAACGGCGGCTCGGCAATGGCGCGCGCCCAGTTCGACTTCGGCGGATTCAACATGCGCGCAGCCGCAAGCCCATCGCAGCGCGTGGCGTCGAATGTGTTCGGATCGCCCAGGCACGCCGCGTTATAGCCGGCGACCGTGGCGGCGAGATTGTCGGCATCGACGCCGATCATCCTGGCGAGTTCGGTGAGCGAACCGGCCCGCGCCGGCGCGACCTCCGAGCGGATCGCGCGTTCGTAGCCATCGATCGCCATCAGGCGGCTGTCGAGGATCGCGTAGGCGATGCCGCCAGGCGCCTTGAAATGCACGTCGCGCGCGAACCATTCCCAGGTCTCGTGGACCAGGCCCGCGCCCTCGTCGAAGAAGCGGCGGCCGGTCCGGTCGACCACGATGCCGTACGGATAGACCAGCACCACCGGTGCAGAATTCCGGCTGCGCGCATCGACCGGCTCGGCGTGCATGCCGTTCCAGTCGCCCGCGTGGTCCGCACCGAGTGCCAGCGCCATACGGATGCCGTCGCCGGTGTTGAAGCGCGTGCCCGGGGAAATGAGCCGCATGGTCTCCGCCCCCGGACCGAAATGCTCGCGCATCATCGCGCCGTCGCCCTGAAAGCCGCCACAGGCCAAAATGACGGCATCGGCGGCGAGCGTCTCCCGCGCGCCGCTCTGCTCGATCACGACGCCGGTCACGCGGCCGTTTTCGCTCACGAGCGATTGCACTGCGCAGCCGTAGCGCAGCACGACGGCCGCCGCTTTCGCCGCACGGGCGAGCGCCGCGACGATCGCCGGGCCGCCGCCGTCCGGCTGGATGCGCGCCGGCCCCTTGGCGAGATAATAAGTCGGCTGGATGAACTCCACGCCGTGACCGGCAATCCACTGCACGGTCGCGGGGGCGTCGTGCGCGAGCTTGGCGAAATAGGTCTCATCGCCCTTGAACTTCGTCGCCGTCAGCATGTCGTGCACGAAGCTGGTCTCGACGCAGTCGGGCGTGGCCATGCGCATATAGGACGGCGACCAGCGGGTGTTGCCGCCGGCCTCGGTCTCGGGCGCCTTCTCGATCAGCGTGACGGTAACGGCGACGCCGGCCACATGCGCCGCTTCGGCGGCGGAGAGCGCCGCCGCCAGCCCGGCCGCACCATGGCCGACGACGACGATCGCAAATGGCTTATCGTTCACGCTGATTGGCCCACCCTATCCTCGTTCGAGCGGCCGCAGCGACCGGCTGATGCGGGTCACGACATCGTCCCAGGCGCGCTTCTGCTGCTCAGGATACTTCAGGTCGATGCAGGAGATCAGCGCGCGGCCGCGGCTGAAGTTGCAGCGGCTGTAATAGATCACCCCGTCGCGCACGTTGGAGATGGCGAAAAACGACGGCGTCACGCGCTGGTATTCCAATTCGGTCCGCGGCATCTGCAAATTGGCCCGCAGGAAGCCGTCCGGCGTGAACTGCGGATCGTTCGGCAGCGAATAGACCTCCAGGATCGCGTCGCCATCGGCGGTGCGGAACCGCTCGCCGATCCCGCGTTCCGACTGCCCGCCGGAATGCGAGAATATGTCGGCCGGATAGTCGACCCGGGTGCCGGACTGCGGTTCGACGAAGACCTGCCAGTCCTTCACCGCCAGCCGGTCGTGTTGCGCTACGGCCGGCGTAACCGCCAAAGTGGCGAGTGTGGCAGCGAGGATCGCGAACTGACGCATGATGTCCCTGCCTTTCCGGGCGCTTAAGCTGGCCCTTGAGAGTGATGATAGCAGGTACGCTGGCGCTGTGACGCCGGATGCAGCAGCCGAGGCCATCTCCGTGGCTGTTTTCCTACGCGTGACCGTTCAGCCGGCGCACGTCATGGCTGCCGCCGACCAGCCGCAGATCGATACGCCCGATCAAGCCGGCGCGTTGGGCCTCGGCCGCCTGCAGCGCAGCGGCGGCTTCGTCGAGCGTGCTGCTGTTCGAGCCGAGCGCGACGAAGCCGCCCAGAATCATGGTCAGAGACGCCAGGATCGGCAGGGCATCGAACCGGACCAGGCCGACGATCATCGCGACGATCAGAACGCCACCGACTGCAATTGCCGCCCGAGACACCAGCATATACTTGCGGCAGCGCTCGATCCGGTCCGCAAGCTCCTCGATGCGGGCCTCAAGCCGGTCGATATCGGTATGCAGGTCGTCAGTGGTCATGCTCTTCACGCGTCACAGGGACGGGCAAGCCACACCCGCCACATCGATTATGCTAAGTTGCCTGCTATATCGCCACCCGGGAACCCCGCCGCAATGACCGATACGCCGCCCGACCGCCTCTCCACCGATCCGCGCAGCCCGCACTATGACGCCGACATATTGGCGCGCGACGTCGGCATCCGCTTCAAGGGCGTGGAGAAAACCAACGTCGAGGAATATTGCGTCAGCGAGGGCTGGATCCGCGTGGCCGCGGGCAACGCCAAGGATCGCCGCGGCAATCCGCTGACGATCAAGCTCACCGGCCCGGTCGAGCCGTATTTTCGCGACAGTCCGTCAGAGTAGAACCTACTCCGCCGCCACTCGCGTCGCCGGATCGACCGCCTCGACCTTGGCGGCGCAATACTTGAACTCGGGGATCTTGCCGAACGGATCGAGCGCCGGATTGGTCAGCAGATTGGCCGCCGCCTCCACGTAGGCGAACGGAATGAATACGACGCCGTCCGGCACGGCGTCGTCCTGGCGTGCGTCGAGCTCGACGGTACCGCGGCGGGTCGAGACCCGCACCGGATCGCCCGGCGCAATGCCGAGCTTGGCGATGGTGCCGCGCGACAGCCCCGCGATCGGCCCCGGCTCCAGCGCATCGAGCATCGAGGCGCGGCGCGTCATGGCGCCGGTGTGCCAGTGCTCGAGCTGGCGCCCGGTGGTGAGGATGAACGGATATTCCGCGTCGGGCATTTCGTCCGGCGCCTGATACTTCGTCGCCACCAGCTTGGCGAGGCCGTTCGGACGCGGGATGCCCTTGTCGAACACCACGTCGCGGCCCGGCACATCAGGTCCATCGACCGGATAGGTAACGTGGCTCTCGCGCTCGACGCGGTCCCAGGAGATGTTGTCGAGCGCCGGCATCATCGCCGCCATCTCGGTGAACACCTCACTGACGTGCTGGTAGTTCCAGGGAAGCCCGATGCGCTGCGCGAGATCCTGGATGATCCACAAATCCTGCCGCGCTTCGCCCGGCAGCGGCAGCGCCTTGCGGCCCATCTGCACTTGCCGGTTGGTGTTGGTGACGGTGCCGTCCTTCTCGGGCCAGGCCGAGGCCGGGAGGATCACGTCGGCGTAGCTCGCGGTCTCGGTGACGAAGATGTCCTGCACCACCAGGTGTTCGAGGTGCGCGAGCGCGCCGCGCGCGTGGTTGAGATCGGGATCGGACATCGCGGGATTCTCGCCCATGATGTACATGCCCTTGATCTCGTCGCGCGTGGACCGCGTCCATGATCTCGACCACGGTCTTGCCGCGCTTGGGATCGAGGACGACGCCCCAGGCGGCCTCGTACTTGGCGCGGATTTCCGGGTCCTCGACCGACTTGTAGTCGGGGAAGAACATCGGGATCAGGCCGGCGTCAGAGGCGCCTTGGACGTTGTTCTGGCCGCGCAGCGGATGCAGCCCGGTGCCGGGACGGCCAATCTGGCCGCAGATCAGCGACAGCGCGATGAGGCAGCGCGCATTGTCGGTGCCGTGGGTGTGCTGCGACACGCCCATGCCCCAGAAGATGATCGCACTCTCGGCGCGCGCGAAGGTCCGCGCCACGGTGCGCAAGACATCCGGCGCGATGCCGCAGATCGGCGACATCTCCTCGGGCGTGAACGGCTTCACGCTCTCGGCGAGCTGCTCGAAGCCCTCGGTGTTGCTCTGGACGTATTGCTGGTCGTAGAGCTTCTCGCCGATGATGACGTTGAGCATCGCGTTGAGCATCGCGACGTCGGTGCCGTTCTTGAACTGCATCATCTGCCAGGCATGGCGCTTGAGCGCCTGCCCGCGCGGGTCCATGACGATGAGCTTGGCGCCGCGCTTGGCGGCCTGCTTGAAGAACGTGGCCGCGACCGGATGGTTCTCGGTCGGGTTGGCGCCGATGACGATAATGACGTCGGAATTCTTGCACTCGTTGAAGGTCGCCGTCACCGCCGCCGAACCGACGCCTTCGAGCAGCGCCGCAACCGACGAGGCGTGACAGAGCCGCGTGCAGTGATCGACGTTGTTGGAGCCGAAGCCGGTGCGCACCAGCTTCTGGAACAGGTAGGCCTCTTCGTTCGAACCTTTCGCCGAGCCGAAGCCGGCCAATGCGCGCGGGCCGTCGCGGTCGCGGATTTTCACGAGACCGGCAGCGGCGCGCTCCATCGCCTCCTCCCAGGTCGCTTCGCGGAAATGCGTCCACGGATTCGACGGATCGACCAGGTCGTCGGCGTGTTTGGCGACGCCGTCCTTGCGCACCAGCGGCTTTGTCAGCCGCTGCGGGTTGCTCACATAGTCGAAGCCGAAGCGGCCCTTGACGCACAGCCGGTTCTGGTTCGCCGGCCCGTCGCGGCCGGTGACGGCAAGCAGCTTGTCGTCCTTGATCTCGTAGGTGAGCTGGCAGCCGACGCCGCAATACGGGCAGACGCTGTCGACCTTGCGGTCCGGGAAGCCGGTGCGGACATTCTCCGCATTGACCAGGGTCGAGGGCATCAGCGCGCCGGTCGGGCAGGCCTGCACGCATTCGCCGCAGGCGACGCAAGTCGACGCGCCCATCGGGTCGTCGAAGTCGAACACGATCTTGGCGTTATGGCCGCGCCCCGCCATGCCGATCACGTCATTGACCTGCACTTCGCGGCAGGCGCGGACGCAGAGATTACAGTGGATGCAGGCGTCGAGATTGACCGCCATCGCGGGATGGCTGCGGTCGGGCGCGGGCCGCTCGTCGCGCGGGAAACGGCCGGCTTCGATTTTCTGCCGGTTGACGATCGTCCACAATTCGGACTCCGGATCGTGCGCCAGCGCCTGCGCGGGCTGATCGGCGAGCAGCAGTTCCGCCACCATCCGGCGGGCGTTCTTCGCCCGGTCGGTCTGGGTGTTGACCTTCATGCCCGGCGTCGGCGTGCGGATGCAGCTTGCGGCGAGCACGCGTTCGCCCTCGACCTCCACCATGCAGACACGGCAGTTGCCGTCCGCCCGGTAGCCGGGCTTGGGCGTGTAGCACAGGTGCGGCAGCTTGACGCCGACGCGGCGGCCGGCGCGGAAGATGGTCTCGCCCTCGCGGATGTCGACCTCGCGGCCGTCGAGGACAAAGTGTTGGGCTTGTGCGCCGCTTCAGTCATGATTGAATCCTCACCGCTTGCGCTGGCGGGCCCCCTCCCCCTCTGTGGGGAGGGGTTGGGGGTGGGTCGGCCGTTAGAGTGATTCACGCGCCGCCGCCATGATCGCTTCGCCCACGCTGCGAGGCGATTTCAGGACGTCGTTGTTCCAAAAACGCAGGACCCGATAACCCTGCGACTGAAGCCATTGGGTCCGTTGGCGTCGTAAGCTGCGCGAACTTCGGCGTGCTGTGAGCCGTCGAGTTCAACAACAAACCTAACAGCGTGGCAGACGAAATCGGCAATGTAGACGCCGATCGGTGCCTGGCGGCGGAAGTGCAGTCCTAGCGGTTTCAACGAGCGCAAAAAAACCAAAGCTTGCGCTCAGCGTCGGTCTCATCGGCGTAGCGTGCGTGCCTGCCCGCGAGTTTGCTTCGTGATCGCACTGTGGGGCATTTCGAGGCCCTCATTGGCTTGAGCAGACCCCACCCCGGCGCCTTCGGCGCCACCCCTCCCCACAAGGGGGAGGGGTTGAGACCGAGCCCGTGGCAACGCTTGCTTCATCACCAACTCCCCAGCGGCGTGGTCAGCTCACCAAGGAAATATTTCAGCACGCTCACGAGCGGATTTGGCG
>CAVWOV010000020.1:0-411453 GCA_963756715.1 uncultured Alphaproteobacteria bacterium
TGTCGCGGGCCGCAGTTGCGTAGGGTTAGCGCCGTAGGCGCGTAACCCACCGGCTAAATGTACCGCGAGTTCCCAACGGTGAGTTACGGCACTTCGCGCCCAACTCATCCTACGGGCTGTGGGTGACGCTTCGCTAACCTACCGGGTTTACGCGCCAGTCACCTCTTCCCGTATTCCGTGAAAACGTAATCTCTTGTCTTCACCATCGTGTGGCACGCGAACCCGCACTTGGCGTCGTTCCCCTGCGGCGGCTGTGTCGGCCATGGTGCCGGGCGTGAACGTATCGGACGCGGCGTCGTACTCGAACACGGCCCATCCCCATCCGCCGCTGTCCGCGAACCTCTTGCTGTCCTTCACCATGAAGTCGACGTCATGCAGGGTGCCCGGCACCGTCGCAGCCGGGAAGTACTCGTTCTTTTTCGGGTTCCAATGGATCTTCGCCATCTTGGCGCCGTCGGGGAAAGGCTTGCCGTTGCCGGGAATGCCGGCCCGGTAGGCGTCGATCATCACGGGATTGGCGAGGATCACCGCGACCAGCTTTCCGTTCTGACTGATGGAGACAGCCTGCCAGCCTTCGTATCCCCTGAACTCGGAGAACGCGAGCCCGCCCGGCACTTTCACGGTGTACTTGTCCTGCTGCGCAAGCGCCATGCCGCCCAACGACGGCGAGGACTACTGCAATGACCGCGATCGCCGCAATTTGAATTTTCTTCATGGTCTATTCCTACGGTTAGAAAAAAAGTGGTGCTCGCTCAAACTGACCCAGGGCGACGCGAGCGACAGTTTCTTTTCTCGCGATACAAATCTTCTTCCGAACTTCGCTCGCATTTGAGAGCCAGACCTTGTCTGAGGGTCGGAAGCGATGCGAAGTCTGCAAGCGCGCCTTATCGTTGCACCCTCAATTGTCACAGTCCACAGGTGTCGTGTCACAACAAGTTAAGACAAGTTAGCGGTGAATACGTCGTCTTTATCCAGCGAATATGTCGTCTTTATCCAATGCAGTGGCCGGTAGCCCGGGTGGAGCGCAGCGAAATCCGGGGACCGCTTGCTCAGTTCGTAGCCCGGATGGAGCGAAGCGAAATCCGGGTAGTGTCCTACTTTGAGGACTTGCCGGATTTGGTTGGCGGATGCCACACGTCGTCGCTTGGTTCGGGAATGCCGTCACTTAGGGCGACCCCGAAGGCTTTAATAGCCTGGTTGGAATTCGCCTGCATCATGGCCAGCGCCCATGATGCAAAACTATCGGACGTGATTTTCGTCCGGTGAATGACTCGATCCAGTCCCTCGTGAGGCATTGAATACTAAAAAGATTTCCCCTCCTTCTACATACAGACGGCCACGACCCACCGTCTTCTCTCTAGAAGCCGATAAACCTCTCCTACTCACGGCGCTGCCCATAGGCGCCTCCATTGCGCGGAACCTACCGCGATGTTCGATCTACCAATTCCTCTAATGACCATAGCCGATCGGACACGCCCGCCGCCATGGCAGGCTTCACGCGCAAGGTCTTGTGCATCGGACCAGATTGCGCAAAGTGTTAGTGAGACGGCGGCCTGCAGGTTCTCAAATTAGGACCATACCGAAATCCGGGATCACCCTCCGCTCGCCGAAATCCATCATAGGTTCTTCGACATCTCCCGCCCAGTCGGCTGGCAGCACACCGCGCCTGACATAGAGGTGAAACGACGAATACGGCCATTCTCGCGCCCAGCTGACCAGCTTGTGCTTGACCGGGTTGAAGTGCACGTAATCGACGTGCCGCTCGAAATCGGTCTCGTTCCGAATCGTGTGCTCCCAGAAGCGCCGTTGCCAGAGTGCGTATTCGCCGTTGCGATGGCGTTTGACCGGCACGCCGGCGGCAACAAGCCGATGCGTGAAATGCGCCTTGATGCGCTTCCAGCGGCCGGAGAAATCGGAATCGCCCGACGGCAGCGTCCAGACAGCATGCAGGTGGTCCGGCAGGATCACGATTGCATCGATCGTGAAAGGTCGCTCGCGTCGCGCGATGCGGAACGCCGTCCGCAAGGCGCTGGCGTGATCCACCAGTGCGGACGATGTCCGGTCAGCGAGTGTGACCGTGAAGAAATAGGTGCCGCCTGGAACGAAATTGCGCCGGTATCGGACCATCGCGTGAAGCTTATCCCGGATTTCGCTTCGCTCCATCCGGGCTACAAGCCGTCCGGGCTACAAGCCGCGGTGGCGTCAGCGAGCTGTAATGCCCACAGCGCGATGCAGCGTCATTCCCCCGCGAGCCGCAGCGTCGGCCGCTTGCTGCCTTCGCGGGCGCGCAGTTGCGCCTCGGCGTTCATGATGTAATCGCGCGTCATGGGCACGACGCCCTGCCGCCGGGTGAGCTGCAACTGGAACACCATCATGGCGTGTTCGCGGAAGCCCACTTCGGATGCTGCGAGATAAAACTCCCACATGCGGACGAATCGCGCGTCATAGAACTCCTCGACCTCGTCGCGATGGGCGAGGAAGCGTTCGCGCCAGGCCTTGAGCGTGTCGGCATAGTGCAGCCGCAGGATTTCGATGTCGGTGACGAGGAGGCCGGCGCGTTCGACCGCGGGCAGAACCTCCGACAGCGCCGGAACGTAGCCGCCGGGGAAGATGTATTTCGCGATCCACGGATTGGTGATGTTGGGGCCCTCGGGACGCCCGATCGAATGCAACTGCATGACGCCGTCGTCGGCGAGCAGCTCGCGGCATCTTGCGGAAAAAGGCGCTGTAGTGGTCGACGCCGACATGCTCGAACATGCCGACCGAGACAATGCGGTCGAACCTCTCAGGCACGTCGCGATAATCCTGCAGGCGGATCGCCACCTTGCTCGGAAAGGTTTCGCTCTGCGGCGCGCCGGCGCGCGAGCGCATGTTGCTCTTCGGAGAGCGTAATGCCGGTGACCCGCGTGTCCGCCATTTCCGCAAGGTAGAGCGCAAGGCCGCCCCAGCCGCAGCCGATGTCGAGCACGTGCTGACCGGGTTCGAGCAGCAGCTTGGCGGCGAGGTGGCGCTTCTTGGCGAGTTGGGCATCGTCGAGCGATTGCTCCGGATGCTCGAAATAGGCGCAACTGTATTGCCGGTCGGAATCCAGGAACAGCGAATAAAGCCGTTCGTCGAGGTCGTAATGGTGGGCGACGTTGCGGCGCGACCGCGACCGCGGATTGAATTGCGCCAGACGCCGCCTGCGCATATCGCCACAGCCATTGCGGCCAGGTCCATGGCGGCCGCGTCCATTTCGGCCGCTTGGCGTCGCGGCCGCACAGCATGAACAGGAAATCGGTGATCGAACCCTGCTCGACGACCAGGGTGCCGTCCATGTAGGCTTCGCCGAGCTTGAGTTCCGGATCGAGCAGAATGCCGAGTTCGGCCATTCTGGTGGTGAAACGGACGGCGACGTCCGGCCCGGTGCCGTCACCGAGCACAAAGGTTCCTCCACCTGCGGCGGTGACCCGCAGATTCCCGGATTGGACGAACCGTTCCAATGCGACCCGAAGCAACCGGTCCACGGCCGCCTCCATCCCGCATCCAAGAGTGCCACGCCGGTGACACAATTTCCGGCCACCGGCTTCGGTGAACAAAACAGGGCTCCGGCGCTAATTCGCCTAGAGGCCCCCGGAACTTGCATAGCTTAAGCTGAGGCTGGGCAATTCTGCAATATGGATGCTCGCAGATCATCCCCAGCAAATTGGAATGGGCGAGGGGGCGAGGTGTCTGGAATTCCGCTTTTCGGCCAAGAATTGAGAACAGGGTCGGTTAAGAATAAGGTCGAGACGTCAGGTTGTGCGGGTTGCAATGCGGAGGGTGATCGTGCGGCAGAGTCGGTAAGGTTGTGGCGAACTTGGCAGGCGTGGGCACGGGGTTCGTAGGCTCTGTGGGGCTCGTCGCCATGGGGCTCGCGGTCGCTCCCGCGTCTGCGCAATCGAACCTGGATGCCGGCAAGTCGGCGTCGCAGATCTTTGCCCATACCTGCAATGCCTGCCATCGCAGCCCGCGCGCGATCAAGAAGACGACCGTCGGATTCATGCGGGAGCACTATACGACCGGCATCCAGGAGGCCCAGACGATGGCCGCCTATCTGGCGTCGGTCGGCACCGATCCGAAGGCGGTGGAACAGCGCCGTAAGCCGGTATTGGGCGCGGGCACCGCGCCCGAAACCGCCCCCGGCGACCAGGCCAAGACGGATCAAGCCAAGACGGACCAGGCCAAGTCGGAGCAGGCCAAGGCAGACGATGCGCCGGCGAAAGCGCGGGCCCGCCGTCCGTCCGAGAGCCTGGAGATTGATCAGACGGTCGCGGCCACTGCGCCGGCCGCCCCGCCGGCGGCCGTGACGGCGTCGTCGCCGCCGGTGCGGCCGGTGACCGCGTTCGAGGAGTAGCCGGCCGCAGGCGAGGAGCAGTCGGCCTCTTTCGAGGAGCAGCCGGCCTCAGGCGAGGAGCCGCCTCAGGTGTTCTGCTCTGAACCGGCGGCCGGTTCGGCCCCGTCGCCCTCTTGCGTCCGGCGCCCCTCCGGTTCGAAGAAGGCTTCCGCTGCTGCTTCTGCTTCTGCTGCTGCTTCTTCTGCTTCGTCGCGCGCAATTGTCACATCCTCGCCCCGCAAAATCCGCCCGGCTTCGTCGGCACTGCGTGCGACGGCGACGTTGATGGTCACCTCGACCTCCGGGTGCAGCGAGAGCGGCACCTTATGCAGCCCGATCGACTTGATCGGCGTGTTCAGCGCGATCTGCGAACGGTTGATGATGAAACCCTTTTCGATCACCAATGCGGCCAGATCGCGCGGTGAGACCGAGCCGTAGAGTTGGCCGGTGTCGGCCGCCTGCCGGATCACCGAAAAATTTTGTCCATCGAGCTTTCGCGCGATTTTTTCTGCCTCGCTCTTTTGCTCGAGATTGCGGGCCTCCAGATCGACCTTCATCGTCTCGAAGCGCGACCGGTTATCCTTGGTTGCCCGCAGCGCCTTGCCCTTCGGCAGGAGAAAGTTGCGCGCAAATCCGTCCTTCACGCGCACCACATCACCCATCTGGCCAAGCTTGCCGATACGTTCGAGCAGGATCACTTCCATGGCTTTATCTCCGTCGGTGGATTTTTGGATTAATCAGGTGCGTAAGCTCGGCGGACCGCCTTTGCCGGCGATGCGTCCGCGTATGTTGAAGGCGGTCTCGGACAGTCCCAGGATGGCAACGGCCACGATTGGCCAGAAGAAAACGATGGCTGCCGCATAGGCGCCGGCCAGCAGGAACGCGCGGCTTCCTATTCCATTGGTGATGGTGTGCAAGACCGCGTAGCCCAGAATGGCAAACGCCATGAACAAGCTCGCCGCCAGCACGCCGGAGAGAATGCCGACAATATCCGGCAGGAAGAACCCGGCAATCGCGGCTGCAAGCGCCGCCATTGCGGAAACCGGCATCGTCATGGCAGCAAGATTGGGCCACGGCCGTTTGAGGCGCCCGGACAATTTCACGATGCGCCCGGCGAGCCAGAGATTGAAAACGTTGATGATGGTGGAGAACACCGCCGCGGCGGGCGGAACTGCCACCACCAGCATG
Source organism: uncultured Alphaproteobacteria bacterium (assembly GCA_963756715.1). Lineage (GTDB taxonomy): Bacteria > Pseudomonadota > Alphaproteobacteria > Rhizobiales > Xanthobacteraceae > VAZQ01. Next base: position 5,543 of record CAVWOV010000020.1, read on the forward strand.
TCGACCATCGACTGATCTTGCAGAATGCGCCCATAGATCTTGCGCAGTCCCGCTTGGAGGCTCTCCTGATCGGTGCCAAAGTTAGGAATGGCGGCTGCAACGATGAGAGTGCCGATAACGGCGGCCCACAGAACGAGGCGTCCAACCGGATACCATTCGATGCCGTCGCCGCTGCCGTTCGAAACCGGGCGGGCCAGAAGCGAGAGATATCCGAGCCACCAAGCCCCGAAAGCGATCACAAACACTGAAATGACGAAGAAGCCGGAGAAGGCGCCGATCGCGACGGCCGAGAAAATGGCGGCGATCAACCCAGCCCAGTGGCTCCAGCCGAGGGCGGCGATGAGGATCGGCAAAGGCGCCAGGTAAAACAGGAAGATCGCAGTGAGTGATCCGGAGGCGACCGACGCGAATAGCAGCGCCGCGGCCGTACCAGCACCCAGTCCAACCAGCACGATCTGCATCATCGCAAGCTGTCCCGCTTTGCCAGCGGTTAGAGTCGGATCCAGGTCCGGCTCAACCAGTATTTGGACGAGGCGAACGGCCGCCCGCGCGCCGCTCGGCGTTTACTTAATGACGTAGGGTAGAAGTCCCAGGAAGCGGGCACGCTTGATCGCTTGGGCGAGTTCACGCTGCTTCTTGGCGGATACCGCGGTGATGCGGCTGGGTACGATCTTGCCCCGCTCCGAGACGTAGCGCTGCAAGAGCCGCACGTCCTTGTAGTCGATCTTTGGCGCGTTGGCGCCGGTGAACGGGCACGTCTTGCGCCGCCGAAAGAATGGCCGGCGGGTTTGGGATTGGGTCTGGGCGAATGACATGGCGGTTACTCCTGATTCGGCGCAGACGATTCGCCGGCCGAATCGCGCGGCGGCCGCGAGTCGCGGTCGCGATCACCACGGAAGCCGCCACCGCCCCGGTCGCGATCCCGGTCACCGCGGAAGCCTCCGCCGCCGCCGCCACGCTCCCGAAATCCGAATCCTCGGTCCTCACGCTCACGGTCTCGGTCGACCTTGCGCATCATCGCCGAGGGGCCTTCCTCGTGCTCGTCGACGCGGATCGTTATGTACCGCAGCACGTCTTCGTTCAGTCGCTCCTGCCGCTCGATCTCGTTGATCACCGCGGACGGTGCGTCGAGATTGAGCAGGGTGTAATGTGCCTTCCGGTTCTTGCGCAGCCGATAGGCGAGCGACTTAACCCCCCATTGCTCGGTCTTGGTGATTTTGCCGCCCATCTGCTCGATGACGCCGGTGAGCTGGGCCGTCAGTTCTTCGACCTGCTGCGCGCTCACATCCTGGCGCGCAAGGAAGACGTGTTCGTAGAGGGGCATTCGAATGCCTTTCCCGTTGGTGTTCCACACGCGATCTTGTTCGAAGTCTAAGACTTCTCGCGATCGCGGTGTGCTCCTCCCGGCGCGTAGCCCTTCGAGCCCTTCGGGAAAGGCTCGAATGCTCAGAAGGCGGGAACACCGGACGCCGGACCATCTGGCCCTGCTGCCGGCTTGTGGGCCGGCGGCCGTCCGTTCAGCTCCCGGCCGGGATCGAGCGGAAGCGGGGTTTATAGGCAGTTTCGGTCAAAAGGCAAGCCGTCCAGGGACTGGTTCGACTGCCTGCAGAGGAGCCCGAGCCGCGCTTCAGGCTGCGTGGGTATCGCGCGGGCGGTCGTTGGCGAGCCGCTGCAGCAGGTCGGCGAGCTTCACGGCTAGATCGACCCCCTCGCCGATTTGGTCGGCGCGTGCGGAATCGGCCCCCAGGGCGCGAAGCTTGTTGAGTTGACCGAGCAGTAGCTCAAGGTAGTCGGCGATGAGTTGCTGCCGGAACGGCGCGTCTTCGCGCGCCCGCGTCAGGTCGGCGTCGCTGACGAGAGCTGTATCGCGCATGAACAATGACCCCGATTTTCAATCCGGGAGCCGTTTTAAGCAGGTTCGGTTGTCGGCGGGTTACGAACCTGGGTTGCCGGTTCACTAATGCTGTCGATCGCATTGTCTTGACAGCGGGGAGTTACCGCGTGTCTTAGGGCGCGAAATTGGAACGGGTCATACGATGTCGCTTGCATTCGTCTTTCCGGGTCAGGGCAGCCAGGCGGTCGGCATGGGTAAAGCGCTGGCCGATGCGTTTGCGCCGGCACGTGCGGTGTTTGACGAGGTCGACGCGGCGCTCGGTGAGAAGCTCACCAAAGTGATCTGGGAAGGACCGATCGAGACGCTGACATTGACCGAGAATGCGCAACCTGCGCTGCTCGCGGTTTCGCTTGCCGCCATGCGCGCGCTCCAAGCCGAGGCGGGGGTCGACCTTGCACGCGATGCACAATTCGTGGCGGGCCACTCGCTCGGCGAATACTCGGCGCTCGCAGCGGCTGGCGCGCTGACCATCAGTGATGCGGCCAAGCTTGTGCGCATGCGCGGCCGCGCCATGCAAAAGGCGGTACCGGTCGGGACCGGCGCCATGGCGGCGCTGCTGGGGCTCGACTTCGACCAGGCTGCGGCCGTGGCCAGCGAGGCGGCTGCGGGGCAGGTTTGCCAGGCCGCGAACGATAACGGCGGCGGGCAGGTGGTGATCTCCGGCGACAAAGCTGCGGTCGAGCGGGCGGTCGAGATTGCCAAGGCAAAAGGCGCCAAGCGCGCGATGATGCTGCCGGTGTCCGCTCCCTTCCATTGCACGCTGATGCAGCCCGCCGCCGATATCATGGCGCAGGCATTGGCAATGGTGACGGTGAAGCCGCCCGCGGTGCCGATCGTTCCGAATGTCCTGGTCAAGCCGGTGAACGATCCGGCTGAAATCGTGCGCGCGCTCGATCGCACAGGTGACCGGCACGGTACGCTGGCGCGAAACGGTGGCTTTCGTAGCGGGGCAGGGCGTCAGCAAGTTCTATGAGGTCGGCGCCGGCAAGGTCTTGAGCGGACTCGTCAAGCGCATCGCCGATGGCGCAACCGGAGCGTCAATTGGATCGCCGGAAGATATTGCAGCATTCAAAGCTGCGCGCGGCTGACCGCGCAAGCTCAGAGGAGGGCGCAATGTTCGATCTGACCGGCAAGACCGCGCTCGTCACCGGGGCGACTGGCGGCATCGGCGGAGCGATTGCCCGCGCGCTGCATCGCCAAGGCGCCATCGTGGCGGTCTCTGGCACGCGGCGCGATGCACTCGATGCACTCGCGGGCGAACTCAATGACCGCGTTCACGTGCTGCCGTGCAACCTCGCCGATATGTCGGAGGTTGAGGGACTGGTGCCTAAGGCCGAGGAGGCGATGAGCCGGCTCGATATTCTCGTGGCCAATGCCGGAATCAACCGCGACAACCTGTTTGTGCAACTGAAGGACGAAGACTGGGACCAGGTCGTCGCGGTCAATCTGACAGCAACCTTTCGACTGGCGCGTGCGGCCGTGCGTACCATGATGCGCCGACGCTTCGGCCGGGTTATCGGCATCTCGTCGGTGGTCGGCGTGACCGGCAATCCTGGCCAGACCAACTATACCGCCGCCAAAGCCGGCATGATTGGCATGTTCAAGTCGATCGCCGCCGAATACGCCAAGCGCAATGTGACGGCAAATTGCATTGCGCCGGGCTTCATCGCGAGCGCGATGACCGACAAGCTCAACGACAAGCAGCGCGAGGCGATCCTTGCGCGCGTACCCGCGGGGCGGCTGGGCGAGGGAGCCGATGTCGCGGCGGCGGCAGTCTACCTGGCCTCCGACGAGGCAGCCTACGTCACCGGCCAGACGCTGCACGTCAATGGCGGCATGGCAATGGTGTAAAGGGTGACCGGACGATCATATGTCGATCGTGTGCTCGAGCCGGCGTCGCGAGGAGCGATGGGGGGCGGTCACGTCGATTTTCAGCGGCCCTTCCAGGGGCGCCCTGGATGCGATCGGCTGGGTCCGGCCGCGCTGGTCAAGGCATTTGAAGTATGGTAACCGGGTTTCGGTTTGGCTGGGGCGGCAGGGGCGGCACCAGGGGGGTCGAGAGTCGTCACACGGGTCCGCTCGCGACCTGGGTGATCTGACAATGGACACCAATCAAACCCACAACGCGATGGCTCGGGGGCGCTGACCGATCGAGCCCAATTCAGGGACCACGAGGTTTAAGCGATGAGTGACATTGGCGAGCGGGTGAAGAAAATCGTCGTGGAGCATCTGGGCGTCGAGGCCGATAAGGTGACCGAGGGTGCGAGCTTCATTGATGACCTCGGTGCCGACAGCCTCGATACCGTCGAGCTCGTGATGGCGTTCGAGGAGGAATTCGGCTGCGAGATTCCTGACGATGCCGCCGAGACCATTTTGACGGTGGGCGATGCCGTCAAGTTCCTTGAAAAGAACGCCAAAAGCTGAGTCGCCAATCTTTGGTGGAGCCTCGCGGCTGGTTTGACGGATCGCCGCGCACCGATGCGGTCGCGGCGTCTATGCGTGCGCCCGGGCGTATGCGGATTTAGCAACAATTCCCATTGACCCGGCAATTTATCCCCGTCAATCAAGCATCTGTTTTGATAGGTGCCAGGATCAAGTCCGGGCTTGATCGGCGGCTCGGTGGCCGCTGCTGTCAGTCGAGGAGCCGCAAATGAGACGTGTCGTCGTCACGGGGCTCGGCATGGTGACGCCGCTGGCTTGCGGCGTCGAACCGACGTGGCAGCGCCTGCTCAATGCCGAGAGTGCGGCGCGTCGCGTCGAAACCTTCGACGTCTCCGATCTGGCGGCGAAGATTGCCTGCCAGGTTCCTCGCGGCGACGGCTCCGACGGCACCTTCAACGCCGATCAGTGGATGGAGCCGAAGGAACAGCGCAAGGTCGACGATTTCATCATCTTCGCGATGGGTGCGGCGACGCAGGCGCTTAGCGATGCCGGTTGGAAGCCCAAGAGTTACGAGGAGCAATGCAGCACCGGCGTCATGATCGGATCCGGAATCGGCGGCCTCTCGGGGATTGCCGAGACCGCGATCGTGCTGAAGGAACGAGGGCCGCGGCGCGTGTCGCCGTTCTTCATTCCGGGCCGCCTGATCAATCTTGCATCCGGCTACGTCTCGATCGAGCATGGACTGAAGGGGCCGAACCATGCGGTCGTGACGGCCTGTTCGACCGGCGCGCACGCCATCGGCGACGCCGCCCGTCTTATCGCACTCGGCGATGCGGACGTGATGGTTGCGGGCGGCGCCGAATCGCCAGTGTCGCGAATCGGCATGGCGGGCTTTGTCGCCTGCCGGGCGCTTTCCACGGCGTTCAACGACACGCCGGAACGGGCCTCTCGCCCCTATGACCGCGATCGTGATGGCTTCGTGATGGGCGAGGGCGCCGGCATCGTGGTGCTTGAATCCTATGAGCACGCTAAGAACCGCGGCGCCCGGATCTACGCCGAACTGATCGGCTACGGCTTGTCGGGAGACGCCCACCACATCACGGCGCCGGCGGCGGACGGCGATGGCGCGCTACGCTGCATGACGGCGGCAATCAAGCGTGCGGGCATCTCGCCGGCGGAAATCGACTACATCAATGCACACGGTACTTCGACTCCGCTCGGTGACGAGATCGAGCTCGGCGCAGTCCACCGCCTCGTCGGCAACGCCGCTGGGCGGATGTGCATGTCCTCAACCAAATCTTCGATTGGCCATCTTCTCGGTGCGGCGGGCGCGGTGGAGGCCATCTTTTCGATCCTGGCCATGCGTGACGGCGTCGCACCCCCCACCATCAACCTCGACAACCCGTCGGTGGAGACGCCGATTGATCTCGTGCCGCATCATTCCAAGAAACGTGATATCGATGTGGTGCTGTCGAATTCGTTCGGATTCGGCGGTACCAACGCCTCACTGGTGTTTCGCCGGGTCGCGGATTAGAGACGATGCAGGGTGGGGAAAGCTCCTACCTTTCGCCATATTATTCGCCTCTAACACCGATGCTCGAAGGTCGATTCCGGCTGGTGGAATGCGATCTGAGCTCGATCAAAATGTCGTGCCGACTCCTTGAGGGGCACTGGGGTCGATGCCAGGCCATCCGACGCGGGTCGCGATCATGGTGGGCGTCAAGGTGGGGGTGTAGGCGGTGAATTCGGGGAACACGCCGCCTGAAAATGATGGCCGGGAGCCGGTACCCGGACGCGGGCCGTCGATGCCCGGACGTCCCGTGGGTGTATCGGAGCCGTCCAGACCACAGACGTCACCCAAACGAACCGCCGACCCGCTGCGTCAAGACGGACAGATTTCGCGTCACCGGATTGCTTCGGGCTTGCCCTCGCAGTCCTCGACGCTGGCGACAGGGCGCCGCTCGTTGCGACCGAGCCCGCCCTTTGTCGGCTCTACCAAGAGCACACTTTCGGCGCCCGGTTCCGCGCTGGGAACGGCAGGGCTCGACGACGAGGCAACGCCGTCTGCTGCGATGGCCAAGCTCGCAATGCCCCTGTTCGGAGGGGCAAAAGGCGCGAGCCCTGGACGAGGGAACGCCGACACACCGGCTGCCGCAGCGGCAAGAGGTAAGGCGGCTCCCAACCCGGCGCTCGCGACGCGCGCCAAGGCGGACCTCGTTAAAGCCGAAATTGCCAAGTCTGATGCGTCCAATGCCGATGCGCGTGGTCCAAAGCAGCCGCTGTCAAGTAGGGTTGGCGCCGGTTCGCGCGCGCCCGCGAGCTCCGGCCAATCGATGGCGCCGGGCCGGGCGGCGCTTGACGCAAGCGAGCCCGAGACGGCCATCTCCGGCCGGCCGATCGATGGACTTGGCAGTTCGCTAATGGAGCAAAGACGGATTACGCCACGCAGCCCGCGCGCTGCGCTGCAGCCTGAAAACGTGCCGGCGCCGGCGCCGCAGCCGATGCGCCCCTCGCGGCGCGCCCGCAATCCGCTGGTGATCGTCGGTAATGCGATCTTCACCTTGCTCATTCTAGCGCTGGTCGCCGGCGGAGGAGCAATTGTCTTCGGCAAGAGCCGCTTCGAAGCGCCGGGGCCGCTGCAGGAAGACAAGGTTGTCACCATCCCACCCCGATCCGGGATGATGGAAATCGCCGACCTGCTTCAGCGCGAAGGCGTTATCGACGAGCACCGGATCATCTTTGCGGGCGGGGTGTTCGCCCTCAAGGCGCGCAGCGGCCTCAAGGCCGGCGAATATCTGTTTCAAAAGCATGCCAGCGTCCGCGACGTGGTCGCGACGATCGTCGAAGGCAAGGTGGTACAGCATCAGTTGATCATCCCGGAGGGGCTGACGTCCGAACAGATTGTCGCCCGTCTGCTGGAGAGCGACATGCTTTCCGGCAACATCAAGGATGTCCCGCGCGAAGGAAGTCTGCTGCCGGACGGCTATCATTTCCATCGCGGCTTTTCGCGTGAGCAGTTGATCCAGCGGATGCGTCAGGCGCAGGACCGGCTGGTGCGTGATGCGTGGGAGCGCCGCAATCCCGACGTGCCGCTCAAAACGCCGGACCAGCTCGTAATCCTGGCGTCCATCATCGAAAAGGAGACCGGCAAGCCCGAAGAACGCACGCGCGTTGCCGCGGTCTTCGTCAACCGGCTCAAGCAGAAGATGAAGCTGCAGTCCGACCCCACCATCGTTTACGGCCTCGTTTTCGGCAAAGGCTCGCTCGGGCGGCCGCTCAGTAAGGCCGATATCCAGTCGCAGACGCCCTACAACACCTACGTGATCGAAGGCTTGCCCCCCGGTCCGATCTCAAATCCGGGCCGTGCCTCGATCGAGGCTGCGGCCAATCCGGCGCGGACCAAGGAACTGTTCTTCGTGGCCGACGGCACCGGCGGGCATGCGTTCGCGGAGACCTACGAGCAGCACCTGAAGAACGTCGCGAAGCTGCGTGCGATCGAGCATGAGGCACGCGGTGAATTGGCCGCCCCCCCGGCGCCGCAAGCGCCGCCGCCTGCCGCCGCCCCGGCGCGCCCAGCGCCGACAACGACGCACCGCGGCAGGCGTAACGTCCCGCGATCCGCCGGCGCCCAATAGCTTTGCCGCCTGCAGGGCATCTTCGTGGCGGGTTCGTCGAAGTACCGCCCCTTGTGACACCTTGCCCCGGCCGCTAGGTTCGCGGCTCGATTCCCTATTCAGAGTTCCTCCTAGAACGGGCAAGGCTCATGGCGTTGGCGAGCATGACGGGCTTTGCACGCGGCCACGGAGTGGCCGGCAGCTATGCCTGGGCGTGGGAACTTAAGTCCGTCAATGCCAAGGGACTGGATCTTCGCTTGCGGCTTCCCAATGGCTGGGATGCGGTCGAGGTCCCGGCGCGCACGAAGGCAGCGGAAGTGCTCGCGCGAGGCACCGTCTACGGCACGCTTACCGTGAGCCGTCAGGGTGTGGCGCCGGTGGTGCGGGTGAACGAGCCGGTGCTCAACGCCGTGATTGCGACCATGAAGAGCCTCACGGGCCGGGTGGACGCGGCCGCGCCGCGGCTCGACGGAATCCTCGCGCTGAAGGGCGTCATCGAGGTGATCGACGAGGATGAGAGTGAAGACGACAAGCGCGCCGCCGAGGCCGCCGTGATTGCTGGTTTCAATCACACCGTGGCGGAGCTTGCCGCGATGCGGCGTCGCGAAGGAGAGACTTTAGGTTCGCTGCTGTCCCAGCGTATCAAGGAGATCGCTGCGCTCGCCACGCGTGCAGATGCCGTGCCCGGGCGAAAGGCCGAGGCCATCAAAGCGCGTATCGCCGAGCAGATCGCAACGCTGCTCGATGCGTCGAACCGTTTCGATTCCGACCGCTTGCATCAGGAGGCGATCCTGATCGCAACCAAGGCCGACATTCGCGAAGAGCTTGACCGGCTGGCCTCGCATGTTGCCCAGGTCCAGCAATTGCTCGCCAGTGGTGGGGCGATCGGCCGGCGGCTCGATTTCCTGGCGCAGGAGTTCAATCGCGAGGCCAATACGATCTGTTCCAAATCGAACGACGTGGAATTGACCAACATCGGGCTGGAATTGAAGAGTGTGGTCGAACAGTTCCGCGAGCAGGTGCAGAATCTGGAGTAGGGCGCCGCGACGCGCTTGGTCCGGTTATGGCGAGGAACGACGAATTGAGTTTCCCAGCAGCACTCGACATGGACGACGCCTTTCAACCGACCCAGGACGCAGACCGGACCGCCCGCCGCGGGCTGATGCTGGTGCTGTCTTCGCCGTCGGGCGCCGGCAAGACGACGCTGTCGCGGATGCTGCTGGACGCCGACAAATCGGTCGAGCTTTCGGTGTCGGTCACAACAAGACCGCGCCGGGCAAACGAGCAGGACGGCGTCGATTATCACTTCATCGATGAACCGCGTTTCAGAACGATGGTCGAGAACAACGAATTGCTCGAATCCGCCGAAGTTTTCGGAAATCTCTATGGCACGCCGCGCCGGCCGGTCGAAGACGCGCTCGCGGCGGGCCGCGATGTCCTGTTCGATATTGATTGGCAGGGCACACAGCAACTGCGTGAAAAGGCGCGCAGCGACATGGCCAGCATCTTCGTTCTGCCGCCGTCGATCCGCGAACTGGAACGCCGGCTGCATATGCGGGCGCTTGACGACGAGCGCGTCATCAAGAGCCGCATGGCGAAAGCCGGTGACGAATTGAGCCACTGGGCGGAATACGATTACGTCATCATCAATGATGACATCGACCAGGCGCTTGCGAAGGTGCGCATGGTTCTCTCCGCCGAACGCTTTAAGCGCGAGCGGCAGACCGGGCTATCGGCGTTCGTTCGCCGGCTGCAGTCGGAGCTTTGACGCCGCGCTCACGCCGTCAGCACCACCCGTCCGACGATGCGTCCGGCGCGCAGATCGTCGAGCGCCGCCTGGGCTTGGGCCAGTGGCCGCTCCGAGATCGGCGGCGGCGCGAGCTTCCAGCCGCGCGCCAGGGTTAGCAGCTCACGCGCCTCTTCGAGCGTGCCGGTCTGGATGCCCTCGATCGCCATCGCCTTCAATCCGAACATTGCAACCGGCATGGCGAAGGTGCCGCCAAACAATCCAGTCACTAGGACCTTGCCCCCCTTGGCGAGTGCGCCGGTCGCGAACGCGAGCGAGCGGTCCGAGCCGACGAAGTCACAGGCCGTCAGCACGCCGCCGCCGGTCAACGCCATGATAGCCTTGCGCGCACCGCCATCCGCGGGATCGAACGCCGCACTGGCGCCGGCCGCGAGCGCCGCCGCGCGCTTCGCCGCATCGATGTCGGCGACGATCGGAGCATGGGGGAACATGTTGCGGGCGATCGCGAGCCCCATCATGCCGACCCCGCCCATCCCGACGAGAAGCACCGGCCCGTGCGCGGCATGGGCGGAGTTCGCCGCCAGCCGCTTGAGCGCCGCATAGGCGGTGAGGCCCGAGCACATCAATGCACCTGCGAATGCGGCCGAGAACGGCGCATGATCGAGAAGATATCGGGGGTGCGGGATGAGTACGTGCGAGGCGTAACCACCGTCGGCCTGGATGCCGAGATGACGCGGCGCCGCGCAGATGTTTTCTTCGCCTCGCAGGCACGCGGCGCACTGCCCGCAGCCAATCCATGGAAAGATCGCAACCGCACGACCCGGCTCGACCCCGCCACCCGCATCGGGACCGGCGCGTTCGATGATCCCCGCGATCTCATGACCAAGGGTGAAGGGAAGCGTCCGGCCGGCGCGCACGTCGAGGTTCTTACCCTCGCCGAGCTTGAAATAGCCGTCCTGCATGTGCAGGTCGGAATGGCAAACGCCGCACCGGTGAATGCGGACCAGAACCTCGGCATCGCGCGGTTCCGGCAGGTCGACGATGGTTTCGCAGAGCGGCGCGCCATAGGCCGTCAGTGACTGTCGGTGGAGCTTGGTCATCGTGGCATCCTAGCGCAATTTCGGGCATCGCAATCCGGCCGGCGGTCCGCAGGCTGGTGGGTTCCTCAGTGCCGCGACGCGGTCAGCGCGCGGGCGAGCGCGACGAAACCTTCGACCGGAATGTCCTCGGCTCGTGACGTTGGCTCGATACCGGCGGCGCCCAAGAGCGCCGGCACATCGGTACCCAGCGATTTCAGGCTTTGGCGCAACATCTTGCGGCGCTGGCCGAATGCCGCCTGGGTGACCGTTTGCAGGGCGTTGGCGTCGCAGGCCATCGGTTCTGCGCGCGGGATCAGTTGGACCAGCGAGGACGTCACCTTGGGCGGCGGCACGAAAGCACTGGCGGCGATGTCGAACAGAAGGCGCGCTTCGCTGCGCCAGCCGACCAGCACGGACAATCTCCCGTAGCTTTTCGATCCCGGGTGCGCGACCAGTCGTTCGGCGACCTCGCGCTGGAACATCAACACCAAACGTTCATACCACGGCGGCCACGGCTCGCAGGTGAGCCAGCGCACCAGCAATGCGGTTGCGATATTGTAGGGCAGGTTGGCGACGATGCACGCCCGCGCCCCACCCAAATCGGGGCGCGGATCGTAGTCGAGTGCGTCCGCAGCGACGACATCGAGCCGGCCAGGATAGCGTGCGGCGATCTCTGCGAGTGCCGCAAGCGCACGATCGTCGCGCTCAATCGCGATCACATGCCGCGCGCCCGCAGCAAGGAGCGCGCGTGTCAGTCCGCCCGGACCAGGACCGATCTCGACCACGTCGATATCCTGGAGCGGACCAGCCGCGCGTGCGATGCGTGCGGTGAGATTGAGGTCGAGCAGAAAATTCTGTCCGAGGGATTTCTTGGCGTTTAGGCCGTGACGGCGGATGACGTCCCGAAGCGGCGGAAGGTCATCGATCGCGCTCATGCGCGGCGCGCGACCGGGTGCGGCTCTGTTCGTGCAGCGAGTTGCGCCGCGAGCCGAAGCGCCGCGATCAGGCTGCCCGGACGTGCGCGCCCGGTTCCGGCGATGTCGAACGCGGTGCCGTGATCGGGCGAGGTGCGCACAAATGGCAGTCCGAGCGTAACATTGACCGCATGATCAAACGCCAGCGTCTTGATCGGGATCAGCGCCTGATCGTGATACATGGCAAGCGCCACATCGTAGCTGGCGCGCGCCGCGGAATGAAACAACGTATCGGCGGGAAGGGGGCCGCGGACATCGATGCCATCTGCGCGCAGGCGTTCTACCGCGGGCGCCACGATCGTGATGTCTTCTTCACCGAGCGCACCATCTTCGCCGGCGTGCGGATTGAGCCCGGCCACAACAATCCGCGGCTGCGCGATGCCGAAACGAACATGGAGATCGTGCGCGACGATGCGGCCGGTTTCAACGATCAGGTCGCTGGTGAGCGTTCCCACCACGTCCTTGAGCGGGAGGTGAATGGTGACCGGCACCACCGCCAGTTCCGGCGACCAAAGCATCATGACCGGGTGGACCGGTACCCCGGAGGCCTCCTTAGCAAGCTTCGCCAGATATTCGGTATGGCCCGGCTCGGTGAATCCGGACCGGTACAGTACGTTCTTTGCGACCGGATTGGTGACGATCGCCGACGCCACGCCAATGCCGACGTCGGCGACGGCCCGGCGGATGGCCGCCAGCGCCGCTGGGGCGCTCGATTCGTCGGGATGGCCGGGCTCCGCCGTCACCGCAACGCCGAGATCGACGACCGGTAGCACGGTTGTGAATGCAGCGGCTGCGCCTGCCGGCTCGACCACCCTGATCGGCAGATCAGGAGCGATCCGTTGAGCCCGCCGCGCGAGGAATTCCGGGTCCCCCAGGAGATAGAACGGCGGAAGTCCGAACTCGGCCCGCCGTTGCCATGCGGCGAAGGTGATGTCGGGTCCGATGCCGGCTGGCTCGCCGAGGGTCAGCGCCAGGGGCAGCGGCATCGGCGTCCTATCGGTACTCGATCATCGCGCTGCGGCGAACGTCCTGCAGGTATTTCTTCGACTGCTGCTCGAAGCGCTCCGTCATTAGCGTTTCGCGCGCCTTGCGCCGGCCCGGAGTATTGTCCGCCGCCGAGGGCTTCTTGCCGCAGATCGCGAACATCTCGACGCCGAATTTCGTTACTTCCGGAGGCGTCAGCTTTCCGATCTCCATGCCATCGAGCACCTTGCGAAGCTCCGGCGGAAGGTCCGCGGAACTGCGGTTGACCTGATCGCGTACCGCCACGTCTTTGAGCGCGCGGGCAAAGGCAATTCCCTCATCGCAATTGCCGAACCGGCTGCGCAACCCTTCCGCCTCCCGGCGGCGGGCTTCGATCAGCGCGCTATTGGCTCCCGAGGGCGTGAAAAAGAGGATCGGCCGCAAATTGAAGTCATAGCCGACAGACTCATCGGGATTGGTCGCGGTCGCGAGCAAGTCCTTCTCGCCGACCTGCAGGATCGATTGGAAGCGCCCCCGCACCAGTTGCTGCCATGCGATGTCGGCGCGGATACGTGATTTGAGCGTGTTGGCGTGGACGCCGGATTTCGCCAGTCCCTGGACCAGTTGTTCGGGCGTATACCGCATCCGGCTGGCCATCGAGGTGAACGACTGTTCGACTTCGGAATCGGACACTTCAAGTCCGAAGCGCTTGGCCTCTTTGATCTTGAGCTTTTCGTTGATCAACTCTTCGAGAACCTCCTGACGGGGAGGGGCCTTGTGCGTCGACAATTGCGTGAGCTTTGAGCGCTGTTCAATGTCGAGCGCGGTGATCGGGTCGCCGTTGACGACGACGACAATCTGCTGAGCCAGCAGAGGGCTCGTCGGTACCGAAGCGGCGAAAACAAGTACCGCCGCTGCAACGAGCCGGCGGCCTCGAATCAGGACGTCGAATATCAGTGCCATCGCTGCGTTCGCTTCCTCGACAATCAGGGCGTTGGTCTCCTGGTTCGCTTGCTTAGCGTGGTCCCGTTGCCCGGCCAACCCGGTGCGACAGATCGTCCGTCCGCCAGGATCCAGCCTCAGGTCAACGGGTACCGGTCGTACTGGGCATCGCCGCCGTGGTCGACTGACCGGACGTACTGCCTCCCAGAGTGCGCAGACTGAGCTGCATCATGAAGGTATGGTTCACGCTCACACTGCCACTGTACGCATAATCTGTAATGTAATTCAGGGCCAAGATGAGGCAATCGTCGACATATCCGACGCCGAGCTGGGTCTGACTGAGCTGGTTGGCGCGCAGATCGTAGCGGACCGCCCCCAGCATCTGCCAGCTTTCATTGAGCTTTACGCGCGAACTCCCGAGGATGCCCTCGCGGGCATCCAGGAACCCGAGCGCGGGTTGTGCGGCGTAGTTGCCGTACATCACAGATGTCGTCCAGCGGCCGAAATTCGCGGAGGTTTCAAGCTCGGTACGTTGCAGGGAGAAATCGGACTCGCCGAAGCGGAAGCGCGAGGTGAACGTGAAGGTCGAATTCGGCTGGTACGACGCACGCGCCACGTAGTCCGAACGCTGTCGTGTCCAAGCCGCTTTGCAAGCCCGTATTGGTGAGCCCGCCAAGCGCGAAGGAATTCTGCCCGAACAGCTGGTAGGATTGTCCGAACAGGAAATTGACGTTGCCGCCGCGATTGAATTGGGCGGTGTACTGGAAGCCGACGTTGGCCCGGCTGCCGCCTTCGACGCGGTCCCAGCCGGAGAACTTGTTGATCTTGAACAGATTGGAATCGTCGAAGATCAAGCTCTGAGCGTCCTCGTTGGGCAGGTTGCCGACGCTGGTCTCGTCCGGGCGGAAGATCAATTGAGCGATCGGCTCAAACGTCTGCGTGCCCCAGGACTGGATGCCGATCAGCGGATAGCGATATTCGAGGCCGACCGTTGGCATGGTGCGCACGACATTGTTTTCACCGGGCGTGATGTAGTTGGCGACACCGGGCTGCGTATCGATCTTCAAGCTGGCCACATCACCGCGCATGGTGATGAAGGGCGTGAACATCTGACCGTAGGGGTCGATGATGGTGTGCTTCCAGGTCGCTTCGGACGAAAGCCGGCTGTAGGTGCCGGGGACGCCGCGCAACAGACAGTTGCTCGTATTCTTGTATGCGGTGTCAGCCGTAGTCGGAGCGCAGAGGTTGCCGTTCACGGCGGCCTGTGAGATCGGGTCGAAATTCGCGGTATCGCGCGACAGGCTGGTCAGGTTGCTACGGAGGCTGAGCTGACCGCCTAAGATCGGGTTTTTGAAGACGTAATCGTAATCCATCACCGGATGGATAATCGGGATCTGGCGCTGATCGTCGGCCGTCGAGAAGCCGAAGAAGTACATGGTGCGCAGATCGAAATAGCTCCGATCGCCGCGTCCCACGAGATAAAGCTGTGACAGCGCATAGTCCGGCGTCGACCGCAACAGGTTGGAGGTCTGGATGTTTTTCTGCAGGCCGTAATCCTGGAAGTAGGTCTTGTCCGAGATCAGCGTGCCGTCCCAGCCCCAGGTCCACTTGGGCGTCAGGCTGAACTGGCCGGACGTCTCGATGCTGCCGCGCCAATCGCGGTAGCCGGGCGTCGGCAAGCCGTCCTTCTGGAACACGCTCTTGTCGAGTTGGAAGAGGCCGGATGCGCGGATGCTGTAGGAGCCATTGACCAGCCGCTGACGCCATTCACCCTGCAGCAACGGGCCCTGCCGGGTGGTGATCGTCGGCGTGAAGGTGAAGTCATAGTCCGGCGCCAGCGCCCAGAAGTAGGGTACCGTCACGGCGTAGCCGTAGATGTTGCTGGACGACACGCTCGGCACCAGCACACCAGACTTGCGCTTGACCGTCGGATCGGGCGCGGAGAAGTACGGCAGGTAGGCGAGGGGGGTGCCAAAGAACTCGAGCCGGGCGTCCTCGAAATACATCATCTTCTCGCCCTCATCGTGGATGATGCGGGCGGCCTTCACCTGCCATTTCGGCGGCTTGCGCGGATCGTCCTTGCACGGCTCGCAGGCGGTATAGACGCCGCTCTGGAACACCGTGTAGTTGCCGCTCGAGCGTTCGGCGCGGGCGGCTGCGAACCTGGTCTGCTCCGGCGCATC
The DNA here is from genome assembly GCA_963756715.1 of uncultured Alphaproteobacteria bacterium. Taxonomy (GTDB): domain Bacteria; phylum Pseudomonadota; class Alphaproteobacteria; order Rhizobiales; family Xanthobacteraceae; genus VAZQ01. The sequence continues at coordinate 21,321 of CAVWOV010000020.1, forward strand.
GAGCCTGAGCGAATCGACGAAGCCGTCCCGGAAGTCGTCGCTGAGGTCCATGATCTCGCCGTACGTGACCGTGCCGTCGGCCTGCGTCAGGCGGACGTTGCCTTCGGCATGCAGACGCTTGGTCTTCTGGTCATAGATCACGCGGTCGGATTCAAGCGTGGAGTCGCCGTAGTAGATCTGCACGTTGCCGGTCGCCGAGACCGTCTCGTTGGTATAGTCGTAATTGATCACTTCCGCTCGAACCAGCATCTGATCCTGCCCGCCGGCGTGGTGCGTCGAGCGCGGGATCGGTTTTGGCCGTTCAGGGAAAGTGATGCCTTGGGCATGCGACGGACGCGCGTCCGCTAGGCAGCCGACGACGAGGGCCGCGAAGGCGAACATGACGGCGGCGCCGCCCCAAAAGCGGCGGCGCGACGACAAGGCGGAGGAGCGGACTGATGGCGACATCAACCGTCCTCCTGGTAGAGCAGTGTGAGAAATCCGCCGAGCCCGCCCACGAGCGCTGGGAGCGCGGCGGCAAGCATCGGTGGCAACAGCTCGGCCTTGCTCATGTCGCCGCTGACCTTCGCCAGCACGTAGAGCAGGAAGCCCGCACCGACGCCGCCGAGCACGACATTCTGGACGCCGCCCATGCGGAAGAAGCGCAGGCTGACCGACGCGGCCAGCAGAACCATGGCTGCAAGAAAGAAGGGCTGCACGATGAGCTGAAAATACTGCAGGCGATAACCGGCGGCCGCCAGCCCCGCATTCTCCGCGGCTTGAATGTATGAAGACAACTGCCAGAAGGGAACGGTTTCGGGCGTCGCGAAGTTCTCGCCGACTTGCGCGCGGGTCAGGCTTGTCTTGAGGCGGATACTGTCGCGGTCTTGCGGGAGCACGCCGCTGGCGTAGAAGCGGACATCATTGAGCCGCCAATAGCCGGGCTCAAGGGTTGCGCTTTTTGCTTCGATGCGGTCGCGGAAAGCGCCGGCCGGGTCGAACCTGAAGATCGTCACGCCGCCCAATTGAACGCCTTGCTGGCGGCTCACCTTGGCGTTGATGATGGACTGCCCATCGTCGCTGCGCTGGCGCATCCAGAATCCGCTGCCGGACATCTGGAAGCTGGTGTCCTGACCGAAAAGCTCCGCCTCGAGCCGGGTCGAGCGCTCGCGCAGCGTGGCCGAAACCGGATTGTAGATCGTCGTGGTGGCGACGCCGAGCATAAGGGCAATGAAGACGGCGGGCGCGATGAATTGCCAGGCGGACACGCCGGCTGCGCGCGCCACGACCAGCTCCAGGCGACGCGACAGGTTCAGATAACACAGCATAGCGGCAACGAGGACCGCGAACGGCATCACGCGCTCGGTGATGAACGGCACGCGATAGAGCGTGATCCTCGCGATCAAGAACGCCGAAACATCCTTGACGTCGCCGGTCCGCCGCAGCATCTCGACGAAATCGATCATCGTGATCATGGCGAACGTCCCCGCGAACACCGCGAGGACCGCGACGAGGAACCGCAATCCGAAATATCGCGAGAGTCGTCCGGCGATCATCGCGCTTGCCCCATCAGATCGCCGGCGCGTCGCGCGATACGTTCCATCATTTTGCTGATGGTATCGGTGATGAGAGCCGGTGGTTCGATGATGATGGCCCGCGAGATACCGAGATATCCCAAGACGCAGGCGGCGATGAGCGCGAGATAGGGTAGCGCAAGGGCGATCGGGGCATGCACGCCACCGATCATCCCGGCAAAGCCGATGCCGCGGAGCGCCGAGATGACGCCGATCGCGGCAAACAGCGATGTTGTCCGGCCTTGCCGCGTGGTGCGCGGCGCCCCTAGATAAGCGTAAGTCACGAACACGAAGGCGAGCGGATAGAAGGGAGCGGTGATGCGGTCGTGAAACTCGGCACGAACCTGATCCGGTTGATCGGCGAACAGCGGGTCGCCGGGAACAGGATTGTAAAGCTCCCAGAGGTACCGCTCGCGGGTCGAATACTTGATGTTCTTGGGGCCGGCCGCGAGCCGCGAGAGGTCGAACGCGTAACTGTCGAACAGCACAATTGTGGGATCGCGCTGTCCGGTCTCATGCCGCTGTATGCTGCCGTGCTCGAGCACGAGATAGACGCTGCCATCGTTCTTCAGAATCTCGCCCTGTTCGGCCAGAATCGTCATCCGGTCCTTGGGGTCGCGCTGATCGTCGATGAAGATGCCCAGCAACTGGCTGTTGGGACGGCGCTCGCGGATGTGAAGTGTCAGCTTGTCTTCGATCCGGGTGAAACGGCCCGGCTGGATGATGTTGGTCACGAGGTCGGCGCGGACCTCGGTCGCCCAGCGGCGGAGTTCGCGCAGGCCCCAGGGCGAGAGGTAGACGCTGAGCGCCATGACGAACAGCGAGACGACGATGCCGACGGCGAGGAAGGGGCGGAAGAGCACCTTCGGCGGCATGCCGGCAGAGTTCATCACGATGAGTTCGGAATCGTTGCCGAGCTTGTTGAGGACGTAGGCGACGGCAATCATCAACGCGACCGGCGCGATGATCATGAGGAGCAGCGGAATGATGAGGCTGGTGATGCCGATGAAGACGAAGATGCTTTGGCCCTGATTCGTCATCAGGTCGACGTCGCGCAACGCCTGAGTGATCCACATGAGCGCGGTCACGCAGGCGCACACCAACAGGAACGCACCGAAGGTGATGCGAAAAATGTAACGCCCGATCGACCCCATAACGCTTGCGACGTCCCCGTTCGCCACTACACCACTCGGCGCATCGGGCCCCCCGGCCCATTACTGACGCGCCGCATGGTAAACCGTCCCCGCTGCAGCCCCTACCTGATCGCGCAACAAAATGGCTTAGCCAAGGCAAAAGCCTTTGAGTATGCACAACAAAACGTTAAATCCCGGCAGCCTGTTGCGCCGCCGAAACGCCGCGAAATCGACCCCTAGAAACCGTTCCGGGCGGCCGTGACGCAGGGGGCTTTGCAAGCGCGAGCGCGCCGGTTCATACCTGTTCCTCGCCCAGGCGCTCGGCCCTGGGCCTGCCAACGGCAATCGAACGAGGAGCCGCCAATGCCCGGCGAACTGAAGCTGGATTTTGCCCCATTCGCACTACCCGCAAAGGGCGTTCTCATCGTGTTTTGCGAAGAGGGGCTGAAATTCGGGTCCGCCACCCAGAAGCTCCTCAAGCCCACAGCCGACTTGGTGACGCGGGCAGCGGCCGCCGACCGCTTCAAAGGCAAGAATGGCGGGAGTCTCGACATTGTGGCGCCGCCCGGGCTCGACATCTCGCGCCTCATCGTCGTTGGGGCCGGCAAGGCGCATGATCTCAAACCGCAGGGTTATGTCAAACTCGGCGGTGTTGCCATGGGCAAGATTCCAGCAGCGGAAACTCATGCCACGATCATTGCCGATCTGCCCGGCGCGCTGAAGCCGGAGCACGTGGCGGATATCGCACTTGGCGTAAGGCTGCGCGCCTATCGCTTCGATCGCTACAAGACCAAGCGCAAGGAAGGCGACGAAGCGGCCAAGGAGGTGAAGGTCACGATCGGCGTGGCGGGCATCGGGGCCGTTCAGAAGGCCTATGCGCCGCGCGATGCGGTTGCGAACGGAGTGCTGCTGGCCCGCGACCTGGTCAACGAGCCCGCTAACATTCTCTTTCCGGTCGAATTCGCCCGCCGCGCCAGCGAACTGAAGGAACTCGGCGTCGCTGTCGAAGTATTTGACGTCGCCGAGATGAAGGAACTCGGCATGCATGCGCTGCTCGGCGTCGGCCAGGGCTCCGAGCACGAAAGCCGCATGGTGATCATGCGCTGGAACGGCGGCAAACGTGACGACAAGCCGGTCGCATTCATCGGCAAGGGCGTTTGCTTTGATACCGGTGGCGTTTCGATCAAGCCAGCGTCCGGCATGGAAGACATGAAGGGCGACATGGCCGGAGCGGCCTGCGTCGTCGGGCTCATGCGGACGCTCGCGGCGCGCAAAGCCAAGGTCAACGTAGTGGGGGCCATCGGGCTCGTGGAGAATGCGGTCGACGGCAAGGCACAACGCCCCGGCGACATCGTCACCACGATGTCCGGGCAGACGATCGAGATCATCAACACCGATGCCGAGGGCCGGCTCGTACTCGCCGACGTGCTGCACTACGTCAACAAGCGCTTCAAGCCGAAATTCATGCTCGACCTGGCGACGCTGACTGGCGCCATTATCGTCGCGCTCGGGCAGGAGTATGCCGGCATGTTTTCCAACGACGACAAGCTGGTCGATCGGCTTGTCAAAGTTGGCAAGGAAACCGGCGAACGGGTGTGGCCGATGCCGCTCGGACCGGAATACGACAAGATGATCGATTCGAAGTTCGCCGATATGAAAAACACCGGCGGCCGCTATGGCGGTTCGATCACAGCGGCGCAACTGCTGCAGCGCTTCGTCGACAAGACGCCCTGGGTCCACCTCGATATCGCCGGCACCGCCATGGGATCTCCGCAGAGCGATATCAACCGAAGCTGGGGATCGGGCTATGGCGTGCGGCTTCTCGATCGGCTGGTGGCGGAATATTACGAGCGGTGAAACCGCACGGTGTCGAGTGCGAATTGAGCAAAACGCGCGGCAATGACCGAACTTCTCTTCTACCATCTCCAGCATCAGCCGATCGAGCGGGTGCTGCCGGCGCTGCTCGAAAAATCGCTCGAGCGTGGGTGGCGCGTCGTCGTGCAGGCCGCCTCGGAAGAACGCATTGGTGCGCTTGATGCCCATTTGTGGACGTTCCGCGACGACAGCTTCTTGCCGCACGGCACCTGGCGCGAATCGGAGGCGTCGGCGCAACCAATTCTGCTGACCATCGAGGACGACAACCCGAACGGAGCCAACGTGCGGTTCCTGCTCGACGGCGCGCCGGTGCCGGCGAATGCCGACGCTTATGAGCGGATTGTGCTCGTCTTCGACGGTGAAGATCCCGACGCCGTTGCCACCGCGCGTGCCCGCTGGAGCGAAGCCAAGGCAAAGGGGTTCGAGGTGACCTACTGGCAGCCGGATGAAGCGGGCCGCTGGCAGCGCAAGGGATAAGTCGTTTCCGCGCTTGAAGTTGCGATCGCGCAACGAAAAAGCCCCGGGCTTTCGCCCGGGGCCTTTCGTGTAGCTGACTTGTTCAGTTAACTTAGCTCAGTACTTGGCGACGACCGGCGCCTTGCCCTTGCCGAAGCTCGCCCAGTCGAAGCGGTAGTTCATGCCGACGCGCCAGATGTACTCGTGCATCTTGACGTCAGCGCTGACGCAGCCCGCGGTCGCAGCCTCAGCGATGCCGCGGCTCGTCGCCGTAGTGGAGCGTGCCGAAGTTGGCATAGAGCCATTCGCTCTTGACCGACCAGCCGCCGATCAGGGCGTACTCGGTGCCGACGCCGACAATCCAGCCACCCTTGTTCACGCGGTCGGGACTGTCGCTGGCGGAACGCGGCGCCGAGCCGTTGATAGTTGTTCAAGTCAAAGCCAGACCAGGCGGCGCCTGCGGTCACGTACCACAGCCAGTTGTCGGCGGCCCAGCCGAGGCGGCCGCGTGCGGTGGCAAGCCAGCGCTCGTTGGTGGTGTAGCGAAAGTCGGGTTGCTGACCGGCGGAACCGATACCGTGGTATCTGCCTGGCCCGCTCGCGATCGACCACGCGCCATCGACCTCGATGCCCCACACCCAGTTGCCGGTTTGATAGTTGCAGCCGGCTTCGCCACCGCCCAGCGGGCCATTGACGTTGATAGTTGCCGCGTCAAATCAGTCCCGCTGGGCACGAGCGCATTGCGGCAAGCCGTTCACCAGCCGCCGTATGGTGTGCTTGCTGGTGCCCCACTTGTAGCCAATCGTGGCGCCGACATAGCAGCCGGACCAGGTGAAGATCGGAGCCGGAGCGACATACTTGACCGGCATGTCGGCCGCCTTCGCAGGAACGCTCAGGCCGAGCGCGAGAAGCGCAGCGCCTGCAGTCAGAAGCTTATGCATTTGAACCCCCCGTTCAAGATGAAACCATCATCGTTTGTTAACCTAGAACGATCCTGAACCACTGGCTGTCACCTTTGGGCAACGATCGAAGGCAATCAACCACTGTGGATTTATGGGCACAGTCGAGTTAGGCCTGATTTTGCTGCATTTTTGCGCGAGCTTCGCTGGGGCTCCGGCGCGCCGGACACTTGGCTGGGCGAAGTCGTCGGCCGCCGACATCCACAGCAGGTTGGCCGGCGACGAACTGATTGGTCCGAATCGTCCGCGCCGGGGATCTCAGGCCGGCTCGTTCTGCGGACCGTTGCAGACCGTGCAAAAGTATTGGAATATCGGGATCATAAGCGGACAGCCGCCAATCAGGGAAACGCAAGCCGCCGCCATGTAATGTAATTGCGCAATCGCGGGCAGTGACGCTGAGAGGAATCAACACACGCTCGGGCTGCGGTCACGGTGCTGGCGCAAAATCGTGGTGCTTCTTGCATTCGCCAAAATAAACGTCAGGAGACATCGGCTTCTAGGGATGCAAGGCTCGTAGGATGCAAGGCTCGTAGGATGCAGGGCTCGGCGATCAACAGAACCAGGCGAATCGCGCGGCGGATTGCGGCGGTGGTGGTGCTCGTCCCGGCTATCGGGGCCTGCTCGGCCGATATCGGCCTGAATAACGTCACTTTCACGCCGAATCCGGAACCGGCGCGCAGCAAGCCGGATTGGGCCACGTTTTCCGGCAGCAAAAGCGAATTTACGCTGCGGCCGGTGGCGCAAACGGATCTTGTTGGTCCCGAGGGGCAGTGCGCGGGCGGACCTGGGCAGGTCGCACCGGCGCCGGGCGAACCGGTGCTGCCGCCGTCAACGCCGACCGTCCAGGGCGGAATCGCGCTGCAAATGACCGAATGCGACGTCGTTCGCCGGGCCGGCGCCACCGACAAGGTCAATATCGCGGCGAACGAGCGCGGCGAGCGGGCGGTGACGATGACCTTCAACCGGGGGCCGTGGCCGGGCGTCTACCGTTTCACCGGCGGGCGGCTGATCTCGATCGAGCGTCTCAACGAGCCGCCGGCATCGGCGAAGGGCCAAAAATCCGCGCCCGGGCGCAAGAAGCCCACGGGTACCTGACCACCGCAGGCGTATTGCGGCGTCAAATCAGGCCATTGCAAATCAGGCCATTGCAAATCAGGCCATGGCGGCCTCGACCGCGGCGCTCGCTTCCAGCCATTCTTCCTCCGCGCGGGCCAGCGACGCTGCGTTTTCCGCCCGTAATTTGGCAAATGATGCCGCTTTGGCGGGGTCGCGGGCGAACAGGTCGGGCTCGGCGAGCGCCGAATCGAGCCGCGCGATCTCCTTCGTCAGCCGTCCGAATTCCCGCTCCAGTTCGGCGATTCGGCGCCTTATCGGGGCCAATTCGATGCGCTTTTCTGCAGCCGAACGGCGGACTTCGGCCCTGTCGGGGCGCTTCGGTGCACGCGATTTGTCGCCGTTGCCGGAGCCCATCCCGGGCCCGCCGCTGCCCGACAGAATCAGCCGCCGGTAGTCGTCGAGGTCGCCGTCGAACGGTTTGACCTCGCCGTTGCCGACGAGCCACAGCCGGTCGGCGCACGCCTCGATCAGGTAGCGGTCGTGCGACACCAGAATCACCGCGCCGGGAAACTCGTTGATGCCCGCGACCAGCGCCGAGCGGCTGTCGACGTCGAGATGATTCGTCGGCTCGTCGAGCATCACCAGTTGCGGCGCCGCGAAGGTCGCGAGCCCGAGCAGCAGGCGCGCCTTCTCGCCGCCGGAGAGCTGCGCGGCCGGCGTGTCGGCCATCGCGGCGGAAAACCCGATGGCGCCGGCGCGCGCGCGCACCCTGGCCTCGGGCGCGTCCGGCATCAAGCGGCGCAAGTGCGCGTAGGCGCTGTCGCCGCCGTCGAGTTCGTCGAGCTGGTGCTGGGCGAAATAGCCGATGTCGAGCTTCTGCGCGCGCGTCACCTGCCCGGAGAACGGCGCGAGCTTGCCGGCCAACAGTTTCACCAGCGTCGACTTGCCGTTGCCGTTGGCTCCCAGCAGCGCGATGCGGTCGTCGTCGTCGATCCGCAGCGTCAGCCCGCGCAGCACCGGACGGTCCGGCTCGTAGCCCACGCTCACGCCATCGACCGCGATGATCGGCGGCGACAGCAGCTTCGCCGGCGCGGGAAATGCGATCGGCCGCACTTCGTCGTTGACGATCGCGGCGGGCAGGTCGAGCTTCGCCAGGAGCTTGAGGCGCGACTGCGCCTGGCGCGCCTTGGTGGCCTTGGCGCGGAAGCGGTCGACGAACGCCTGCAGGTGCTTGCGCTGCAACTCCTGCTTCTTGGCGAACTTCGCGTCGAGTTCCTGGCGCTCGCGGCGCTGGCGCTCGAAGGCGCTATAGCCGCCGCGGTAGAGCGTGAGCTTGCCGCCGTCGAGGTGGAGGATCGAATCGACCGCGGTATCGAGCAGGTCGCGGTCGTGGCTGATGATGATCACGGTGCGCGGATAGCGTGCGATGTGCTCTTCAAGCCAGAGTGTCGCTTCGAGATCGAGATAGTTGGTTGGCTCGTCGAGCAGAAGCAGATCGGGTTCGGAGAAGAGGACAGCCGCGAGCGCGACCCGCATGCGCCAGCCGCCGGAAAACTCCGAGCAGGCGCGCTGCTGGTCGTCGTGCGAGAAACCCAGGCCCGCGAGGATGCCGGCGGCGCGCGCCGGGGCCGCATGGGCGCCGATGTCGGCGAGCCGGGTCTGGATTTCGGCGATGCGGTGATGATCGCGTTCGCTCTCGGCCTCGGCCAGAAGCCGCGCGCGCTCGGTATCGGCGGCCAGCACAACGTCGAGGAGCGATTCCGGACCGCTCGGCGCCTCCTGCGCAAGGCGCCCGATGCGGGCGCGGGGCGACAGCTTGACCTCGCCGCTCTCGGGCGCCATCTCGCCCACGACGACGTGAAACAGCGTGGTCTTGCCGGTGCCGTTGCGCCCGACCAGCCCGACGCGCGCGCCGTCGGGAATCATCGCCGCGGCGCCGTCGAGGAGAAGGCGCCCGGCGACGCGCACTGAAAGGTCGTCGATCGTCAGCATGCAGCGTTATTTGGCCGAGTGGGGGCGGGGAGGCAAGTCGGGGAGGCGCGGGATGTGCCACAGCGGTAGGGCGCAATAAGCGGAGCGCATTGCGCCGCGTTGCCTCAAACGCGAAGGCGGGGCCACCATTTTGCATGCGGTAATGAGAGGCAGGCGTTAAGGTAGGGCTGGAGCTTGACATCCGGCGGCGTAGTCACGCGAATTTGGCACCCCGGCGCAATGCGCTCCGCTTGTTGCGCCCTACAGGCTAGCAGACCTGCGTTGGGCTTACGGATGAAAGAGGCCAGCATGTAGCAAGTACCCGGGTGAAGCGCAGCGAAACCCGGGGCGACCTACCAATCGTTCCCGGATGGCACTTCGCTATGGCAAAAAAAGCGATTCCTAAGGTCGAGCCCGTTGAAGAAACTCTGAACGACGTGGCGATATCCTTTCTTGCGGCTGACGAAAAGATCGCCAGCGCGATAGCGGCCGGCCTCGGCGGCCTCGGTGTCTTCTTCTTCCCTGACCGACAAGAAGACCTCGCCGGGACGGACGGACTCGAAACGATGCGCGAGCCGTTCCTGCGCTCACGCGTTAACGTGGTTCTGTATCGCGAAAAATGGGGCAAGACGCGATGGACCGCCGTCGAAGAGGTGGCCATCAAGGATCGTTGTTTCAACGGCGATTGGGTGGCGCTGATGCTGGTGATGCTGGACAAAGACGCGCCGCCGCCAAAGTGGCTCCCGCAACCTTACGTCCGATTCAATCTCCAAGACTACGGGATCGACCAGTTGGTCGGCGCGGTCAAGGCCAGGGTCCAAGAGAATGGCGGGACGATTCAGCGTCGAAGTGCGATGGCGGAAGCCGCCCGCGTACGGTCAGAGGCCGAGTACCTAGCAGACCGCAACGCGATGATGCGTGATGGCCAGTGGATTGGTGGCGTCGTCAAGCCCGCAATCCGCGCCATGATGGAAGAGGTGTGCCGGCTCGCTGAGAAGGCGAACAAAGAGCACGGTTTTGAGATCATATACGGGCAGAACGGACAGAGTTGTGTGCTGCGCTCGGGCTTCGTAAGCCTCGGCATCGGTTGGATGCAGCCGATCTTCAATCTGGTGTGTGATTACGGCTCGGATGAATGCTTCTTGCGGGTCGCAGAATTCTCGGGCGGCATCCTACGACCGGGCGAGAGAGGTATTTTCTTCGAGAAACCGAAGCTAATAAAGGAAACGCGCTTCAAGGTCGAAGTGTCACGGTCACGCGAACTAGTGTGGGTCGAAGGGAAAAAGAAAGAGCACATCAACGCCGACCAGCTCGCGGACCGAATAGTACAGATTTTCTTTGATCTCGTTTCGCGCGCCAATCAAGGCAAGATCAGCCGTCCGGGGCTGTGATTTGGCTTCACGCGAATTTCGCAGCAGCTCGTAGGGCGCAATAAGCGGAGCGCATTGCGCCGTGTCGTCTCGATTACGAAGGCGGGGCTGTTGTTTTGCTATGATAGGTGGCGATAAAGTAGGCCGCAAAGCGGGAGTATGGGACATCCGGCGTCGTCGTCACGCGAGTTTGGCATCCCCGCGCAATGCGCTCCGCTTATTGCGCCCTACGGTCTGCAATCAACCGCTCGCCAAAATCGCCGTCGGTCGAAACGTCGCCCGCCCAATCCAGCGGAAACACGTCGGCCCGCACGTCGCGGTGGAATGACGAATGCGGCCAATCGCGGACGCGATTGACCAAGCCGTGCCGGACCGGGTTGATGTAACAATACTCGACGTGGCGACGAAAATCCTCGTCGTCGCGGATCAGATGCTCCCAGAACCGGCGCTGCCAGATGCCGCGTTCACCGCGCGCCATGCGCACCTCGCTTCGCAGCTCGGTCTTGGGAATGGCTTTGGAAAATTCGATCTTGATCAGCCGCCAGCGTAGCGAAAAATCGGTGTCGCCCGGCGGCAGCGTCCAGACTGCATGGATGTGATCGGGCAGCACCACCATGGCGTCGATCGTGAATGGGTGGCGGGTCTGTGCTCGGGAGGTCGCCGCGCGCACCGCGTCGATTTGGTCAGTCAGCAGGCGGCGTCGCCGGTCCAAGAGATTGACGGTGAAGAACCAGCATCCGCCGGACGCGAAGGCGCGGCGATAATTCGGCATCGTGCAAGGATAGGCGGGCGATGGCGCGGGTCGCAAGCACCGCGCGGCGCAATGCGCTACGCTTATTGCGCCCTACGGCTCACGGAGCCATTCTTCCTATGCGGCATACACGGACCGACCAATGACCACCCACTCTGAGCCTCCAACGACCCCCGCCGTTCGAATTCGCGTCCTGTCTGCGGGCGCCATGGGGGAGATCGTTGGTGCGCTCGCGGACGCGTTCACGCGCGCCACCGGCGTCGACGTGTCGGCCGAATTCAGCCGTTCGCCGCTGGTCCGCGACCGGATTCGCGCCGGTGAGCCGTTCGATGTGGTGATCACGACGCAGTCGCGAATTGAAGAACTCGGCGGCGCGAGCAAGGTTCTTGCCCAAACGGCCGCGACCGTGGCGCGCTCCCTCATCGGCGTCGCGGTGCGCGCGGGACAGCCAAAGCCCAGGGTCGATTCAGTCGACGCGTTTGTCGGCACGCTGCGCGCAGCCAGTTCGATTGCTTGCGCCGATCCTGCATTTGGCACCGCCAGCGGACTTTACCTGCGGGAGTTGTTTGACCGGCTCGGATTGAGCGCGGAACTGCAATCGAAGCTGCGTCTTGTCGGCGCGACCGGCGGCGAACCGCTGGTCGTTTGCGCGGCCGTCGCCGATGGCAGGGCGGAGCTTGGCATTCAACAGATTGCGGAGATCGTTCCGGTGCCGGGCGTCGACCTCGTCGGGCCGATCCCGCCGGAAATTCAGCACGTCACCGCATTCGCCGCTGCGGTGGTGTCGATTGCGCCGAACCAGCGTTCGGCGCGCGAATTCGTGAGCTTTTTCGCGTCGCCGGCCGCGCGCGACGTCATCCGGGCGCACGGCATGGAGCCTGGTCTGATGCGGCTGCATCGCGGATGCGGCTGCTCTCGCGGTCTAAATTCCGACATTGGTATCCAATCCGCGAACGCGTCACCATTTCGGAAATCTGGACGGCGCTGCGTAACGCCGGATTGACTCTGTAACCGGTGCGGTTTTGCCGCTGTCACGCGGCGTTGCTAGCGTGCCGGCGGCGTGCATGATTCGGACCGGGTCCGAATCCGCAAACGCGAGAGGCAGCCCATGCGAACGATGAACCGGTTTTTGCTGGCCGCGGCTTTCATGGCGACGCCGGTTCTGGCGGCCGCCCATACCGAACTGCTCCGCGAACCGCGCGGCATCGACACCATCACGCCTGCCGCCACCCGCCGCCCGCCGCCCCGTCGGCGCAGAAGATCACGATCTACACCGCCAAGACGATCGTGACGCTCGATCCGGGCACGCCCACCGCGCAGGCCGTGGCGGTGATGAACGGCAAGATCCTCGGCGTCGGCACGCTGGATGAGGTCCGCGGCTGGGTCACCAACCAGGAGGTGGAGATCGACCGGCGGTTTCAGGATGCGGTGATCGTGCCGGGCTTCATCGAAGCGCACATGCATCCGCAGATCACCGGCGTGCTCTGGGACGGCGTGTATGTCGGCCGCTTCGACCGCGTCGCGCCAGACGGGACGCCGGTCAAGGGATTGGAGAGCAAGCAGGCCGTCCTCGATCGCCTGCGGGATGCGGCCGCCAAGGCGCCCGCCGACGGCCGCTGGCTGATCGCCTGGGGCTATCAGCCGGAGTTCTATGGCAACGCGCCGCTGACCCGCGCTGATCTCGATCCGATCTCCAAGGGCCATCCGATCTTCATCGAAAACCTGTCGATGCATATCTACTACGCCAACAGCAAGGCGTTCGAGGCCGCCGGCATTACCGACAGCACCAACGTCACCGGCATCGTCAAGAAGGACGGCAAGCCGACCGGCGAGATCGAGGAAATCGAGGCGGCGCTCACGTTCGTCGCGAAGCTGCCGCCGCTCGACAACAAGACGCTGGTGAAGGCGACCTGGGACGCCGCCAAGCTCGCGCATCGCACGGGCGTGACGACATTCGCCGATCTGTCGTTCGGCAGCCTGCCGGGCGGCTACAAGGCCTATCAGACCGTTGCGGCCGATCCCAACTTTCCGCTGCGGATCGTGCTCAATCCGATCATCCAGGTGTTTCAGCAGGGCGCGATCGCGCAAAAGGGCGGGCTCGATTATCTCGCCGATATCCATAAGTCAGACACCGACCGTCTCAGCTTCGGTGGCGTCAAGTTCGTCGTCGATGGATCGATCCAAGGCTACACCGGACTGTTCCAGTGGCCCAACTACTACAAGACGTTTGCCAACGGGGTTGCGAACATTTCGCAAGCGGACCTGAGCAAGTGGGTGGCCGAAGTCCACAAGCGCGGGTTCCAGGCGGTCATTCACGCCAATGCCGATGAGGCGACCGAAATGGCGCTGGTAGCGCTCGATGCGGCGCAGCGCCAGTATCCGCGGCTCGCGACCCGGCACCGGATCGAGCACAATCAGTATGTGACGCCGGAGCAGCTCATCAGGATGAAGCAGCTCGGCACGGCGACCAACCTGTTCGCCAACCACATCTACTTCTGGGGCGACTTGCACTATTCGACGTTCGCGCGGGCCGGATCGGGCGCAGCGGATCAATCCGGCGGGCAGCGCGCAGCGTCTGGGCATTCCCTACAGCCTCCATTCGGATGCTTCGGTGACGCCGGTCAACCCGCTGTTTGCGATGTGGGCGGCGACGACGCGCAAGACCATGTCGGGGCGCGTCCTCGGCGAGGGCGAACGCATCACCGTTCCGCAGGCCTTGCACGCGGTGACGCTGGGCGCCGCCTACCTGCTGATGCAGGACGACAAGAAAGGCTCGATCGAAACCGGCAAGCTCGCCGACTTCACGGTGCTCGACCGCAATCCGCTCGAGGTCGCCAACCCCGACGAATTGCGGGATATAAAGGTGCTGGGCACCGTCATGGGCGGCAAGGCGTTTCCCGCGAGCGCGAACCGGTAGATCAAACGGGCGAATAGAAGCCGCGGCTTGCCGCTATCGCGCGGATTTGGCCGCTATCGCACCGCGAGGATGAACAGGCGGGGAAACTTCAGCATCACCTTGCCGTCGGCCCGCGCCTGATAGGCGTGGCTGATCTCGCCGGTGTAGTTCGCGATGAATGTCTCGCGCGCCGCCGCATCGAGCGGCGCGAGGAAGGGCCGCAGCGCCGAGCCCTTGAACCATTCGACCACGCCCGCGTGGTTCGCCATGATGTGATTGTAGTGGGTGTGCCAGATGTCGAGGTGGCTGCACAGCGGGCGCAGCAGGTCGTAGTAGTCCTCCGGCCGCGGCAGGTCGTTGCGCGCCGCATTGGCCTGCGCAATCGCGGCCGCCCATGGGCCGGTTGCCGCGACCTTTTCCATCAGCGTGAGCGCGGGCTCGCGGGTGTTGTCGGGCATCTGCACCGCGAGTACGCCGCCGCCCGGCAGCGACTGCAGCAGCCGCGCCAGCACCTTGGGATGGTCCGGCACCCACTGGAACACCGCGTTGCCGAACAGCAGGTCGGTGCCCGGCTCCGGGATCCAGGTCGAGAGATCGCCCTCGATGAACGTGCCGCGCGGCAGCCGTTCGCGCGCCTGCCGCAGCATGTCGGGCGACGTGTCGACGCCGATGACCTCCGCGTTGGGAAACCGCTCGATCAGCAGTTCGGTCGAGTTGCCAGGTCCGCAGCCGAGATCGGCCACGCGGCGCGGTGATTGCAGCGGCACCTGCGCCAGCAGGTCGCGCGGCGGACGCGTACGCTCATCTTCGAATTTGAGATATTGCGTCGCGCTCCAGTCTTCGGCCGCTTGGTCGTCGCGTGAAGGGTTGGCCATTGTGAATTTGTCCTGCGGCTTGCGCGAGCGGCGGTCTGATCGCGAATCTGCACGGCGGCGCTTTCGAAGACAAGGCCGCGGGCGATCCGCACTATTGTTCGGCGGTGTCGAAGCGTTCTACAAAACTGCCCCGATTTGAGTGAGAGTGCAGCATGTCCGATTTTCACGGCGTCTTTCCCTATCTGGTATCGCCAATCGGCGCTGACGGGCGCATCGCCACGGATGTGCTGGCGCGGTTGTCGGACGATCTCATCGGGGCCGGCGTGCATGGGCTGACGCCGCTCGGCTCGACCGGCGAATTCGCCTACCTGAACAAGGACCAGCGCGCGGCGGTCGTGCGTACCACGATCGAGGCCGCGGCCAGGCGCGTGCCGGTGGTCGCCGGTGTGGCTTCGACCTCGACCGCCGACGCGGTCGAGCAGGCGAAACACTATCAGCGCCTCGGGGCTGACGGCATTCTCGCCATTCTGGAGGCCTATTTCCCGGTCCCGGACGCCGGCGTCGAGAGCTACTTCCGCGCCATCGCCGATGCCGTCGATATTCCGGTCGTGCTCTACACCAACCCGCAGTTTCAGCGTTCCGATCTCACGCTCGATGTCATCGCCCGGCTGGCCGAGCATCCGCGCATCCGCTACATCAAGGACGCCTCGACCAATACCGGCCGGTTGCTGTCGATCATGAACCGCTGCGGCGACCGCATCGGCGTGTTTTCGGCCTCGGCGCATATTCCCGCTGCCGTCATGCTGATCGGCGGCGTCGGCTGGATGGCGGGGCCGGCCTGCATCGTTCCGCGCGAGAGCGTGCGGCTTTACGATCTCTGCCGTGCCGGGCGCTGGCCGGAGGCCTTGGACTTGCAGCGCAAGCTCTGGCGGATCAACGAGGCGTTTGCGCGCTTCAATCTCGCGGCATGCATCAAGGCGGGCTTGCAGTTGCAAGGCTATGAGGTCGGCGATCCGGTACCGCCGACCGCTGCGCTCGCCGCCGAGCAAAGGCGCGTGGTCGCCGCGGAGCTTGCCGCGCTGGGCGGCCCCTGAAAGGGCAGGTTCTTGGCCTGAAGTCCTCGCGACTAAAAAGTCCTCGCAACTGAATTGATACCATTAAGTTGCGGTCAACCAGGCCGGAGTTCTCCAGCGGCGGGTTAACCACGGTGAGACGGGTTGCATGATCTTTGGCCTTCCCGTGAGGTCATACCTGCATGCCGCCTGCCGACCGCCATCACGAACCCGCCGAGATATCATCGACGCCTCCAACCGGTTGGTTGATCGCGCTCGTGTTTGTCGTCGTATTCGGGTTTTGCGCGATTTGCACCTACGTCCTTTTTGAGATGCGCCGCGCAACCTGGGAACGCGCCGTTGAGGGCGCCAGCAGCTTGGCAACGGCAATTGAAAATGACGTGTCCCGAAATTTTGAAACGTTGGATTTGTCGTTGCAGGCAGTCGTGGAGGGTTTGAAACATCCCGGCATCGACCGCATCGCTCCTGACCTGCGTCAGCTTGTTCTGTTCGATCGCTCGGCGACAGCCAAGCATCTCGGCACGATCTTAGTATTGGATGACGCCGGCAATGTTCGAATTGATTCCAGGTCGATGCAGCCACCGCGGATAAATCTAGCGGATCGGGATTATTTTCGAGCCCACAAGGATAACCCCGCGCTTGGCCTCCACATCGGCGATCCCAAGATCGCGAGGCTTACCGGCCGGTGGTTCGTCAGCATAAGCCGGCGGTTGTCGCATCCGGATGGATCATTTGCGGGCGTGGCGATGGCCAGTTTGCGTCTCTCCTACTTCCAGCAGTTGTTCAAAAGCGTTGCACTGGGGCCGAACGGCAATGTCACACTGTTGAAGACCGATGGTACGGTGCTCATGCGCTGGCCATACAAGGAAGAATTCATTGGCCTCGATCTCAGCAACGTAAAACTCTTTGATCATCTGGCCCATGCTCGCGCCGGGCATTTCGAGACGGCGGCTGCCGTGGACGGACTGGATCGGCTGTTCGCATATCGCCAGATTGCCGACTTGCCGCTCGTCATCAGTGTCGGGCAGTTGACGGATGACATCTACGCGAGCTGGCGCACCGCCGCCGTCGTGATCGGCATCCTGGTCGCGACGCTGTGCGCGGTCGCATTCTGGCTGGCGCTGTATCTGATCCGCGAACTGCGGCGGCGCAAGGACGCGGAGATGAAGTTCACCGCACTCGCCATGAATGACGCCTTGACCGGCCTTGCCAACCGCCGTCACTTCAACGAGATGCTGGATCGGGAATGGCGGCGATGCATGCGAGACAAAGCCCCGATTGCGCTGATGATGATCGATGCCGACCTGTTCAAATCCTACAATGACGCCCACGGCCATCAGACCGGCGACACACTGCTGCAAACCATCGGCAGCGCGATCGCAGGCACGATCAGGCGCGGAAGCGATTTCGGAGCCCGCTATGGTGGCGATGAATTCGCGATTCTGTTGTCCGGCGCGTCGACGGGCGAAGCCGAGCAGGTTGCCGCGAAGCTGCGGCATAAATTTTCCGAGCTTTGCCAGCAAGAGAACATTGTTGCATCGGGCTTGAGCATAGGAATCTCCAGCGTCACGCCGCGGGCGGGGGAGGACTACGGGGAGCTTCTGCGCCTCGCCGACGAAGCCCTCTATCGGGCCAAGCATCTTGGCCGCAACTGCACCCAATTGGCGGTGGTCAGCTCTGCCGATATGGGCCCGGCCCTTCCTCCGGGTTGGCATCGGGCTGCATAGTCTCTGATAGCACACGTTCCGCGATTCCAATCGCTGCGGAAACGGGCCTGGATTCAGTCCCGCTCAAGACGGGTTCGCGCGTTCGGCCAAGGCCGTGGCGAGGCGGTCGGCCCCGCATCGGTCATGCGACTTTCTGACCGCCGCGTGGTTTGCAAAATCGTTCCAATGCCTGCTGGCCAAAAGGAACTCTATTTGCAAACATGCATGGACAACTGGAGATATGATGTTGCGGATCGCCATTACCATTTTCGCCGTCTTATCGCTGAGCGCCGGGCCGACGCTGGCCGAATGGCAAGACGCCACTGCGACGGACTTCGGCGGCAAGAAGATCCCCATGCAGAGCACGCCCGGTAAGGGCGCGATCTCGATATCCGGCCGCGACGTCAGCGCGACCCTCTATCTGCGTTGCGACAATCCCTATGACAATCACAGCAAGTATCGCAGCAGCGACTATTGGTCGGCCTTCGTCTTGTTCTCCGAGCCGGTCGGCTCTGTTCAGGCTCCCACCAGCTACAGTTTTGACGGCGGCGAAGCCAAAAAGTCCACGTTCATGCTTAACCAGGGCGGAACGGCTCTGTTCCTCACGCAGCAGGACGACGAGGGCGACGAGTTCATCAAGCGATTGGCACGTTCGACCACGATGCAAATCATTTCCGATTTGGCCTGGGCGGGCACTCCAACCATCACCTTCGACACCACAGGTGCCGCCGAGGCGCTCAAGCAAATTCCCTGCTACAAGAAGTTTTAGTCCGTCCAGCGGGACATTCCTCGGCCAGCCGGCAGCTTTCAGATATAAGATGCGATAGCTCAGCCACGGCTTGGGTCTTGCGATGTACAGTGCGACGATCGGAATTCGCCGCTATGCATTCGGCGATCTCAAGACGCTGCTGGCCAAGGCGTCGCCGCTGCGTAGCGGGGACCAACTCGCCGGAATCGCAGCGGAGACCGGCGAAGAGCGGGTCGCGGCGCAGCGCGCGCTCGCCGACCTTCCACTTACGACATTCCTTCATGAGCACGTCGTTCCCTACGAGCAGGACGAGGTCACGCGTCTCATCGCGGATACGCATGATCCGCGGGCGTTCGCGCCGGTCGCACATCTGACCGTGGGCGAATTCCGCGATTGGCTGCTGTCGGACGAGACGACGACGGCGGTTCTGGGCGCGCTGGCGCCCGGTGTCACACCGGAGATGGCGGCCGCCGTGAGCAAGATCAGCCGGCTGCAGGACCTCATGGTGGTGGCGGCCAAATGCTCGGTGGTGACCCGGTTCCGTAACACCGTGGGATTGCCCGGCCGCCTGTCGGTTCGGCTGCAGCCCAATCATCCGACCGACGACGTGTCCGGCATCGCCGCGAGCATTCTTGATGGGCTGCTCCTTGGCGCGGGCGACGCGGTGATCGGCATCAATCCCGCGACCGACAGCCCCGAACGCGGGCATGCATTACTGTCCATGCTGGACGAAATTCGCATCAAGCTGGACATCCCGACGCAAACCTGTGTGCTGGCGCATGTCACGACGATGCTCGAGTTGATCCGGAAGGGCGCGCCGGTCGACCTCGTGTTCCAGTCGATTGCCGGGACGGAAGCGGCCAACCGGAGCTTCGGACTCAATCTCGCGTTGCTCGACGAGGCGCGCGAGGCTGCGCTGTCGCTTCGCCGCGGGACGATCGGCGACAATGTGATGTACTTCGAGACCGGGCAGGGCAGCGCCCTGTCGGCCAACGCTCATCACGGCGTCGACCAGCAGACCCTGGAGGCGCGCGCTTACGCGGTGGCGCGCCGGTTCAAGCCGCTCCTGGTCAATACCGTCGTTGGTTTCATCGGTCCGGAATATCTGTTCGATGGCAAGCAGATTACCCGGGCCGGATTGGAGGACCATTTCTGCGGCAAGCTCATGGGCGTGCCGATGGGTGTGGACGTCTGTTATACGAATCACGCCGAGGCCGACCAGGACGACATGGACGCGCTGCTGGCGCTGCTGGTCGCGGCCGGCGTGACTTTCGTCATGGGGGTTCCGGGTGCCGACGACATCATGCTGGGCTATCAGAGCACCTCGTTCCACGACGCGCTCGCCATGCGCGATCTGTTTGGCCGCCGCCCGGCCCCGGAATTCGAGGCGTGGCTCCGCCGGCAAGGTCTGATGGATCCGGCAAACCGAATTCGGCCGCACAGCATTCCGAGCCCGTTCCAGGCGCTGTTGCCGGCGTGAGGCCATGACCGACGATCGCGCCGCCGCACCGTCCGGTTCTGCGCCGCAACGCGCACCGGACGAAGTTGAACTGTGGTCCGAACTGCGCAGGCTGACTGCGGCGCGCATCGGACTGCGAAGAACGGGCGCGTCGCTTGCGACCGGACCGACACTCGATTTCCAGCTTGCTCATGCTCGTGCCCGCGACGCCGTGCACGAGCCGCTCGACCAAACGCGGCTGGCCGCCGATATCGGCGGGCTGGAAGTCCCCGTCCTCGCGGTCGCAAGTGCGGCCGAAGACCGGCAACGTTACTTGATGCGTCCTGACCTCGGCCGCCGCCTTGCGCCGGGAGCCGAAGCCGCTTTGGCGCCGTACGCCGGCGGATACGACGTCGTGTTCGTCGTCACGGACGGCCTCTCCGCGGGCGCCGTGCAGCGGCATGCGCAGCCTGTCCTCGCCGGCGTGCTGCCAGCGCTTCATGCGGATGGCTGGCAGATCGGGCCGGTGGTCATCGTTCGTCACGGACGGGTCGCCGTCGGCGATGCGGTCGCGACCGCGCTGCTGGCCCGATGCGTCGTGGTTCTCATCGGCGAGCGTCCAGGCCTGACAGCGCCGGACAGCATGGGCGCCTATCTCACCTGGGAGCCAGGCCCGCAGACGACTGATGCGAACCGCAACTGCATCTCCAATATCCGCCCGGAAGGCATTGGATACGCCGATGCCGCCCACAAGGTCGTGCATTTGCTGCGCGCGATGCGGGCCCGGCGTATTTCCGGCGTGCAACTCAAGGATGACTCGGATCGGCTGCTGATCGGCCGATAGGAGACCGGCGGCGCGATTGTCGTTTCAGCATACGGTCGCGGTTGTCGGGGCCGGATCAACATTGGATTCGTGGCCGCGCTCGCGGTGGACGCCGCCGAGTGCCGAGACGATGTCCGGCAGTCCGTGTGGACGACGATTTTGCGCTCATCCGTCGCAAGCCATCGGGACGAAGAGGTGATAGAACAAGCCAAACAA
Source organism: uncultured Alphaproteobacteria bacterium (assembly GCA_963756715.1). GTDB lineage: Bacteria > Pseudomonadota > Alphaproteobacteria > Rhizobiales > Xanthobacteraceae > VAZQ01. Next base: position 42,160 of record CAVWOV010000020.1, read on the forward strand.
CAATAGGGAGGAGATAAGAATGATCATACGACGCGCGTTCACGGTTGCGGCCTTGGTGCTGGCGTTTGCCCAGATGCCGGCCGCGTCGGCGGAGGAGTGGCCGACCAAGCCGGTTCGTATCCTGATCGGGTTCGGCGCCGGCGGCGGGACCGACGTTGCGACCCGCATCGTTGCCGACGGACTGTCGGAACTGCTGGGACAGCAGGTCGTGGTCGAGAACCGCACCGGAGCGGGCGGCACCATTGCGGGCGGGGTGGTCGCCAAGGCGCCGAAGGATGGCTACACGGTGCTTTCCATCAGCATGGGCCATGCGGTGTCCGCCGTCATGGTCAAGAACGTGCCCTACGATCCGGTGAACGACTTCGCGCCGATCGGGATTTTCACCAACTCCGCGTTCGTACTGGCGGTGCCGAAGAACTCGCCCGCGACCGACCTCAAGAGCCTGGTGGAACTGGTCAACAAGAGCTCCGGAAAACTGAACTACTCCACTGTCGGGCTCGGCTCGACGCAAAATCTCATTGCCGAGGATTTGCGGCAGCGCACCGGCATGAAAGCGCAGCCGGTCTCCTACCGCACGACCGGCGACGTGGTGAGCGCACTGCTCCGCGGCGATGCCGCTTTCGCGGTCGAACTCTATCACGCCATCCGTGGCCAGATTGACTCCGGCGATCTGAAGCTCCTCGCGGTAGCGACGCCCAAGCGCTGGCCGGGGCTTCCGAACGTCCCGACCATCGCGGAGAGCGGCATTCCCGGGTTCGGGTTCCTCGGTTGGTACGGGCTGGTGTTTCCCGCCGGCACGCCGCAGCCGATCATCGACAAGATGCACAAGTCGCTCAAGGAGGTCTTGAGCCGCGACAGCGTTCGCAAGCGGCTCGAAGGCATTGGCGCCGTTGCCAACCTGTCGTCGCCGGACGACTTCCGCAAGGTGATCGTGTCCGACATCGCCGGGTTCCGCGAGGTCGCGACGAAAGCGGGTCTCGAAGCGAAGTAACGGGGCGAGGAGTTCGGCGCTGTAATCTTGCGCGAATTCCACGCTACTGTGCCCTGCGCCTCGCCGCAGCCGATACCAAGGGCACAAACGATGCAGCGCGACCTGCGTTCAAATCGGATCGGCCGCTCTGCGGTCCTGGCGGCGGCCATCGTGGCCGCCGCCATCGTGGCGACAGGCGGCCTGCGCGCCGAGCCGTCGGCCAAGACGGGCCGCCACATGTCATACTATGAAGTCCGGCGCGGCCTGTTCGCGTTGTCGAAGATCAAGACGGCGCCAATCGTCATGCTGGGCAATTCACTCACCGAAGCCGGGCCTTGGACCGACCTGACCGGTTGCCTGAGCATCGCCAACCGCGGGATCGGCGGCGATACGACGGCCAAGCTGCGCGATCGCCTCGACGACGTCGTGGCGCTGCAGCCGCGCGCCATCTTCCTGATGATCGGCGTCAACGACATTACGCTCAACGTCCCACACGAAACGACCGCCGCTAACCTGCGGGCGATCTTCGATCGCCTCGGCGGCACCGACGCCCATCTGTTCGTGAGCTACGTCCTGCCGGTCACCGCGCGCTATCCCAAGAAGCGCGTGAACAAGGAGATCCCGCAGCTCAATGAGGTCATTGCCAAGCTCGCGGCCGGCCGGCCGAAGGTCACGATGATCGACGCGCGGCCTTCGCTGGGCGGCGCCGACGGCTATCTGCGCGAAGAATTCGCCTACGACGGCCTGCATCTCACGCCGAAGGGTTACGCCGTCCTGCGCGACGCGATCGCGCCCCATGTCGCGCAGTATTGTTCGCCGTAAAGATTCCATCACTTTCTCCAGCACAATCGACATTTCCGTGATTGCCGTCACGCAGTAAGCTGGCAACGGATGTGACAAGACGGGCAACGTTTCTCAGCCCAATCCGGAGCGCATCATGTCAACGTCTGCCGGCCTCGAGGAAGCGCGCTTCAAGCGCGATGGGGATGGATGGCTTTTTACGACGGTCAATCCGTGGATCGTCGGCCCACGCCGCACCTACCGGGTGAATGACGAGCAGAAGGCCGCCCTTTTGGTGCGTGTCCGGCGCGCGAAATGGGTGATGTTGGGCATGATCTTTGCCATTGCTGGCAGTGCTGGTCTTCGTTTTCGTGCAGGCGCCCTGGCTGGCGCGGCCCGAGACCGTATCGGCCTGGCTGATCGTGGGTGCGCTCACGCTGGCCTTCGCGGGCTTTATCGTCGCCACCGAGTACTGGTGCCTGCGGCCGATGTTGCGAGGCCTTCCGCGCAGTTCCGGCAAGGTGAGCCAGCGCGACGCATTTCGCAAACTGCGCGACATTGTATCGGTGCGCACCATCGTGATTTTTCTGGTGATCTTCTTGCTGTCCTTCTTGGTCCAGGCCGTCGGCATGGCGCTCTCGTCGTCCCACCGACACGCTTTCGATGTGATCAACCTCGGCATGAGCGGATTATTCGCAGCCGTGTGCATCGGGATACTGGTCAGCAAGCTGCGCGCGCCGGGAGGCGGGTGAAAAGCCCGCAAGAAGCGATACTGAACGCGCCTGAACACGATCACCGACACCGTTGCCGTCAGGTATGCGATCCAGAATATATCGCATCTTGAAAGCCGTTCCACATTGGCCAGCTTGCGCAGGCACGCGACGGCGGGCTGGCGCGATAGCGCTTGCGGTCGAAGCGCGCTAACGATTTCAATAATCCAGGTTATAATCGAGCCCAATCACATCGAGGTTCCGATGGCGCTGTTGCTCACCCCCGTTTTTGGTAAGCCCGAGGATTGGCGAAGGCTGTTTGCCGCCGAGATGCCGGAGCTTGACGTCCGTATCTTCCCCGACGCCGGCGATCCTTCCGACATCGAGGCCGCCGCCGTCGCATTGATAGCGAAGGGCAAGCTGAAGGATTATCCCAACCTGCGTCTGATCGTGTCGCTTACCGCCGGCGCCGAGGGCCTGCTCGGCGATCCCGAACTCCCCGATGTACCGATCGCCCGTTCCGGCGATCCCGACGGCGACGCCATGATGAACGAGGCGGCGTTGCTGCACGTGCTGCGCCACCACCGCCACCTGCCGGCGTTCGCCGCCGCTCAGCAGCGGGGCGAATGGATCTCGCTGCCGCGCCCCCGCGCGCAGGACCGCAAGGTCGGCGTCATGGGGCTTGGCTCGATCGGGCTCGCCGCCGCCAGGACGCTTGCGCATCATGGCTTCAAGGTCGCCGGCTGGGTGCGTTCGCCGCGGCAGGTCGACGGCATCGAAATCTTCGCCGGGCGCGAGCAACTGCCGGGCTTCCTGGCGCGCAGCGAGATCGTGGTGAACTTCCTGCCGTTGACGCCGCACACTGCCGGCATCCTCGACGCGGCGGCATTCGCGCAGATGCCGCAAGGCGGCGCCGTCATCAATCTCGGGCGCGGCCCGCACGTCAACGAGGCGGACCTGATGGCGGCGCTCGACAGCGGCCATCTCGCGGGCGCGACGCTCGACGTCTTTCCGGTCGAGCCCCTGCCCAAGGAGAGCCCGCTCTGGCGCCATCCCAAGATCACCATCATCCCGCACGCGTCGCGCAAGATCGAGCCGCGCGATCTCGTGCCTCGCGTCGCTGATGCCGATCAGGCGGTTGCGTTCCGGCCAGCCGCAGCTCGCGCTGATCGACCGCAAGCGCGGATATTAAGAGTCACGCCAGCAAGGAGAAGCAGCATGTGTGTTCCCGGATGTCAGGAAGCGGTGCGCTCGGCGCTCTCACGCCGCGGCTTCTTCAAGGGCGCGGTGGCGACCGGCTTTGCTGCCACGGCGGTCGTGCCCGACGTGGCCACCGCCCGTGCCGCCACCACTACCTTTACCAAGACGGTCGATCTCACGCACACCATGTCGGCCGACTTCCCGACCTTCTTCGGCGTGCCTGGGATCGAGATGGAGAAGAAGTTCGATCTGAAGAAGGACGGCTTCAATCTCTATTGGTGGCATATCATCGAGCATGCCGGCACGCATCTCGATGCGCCGATCCATTTCTCCGAAGCCGGTGCCACTGCCGACAAAATTCCGGCCGACACGCTGGTCGTTCCGCTTGCGGTCATCGATGTGGCGCAGAAGGCGGCGCAGAATCCCGACTACCTGCTCACGCGCGACGATCTGGTTGCTTGGGAGAAAGAGCACCGGCGCCTGCCCGACGATTGCTGCGTGGTCATGAATTCCGGCTGGGCGCAGCACGTCGGCAATGCGGCGAAATTTACCGGCAAGGATTCAGCCGGCGTCTTTCACTTCCCGGGCGTCAGCCCGGAGGCGGCGGAGTGGCTGATGAAGGAGCGCAAGGTGCTGGGGCTCGCCGTCGACACGCTCTCGCTCGACTACGGTATGTCGAAGGACTTCAAGGTGCACTACGCTTGGCTGCCGTCGGGCCGTTGGGGCCTGGAGAACGTCGCCAATCTCGACAAGGTCCCCGCCGTTGGCGCGACACTGGTAGTCGGGCTGCCGAAAGTGAAGGATGCCACCGGCGGTCCTGTGCGGCTCATCGCGCTGGTCTGAACGGGCGTCCGCCGCGCCGGGCGCGGACGCTCCCTCGCAGCCGCCGAAGCAAAAGCCCCGGCGCTTGGAGGCCAGGGCTTCGGCTTGCCGCTTGAGCAAAACGGCAGCGGTCAGTCGCAGACCCACTGCCTGACGTAGACGCCGCGATACCAGCCGTAACGCCAGCAGCTCGACGCGATCACTGCGGTCGTCAGGACGATGGCGGTTCCGAAAGCGATGCGGCCGGCGTGGCGATGGTGGAAGTTCTTGGCGGAAGCCTCGGTCGGGGCGATGGCAGCAGCTCCGATGGTAGCGACCGCCGCGAGAGCGATGATGGACTTGCGAAACACTGTATTCTCCTCTGGTTTTGATGGATACGTTTGCGCATCCTGACCGTGTGTCGTGTAGACACCGCGTCCGGTTCAGGCCGATTGACGCGCAAGCGCGCGAGATCTTTGGATTTATTTTTCCGGCCGCCGCGCGCCATTCAGCTTCAGTTCATGTTGCGGTGGAGCATGCGCGGTATGCGGGGTTCCAAGAGGCCCAGCGCCAGCGAGCCTTGCCGCCTCCCGGTCCGGCCGCTATAAGCCGGGGGCCCTTTTTCACCCCTTCTGCAAAGAACCATCCCGATGGCGATCGAGCGTACCTTTTCGATCCTGAAACCTGACGCAACTGCCCGCAACCTGACCGGCGCGATCAACGCCATGATCGAGCAGGCGGGACTGCGCATCATTGCGCAAAAGCGTGTTCGCATCAGCCGCGAGCAGGCCGAGACGTTTTACGCCGTGCATCGCGCGCGGCCGTTTTTCGGCGAACTGGTCGAGTTCATGATCTCCGGCCCGGTGGTCGTCCAGGTGCTGGAAGGTGACGGCGCCATCGCGAAGTACCGCGACATCATGGGTGCCACCGATCCCTCCAAAGCTGCGGCGGGCACGATCCGCAAGGTCCACGCGAAGTCGATCGGTGAGAACTCGGTACACGGTTCCGACGCCCCGGAAACGGCGCAACAGGAGATCTCACAATTCTTCTCCGGTAATGAGATCGTCGGCTGAGACGGGCGGCAAAGCCATTTCCGGCTTCGACGCGCTGGTCAGGCCACGGCTTTCGACGCTAGATTAGTCTGACAGGGGGCGGGACGGCCGGGATTGCCCGGTCGCGCACGGCGCAAAACGAGGAGAGAACGTCCAGTGGATTCGATCGCGCATATCATCGATCCGTCTTCGTGGTGGGCCATGGTGTCCGCCGGCTGGAACGACATGGGGCACACGACGTTCTGGGTCGCGCTCCTCAAGATCATGTGGATCAACATCCTCCTGTCGGGCGACAACGCGGTGGTCATCGCGATGGCCTGCCGCGGACTGCCGCATCGGCAGCGCGTGTGGGGCATGGTCCTGGGCGCCGGCGTGGCCGTGGTGCTGCGCATCGTGTTCACGGTTTTCGTCGCCGCGCTGATGACGCTGCCGTGGCTCAAGATCGTCGGGGGCCTCGCGCTGTTCTATATCGCGGCGAAACTGCTGGTGCCGGAGGATCCGGACGAAGACGAGACCGAGGTTACCGAGCATCTGTGGCGGGCGGTCCGGATTGTCGCCATTGCCGACATCATCATGAGTCTCGACAACGTCATCGCGATTGCGGCGGCCGCGCAGGGCAACATGGCGCTGCTGGTGATCGGCCTCGGCATCAGCATTCCGCTGATCGTGGCGGGAGCCGCGTTGATCATGACTCTGCTCGACCGTTTCCCGATCCTGGTTTGGGCCGGCGCGGCGCTGCTCGGCTGGATCGTCGGCGAGGTCATCGCCACCGATCCGGTGATCCATGGCGCGCTTGAGCCCAGGTTGGGCGCGGACGGCTTCCATTATTTCACGCTGTTCTGCGCGTTGATCGGCGCCATCCTGGTGCTCGTCGTCGGCGGAATGTGGCGGCGGGCGAAGCAGAACTCGCATGCCGCCAAAGTGTCCGCCAAGGTGTCGGCGGCGGAGTAGCGCAACCGCGGAGGTGGGATGAACGAGACCGTCCGTGCCATCGCGCGGCCGGCGCGCATCGCCGCCTCGGCATGCCCCCATGACTGCCCCTCGACCTGTGCACTCGAGGTCGAGGTGCTGGACGCGCGCACCATCGGACGCGTGCATGGCGCCCGGGACAACGACTACACGGCGGGCGTGATCTGCGCCAAGGTTGCGCGCTACGCCGAGCGGGTCCATCACCCCGACCGCTTGACACGGCCGCTCGTCCGCAAGGGCGCCAAAGGCTCGGGCGAATTCGCGCCGGTCTCGTGGGAGGATGCGCTCGATCTGGTCGCCGAGAAATTCCTCGACGCCGAGGCGCGGCATGGCGCCGAAGCGGTCTGGCCCTACTACTACGCCGGCACCATGGGCCATGTGATGCGCGACGGCATCAACCGGCTGCGCCACGTCAAGCGGTATTCGAACTTCCACGAGACGATCTGCAACAACCCGGCACAAGTCGGCTTCACGGCCGGCACCGGCCTCATTGCCGGTCCCGATCCGCGCGAGATGGCGAAGTCGGACCTCGTGGTGATCTGGGGCAGCAACGCGGTCAACACCCAGGTCAACGTCATGACGCACGCGACGCGCGCCCGCAAGGAACGCGGCGCCAAGATCGCCGCGGTCGACGTCTATATGAACGGCACTATGGCGCAGGCCGACCTGCCGGTGCTGATCCGGCCCGGCACCGATGGCGCACTCGCCTGCGCGGTGATGCATTGCCTGTTCCGCGACGGCAAGGCGGATTGGGACTATCTCGACCGCTACACCGACGCGCCGCGCGAGCTATCGGAGCATGTGCGGCTGCGCGGCCCGCAATGGGCGGCGGCGATCACCGGCTGCGACGTCGACACCATCGAGGCGTTTGCAAAGCTCATCGGCGCGACCAAGCGCGCCTACTTCCGGCTCGGCTACGGCTTCTCCCGCTCGCGCAACGGCTCGGCCAACATGCACGCGGCAAGCTGTATCCCGGCGGTCACCGGAGCGTGGCTGCATGAAGGGGGAGGGGCCTTTTACAACAACCGGGCGATCTATCATCTCGACAAGACCATGATCGAAGGGCTCGACGCGCGCGATCTGTCGATCCGCCCGCTCGATCAGTCGCGCATCGGCGCCGTCTTGTGCGGCGATCGCGATGCGCTCGCCGGCGGGCCGCCGGTGTCGGCGATGCTGATCCAGAACACCAATCCGGTGTCGGTTGCGCCCGAGCAGGAGCGGGTCAAGCGCGGATTTGCGCGCGATGACCTGTTCGTGTGCGTGCACGAGCAGTTCATGACCGAGACCGCGAAGCTGGCGGACGTGGTGCTGCCGGCGACCATGTTTCTGGAGCACGATGATCTCTATACCGGCGGCGGCCATCAGTACCTCATCCTCGGACCGAAGGTGATCGAGCCGCCGGGCGAATGCCGGCCGAACCATGACGTGATCCGCGATCTCGCCACGCGCCTGGACGCCGCGCATGCGGGCTTTGCCATGAGCGCGCGCGAACTGATCGACTGGACCCTACGGCACTCCGGCTGGGGCACGCTTGCCGAGCTGGAGCAGAAGCGCTGGATCGATTGCCAGCCGGATTTCAATACGTCCCATTACGTGAACGGCTTCAACTGGCCGGACGGCAAATTCCGCTTCAAGCCCGACTGGCCGAACGTTCCGTTCCGCACGCCCTGGCAGGCCGGGCCGGTCGCCGCGATGCCAGTGCTGCCAGACCACTGGGAGGTGATCGAGGACGCCGACGCCGAGCATCCGTTCCGTCTCGCGACCTCGCCGGCGCGCGGGTTTCTCAACTCGACCTTCAACGAAACGCCATCGTCGCGTGCCCGGGAGGGCCGGCCGGAGGTCATGGTCCATCCGGACGATGCCCGGACGCTCGACCTCGCGGACGGCGACGCGGTCATCCTCGGCAATACGCGCGGCGCCGTGCATCTGCATGTGCGCCTGTTCGAGGGCGTGCAGCGCGGTGTGGTGATCGCCGAATCGATCTGGCCGAACGACGCTTATCCGGACGGGCGTGGCATCAACACGGTTACCGGAGCCGATGCGATCGCGCCCTACGGCGGTGCCGCCTTCCATGACAACAGGGTCTGGATCAGGCGGCACGCCGCCTGACACTCAAGCCGATGTTACGGTTTATGTTTTGTAAATTTGGCTGCGTGGATCGTCGGAAGCTCAGCAATCGTCGACGATTTCAGCGCCGGGATGTCACGCTTCGCGGCCGGCTGAATGACATTTGCTGTGTACGACGCTTGGGGTGAATCGCCGCAAGCCATGTTAGTGCCGCATTTTTTGATATTTTTTGATGCCATAATTCGGATTTTGGCCACTCCAACCGTTTCGCGCTGACAAGGCGTATTCGTTTCGGACCATCCAAAAACCCGGGTTGTGGCGCGGGTCGCAGCGATGCGGACGCGTATTCGTGAGGCTTCATAAGACTGGGAGACAGACGATGCCGAAGGGTACCGTCAAATGGTTCAATCCAACTAAAGGCTACGGGTTCATTCAGCCCTCGACCGGCGAGAAGGATGTGTTCGTCCACATCTCGGCGGTGGAGCGCGCTGGCCTCTCTTCGCTCAACGAGGGTCAGACCGTTGAGTACGAGCTCGTGAGCAATCGCGGCAAGACATCGGCGGAGAATCTGAAGGTGTCCTGACGCATCGGGAAGGCCGGTCGAGCGGCCCGCGAGTTATTTCCCGTAGCCCCCGGCTCGCTGCCGGGGGTTTGCATTTGTGCCAGGGGTTCTTACGCCGGGCGATCCGCCAGGAATTCACGCCGCCGCCTTGCGACCGGCGATCTCGCTGCGGGAAGACCGAACTGCGGTCCGAACGTGTAGAGCGTGATCATGCTTCGCCTCCTGGACAGGACTGCGATATCGAGCGCGTGATCTTCAAATCTCAGGCACGATGAGCGTGCCGGCGCTGCCGTTCGTTCCCTCGATCACGCAGCGGCGGCCGACGATCCGCACGCGTCCCTGCGCCACGAGCGCGAGTGCCAGCGGATAGATGCGGTGCTCAACGCCGAGCACGCGCGCTGCAAGTGCCGCCTCGTCGTCGTCGTCGCGCACCGCGACCGCGCCTTGAACGATGATGGGGCCACTGTCCATCTCGGACACAACGAAATGCACACTGGCGCCGTGGATTTTGACGCCGTCCGCGAGGGCGCGGGCATGGGTGTCGAGGCCCTTGAACGCCGGAAGCAGCGCCGGATGGATGTTGAGCATGCGGTGCTCCCAGCGTCCGACCAGCCAGGGTGTGAGCAGTCGCATGAAGCCCGCAAGGCAGACGAGATCGATGCGGTGCGCGGCGAGTTCAGCTTCGACCGCGCGCTCGAAGCTCTCGCGGTCCTTGCCGTGCGTCACGTGATCGACCACCGCGGTGGCAATCCCGGCGGATTGGGCGACGCCAAGCCCGGCGGCGCCGGGACGATTCGAGAGCACGAGGGCGATCTCGGCCGGGAAGCCCGGCGCCTTCGCCGCTTCGATCAGCGCCGCCATGTTGGAGCCGCGCCCGGAAATCAGGACCGCAACGCGCTGCTTGGCCGAAGGCTCGTCCGCCATGCGCCTTTCCGCCGTTGTCTATCCGGCGAGGTCGAGCTGTCCCGCAAAACCGACGCGCGGCGCGCCCGCCTCGACCGGCACGATGCGGCCGAGGCGCGTTACTGTTTCGCCTGCGCCCGCGAACGCGGCCGCAACCTGTTCGGCGCGGCTCGCGTCCACCACCGCCATCATGCCGATGCCGCAGTTGAACGTGCGCAGCATTTCACCCTGCGCCACGTTGCCCGCGCCGGAGAGCCACCGGAACACTGGTGGTACCGGTACATGCGAAAGATCGATCTCGGCGCCAAGTCCCTTCGGCAGCACGCGTGGGATGTTCTCGGGAAAGCCGCCGCCGGTGATGTGAACGAGTGCCTTGACCGCCTTGGTCTCGCGGATCGCCGTGAGGCACGATTTGACGTAGATGCGGGTCGGCTCGATCAGGGCCGCGCCGAGCGTGCGCGCCGGCTCGAACGGCGCGGGGGCGTCCCAGGGGAGATCAGCTTGCTGAACAATCTTCCGCACCAGCGAATAGCCGTTCGAATGCACGCCCGACGAGGCGAGGCCCAGGATCACGTCGCCCGCCGCAATGTCGCCACGTGGCAGCAACGTGCCGCGCTCGGCGGCGCCGACCGCGAAGCCTGCCAGGTCGTAGTCGCCGTCCCGGTAGAGCCCGGGCATCTCGGCGGTCTCGCCGCCGATCAGCGCGCAGGCGGCCTGCCGGCAGCCCTCGGCGACCCCCTTGACGATGCGCGCGCCGACTTCGGGATCGAGTTGTCCACAGGCGAAGTAGTCAAGAAAGAACAACGGCTCGGCGCCCTGCACCACGAGATCGTTGACCGACATGGCGACAAGGTCGATGCCGATGGTCTCGTGCTGCCCGGTCTCGATCGCGATCTTGACCTTGGTGCCGACCCCGTCGGTCGCCGCCACCAGCACGGGATCGGAAAAGCCAGCCCGTTTGAGGTCGAATAGGCCGCCGAAACCGCCGATTTCCGCGTCCGCGCCCGCGCGCGCGGTCGCGCGCACCAGCGGCTTGATCAAGTCCACCATGCGGTTGCCGGCATCGATATCGACGCCGGCCTCGGCATAGGTGAGGCCCTTCTCGGCCATGCGGTGTCCTTCGCTGTTGGCGCGTTTCGGTACTTGGGATTCCGCGGCCGCGCAATGCTATACTCGATCAGGGGCGTGCCTGCCGGCTGCGGGTGGGTGCGCGGCAAGCCGGGGCGCAGATCGTGAGTATTCCGAACCTTATTACGCTCGCGCGTATCCTATTGGTGCCGGTCGTGGTCTGGGCGATCGCATCCGAGGAGATGCGGCTTGCGTTTGGCCTTTTCCTCGCCGCCGGCGTCAGCGACGCCGTCGACGGCTTTCTCGCCAAGCGCTTCGGCATGGCGACCCCGCTCGGCGCCTATCTCGACCCGCTGGCCGACAAGGCCATGCTGGTGTCGATTTACGTGGCGCTGGCGATCGTCGGAGTGATTCCGCTCTGGCTGGTCATCCTGGTGGTGTCGCGCGACATCATGATCGTGAGCGCGGTGATCCTGTCCTGGATCGTCGACAAGCCGGTGAAGCTCCGGCCGCATCCGGTCTCCAAGGTCAATACCGTCGCGCAGATCCTGCTTGCCCTGGTTGTGCTGGCGTCGCTCGGTTTCAAATTCGAAGCCGAAACGCTGATCATCGGCCTGATGGCATTGGTGGCCATCTTGACCTTGCTTTCCGTTGCCTTCTATCTCGCGGAATGGGCACGCCACATGAACGAGGCGGAATCCCGGTCCTGACCGGCGTAGGGATAAGGTGCCGTGCGTCGAGCGCCTGGGAGTTAGACCGATGACCTACGGCCGCCGCGCCACGTTCTGGCTTGTGTTGTGTCTGGTCCTCGCCGGCCTGCTCTGGCTTCTGAGCGAGGTTCTGCTGCCGTTCGTGGCCGGCATCGCGCTCGCTTATCTGCAGGCGCCGCTGGCCGATCGCCTGGAACGCATGGGGATGAACCGGACGCTCGCGGCGCTGCTTATTGTCGTGATGATCATGGTTGCCTTGCTGGCCGTGATGCTGCTGGTGCTCCCGCTGCTCGTCCAACAGCTCTCGCAATTGGCCGCAAGTCTGCCGGAGCACATCACGCGGGTGCGCGGACTTATCACCGAGTGGCTGAACTGGCTGCAGGGCGGTGAATCGACCGTAACGCTGTCGGAGATTCTGAAGCAAGCTTCCGCCTGGCTCACCACCTTCGCTCACTCGCTGTGGTCGGGCGGCAAGGCACTGGTGTCCTTCGCCTCGATCCTGATCATCATGCCGGTGGTCACGTTCTATCTGATCGTCGACTGGCACGGCATGCTCAACGTCCTGGATAGCTGGGTACCGCCCCGCCATCGGGAGGAGGTCCGCCAGATCGCGCGCGACATCGACACCGCGATTTCCGGGTTCGTGCGCGGTCAGTTGATCGTCTGCCTGCTGCTCGGCCTCTACTACGTCATCGCGCTGTCCTTGATTGGGCTGCATTTCGCCTTGCTGATCGGCATCGTTGCCGGCCTGATCACGTTCGTGCCGTACATCGGGTCGCTGACCGGTCTGCTGGTCGGAACCGGCGTGGCGCTCGCGCAGTTCTGGCCGGACTGGAAGTGGGTGGCGGGCGTGGTCGCGATCTTCCTGGTCGGCCAGTTCGTCGAAGGCAACATCATCGCGCCCAAGCTGGTCGGCGAGCGGGTTGGTCTACATCCGGTCTGGATCATTTTCGCGATGTTCGCCTTCGGCTACCTGTTCGGCTTCGTCGGGCTGCTGCTGGCGGTGCCGATCGCGGCGTCGATCGCGGTGTTGTTCCGCTTCGGGCTCAAGCGGTATCTCGCGAGCCCGATCTATTCCGGAGGGCTGCCGACCTGAGCGCAATGCCCATGCGCAGTGCTCCGCGCCAACTCGCGCTCGCGCTCACGCACACCGAGAGCTTCGCGCGGGAGGACTTCCTCAGCGGGCCCTCCAATTCGTCCGCACTCGCGCTGATCGACGCCTGGCCCGATTGGCCCAGCCGCGCCGTGGTGCTCGCCGGTCCGGAAGGTTCGGGCAAGAGCCACCTCGCCGCCATCTGGGGCGCGGCCGCGGGGGCGCGCTTCGTCGCCGCGCGCGGGCTCGAGGAGGCCAAGGTGCCGGCGGCGCTGGCGACTGGCGCGGTGGTGGTGGAGGACGCCGCTGCCGGTGGCTTCGACGAGCGGGCGCTCTTTCATCTCCTCAACCTCGCCCGCGAAGAGGAAGCCTTCGTGCTGATCACTGCACGCACCGCGCCCGCCGGCTGGACATTGGCCGTCCGCGATCTTGCCTCGCGGCTTAAGGCGCTGCCGGTGGTGACGCTGGCGCCGCCCGGCGATGCGCTGCTGCGTGCTGTGCTGGTGAAGCTGTTCGCCGACCGCCAGGTCGCGGTGGACGAAAGCCTGATCGGTTATGTGGCGGCACGGATCGAGCGTTCGTTTGCGGCCGCTCGGGCGGTTGTGGCCCAGCTCGATCAGGAGGCCATGCGCCAGAAGCGGCCGTTAACCAGGGCATTGGCGGCAGAGTTCCTGCGCTTGGACGACGCTTGACGGATAGCGAGAGGCCGCGCCTGATAGTCATGCCGCCGTCATGAATGGCGGCCATCCTGGCGACTGGGATCGAATTCGGCCATGGCGGATCGCAGCCAAGCAACTGCTCTGAAAGAAGAAAGCGCGCCGGTCGCAGCCCCGGCTCCGATTCCGCACGCCGTATCGGTGGCGGCTGAGCCCAGCCCGGCGGTCGATCTAAGCGCAAGCCCGGAGCGGTTCATCAACCGTGAGTTGTCCTGGCTCCACTTCAACCGGCGCGTGCTGGAAGAGGCGGCTAACGAAGCCCACCCGCTTCTGGAGCGGGTCCGGTTTCTCTCGATCTCGGCCAACAACCTCGACGAGTTCTCCATGGTCCGCGTCGCCGGTCTCAAGGGCCAGATGCGGGCCGGCATCACCGCGAAAAGTCCCGACGGCCTGACGCCGGCCGAGCAGCTCGCGCGCATTTCGGAGGCGGTCTCGGCCTTGGCCAGCGACCAGCAGGCGCGCTGGCGCGAACTGCGCAAGACTCTCGCCGAACAGGGCATCGTGCTGGTCGACGGACCGGATGTGACCAAGAAGGAAAAGACCTGGCTCGAGGATCATTTCCTGCGGCAGATTTTCCCGCTGCTGACCCCGCTGGCGATCGACCCGGCGCACCCGTTCCCGTTCATTCCCAATCTCGGTTTCACCATCGCGCTGCAGCTTGCGCGCGTCAGCGACGGCCGGACCATGAATGCGCTCATCCGCATTCCCGGCAAGATCGATCGCTTCACCCGACTGCCGAACGCCGATGCCGGCCCGACCGCGCGGGTGATTACGCTTGAGCAGTTGGCCGGCCTGTTCATCGGCCGGCTCTTTCCGGGCTACGCGGTGAAAGGGCAGGGCGCCTTCCGCATCATCCGCGACAGCGAGATCGAGATCGAGGAAGAGGCCGAAGACCTGGTCCGCGAGTTCGAGACCGTGCTCAAGCGCCGGCGCCGCGGCTCGGTCATCCGGCTTGAAATCGACGCCGCGATGCCGGCCGAGTTGCGGAGGTTTGTTCAGCGCGCACTCGGATGCGGCGACGACGAGGTCTTCGTGGTCGACGGCGTGCTGGCGCTCAACGAGCTTTCGCAGCTCATGAGCCTCGACCGGCCGGACCTCGAATTCGTGCCGTACAATCCGCGCTATCCCGAACGCATCCGCGACCAGGGCGGCGACTGCTTCGCCGCCATCCGGCAGAAGGATCTGGTCGTCCACCATCCCTACGAGTCGTTCGACGTGGTGGTGCAGTTTCTCAATCAGGCCGCGCGCGATCCCAACGTCGTCGCGATCAAGCAGACGCTCTATCGCACGTCCGCCGAGTCGCCGATCGTGCGCGCGCTGATCGAGGCGGCGGATGCAGGCAAGTCCGTCACCGCGCTGATCGAGCTGAAAGCGCGGTTCGACGAGGAGGCCAACATCCGCTGGGCGCGCGACCTCGAACGCGCCGGCGTGCAGGTGGTCTACGGTTTCATCGAACTCAAGACGCACGCCAAGCTCTCCATGGTGGTGCGCCGCGAAGGCGGCGCGCTCGCCACCTACGTGCATGTCGGCACCGGCAACTATCATCCGGTCACGGCGCGCATCTATACCGACCTCTCGTTCTTTACCTCCGATCCGGTGATCGCGCGCGACGTGTCGCGCATCTTCAACTACATCACTGGCTATGCGGAACCGGCCGAGCTTGAAAGGATGGCGGTCTCGCCGCTGACGCTGCGGCCGCGCATCCGCGAACATATCGAACAGGAGATCGCGCACGCCAAGGCCGGCAAACCCGCCGCGATCTGGATGAAAGACAATTCGCTGGTCGATCCCGAGATCATCGACCTGCTGTACGATGCGTCCCGCGCCGGCGTTGCGGTCGACATGGTGGTACGCGGCATCTGCTGCCTGCGGCCCGGTATTCCGGGACTGTCGGAGAACATCCGCGTGAAGTCGATCGTGGGCCGTTTTCTCGAACACAGCCGCATCTATTGCTTCGGCATGGGCCATGGCCTGCCGCATCCCAAGGCGGCAGTCTATATCTCGTCGGCCGACATGATGCCGCGCAATCTCGATCGCCGCGTCGAGGTCCTGTGCCCGATCCTCAATCCGACCGTGCACGAGCAGGTGCTCGACCAGATCATGGTGGCCAATTTCAAGGACAATGAACAAAGCTGGAAATTACTACCCGACGGCACCTCGAATCGCATAAGAGCGGCCGAGGGAGAGGAACCCTTCAACGCTCACAAATACTTCATGACCAATCCAAGTCTGTCGGGCCGTGGCACATCGCTCAAGGAATCGTCCCCGCGCAGCCTTATACGCCGCCACGACCGCGGTTAAGCGGCGGCGGCTGGCAACGAACATGGCACAAGGTCGTCTCGACCACGGACCGCCCGTGGGGGTCGTCGACATCGGTTCGAACTCAGTCCGGCTCGTCGTCTACGAGGGCCTGACGCGTAGCCCAACCCCGATCTTCAACGAGAAGGTGCTCGCCGGCCTTGGCCGTGAGGTGCAATCGACGGGATTGCTGGCGGCCGATGCGGTGGACAAGGCGCTGGCATCGATCCGCCGCTTCCGCGCGTTGTGTGATCGCATGGCGGTGGGGAAGGTCCTGGCGATTGCCACGGCGGCCTGCCGCGACGCCAAGAACGGCAAGGCTTTCGTCGCGGAGGCCGAGCGGCTCTGCGGCGTCAAGATCGAGGTGTTGTCCGGCAAGCGCGAGGCGGAACTCTCCGCGCTCGGTGTGGTCTCCGGCTTTCACAAGCCAGACGGCATTGTCGGTGATCTCGGCGGCGGCTCGCTCGAACTCACCGAGGTGCATGGGCACCGCACCAAGGGCGGCATGACGCTTCCGCTTGGCGGCCTGGCGTTGCAGGACATCTCGTCGAAATCGATCAAGAAGGCGGAAAAGATCGTCGAGAAGGCGCTCGGCAAGACGGGTCTGCTGGACAAGGGCAAGGGCCGCGGCCTCTATGCCGTCGGAGGCACGTGGCGTGCGCTGGCGCGGCTGCATATGTGGCAGCACGGTTATCCGCTGCATGTCATGCAGGGCTACGTCATCCCGGCCAAGGAAGCCTACGAGTTTTCGAGCCTGGTGCATCGGGTCGATCCGGAAACGCTGTCGCGGATCGAGGTTGTCACCGACGCCCGCCGTCCGCTGCTGTCCTATGCGGCGCTGGTGCTGGAAAACCTGGTGCGGATCGCCAAGCCGAAGGACGTGATCTTCTCCGCGCTCGGCGTGCGGGAGGGGCTGCTCTATTCGCTGCTCAGCGCGAAGGAGCGCGAGAAAGACCCTCTGATCGCCGCCGCGAGCGAACTCAACCTGCTGCGTTCGCGCTCGCCTGACCATGGCGAGGAATTGATGGCATGGACCGACCGCTTCATGGCGTCATCGGGCCTTGACGAAACCGCCGATGAGCGGCGGTTGCGGCACGCTGCGTGCCTGCTGGCCGATATCGGCTGGCGCGCCCATCCGGACTATCGCGGCGAGCAGTCGCTCAACATTATTGCCAATGCCGCCTTTGTGGGGGTGGATCATCCCGGCCGCACCTTCATCGCGCTCGCGGTGTTCTTCCGTCATGTCGGATTGGTCGAGGACGAACTGTCGCCACGGCTGCGCGAACTTGCCTCGACCCGCGTGCTCGATCGCGCCCGGGTGCTCGGAGCGGCATTGCGCGTGGCGTATCTGGTGTCCGCCTCGACCACCGGGGTGCTGCCCAAAACCCCGATGATGGTCGAGCGCGGCCAACTGGTGCTGCGCTTCGACAATGGCTTTGCGGCGCTCGCGGGCGAGCGGGTGTTCGCCCGGCTGCGTCAGCTTGCGCGGCTGATTGGCCGCGAGCCGGTGATGCAGGTGGCGTGATTGCGGCCGCCGCCTGGCGTAGGATCGTCACCGGTGAAATCGGGCACAGGGAGCGGCGCCATGGCCCTTTGGTTGCGGTTGCTCATCACCCTCGCCCTCATGCTGGTGGCAAGCTATCTCGCCGGGCTTATCTGGCGTGGGCTGTTCGGTTCCGACATGCCGAGCTATCTCAGCGGCGCGGTCGGCGGCATCACCGCGGTGCCGGCGTGGGAGTTTTTGAAGTGGGTCCGGCCGCCGCGCCCGCGATAGCGCTTCGTCCGCCGCGCGCCATTCACTTCCGTGCGGTCTGAGCTTCGCGGTGCGTGCCCTCGGTCCTGGAACTCGCCGGCACGATGGATGCAAGGGCGCTGGCCGCCGCCTCCTCTTCGAGCTTGCGCTTGACGACGCGTCGCGCCGCCATGGCGGCGCGGTCGAACGCGAGGGTGACCAGCGGTGCGCCGGTTGGGTCGCTGTCGATCAGCGCCTGCTGCTGCGCGACCAGAGTGGTGTCTTCGGCAAAGGCCGTGTCAGTCATGTCCTTGTAGATTTTCGACACCTTCTCGTCGTCGAGCGCCCACGGCCGCACCGTCGACCAGAAGTACCACGTCGTCCGTTCGGTCTCCGGCGTCAGGCTGTTGAGGACGACGTGTGTGGGCGTGCCGATCGGCAGATCGCCGCCAGCCTCGCGCGCCCCGAGCGTGATCCGCACATAGATCGGCGGCTGGAATTCGATGATCTGCCAGCGATCGATCTTGCCCTGCAGGTTGCGCGCTGCCTTGTAGATCGGTGAGGTATCGACGTTGTGCATGATGCGCTGCGCGCGCACGACATCGCCATCGACTGTCACTTCGAGCGGGGCCTCTGCCACGCCGCTGCCGCCGAGCGTCGATTTGTGCACGAACACCACGTGCGTGAGATCGAGCAGGTTATCGACCAGAAGCTGGTAGTTTCCCTTGACGTAGATCGTGCCGTGCACGCCGGCCCAGCCGTCCTTCACATTCTCGCTGAAGTCGGGAATGAGCGCGGGATCGGCCAGTGCCGCTTCGCCGAGCCAGATGAAAATGAGCCCGTGCATCTCCCGCACCGGAAAACTTCGGGCGCGGAAGTTGCGGCCGACCGGCGCATCGCCGGGCACGCGGGTGCAGGCGCCGTCCGCCGCGAAGCGGATGCCATGATAGCCGCACTGGATGTCGTTGCCGACCACCTCGCCGCTGGAGAGCGGCGCCTTGCGGTGCGGGCAGCGGTCGGTGAGTGCGGCAACCTCGCCGTTCTCGCCCCGGAAGATCACCAGCGGCTCGTTGCAGATGATGCGGGCGAGCGGCCTTGCACTTAGCTCCGCGGAGGTCGCGGCGGTGTACCATTGATTGCGAAGGAACGGGCCCATGGGTAGCCTTCCTGGGGTTCGCGGCAGGCCATCCTAGCCCGCTCAATGCATGGGCGGCGAGGGGGCTTCCCGCTCCAGCGCGACGACACGGCCTTTCTCCACCGCGAGCGATAGACGCCCGTGCTTGAGCGCCAGCGCCTTCTCGCCGAACAGATCGCGCCGCCAGCCGGACAGTGCGGGCACCTCCGCGGCGTCATCGGACGCGATGCGCTCGAGGTCATCGACCGTGGCGATGACTTTGGCGGCAACGCCATGCCGTTCGGCGGTCATGCGCAGCAGCACCTTGAGCAGTTCGACGGTTGCCTGACCGTTGACGACCGGCCGTGGGCGCTCCAGCCGTGGCAGTGTCTTGGGATCGCGCGCGACGCCGCGCTTGACCGCCTCGACAATCGCGTCGCCCCACTTCGACCGTTCGAAGCCCTTGGGCAGCGAGCGCAGGTTCCCGAGCCGCTCGATTGTGGTCGGCGCCTGCACCGCGATGTCGCCGATGACGTCGTCCTTGAGCACGCGGCCACGCGGTACGTCACGGCTCTGCGCTTCCTGTTCGCGCCAGGCGGCGACCTCCATCAGTACGGCAAGTTCTTTCGGCTTGCGGACCCGCGTCTTCAGCCGCTCCCAGGCGTGCTGCGGTTCCGACCGATAGGTCTCGACCGAGGTCAGCACCTTCATTTCCTCGCGCATCCAGTCGGTGCGGCCCTGCTTGTCGAGGTCGGCGCTGAGCTTGAGATAGACGTCGCGCAGATGGGTCACATCGGAGACCGCGTAATTGAGCTGCGCTGGTGACAGCGGCCGCCGCGTCCAGTCGGTGAAGCGGTGCGACTTGTCGAGATTGTCGCCGGTGATGCGGGCGACGAGCTGATCGTAGGAAATCGAATCGCCGTAGCCCAGGACCATGGCGGCGACCTGGGTGTCGACCAGGGGCGCGGGGATGACGTTGGCGGCGTGCCAGCAGATCTCGATGTCCTGCCGGGCGGCGTGAAAGACCTTCACGACCTTCTCGTCCGCCATCAGCTCGAAGAACGGGGCAAGGTCGATGCCGTCGGCGAGCGCATCGACCACCATCGCCTCCTCGGTCGAGGCCAACTGGGCCACGCAGAGGATCGGATAATAGGTCGATTCCCGCAGGAACTCGGTGTCGACCGTCACGAAGGGGTGACGCGCGAGCCGGGCACAGGCTTCGGCCAGTTTCTTGGTCTTGGTGATCGGCTCCATGTAGGGGCTAGATAGCGCAGGCTGGCGGGTTTGTCAGCGGCGCTCGGAGCCGAACGTCGCGGGGCGAAGAATCACCCGCCATTTTGTATAGGATTCGGCCATGAACGCCCCCCTCGATCCGATCACCCACCATGTACGCGTCAGTGCGCTGGAAAACGAGACCATCTGGCGGCTCGGACCGGATGCCCTGGAACGCGAGGAAATCATTGCCGGGGGGATCGGTGCCACGGTGCGGTATCCTTACGCGGATATCCGGGGGCTGCGGCTGTCCTTCGCCCCCAGTCGTGCCGACGGCGGGCGCTACCGCTGCGACCTGCAGCTCAAACAGGGAACCCTGGCCGCCATCGTATCGACCCACTATGCCGGGGTCGGCAACTTCGAGGACCGCTCGGCGACCTATGGCCCGCTGGTACGCGGCCTGGTGGCGCGCGTGGCCGCCGCCAACCCGGCGTGCGAGTTCCGGGCGGGCAAGCATGCGCCGGCCTATTGGGGCGAGCACATCTTCCTTTTGGCGATGATTGTCGTGCTTGGTTTACGTGATCGGGGCGGTCGGCGGCTTGAGCCTGCCGGCGATCGTCATCCTCAAGCTCGTCATCCTGGCCGCGTATATTCCGCTGATGATCATGTATACGCGCAAGAACTGGCCGCGGCGCTTCGCTCCTTCGGCCATTCCGGACGGTCTGGTGCCGGGCGGTCGCTGACAGCCGTCGTCGATCGATTTCAAGCGGTTACGCGAAAGCGCTCGACCGCCGCCTCATCGACCTCGATGCCGAGCCCGGGCTTGGCGGGCAACGCCACCATGCCGTCGCTGATCGTCGGCGTTGCTCGCACGATATCTGCGGCGAGATAGAAATGCGTGAGGCTCACGCCCCAATCCACGTTGGGCGCCGCGCAAGCGAGATGGATCGCTGCGGCTGACGCGATGCTCGACTCCGCGATCTTGGCGGCGACGTTGACCGCGAGCCCAAGCCGCGCACAAAGTTGCGCGGCCTCGATTGCTGCGCTCATGCCGCCGAGCTTGATCAGCTTGAGCGAGACCCCGCCGGCGCCGGCACGCTCGTGCGCCGCGATGTCGGCGAGCGAATGGATACCCTCGTCGGCACCGATCGGCACCGGCGAGACGCGCGCGAGCTTGGCGAGGCCACCCAGGTCGTCATGAGCGAGCGGCTGCTCGACAAACATCAGTCCGGCGTCCCGCGTTTGTTCGACATAGCGCCGCGCATCGGCGAGGCTCAGGCCGCAATTCGCATCGGCGCACAGCGGCGTTGCAGGGCCGAGCGCGGTGCGCAGCGCCAGCGTGCCGGCGATCTCGGTCTCGATCGCCTTGGTGCCGATCTTGAGCTTGAAGAAGCCGAAGCCCTCGGCGCGTTTCCTGTGCACCTCGGCGATGTCCTGCTCGGGCGTCGGATTGCCGAGCAGCCACATTGGCGCCACGGCGCGGCGCACCGCGCCGCCGATCAGATCAACGACCGGCAGGCCCGCCGCCTGGCCGGCGAGATCGAGCAGCGCCACTTCAATCGCCGAATGGGCTCCGGTATTGCCATAGAGCGCACGGCGGAGTTTTTCACGTAGCGCCGGGCGCATCCAGGCGTCTTCGCCGATCAGCACCGGCGTAAGCTGCTCGCGCACCGCTGCGGTGAGGCCGCCGAGCGTGTCGCCCGTCATGGTCGGGGCGGATGCGGCTTCCCCCCAGCCGACGGTGCCGTCCTCGGCCTCGATCCGGACTAGGATATTGAACGCCTTGCTGACGGTGGACCCGGCCATGGTCACCGGCTTGGTGAGCGGCAAGCCAACCGGGATGGCATCGACCCGGCGGATGATCAGCGGTACGCGTTCCCCAATCTCACGTCGCATATCGGTGCGCGCTTCCATGGCGTCGTCTCACGCGTTCACGGCGAGGGCGTTGTTGCATTGCCGCGGATGTGCGGCAACTGGATGAACTCCCACGGCGAGGGCATTGGTCCGACGGGCACTTCGATCACGGTCGGGCCGTCGCGGCGTTTGAACGCGCGCTTGAGCGCCGCGCGCAGCTCTTTCGGGTTGCGCGCGCGCTCGGCCTCGGCGCCGAAGCTTTCCGCATACCGGATGAAATCCGGATTGGCGAGATCGGCGGCAATCACCCGGTTGCCGTAGTACTGCTCCTGGATGCGGCGCACGTTACCAAAGGCGCCATCGGCAAACACGATCGTGGTGAGCGGGATGCGGTGACGCATCGCGGTCGCCAATTCGTTGGCGGTGAACAGAAAGCCGCCGTCGCCCGAGATCGACAGCACCGGCACATCGCGCCGCGCATCGGCGGCGCCGAGCGCGGTGGCAAATCCCCAGCCCAGATTGTCCTGATAGCCGGGCGAGAGAAACGTGCGCGGCTTGATCACCGGGAACATCAGCCGCGCGGCAAATCCGATCTGCGTGACTTCATCGACCAGGATGCCGTCCTCGGGCAGTTCGGCGCGGATCGCCTCCAGAAACCCGATCTGCGGCGCGAGCTTCGCCATGCGCTTGGCCCATTGCGCCTGGCGTTCCGCCATCTCGGCCTTGCGCGAGGCGCGCTTGCGGTTGTGCGCCGGCAGCACGTCGGCGAGGCGGCGCAGGATCGGCGCCGCATCGCCGATCAGTGCGACCGCGGGCTTGCGGAATCGCTCCGGCTCCTCCGGGTCGGCATCGACCCGGATAACGGCGAGATCGTCGTCGATGCCCCACTGGGTGAACTGCATGAACAGCCGGGTACCGACCGCCAGCACGGCGTCGGCTTCGCGCCAGAGTTCGTGGCCGAGCGGTGGCGTCACGCTGAACGGATCGCGGCCATCGAGCACGCCGCGGCCGCGCCGGTGGGCCAGCACCGGCGCCTGCAGCATGCGCGACAGCGCGGTGACCTCCGCCGAAGCGCCTTGCGCGCCACCGCCGCAGATGATGAGCGGGCGTTGCGCGGCGCCGAGCCGCTTTGCGGCATTCAGGATAGCGTCTTCATCGACCAGGGTTTCGGCCGGCGGGGAGGGCGCGGCGATCGGCGCGACCGGCGCGCTGCGTCCCCACACGTCGATGGCGCATTCGAGCACCGCCGGGCCGGGCCGGCCGCTCGCCATCGCGCTGACCGCGGCGGCGACCAGCGGCGCGGCTTCGCCCGGTTCGCGGATGCGTGCGGAGAAATCGACGAGGCGGGAGATGATGCCGGCCTGATCGCGGATTTCGTGCAGATGACCGAGCCCGCGGCCGATCGAGGATTGCTTGATCTGGCCGATCAGGCCCAGCACCGGCGCATTCATGCTGTAGGCTGTGAGCAACGCGGCGGAAGAATTGAGCAGTCCCGGTCCCGGCACCACCGCATAGGCTTGCGGCTTCGCGGTCGCCAGCGCCGCACCAAGCGCCAGATAGGCGGCGCCCTGCTCGTGGCGGGTGTGGACAGTGCGGATAGCGTTACCGGCCTTGAACAAGGCGTCGAAAAAGTGGTCGTTGTGCACGCCCGGAAGCGCGTAGACCGTGTCGACGCCATGCGCGAT
The DNA here is from genome assembly GCA_963756715.1 of uncultured Alphaproteobacteria bacterium. Classification (GTDB taxonomy): domain Bacteria; phylum Pseudomonadota; class Alphaproteobacteria; order Rhizobiales; family Xanthobacteraceae; genus VAZQ01. The sequence continues at coordinate 65,656 of CAVWOV010000020.1, forward strand.
CAGCGCCGCGACCGTCGCCTCCGCGGTGGTCATGCGCGTCGTCGTGCCGGACACGCGCTTGCTGTTGCTCTTTCTTGCCTTGGCCATTGAAGTCCCGGACGATGGAGTGAAGCGGCTGCCGAGTGTGCAGATTGCGGCCATGCTGTCGAGGCCGACAATCGGTCGCGCGGGGCATGCTTATCACCTCCAACGCCCTCGGCACACCGGACGCCATGATCCGGTGATCGTCCCGCTGGGATGGAAATTGGCGGTTTTGCGGATCAGGGCCGCGGCCGGCCCCGTTCTTGACATCCGGTGCCCGCCATGTCCTTTCCGCCCGGCATCACGGGCTCTTCATCCATGCACCGATACCGTTCTCATACCTGCGGCGCGCTGCGGGAAACCGACATTGGCCAGGAGGTCAGGCTCTCCGGCTGGTGTCATCGCATCCGCGACCACGGCGGCCTGCTGTTCATCGACCTGCGCGACCACTACGGCATCACCCAGGTGGTGGCCGACCCGGATTCGCCGTCCTTCAAGCTGGCGGAGACGCTGCGCGCGGAATGGGTGGTGCGGATCGACGGCAAGGTGCGTAAGCGCCCAGAGGGCACCGACAACCCGGACCTGCCGACCGGCGCGGTCGAGGTCTATATCCGCGAGATCGAGGTGCTGGGACCGGCCGGCGAATTGCCGATGCCGGTGTTCGGCGACCAGGAATATCCCGAAGAGATCAGGCTCAAGTACCGCTTCCTCGACCTGCGGCGCGAGCACCTGCATCAGAACATCATCAAGCGCGGGCAGATCATCGACAGCCTGCGCCGGCGCATGAAGGAGCAGGGCTTCTTCGAATTCCAGACGCCGATCCTGACCGCGTCGTCACCCGAAGGCGCGCGCGACTATCTGGTGCCCTCGCGCATTCATCCGGGAAAATTCTACGCGCTGCCGCAGGCGCCGCAGCAATTCAAGCAGCTCATCATGGTGGCGGGCTTCGACCGCTACTTCCAGATCGCGCCGTGCTTTCGCGACGAGGACGCGCGCGCCGATCGCTCTCCCGGAGAATTTTATCAGCTCGATATCGAGATGAGCTTCGTCACGCAGGACGATGTGTTCAATGCGGTCGAGCCGGTGCTGCGCGGCGTGTTCGAGGAGTTCTCCGGCGGCAAGCCGGTGACGCCGAAATTTCCGCGCATTCCGTTACGCCGAGGCGATGCGCGCTTATGGCACCGACAAGCCCGACCTGCGCAATCCGATCAAGATGCAGGACGTCTCGGAGATTTTCCGCGGCTCGGGCTTCAAGGTGTTCGCCCGCATTCTCGAAACGTCACCGAAGAACCAGGTCTGGGCGATCCCGGCGCCGGGCGGCGGCAACCGCGCCTTCTGCGATCGAATGAATTCCTGGGCGCAGAGCGAGGGCCAGCCGGGGCTCGCTTACATTTTCTATGCGACCGAGAACGACAAGGTCGTGGGTCGCGGGCCGGTCGCCAACAATGTCGGACCGGAACAGACCGAGGCGATCCGTGCGCAGATGGGCTTGAAGGAGGGCGACGCGGTCTTCTTCGTCGCCGGCGATCCGGCGCAGTTCGTGAAATTCGCCGGGCCTGCGCGCACCAAGGTCGGCACTGATCTCGATCTGGTCGCCAAGGACCGTTTCGATCTGTGCTGGATCGTCGACTTCCCGATGTACGAATGGAGCGAGGAGGAGAAGAAGATCGACTTCTCGCATAACCCGTTCTCGATGCCGAACCTGCCGGCCGACGAATTCCTGGCGCTCGATCCGGACGACAAGGACAAGATCCTCGGCCTCAAGGCGATCCAGTACGACATCGTCTGCAACGGCGTCGAATTGTCTTCCGGTGCAATACGAAATCATCGTCCCGACGTGATGAAGAAGGCGTTCGCCATCGCGGGCTATTCGGAGGACGTGCTCGAAGCCAAGTTCGGCGGCATGCTGCGTGCGCTCTCGCTCGGCGCGCCGCCGCATGGCGGCATCGCGCCCGGTGTCGACCGCATCGTCATGCTGTTGTGCGGTGAAGAAAACCTGCGCGAGGTCGTGCTGTTCCCGATGAATCAGCGCGCCGAGGACTTGATGATGGGCGCGCCGTCGGAAGTCACGACCAAGCAGTTGCGCGAATTGCACATCCGATTAAATCTGCCGGACAAGCGCGACTAACTTCGTCCTCTGCGATACGAGAAAGCGCGGCGCACGCGGTGACGCAGTGCGACCCGCACATGGCGTGCCGTGCGGTGGGTGATCGCGTAGGCCGTTGACGCCAGTGAGAAACCGGCCCACCATTTCATTGCAATAAAGAAAAACTGGCCGACTGCCGGGATAACCGGCGCACGAGCCGGCATTGCATAGGGAGAGAAACAATGGACGTCATTGAACGACGCGCCTTCATGAAAGGCGCGGGCCTTGGTGCGCTCGCCTTCACGGTAGGCGGAGTTGAGGTCCTGCTGACACCCGGAGAGGCGCGGGCGCGCAACGTGCCGTTCCGATTGCTCAAAGAAAATGAAGCGGAGTGCATCGAAGCGTTAGGCGAGACGCTTGTGCCAGGCGCCCGGGCGGCTGGCGTCGCTCACTTCGTCGATCAGCAACTCTCGGTGCCGGCGGGAGAAGCGCTGCTTGAGGCGCGCATTCTCAACGTCAGACCGCCGTTTGCGAACTTCTATCGTGCCGCCATCGGCGCGATCGATAAAGCAAGTGTGGCGCACAATAGCGGCCGCCGCTTTGCGCAGCTCAGTGCTCCCGAGCAGCACGCGTTCGTCGGCCTGATGCGCCAGAACAAGATCGACGGCTGGCAGGGGCCGTCCGGCGGCTTCATCTATTTTGTGATGCGCCATGATGCCGTCGATGTCGTGTACGGCACGATGGAAGGCTACGAGTCGCTCGGCATCCCTTACATGGCCCACATCGCGCCAGAGCGGAGGTGGTGACATGGCTACGCACGAAAAAGTGGACGTCGTCATCGTCGGCGCCGGGGCGTCGGGCTCGACTTATGCGGCCGTCATGGCGAAGGCCGGCAAGAAAGTTGTGATGATCGAGGAGGGGCCGGATTGGCAGCTCACCGATCTCATCAGTTCGGACATCTGGGGGCGGCGGATCAAGCCGGCCGGGGCGCCCTTCCTGCTCGAAGGCAAGCATCCGTTCGGTTACGCCTACCAGGCCGGCTGGGGCGTCGGCGGCGCGGCCTTGCACCACTTCGCCAATTTTCCACGCTTGCTGGAGGAAGACTTCAAGATCAAGAGCCAGCACGGCCGCGGGCTCGATTGGCCGATCGATTATTCCGACGTTGCGCCTTACTACGACAAGGTTGCGGCCGACATCGGCATATCGGGCGACGCCAAGGCGGAAGAGCTCTGGCGGCCGGCCGGCAAGCCTTATCCGATGCCGCCGATGAAGACCTTCCGCAACGGCGAGGTTTGGCTTAAGGGCTTCGAGGCGAACGGCATCCGCATGGTGCCATCGTCGGTGGCGATGAACTCGACAGAGTACAAAGGCCGCGCCGCCTGCATCTACGACGGCTGGTGCCACATCGGCTGTCCGATCGGCGCGCTGGCTAATCCAATCGTCACCTATCTCGGAGAGGCCCGCAAGGCCGGCGTCGAGATACGCGCGCTCTCGACTGCGACGCGTGTGCTCACCAATCAGCAGGGCACCAAGGTCACTGGCATCGAGTATTACGACCAGAACGGCGAACGCCAGGTGCAGGAGGCGGCGGTCGTGGTCTTGGCCGCCTGGGCGGCGCAAAACCCGCGCATCATGCTCAACTCGGCGACCGACAAGCACCCGAAGGGGCTCGCCAACGGCAGCGGCTTCCTCGGCAAATACCTGATGTGCCACTACTCCTCGGGCACCAATGCAATGTTTGACGAGGACGTGCAGAACCACATGGGGACCACCGGCTCCCAGTTCATGACCTATGAACGGATGAAGAAGACCTCACATCCGGGCGCGTTCGGCAGCTCGTTCATCACCTGCGGTTCGGCGGTCAAGACCAGCGGCCTGGGCGGCTTCGCCAATTCCCGGGTCGATCTCTACGGGCCGGCGCTGGATGCCTACATGAAGCGCGCCGCACGCGGATTCTCCCGCATCGGCGCATTCGGCGAGGAAATGCCGAATGTCGAAAACCGCATCGAGCTTGCCGGCGACAAGGACCGCTTCGGCATGCCGCTCGGCCGGATCACCCACAGCTACGACCAGGACGCACAGGCGCTGTGGAACGCAAACTTCGAGGAGGGCCTCAAGATCGGGAAGGCAACCGGCGCCAAAGAGGTGTGGTCGGCGCGCGGTAACATGCCGACCATCCATCTGATGGGCGGCACCATTATGGGTGCGGCGGCCGGCAATTCGGTCACCGACAGTTACGGCCAGACCCATGAGCTGCCGAATCTCTATATCGCCGGGCCCGGAATTTTCCCGACGGCGGGCGCCGTCAATCCGACCAATACGATCTTCGCGCTGTCGCTGCGCGGTGCCGAGCACCTCGCATCGACGTGGAGCACGGTGGCCGGGTAAGTCACGGAAGTGGCGTCATCCCGGGATAGCCTGGGATGACGTCATCCATTCACCTAGCAGACCGCGCTCATCCCGCTTTGATGCGCGGCAAAAGCTTCATCGCGTTGCCGCGTTCGATGGCGGCGATGTCGGCGGCGGTGAAGCCGTAATCCTTGATGCCGGCATTGACCTCGGCGCCGTCGCGGAACGGATAGTCGGTGCCGTACAACACCTGCGAGATGTCCACCATCTTGAGCAGCGCCGCGATCTGGCCCGGCGTATTGCCCTGCGCCAGTTCATAATAGAACTTCTTGAACTCGGGCATCGGGCCGTTCGGCAGATGCGCGGTTTTGCGCTCCATCGCGAGGCGGATGAAACGGCCGGTGAGGAACGGCAGCGTGCCGCCGGAGTGCGACCAGATCCAGCGGATATCGGGAAATTTGGTCGCGGTGCCGCTGAACACGACATGCGCGATCGTGCGCGTGGAATCCGTCGCATATTCGATCGACCCCGGCGGGATGCCGGGCACCAGCCCGCGGCAGCAATTGGGCGTTGTGGGGTGGACATAGACCACCGCCTTGCGCCGGTTGAGTTCGGCGTAGACCGGCGCGAACGACGGATCGCCGAGATACTTGTCCTGATAGCTGGTCAGGAGCCCGATGCCGTCGGCCTTGAGCGTGTCGAGCGCGTATTCGATCTCCTTGAGGCTGCCGTCGACGTCCGGCGGAGCGATGCAGGCGAAGAGCCCGAAGCGGCCGGGATGATCCTTGGCGGTCTTGGTGCCGTATTCGTTGAGTTCGCGGGCGAGCTTGCGGGATTCGTCCAGGTTGTTGCCGTACCAGATGCCGGGCTGCACGATCGAGAGGATCGAGGTTGCGATCCCGCTCTTGTCCATTTCCTCGAGCGAAAGGGCAGGCGGACCACTTCGGTGGCCGCGATCCGACGCGGCGTCCCGGCGCCATCATCGAATCGACGTGGAACTGCGGGAGGAAATGATGGTGCACGTCGATCCGGGTCTTGGCGGGCGATTGCGCATTGGCCGGGAGAACGCGGTCCAGCGTCGCAGCGGCGCCGAGGCCCAGCGTTGCGGCGCCTTGCGCCAGGAAGCTCCGTCGCCCTGCGTCGATGGGTGCCGCGATGGGCTCGCAGCAGGTGCACCGGCTGAAGAATTTGCGCCGTCCGGCGTTCGCAGTCATTGGCGTTTCTCCGCTGATTGGTTTCTTATGATGCTATCAGTTGGCGTCGAATTCGGCGGCCGGTCAAGCAGACCGTCACTTCGCGTCGATCGTTTCGCTCAATCTTGGCGCGTTTCACTCGCGATCTGTTGAGGAACCATTTCCGCAGAAAGTTCTTGACTCCCGGCCCCTTAGCCTTATTTGGGGGCAGCCGCTGTGATTGGTCCAATGCGCGGACCCGTCGGGCGGCATTCGCTTGCCGAGGCTCCTGCTCGTCACTGATCGTGGCGAGCCGGCAACTCGGGTTGGATCACTCGGTTGGGGAGGACGGCGATGCGCCAGAACGCCCTCTTGCGATCGGGGAAGGGCCTGGAAACTTCAGGAACCGCCCGAAAGAATGTCCCGGTGAGCGTCGTGACCCCGGCTCCGGTCGAGGAGCTTCACGATCATTTTGCCACGCGCAACGGCGTACGCTGCGCCGGCGTGCATCTGATCATCGACCTGCACGAGGCGCAGGGCCTCAACGACATCGATCTGATCGAGCAGACGCTGCGCCGGTGCGTCGACGCGGCGCGCGCGACTCTGCTGCACATCCATCTGCATCACTTCCAGCCGAACGGCGTTTCGGGCGTGGCGGTGCTGGCCGAGAGCCACATCTCGATCCACACTTGGCCTGACGCCGGCTACGCTGCGCTCGACGTCTTCATGTGCGGCCAGGCCAATCCGGATGCCTGCATTCCGGTGCTGCGCGAGGCATTCTCGGCGCAGCGCGTCGAGGTCAGCGAGATTTTGCGCGGGCAGCGCGGCTAGTTTACAGGACAGGCAGCGCGGAGCCGACGACGGAGCGCATGGTTTCTCCGTCGCCGGCCATCGCGTGTCGGGCATCCCATCATGGCTCAGAAGCGCTGGATACCGGAAACGCTGTTCGACGAACTCGGCTTCCGCATGACCTTTGAGGTCGAGCGGGTGCTCTACGAGTTGCAGACCGAGCACCAGCATCTGGTGCTGTTCGAGCACAAGTTCTTCGGCAAGATGCTGATGCTCGACGGCGCAACGCAGATCACCAAGCGCGACGAATTCATTTATCAGGAGATGATGTCGCATGTGCCGATCCTCGCGCACGGCAAGGCGCGGGAGGTCCTGATCATCGGCGGCGGCGATTGCGGGATCGCCGAGGAGGTGCTCAAGCACAAGTCGCTGCGGCGCGTGACCCAGGTCGAGATCGACGCCTCCGTGGTTGAGTTTGCCAAGGAACACTTTCCCGAGTTCACCAAGCCGGTGTTCGCCGACAAGCGTTTCGAGAGCGTGATCGACGACGGGATGAAATACGTCGCCAAGACCGGCCGGCGCTTCGACGTCATCATCGTCGACTCGACCGACCCGCAGGGGCCCGGCAAGGTGCTGTTCAGCGAAAAATTCTACGCCGCCTGCAAGCGCTGCATGACGCCCGGCGGCGTGATGGTGACGCAGAACGGCGTGCCGATCCTGCAACCCGCCGAACTCACCGGCAGCATCAAAAAATTCCGCAAGCTGTTCGCCGACGGTGCCTGTTACGTCGCGGCGATCCCGACCTATGTGGGCGGTCACATGGCAATGGGCTGGGCGACCGACAATCCGAAGCTGCGCCTTGCCGGCGTCAAGACCATTGCGGATCGCTACCGCAAGGCGGGCCGCTTCGCGACCAAATACTGGTCGCCCGAGGTGCACGTGGCGGCCTTCGCGCTGCCCCGCTTCATTGCCGATTTCGTCGCCAAGGCCGGCAAACGCTGAGCCGTCTCCGCTTCGGAGGACGGGCGCGTTCACCCAACGCTAATCATTGCTCGCTCAGGCCGCGGCGGTCTCGTTGGCGACGGCGAAATTGAGCTCGATCTCCACGTTGTTCGGATCCTGCAGGAAGATCTGCCAACGCTGGCTGTTCGGGACTTGATTGACCCTGAACGCGATGCCCTTGCCGGCAAGGTGCTGTTTCATCGCCTCGAAGCCACGGCTGCCGAAAGCGACATGGTCGATGACGCCCGAATCGGGGCGTTGCGGCTTGTCGGTCTCCGAAATGTCGTTGAGATGGAGGACCGGATGACCCTCGCTGTAGAGCCAGGCACCTGGAAAGTTGAAGGGCGGCCGCGGGCCATTCACCAGTCCGAGCACGCTTTCGTAAAATTTCACGGTCTCTCCGAGCTTGCGGGTCGAGACGTTGTAATGGTCGAGCGTTCCGACGCTCATGGTCATGGGACTTCTCCTTGGGCCATTGTCGTCCTGCTCCTGAATACCGCGAAAAGAGCCCGTTGACGAGCCGGTCGGCCCACACCCGCCGCAATCCCGTGCGAGGTTGTGAGGCTGAAGCAAACGAGTCATAACGATCTTCCTGATCGACGCCTGAAACAGGAGTGGTTCCATGGCCGCCGCCAGCACGAATGCCCACGGGCAGCGCCGACTGGCGTTGATGTTCGCAGCCGCGATCCTGGCCGGAGCGGGCTCGCTCGCGCTGCCAAGCGCGGCAATGGCATGGTCGAGCCAGACTGCGCCCTGGTGCGCCAATATGGGCGGTGGATACGGCTTCGACTGCAGCTATTTCACATTCCAGCAGTGCATGGACACCGCGAGGGGTCTGGGCAATTACTGCCAGCCCAATCCACGCGCCCAGTTGGTCCAGCAGCCGGTTCGCCGCAAGGTGCGCAAGTATCGATATTACCGGTATCAATAGCCGAAACGCCGTCGCCAGCGCTCTGCCGCTGAACCGGTCTCAACTCCCCGAAAGTGAAAAGGGCGGTCGTTAGACCGCCCAGTTGATCACGCCACGCGGGGAGGAACGCAGAAGAGTTGCCGAGACACCGGCCACGCGAGGCACCAAACTGCACATTTCCCATTCGTGGAATGGCTCTGATTCGTCAACCTTATCCGGATGCCACTGCTGCGGCTGCCGTCACGCCTGGCCTTAGAATACCGCTAGATACTTCAGTAGCGAGATCACGCCGATGATGATGACGATCACGCGGACGATCTGCTTTGCGCGGCCGTCAATCGGCAGCATGTTGACGAGATAAAGCACCAGGATGATGACCAGGAATGTGATCAGCACGCCAATGAGGATGGACATGCGCTCTGCCTTTCGGTTGCAAGGGGCTGGTGGTCCGAGTCGTCGGCCGTGCGGTCTGCGAAATCAGAATTTATCGTGGCATTGGAAACAGTTCCGGTCAACGCGGCTGGTGGCGTCCGAGTTCCCGTATGGTCGCTTGTGGCTTTATCTGCGCCGGCGCTGGGCGATTTCCGGCCAGGCGCCGATGCGGGCCGCGACCTCCGGCGGGATGCGGTAGTCGCGCAAGACAAGACGCATATCGCGCAATCCGCAGGCTTCGCGCTGCACGACGAAATGCCAAAGTGCCCGGCTCGCCGCTGACACCAGTTCGGCGCGGGCGCGCCTGTCTTCGGGCGGCGTCGCGTCGCTGCGCGGATGCCGTGCGTCGAATTCGGCAAGAGCCGCGATCGCCGCCTCAAGTGCGCGCCCAAGCCGGCCCAGGGCTGAGGCCTTCTCCTGGCCGAATTCATGCTCGAGCAGGGCGGCCGGTGAATCAAAGAGATTGCGGTGGCGCATGGATCGTCAGTCAGCCGGGGCGAGAAGGACGAAAACCATCATCCCCCGATGGCGATCGCCCTGTCGAGTACAAATGCAGGAGCAACAGGATGAACTGGATTCGCCGCCTTTGGCAGCTTTGTCTCGCCCGGATCGCTTGAATGACCTCTGCCGATCGGCTCATATAGCCCGCTTCCGCGTGAACCGATGCGGAGCGACCTTGGGAGGAAATCAAAAAATGACGAAAACGAAACTCATGGGCGCGCTCTGCGCTTTGGCGATCATCACCGGTGCAACCGGTCAAGCGCTGGCGGAAGATATTCTCAAAGTGGCGATCCCGCAACGCGGCGCGTGGGACGCCGGCGTCGCCGAACTCGGCGAGCGCGGCGGCATTTTCAAGAAGCATGGGCTCAAGCTCGAGATCTCTGTTCACCCAGGCCGGCCCTGAATTGATCCAGGCGCTGATCGGCGGCAGCATCGATATCGCGACCGCATCGGGTGTGTCAGCGGCCGTCGGTACGTTTGCCAAAGGCGCGCCAGTCCGCATCATCGGCAGCGAGATGATCGGCTCTCCCGATCTCTATTGGTATGTGCCTACGGCCTCGCCGATCAAGACCATCCAGGACTTCAACGGCAAGACGGTGGCCTACTCGTTGACCGGCTCATCGAGCCACGCGGCACTGCTCGCGCTGATCGCACAGTACAAGCTCACCGCCAAACCGACCTCGACCGGCAATATCGCCGCCACCATCACGCAGACCATGAGCGGGCAGGTCGACGTCGGCTTCGGTGCCGCGCCGTTCGGGCTCAATCTCGTCGAAGAAGGCAAGATCAGGATCATCGCGACCGGCAGCGACGTGGCGTCGCTGCGCAAGCGCACCGTGCGGGTCAATCTCTCCAACGTGAATACCGTGAAGAACCGCCACGACGCGCTCGTGCGCTTCAACCGTGCCTACATGGAGACGGTAGACTGGATGTACTCCAGCCCCGAGGCGCTCAAGCAGTACGGCGACTATTCCAAGCTGCCGGAGAGCATCATCCTGCGGGTACGCAAGCTCATCCCGAAGGAAAACCTGGCGACCGGCCGCGTCGAGGGGATGGATGCGATCATGTCGGACGCCGTGGCGGGAAAATTCATCCCGGCGCCGCTGTCGGCCGCGCAGGTGAAGGAACTGATTCAGATACCGTGACCATCGAGTACGGCTGATTGAAAAAGGGCGGCCGTGCGGCCGCCCTTTTTGTCTGCCGAATTGTGTGGGTCGATCGACGAACCGTCAGCTCAGGACTTTGTATTTCTTGAACCACGCCTGCATCTGCTTCCAGCCGTCCTCGGCCGCTTCTTTGCGATAGCTGCCGCGGTAGTCGGCGTGAAAGCCGTGCGGTGCGCCCGGATAGATGTGGAATTCGGCGGTCTTGCCGGCGGCCTTCAACGCCGCTTCCATCGCCTTCACCTGCGCAACCGAGATGCCCTGGTCGGCTTCGCCATAGAGGCCGAGCACCGGCGCCTTCATCTCGGACGCAAGCTGCGTCGGGCTCTTGGGCCAGATCGCGCTCTGCGAGGGCGGATCGACCAGCGTGCCGTAGAACGCGACGCCGGCCTTGAGGTTCGGATTGTGTGCGGCATATTCCCAGACCGTGCGCCCGCCGCGGCAGAAGCCCATGATGCCGAGCCGGCCGGTGTCGCCGCCCTGCGATTTCGCCCACGCGACCGTGGCGTCGAGGTCGGCGAGCAATTCGGCGTCCGGCTTGCTGTTGACGACCGGCATGAGCTTCGGCATCTCGGTGATCTTGGTGAGATCGCCCTTGCGGAAATAATAGTCGGGCGCGACCGCCAGTGCGCCGAGCTTGGCGACGCGGCGCGTCACGTCCTTGATGTGTTCGTGCAGGCCGAAGATCTCCATCGCCACCAGGATGACCGGCGGATTGGTGGCGTTCGCCGGCTTGGCGAAATAGACCGGCATGTCGCCGCCCGGCACTTTGACCTTGGCGTCGCCGGTGGTGAGGCCGGCGGTGTCGGTGTGGATGGCTTCCGCGCGAACCGGTCCGGCGGCCAGCGTGTAGCCGGCGGCGGCCGCCGCGGATGCGGTCATGAAGAATCCGCGCCGCGACAGCGGATCGACCTGGCGCGCCAGGCCCTCGATGTCCGACGGCAGCTTGGTCTGAACGTTCATTTGCGTCCTCCGTGTGGATGGTTACGGGCTGATGTTGTGCGTGCGGTTGGGCGGCACGTTGCCTCTTGCCGTCTCTTCGCCACCGTCCGCCGCATTGTCAACGCCGGCGCGGCGGGTTTATTCCGCCGTGGGAAGCTCTTTGACCACGGCGTCGATGACGCGCGCGTCCATCGGCTCGATGTCGGTCGGAAACACTGCCGCGATATGACCATCGCGACCGACCAGGTACTTGTGGAAATTCCAGCGCGGTGTCTCAAGGGGCCGTTCGGTGGCGGCCCATTTGAAGAACGGATGCGGGCTGGGCCCTTTGACCTGCACCTTGGCGGTCAGCGGAAAGCCAATGCCATATTGCCCGTGCGCAGTGTGCTTGATGTCGTCAGGCGTGCCGGGCTCCTGGCCACCGAAATCATTCGACGGCACGCCGAGGATCATCAGGCCGCGGTCGTGGTAGCGCGTCCACAACTGCTGCAGGCCGGCATATTGCGGAGTGTAGCCGCAGAGCGATGCGGTGTTGACGACGAGGATCGGCTTGCCGGCGTAGTCGGCGAGCTTGATGTCGCCGCCGTCGAGGCCGGGGAAGGAGAACGCATAGGCGGTGATGCGGCTCATGGACTGGGCACGCGCGATGACCGGCATGGCAACTGTGCCGGCGAGGATGGCGAGGAAAGCGTCTGCGGTCGGCGAGCATGGTCGACCTCCTTGCCGAAATCTAGCAAGGGCGCGCCAGGCGGCACGAGTGACAAATCCGTGTCGGAGACGAACACCAGCGGCCGGCTCGCCGTCGGCGGTCGTTCACATGCCGCGGTTGGCCAGAACCTGCCGGCAGGCCGGGCTGATGCGTGTCCGGTTTGCCTGCAGGCAACTGGCGACACGCATCACGTCCGGCAATTCGCGCTCGCAATACTTGTGCACGTCGCCCTGGCAGGCGGCGCGCTCCTCGGGTGTGCCTTGCATCCCGGGGAGCGGCGGCAGCGGAATCGGAAATGGACTTTGTGCCAATGCCGGTGCCGATGACACCACGAGCACGGCAGCCAGCAATCCGATCTTACGAAACATGGGCGTTTCCTGACGTTGGACACAACGAGAAGGCGCCGCACAGGCCATGCCGGCCGCGCGACACCACATCAGTTTCAGGATCCACCGGCTGGACCCACTGCCCGCCACAAGGTTCGCGGCGGCATGGGCCGATGCCCCCAAGAGTGACCCTACAAGCGCCGATGGCAGCACCAGGCGGTCTGCCCGTCCGTCGGCGACGAAATACCAGCCGAGGAACTGGCCAAAAAAGAGGCGCGGCGGACGCTCTGCACAGGCCAGTTGCCACACAGCAACAAGGCTGAAGTCTGCGGTTGCCCTTTAAAGGGCGTGCGGGCATGTGGGTTGTTGTTGCAAAGAGAACCCGTCAAAAGAAAACCCCCGGCAGAGGCCGGGGGTTTCTTTGAGTGGATTGGCAGATTTGGTTAGCGCTGCGTCTGTCCGCCCTGGCCGGGCCGGTCGCCCTGCTGTCCGCCCTGTCCGGGCCGTGACTGGTCCTGCTGGCCGGGCTTGTTGGGCTGGTTGCCACCTTGCTGCTGTCCCGGCCTGTTCGGATCGCCTTGATTCTGCTGGCCGGGATTCTGCTGGCCGGGATTCTGTTGGTTCGGGTTGCTCATTTTACTTCTTTGCTCCTTTGGGTCGCCCCTGAGATCAAGTCATTGGCGGCCGAATATGTTCCTGAAAGACGTGAACGAATTCGGGCCTCGGTTGTTGATGAGGAACAACCAGCGAGGACGAATCCGATGAATGAAGACCGAGTGGTAGGAACTGCCCGCAATTTGGGTGGCAAAGTGCAAGAGGGTTTCGGCCGCGTCACCGGCGACACGAAGAACCAGGTCGACGGCCTGATCAATCAGGCTGCCGGCGCGGCACAGGACCTCTACGGCCAGGCCAAGGACACCGCGTCCGATGCTGCACAATCGGTGAAAAAGGGCGCCGTCGAGGCGGAGGATTACGTCCGTCACTTCATCGAGGAACGGCCGTATACGACCGCAGTCGCCGCGCTTTGCATCGGGTGGGCGCTCGCTCACCTTACGCGCCGCGATAGTTGAAGCCGACACGGCCGATTGTGGAGCCGAGGTGCAGTGTCTTGCTCGGCTCGGCTCGTAGCGGGTCCCTGCCGAGCGAACAGGCGCTCCCCAAGGAATAAGAACAGCTCTCCCATCAATAGCAGGAGGCGGGCATTGCATCCCGCCTCCGCGCACTTTTCAAAATCTGTCAATTGTCTCGCAGGCCGTCAGTTTATGGCGAAGCAATAGAACAGGCCGTCGCCGCCTGTGCTCTTGAGGTCGTTCTGGCTGCAGCCACCGTCCGGTCCGCGCGAGGGATGCGACGAGTTCCATGACTTGGACGGCTCGTCGTCGCGCAGGCCCTGGCGGTCGGCATGCCCGAGCATGGCGGCGCCCGCGCCGCTTTTCGTCCAGTTGCCGCAGGTGCGGTCCTCGCTGCCGGCAATCGAGCGTCCCTCCGGCGTCGAGCCGGTCAAGACGTCATGCCGGTTCGGTGTGTCGCCGCGGCCGTTGATCACCTCGCCCTTCTCGCTGAGCGCGGTCTGCTTGGTGAGGTTGTTGCTGGCGCTGTGCAGGTCGTCGACCGACTTCGCCACCGCGACGCCCTTGGCATTCTGCCACGGTCCGTTGCCGATCCGGTCGCGGGCGTTGACCGCGCCAGCGCCCTGCGTGCTGAGATAGGCGCGCCAGGTCTTGCCGGTGCTGCCGGCGGCCTGCGCGAGGCGCCCGCAGTGTGCATCCGCGCCCGCGATCCCCCCAAGGTCGGCGCCTTTGCCGGGGCCGGCACTTGTCACGAAAAACGTCATAGCCGCCTGCTGTGCAGGCGCGCTTGTGCTTAAGCCGAACGCCAGCAGCGTGAGTGAAGCTGCAGCCGATAAGCCGATCTTTACGCGTCTCTTGTTCATGGGTCGCTCCCAACAGATTTCCATTTTGACCGCAGGCGATGTCCGGCGGCCCACGAACTATGAACACTTGCGGGGGCAAATTCTTCCGTGCTCACAGATAATTGCACGGCGCGCCGGACGCGGTGAGGTTTCATCGGCGCGTAATGCAGCCGTCAAGAAAACGATACGTGCGGCTGGCCAGAGTATTGTCGAGGGATCATCAGTAGCGCACGCACTGATTGAACGGTCGTGGGCCGGGCGTATGCTTGGATGGATGAGCTGCTCCAAGATTTGCGTTGCATCCCATTGAAACCTTCCATCGCCATACTCATTCTTTTGTCAGCTGCGATGGAACTCCGATATGGAACATCCGACCACAGTCCGGGTGTGTGTCGATCCAACCATGCGGCGGCTGGTGTCCGCTGCCAGTCTAGTGCGGCATGAACCCGGGCGGGCGACTGCTCTGATGTGACACGGCTGCCGCAACGCGCGAGCGGCGGCGAACGGAGCCCATCCTGGCTGTTCACAGGAAAGGAGTTCCGAAATGTGTGACTATAGTCTGCATCAAGTCGCCACGCGGGCGGCCAAGGTCGCCGATCAGTTGGTGACATCGCGTTTCAGCAACTCGATCACCCGCGGCTTCACCGCTGTCGGCGAACCTGAGGTGGCCGTGTGCCTGCTGCCGGGAACTGAAATCGCGTTCGAGAAAGATGTCGAATGTGAACCGTCCTTCGGCATCGGCATTCTCCCGACCAAGAAGACCGGACAGCGCCTCGCGCGCTTCCGCCAAGTCGATTTGGATAAACCGACCACCCATCACGACGCGCTGGAATTCCCCAACGGGCAGGTGGTGCTGCTGACGCGAGTGTGTGAAGGGCAACGCGCGACCGTGCTGCAATTGCCGGCCGTTGCGCAGCCGCCGGCTGGTGTGGCGAAACTCCCGCAGCCGCCTGCCGCGCGGATCATCTACACCTGATCGAGCGTCCTTGCCGCTTGATGCGGTGGTAGAAAAGCGAAGAGCCACCGGCTTGCCGGTGGCTCTGCTATTTCGATGGGCATTTGACGTCGGACGCAGGCTCGCCCGCGTCGGAGTCACGTATCAGGGAACGAGTGACGTCTCGACCTCGCGAAACGAAACCAGCGTCTCGAACTTGTAGCCGCATGCATCGCACTCCCAAAGGTGCCGCACGCGATGCCGTTCGAGATATTCCGACCATTCAGGGAGGAAGATGGTCTCCCCGCATTGCGCACACTTGTTGACGGTCTTGGCCTCAAGGTATTTTCTTCGAGCGCTAGTGGTTCGAACTTCCACGGCGTTCCTCCGCCACTGAGATTGTCTCCCCGCACCCTCGCCGGACCCCCGTATACCGGAAATCTCGGCACAATGAAGCAGCCTCCCTGACCTAACGGTCGGAAGGCTTGCCGGGAAAAATTACGCTGCGTTTATTTCGTTGGGCGGCGCATCATTGCGCGTCGCAACATATGCGCCGCTAGGGGCGGCAGTTGCCCTTGGAAGCTTCGAAGCGAAGTGCCTGCCAGGCGACGTCGTAGTCCGGCATGTTCCACGCCAGCAGGACCCAGCCGTCGCCCCAAGGCATGGTGTTGTTGTCGTTATTCCAGATCTGGCAATCGCCCGACGACCAGCGGACGAGATTGTAGTCGGCGCGCACCGGGCTCGAGACCGAAATCGCGATTGCTGCGGCGCACAGGGCAAGGGTCCAGCGGGACATAAACAACTCCATTGTGCCCCCCGTTCCGATGAACCCCGGACACGAAAATATTATCGTGCGTGGGATCAATCAACGGACCGCCAGGGACGGTTCGCTTCGAGGGTTAAGGCTTCCTCCACACCGGCGGCGGCCAGAGCCTTTCTATGAGGACCGCCAACGCTATAGTGTCCGCAGCTACGCAGAAGGTTCAAACAAACGGAGACTCCCATGCCAGAAATCTACGTTCATGCCGTCAAGGGCCGCTCGGTCGAGCAGAAACGTGCGCTCGTGAAGGACATCACCGACGCCGTGGTGAAGAACCTGTCGGTCCCGGCCGAAGCCGTGATGGTCGAATTCATCGAGACCGAGCCCAATTCCAAGGCCAAAGGCGGCGTTCTGTTCAGCGACCGCGCGCCGCGCTAGTGGAGTGGATTTGACGTTCGCTACCCGCCTCGCCGCGAGTCCACGAAGCGAATGTCAAATCCAAAACTCCACCAGTAGCTTATAGTTGCTAGTGGTCCTTTGATTCTAACATTCGCAAAATAGCCCGCCGAAAAGGGGTGCGAATGTTAGAATCGGACCACTAGGCGGCTTGACGCCCGCCACGGGTCGCCGCCGGGGAGGGGGCCGACATGACCAATCTGGACGGCAAGACCGCGCTGGTGACGGGCGCCGCCTCGGGCATCGGGCTCGCGACTGCCGAGCTCTTCGCCAGCCGGGGTGCGCGGGTTGCACTGAACTACCTGCCTGACGATCCGCGCGGGCCCGCCGCCGTGGCGGGCCTTTGCGCCGCGGGCTGCAAGGCGATCGGTGCGCCTGGCAACGTCGCCAAGCCGGGAGAGGCCGAAGCCATGGTCCGCGCGGCGATCGAGGCGCTCGGCCGGCTCGATTTTCTGGCCAACAATGCCGGCACCTCGAACACCATCGAGCCGATCCCGCCGGCCGATATGGACAAGCTGACCGAGGAATTCTGGGCGACGATCCTCACCACCAACCTGATCGGGCCGTTCCGCTGCACGCATGCGGCGATGGACGCGCTCAAGGCGGCGCACGGCGCGGTCTGCAATACCGCCTCCGTCGCCGGCCTCAACATGCCGGGCTCCAGCATGGCCTACGGGGCGAGCAAGGCGGGCCTGATCAGCCTCACCAAGAATCTAGCCCGTGCGCTGGCGCCGCAGGCGCGCGTGAATGCAGTCGCGCCCGGATTCGTCGATACCGAATGGACGAAGCCATGGCCCGCGGCGCGCAAGCAGGCCTCGATCGAGCGCACGCTGCTCAAGCGGGCTTGCACGCCGGCCGATATCGCGGCTGCGGTGGTGTTTCTCTGTGCCGACACCAGCATGGTGACGGCACAGACCCTCGTGGTTGACGGCGGGTATTCGCTTTAGCCGCGCGGCGGCGGAGCTACAGGCTGCGTCCGTCGAACGGCGTGATCGTCAGGGCGCTGATGTCGATATCATCGAGACAGCGGACATTGACGGCGACCATCTCCTGGCCGCTCGGCGCCGCCCCGCGTGAAAACGATCCCACCCCGCATTGCGGACAGAAGTAGTGGTGAATCGTTTTCTTGCCGAATTGGTAATCGGCGAGATCGTCGTTGCCGGCCCGCAGCGCGAAGTGCTCGACGGGCACGAAGGTCCACAGCGCGCCGCGCTTCTGGCAGATCGAGCAGTTGCACTGTGCGACGGTCGTGAGATCGGTCGTGACGTCATAACGGATCTGACCGCAATGGCATCCGCCGGAATAGTTTTTCGCGTCAGCCATGTTGGCCTCTATCTTCACAATGGTTGTGAGGCCGCATGCGGCCGGTCACTTCTTCTGGAATTCGATGCGCTTGTCGGGACGCTCCAGGTCGACGTGCAGCGCCTCGCACAGCCGGTTGGAATAGTTCCACATGCCGCAGAACACCGTGAGTTCCACAATCTGCTTTTCGGAAAAATGCTTGCGCATCTCGGCGAACGCCGCGTCATCATCGCGCGCCGTCATCTGGGTGACGGCGTCCGCCCAACGAATCGCTGCCTTCTGCCGGTCGTCGAGGTCGGGTGAACGCAGATAGTCGTCACGCTGCGCGGCGGCGATCTGCGCTTCCGATAGGCCGACCTTCCGGCCCAGCGGCACGTTGTGCGACATGCAATAGGCGCTCTGGTTGAGTGCCGACGTCTTGATGATGACGAGTTGCTGGATCTTCACGTATTCCGGATCGGTGCCGACGTTATCCAACCGGATGCTTTGGTTCGGCAGCATCCAACCGGCCAGCGCAGCAGGCTGATGCGCCAGAACCTGTGAGAAGTTGCTGATCCGGCCCCATTGCTTGACAACGCCGTCATAGACCTCGCGGGTGGCCGCGTCGGCCTCCTCCGGCTTGATCATTTTCACGCGCGCCACGCGAGGCTCCCGGTTGCATCTTCAATTCCGCGCTGCGATTCCTACATACGGCCTCGACAATTGCAAATCCGAGGGCCGATCGATGAACCCGTCCTGGCGCTACTTTGCCGCGCTGCCAATCGCTTTTGCGGTGCTGCTCGGGCTTGCACCGGCGCGTGCTGCCGACGAGCCCGACCTGATCTTCAAGCGTTCGACCGTGTTCAAATGGCTTACGCCGAACGACAAGCTCGCGACCTACGGTCTCGACGATCCGGAGGTGGAAGGCGTCGCCTGCCACTTTACGGTTCCAGAGAAGGGTGGCTTCTCAGGCTGGATCGGCGTCGCCGAGGAGGTGTCGGATATTTCGCTTGCCTGCCGGCAGACGGGGCCGATCCATTTCAAGGGCAAGTTCGCGCAGGGTGAGGACATGTTCCGCAAGCGGCGGTCGCTGTTCTTCAAGAAGATGCAGATCGTGCGCGGCTGCGACACGAAACGAAACGTGCTCGTGTACATGGTCTATTCCGACCGTATCATTGAAGGCTCGCCAAAGAACTCGACCTCCTCGGTGCCGATCATGCCGTGGGGCGCGAACGCCGAGGTGCCGCGTTGCGCGGATTTTGTCGAGAAGTGAGCCTGCAGCGGCGTCGGCAAAAAAAATCGCCCAGCTAGGCTGGGCGATTTCTTTCAACAGTAATCGCTGGTGAATGGCAGGATCAGAGGTTGCACCTGCGCCGCGACTGCAGCCAGCCGAGCTTGCCGAACGCGCCCGAGTAGGTGCGCGAGAAGGCCACCGCTCTCCAGCCGCCACCCAGCGGCGCATTGATGTCGTTGTGCCAAATCTTGCAGTCGCCGTTGGTCCACTGGACCACGACCCATTCGGGCCGCCAAGCCGCGGAGGCAGACGGAACCACCGAGGTGAGAGCCAGCATCAGTGCTCCCAGAGCGAGCGCGAAACGCTTCATTGTGGGTATCTCCATCGAAAAATCGGCCACAGGTCGGAAGCCGTCCCAACCTTGATGTCCCATTATAGTGCAACAATCGCGTTAGGCCAGTGGGAAGAACATCGGTGGTGAAATTTGCTGGAATCACAATGCTCAAAATGTTGGCGCACCAAGCGCGCCGGATGGTTCAGCCTGGGGATAACTGCGCCGCAAAGCGCCGAGCGGCAGGGGGGCTTCAGACGAATGTGAAGAGCAAATCGACGTGACGGAGGCTAGAAACGATCGGCCGGAATGGGGAGGGGGAACACTCATGAACATCCAGGACACCGCCGCGCGGCTTGCGCCCTATGTGCTCAGCATCGTGCGAATCGTCGCCGCGCTGCTGTTTCTCGAGCACGGCACGTCGCGCCTGTTTGGCTGGCCCTCACCGATTCCGACGCCGGCGTTCCTGTCGATGTACTGGTTCGCCGGCGCCATCGAACTTGTCGGCGGTATCCTGCTGGTGCTCGGACTGTTTACCCGGCCGGCGGCGCTGATCATGTCGGGCGAGATGGCGTTCGCCTATTTCATCAGCCATGCGCCTGCGAGCTTCTTCCCGATTCTCAACCGCGGCGACGGCGCCATCCTGTACTGCTTTATTTTCCTCTATATCGCGTTTGCCGGCGGCGGTCCGTGGAGTCTCGATGCCTTGCTTGGCCGCAGGGGTGATCCGCCGCGATCCGTTTGATCGCGACACCGTGTCCTGACAGCCCCTGGCCCGTTCGTGTAGGGTGTCTGGTTGTGATGAACGACCAAGGGGCTGGCCATGGTCAACGTCATCGAGACGACGCCACAGCGGCTGGTATTGCAATCCGCCTCGACCACCCTGACGCTCGACAAGGATGCCGCCAACGCATGCTTGCAGCGCAAGATGCTGCTGTGGGCGCTCAAGCCGGTCGAGCGGCCGATCGCCGAGATCGTGAACGTCTCAATCGCTACCTCACTCGACCGCGCTTCCGGCGTCGAGATTTGTCACACGATGGTGGGAATGCGTGGGGGCGAGGCCTGGGCATTGCCGACCGCCAACAAGCAGGATGCCGAGGCGACGGCGGCGGCGATCCGCGCGTTTCTCGGCGTCGGCCGCTAGGGAGCGGTTCAGAAGTCCGCATCATTCTTGCTGCGAACTCAGCATGCGGACTTCTGGACCAAAGCGCCCCTAATGTCTGGCGGCGTTCTGAAACCGGTGTTCAGCGCGCCGGCGGATAGTCCTCCCAGCGCGGCAGGGCGAGCTTGCGGGCTCGCCAGCGGTAATAAGCCGCCATGACGACGCCGAAGCCGAGCCCCGCGAGCACCGACGAAACGAGGCCGATGACCAGCGGCATGTTCTGCGTCCGCCACAGCAGGAGCCACATCAGCAGGCCCCACGTGACGGCGAAGAACAGCCCCATGCCGAGCGCAAGCGGCCAGAAGCCGATGAAGTGTGGCGGCGGCACCTCGATGCCGAGCTGCCAGAGCAGGCGATAGATCGGGGGCGCGGTGGTGAAGCGGCTCACGCCCTTGCGGCCCAGGTCATCAAGCAGGTGATCGACTTTCTCGCGATGGTCCATGGCCGCGCCCTTCATCCGGCAGACAGGCTGCGAGCTTAGCCGAAGCCGCGGCCGGCGGTAGCGGCCGGCGGGCCGCGCCTGCTAAAAGAGACGTGGACATCCGGAAGGGAACGCCATGGATCAGAAAACTGACATCAGCATCGAGGAGATGCACGCGCGGATGCTGAAGAAGCAGCTCTGGGTGGTGATCACTCGTGCGGTCAAGCCGCCGGAGGAAGTGATGCAGCACCTCAAGGCGCATCTCGAGCACCAGATCAGGCTCGAGAAGGACGGCATCATGTATGGCGCCGGACCCGCGACCGCGCCGGGCGACACGCGCGCGTCGTTCGGCTTGATCATCATCCGCGCCAAGGACGAAGCCGAGGCGCGGCGGATCGCCGATTCCGACCCGATGCATTCCTCGGGCGTGCGCCAGTACGAACTCTATGCGTGGTCGCTGAACGAAGGGCGCATCAACGTGACGCTGGATTTCTCCGACCAGAGTTTTCGCTTCGCCTGACCGGCGAACGGATCGTTGCGCGGCGGCTCCCTGACCCCTGTGCCGGACGGGTTGAGCGGCAGCGGTGCTGAATTATATTCAGCACCTGTCACGTCATTGCGCGCAGGAAGGTCGTCATGGCCAAAACCCTCGTCAAGCCGGACACCGAGGTCAAGCCGAAGACCAAGCGGCCGCCGCTCTACAAGGTCATCCTGATCAACGACGACTATACGCCGCGCGAGTTCGTCGTGCAGGTGCTCAAGGCGGTGTTCCGCATGAACGTCGAGCACGCCTATCACGTGATGATGACGGCGCACCGGCGCGGTGTCTGCGTCATCGCGGTCTACACGCAGGACGTCGCCGACACCAAGGCCAAGGAAGCGACCGAACTGGGCAAGAGCCAGGGCTATCCGCTCTACTTCACGACCGAGCCCGAGGAATAGCGCCGCGGCCCGCGCTATCCCGCCGCGCGCTCCCGGCCGTAGCGGTCGACCTTGCAGCCGCAGTTCGGACAGGTCCAGCCGCCCCACAATGTTTCCTCTTTTGAGGCGGGCTTGCGGATCATCGGCAGTTTTGTCCCGCAGCGCGGGCAATTTGCACGCAATGCGCCGATCCCGAAGCGGCCCTTGGATTTCGTCTGCTGCCAGGTGAACGCGCTGCCTGCGCCGAGCACGACGATGAAAAGGACGATCAGTGCGAGGAAGTCCATGGCCCGCTCCCTTTGACGGCGTGCGCGGCACGTTGTGCTAACCTAACGCGGATGGTGCGCCGCTGCCATCCGCCGGGCGGCACGGCCGGGTGCGGACTTGATCCCGCGTTGCGCCGCCCGATATGTACGAAGCTGCCGCCAACCGGAGGGCTCCGCCGTGACCGCCGTTCAGTTCCTGCTCAACCTCGCCTGGATCGTGTTCGGCGGCATCTGGATGGCGCTCGGCTGGGTCGTCGCCGGCATCATCATGGCGATCACCATCATCGGCATCCCGTGGGCGCGGGCCGCTTTCAACATCGCGATCTACACCCTGCTGCCGTTCGGTCAGAAGGCGGTGTCGCGCGCGGAATATCTCGGCCAGGAGGACATCGGCACCGGGCCGCTCGGCGCTATCGGCAACATCATCTGGCTGGTGCTGGCCGGCTGGTGGCTGGCGCTCGGCCATCTCCTGCTCGCGATCGTGCTGGCCATCACCATCATCGGCATCCCGTTTGCCTGGGCGCATTTCAAGCTCGCCGCGCTCGCGCTCTGGCCGATCGGCAAGATGATCGTGCCGATCGACGCTACGCCGCTGTCCTATCCGCGCCGGGACTGAGGGCGCGGGCCCGGGCGGGCAGATGCTGACGCGCTTTCAGCGCATGATGCTGCGCGGCTGGGCCAGGAACATGGTGCTGGCGTTCGGAATCCCCGGCTGGCAGGCGAGCGGGTTCGACTACACGCGAGCCGAACAGGCCAGGCTGCGGGAGATCGCGGCCGATCTGTCGGGAGCGGCGGTTGCAGCCTTGTTCGTGCTGACCGCTGCAATATTCCTTGCCGCCATGATGCCGCTGCTTTGGCTGCTGCTCGCCCGCTCGCCGCCGACTGCCTTCATGCTTGCACTTCCGGCCGTCATCCTTGCGGCGCTCGTGCTCTTTCCGCTCGCGCTGGGACTGGCCAGCGGTATCGTGGACATGGTGTTTCGTCTGCCGCCGTTCTTCGAGGCCGCAGGCGACGACGAACTCTACGCCAAGGTCTGCAGCCAGTTGATCATGGTGGCGGCCATCGCGATCACGGCCGCCGCTCTGATCGGCTGGTGGATCGGATAAGTCCGCGTGCTGCAGCCGCAGAACCGCCGGCGCATCGCCAGAGGCCTGCAACAAAAATAGATTTGATGTTTTCGGGAAATTTACGCGGCGCGAGCAGTATTCCATGCTAGAGCGCCTCCGGGGCGGGAATTGTTCAGCGGAGGCGACTGTGCTGCTCATCGTCTATTACGTAGTATTTATGGTTCTCGGCGATATCGCGGCATACTTTATTGGGCTTTTCATTGAGTACGAATGGGGCTCGCAGGTCAGCTTGATCGCTTTTCTGGCCCTTTATTTCACCTCCCTGTGGCTTGCCTGGGTGCTGTCTGTCCACATGACCAAGCCGAAACCGGCCGTGGCAGCCTAACGACGGCTGCCCGCCGCGCGAAGGTGGCGGCCGTACCCGCGCCGCCCGCGGCTGCTTCACCGCACGACGGTCACCGGCACGTTGCTGCGGGTGACCACCTCGTTGGCCTGGCTTCCCAACAGCAGCCGCTGGATACCCCGGCGGCCGTGCGACGCCATCACGATCAGATCGGCGCCGATATCCTGCGCGGTCGCGAGAATGCCGTCCGCCGGATACTTGTCCGGCACGTGGATCGTCCGGCACTCGACGCCCTGCGCCTTCGCCGCCTCCGCTGCCTTATCGAGAATTCGTTTGGCGCCCGCGGCCGCGAGCTTTTCGTACTCGCCGATCGCGTCTTTCTTACCCAGATTGTATTCGTGCGCCATGTCGAAGGCCGACCAGATGTCGGTGACGGTGACCACCGATGCCGGCGCGTGCAGCGCCTTGGCGAGCGCAAGGCCATGCGCGACCGCTTTGTCCGCGAGTTCGGAACCGTCGGTCGCAATCAGGATGTTCTTGTACATGCCATGGCCTTCCGGCTTGCGCTCGCAGTCCGATCGTATCGTTCCATTGCGCGACCGCAGGTGCTGACCAGCATCGTAGGGCACGCCCCCCGCGCCATCTTGATCAAAATCAAACACCGCGTTTGGCATCGCTCTGTCGGCGGCGCGTAGCCCGCATGCGTCGGCGAAATGCGGTGCCGACTCTGCGCGCGGCGAAAGTCGTTCCGGATTTCGCTGCGCTCACCCGGGCTCGTTTGCTTCACTTCAAGTTCAGCACCACCGGGCCGGCCACCGGATCGGTGACGCCGAGCCCGCCGCCCAGGTCTTCGAGCGTGTGGCGGAAGCTGTCGAGCGTGGCGATCATGTTCGGCCGCGCCGCGATCATCGCGTCCATATCGTCCCATTCGGCGATGATGCAGTAGCTGCGCTCGCCGGTCTTGATCATGTTGACGTGCCGGATGCCCGGCCAGTTGCCCTCGACCTTCTTGTGCGCGTCGAGGAATTCCTGGTCGCATCCGGGCTTGACCCGGAAGCGCACGGCGTTGAAGGCGGTCATGGCGGTCCTCCCGTTGTTGCAACGCCGCCGATCATGCGTCGCGGTTGGGCGGTGGGCAAGGCGGCGTCATGCTCAGGACGGGAGTTCTAGGAAAGGGGGCGCAGCAGCCGTAGGGCGCAATAGCGAAGCGTATTGCGCCGTCTTCACGAGCGATTGGCGCAATGCGCTCCGCTTATTGCGCCCTACGGCTCCGGAAGTAGTTTCCGGATTTCGATTCACTCCATCCGGGCTTCTGTAACGGGCTTGGTTTAGTCAATCCCTTTTTGCGTCGTCCGCACGCCGGATACCCGCTTCTGTCCGTGGTCGGCGCGTGGCCGCCACCCGATAGGATACGTTTGAGGATAGGTCGGCCAATCTACGGAGGCGTGCTCTGCGGCAACATCCCGGATGGCGGCCTGACCTGATCCATCGTCCCGGCGAGGGACTTCGCGTCGGGAAGGCCTGGTGTCGTGGCCCGCCCGAAAACTCTCCTGCTCCTTTGTCTATGTAGCCGTCGCCGCCGCCATGGCGTTGCTCTTGGCCGCGGGGTTGAACGGTTTGCGTCGGCGAGCATCCGGTGCAGGACCACCGCGAGCTTGCGCGCCAGCGCCACTTCGGCCTTGCGCATGCCCGCCCGCCGGGCAATGCGCATGGCCCAGCTCTTAGCTCCGGACAGCCCCTGACCGGTTTGGTCAGCATGACGTGGGCGGCCTGGTAGAGTGCCTCGCGCACGCCCGCGTCACCGATCTTCGAGATACGGCCGCTCCTGTCGATCTCGCCGGACTGGTGCTTCCTCGGCGTCAGTCCAAAATGCGCGCCGGCCGCCTTCGACGATTTGAACCGCGCCGGATCGTCGACGGCGGCCGTATAGGTGAGCGCCACGATCGGCCCCACCGCCGGCGTCGTCATCAGCAATCGGGCCCGCGGGCTCGAACGCGCCGAAACCCGCACTCGCTTCTCGAAGCCGCTGAACTCGCGCAGCAGCACAGCCCGCACCGCCAGCAGCGCGTCGGCGATCACCCGCAGGCTCGGATGGTCCGCGACCAAGTCCTTGATCCGCGCCTCGAACCGCTTCGGGGTGGTTGGCCCGACCTTCAGTCCGAAGCCGCGCAGAATGCCGCGCAGGCTCATCTCGACATCGTGCAGCTTCGACTGCACGAGCTTGCGCGCGTCAGCAGCGCACGCGTCTCCTGCGCCGACATCGACTTGCAATGCACCGGACGAAACCAGCCCAGCCGCATCAGTTGGCAATCCCGCGCGCATCGTTGCGGTCGCTCTTCACCGGCATCGCTTTGAACGCATCGCGCACGTGCCGCGTCTCCAACAGCTCGACCGCAAGCCCCGCATCCCGCATCGCCGCGTAAAGCCACTGCGACAGCGGACCCGCCTCAAGCCCGATCCGCGCGACGCCGTGCCCAAACGAACCGAACCACCCGACCAGCGGTTCCGGCTCGCTCGCGACCTTGCCCTCGCAAACGATCTTGCCGCTCGCGTCCACAATGCAGACGCTCGACCATTCCAATGACACGTCAATTCCGGCATAATGTTCCATGGTCGTCCCTCGATGATGCTTGGAGCGGCTCCGCCGAACTCCGTTGCTTTCGACACCATCAGTTTGAGGGACGACCACCGCCAGGCAAACCGCGAGTGAGCGCGCATTCACGGCGCCGTAGCGAGCGAGCGGTTTGCTGCGCCAGGCCCGTTACCCCATCTACGCTTGCTATGAGGTTTGGCCGCGACACGGTGACCGTGCTGCGCATCCTGCACGGCGCCCGCCAACAGCCATGGGACGGCGAGCAAGGTTCGTAGGCCTACCGGCTCGACCGTATTGGGGCCTGTAGCCCGCATGAAGCGTCAGCAACATGCGGGGGCCACTCTGCCCGCGGCTAAGTCGTCCCGGATTGCGCTTCGCTCCATCTGGACTATTTGCAATAGCGTTAGCTTTCGGCGCGGCGCTCAGGCAGCGGGTTCTATCCGGCGCGTCAGATCGCCCTGGCCAGCCAGCAATCCAGCCACCGAAATATCCTCGTCCACCTCTTCCCAATGCAAACCGACCCGGCTCAACTCGACCTGCTCGCGTTGCGCGGGCGTCGCATTCAGCAGGCGCGGAAACCATGCAAGCGGCACGCCGAGCGTGCGACCGTCGGCCAGATCGACCCACATCGTGTGCTCATCAAAGCGGACCGCCGTTGGCGAAATGCTCATGCCACGCTCTCAAGATACGGTCGCGGTTGGCTGCGACCGTCCGCAGGATAACGGAAAGTTCTCTTGCATTAAAGCCGTAGCTATCCGCGATCAACATATCAGGTTCCAGCCAAATCTTGGCGTCGCAGCCGCGGCCTTTCACATGGACATGCGGCGGCTCACGCGGCACGCCTTCGTTCGAGAAGAAATAGTAGCGCAGGCCACCATCGCGGAAGACAACCGGCATGGCGGCCCGCGCTTATTGGACTACGAACACCCCGTCGTCCCACCGCACGTGTCGCACTTCATGCAGGTGCCGTTGCGCAGCAGCGTGAAGTTGCCGCATTCGCCGCAGGCTTCGCCTTCGTAGCCCTTGGCCTTGGCTTCGGCGCGCTTCTCGGCGGCCATGCGCGCGGGCGTCGGCGCGGGTCTCGCCGCGCACGAACGGCAGGTTGTGCGCTTCGAGCTGTTCGGCGGGCGAGAGCTTCTGCTCGGGCTCGGCCTTGAGCGCGGTGGTGCCGGAGACTTCGGTGCGGGCGAACGCCTTCACGTTGGAGACCGAGGCGATGACCCCCTCCCTGACCCTCCCCCACAAGGGGGAGGGGACCGAGACTCCGCTGCCGCGAGCTTCGCCGCCGGTGCCGCGGGACGACTCGGAGCCGTCGCGTGCCGCCGCCCGCGATCACGCCGAGCTTGTCGGTGCGCGAGCGCGTCAGCCCCTTCGAGACGAAGCGCGCGGCGCCGGCCGGCGGGCGGCCTTCCTCGACACCCTTGCCGAGCGCGTCGAAGCCGCCCTGGGTCGGGTCGACATGGGCGAGGTCGAAGCGTTCGAGATAGCTCACCGCGAGCTCGCGGAAGATGTAGTCGAGCATCGAGGTGGCGTACTTGATCGAGTCGTTGCCCTGCACCGGGCCTGACGGCTCAAAGCGCGTGAACGTGAAGGCGTCGACATATTCCTCGAGCGGCACGCCGTATTGCAGGCCGAGCGACACCGCGATCGCGAAGTTGTTGATGATCGAGCGCAGCGCCGCGCCTTCCTTGTGCATGTCGATGAAGATCTC
The DNA here is from genome assembly GCA_963756715.1 of uncultured Alphaproteobacteria bacterium. Lineage (GTDB taxonomy): Bacteria > Pseudomonadota > Alphaproteobacteria > Rhizobiales > Xanthobacteraceae > VAZQ01. The sequence continues at coordinate 93,450 of CAVWOV010000020.1, forward strand.
GCCGAGCCTTCCGTCGTCGTATTCGCCGGTGCGCAGATAGACCTTGTGGCCGCCGACCACCGCCTTCTGGGTGTAGCCCTTGCGGCGGTCGGGCATGCGCTCGCGCTCGCGCATCACCACGATGCGCTCGACCACCTTCTCGACCACGCGTTCGGCGAGCGCCGCGACGCGCGCCGCCTGCGGCTTCTCGATGAACGCCTCGATGCCGTCGTCCTCGTCGTCCTCGTCCTCGATGAGCTGGCTCTGCAGCGGCTGCGAGAGCTTCGAGCCGTCGCGGTAGAGCGCGTTGGCCTTGAGCGCGAGCTTCCAGGAGAGCAGGTACGCCGCCTTGCAGTCCTCGACCGTGGCGTCGTTCGGCATGTTGATGGTCTTGGAGATCGCGCCCGAGATGAACGGCTGCGCCGCCGCCATCATCTTGATGTGGCTCTCGACCGAGAGATAGCGCTTGCCGGTGCGGCCGCACGGATTGGCGCAGTCGAACACCGGGTAGTGCTCGGCCTTGAGGTGGGGCGCGCCCTCGACCGTCATCGCGCCGCAGACGTGGATGTTGGCGGCGTCGATCTCGCGCCGCGTAAAGCCGAGCGCGGTCGAGCAGATCGAAGCGCGGATCGGCGAGCTTGTCGGCCGCGATGCCGAGCGTGGCAAAGAATTCCTCGCCCAGCGTCCACTTGTTGAAGGCGAACTTGATGTCGAAGGCGGTCGGCAGCGCCTTCTCGACCTTCTCGATCGCTTCGGGCGTGAAGCCCTTCTGCTTGAGCGTCGAGTGGTTGATGCCGGGCGACTGGCCGAGCGAGCCGTGGCCGACCGCATAGGCCTCGATCTCGGCGATCTGCGATTCCGAGTAGCCGAGCACGCGCAGCGCTTCGGGTACGGCGCGGTTGATGATCTTGAAGTAGCCGCCGCCGGCGAGCTTCTTGAACTTCACCAGCGCGAAGTCGGGCTCGATGCCGGTGGTGTCGCAGTCCATCACCAGGCCGATGGTGCCGGTCGGGGCGATCACCGAGACCTGGGCATTGCGGTAGCCGTGCGCTTCCCCGAGTTCGAGCGCGCGGTCCCAGGCGAGCTTGGCGTGCTCGACCATCTTCGGGGCATTGCCGCCATAGGACTGGCAGGCCTTGTGGTCGAGCGGCACCGGCGGCATCGCGACTTTCTCGTAGCCGTTGCGCGCGCCGTGGGCGGCGCGGCGGTGGTTACGGATGACCCGCAGCATGTGGTCGCGGTTCTTCTTGTAGCCCGGGAAGGGGCCGAGCTCCTTCGCCATCTCCGCCGACGTCGCGTAGCTGATGCCGGAGAGGATCGCGGTGAGCGAGCCGGCGATCTGCCGCCCGGCGTCCGAATCGTAGGACAGGCCCGACGACATCAGGAGGCCGCCGAGATTGGCGTAGCCGAGGCCGAGCGTGCGGAATTCGTACGACAGCTTGGCGATCTCCTTGGACGGGAACTGCGCCATCAGCACGGAGATTTCCAGCACGACGGTCCACAGCCGGATGGCGTGCTCGTAGCCTTCGACGTCGAACGCGCGGGTCTTGGCGTTGCGGAAGGCGAGCAGGTTCATCGACGCCAAATTGCACGCCGTATCGTCTAGAAACATGTATTCGGAGCACGGATTCGAACCCCGAATCGGCCCCGAAGCGGGACACGTGTGCCAGTCGTTGACCGTGGTGTGATACTGCAGCCCGGGGTCGGCGCAGGCCCAGGCGGCGTGGCCGATCTTCTCCCAAAGGTCTCTGGCCTTGAGGGTTTTGGCGATCTTGCCCGGCTTGGTGCGCCAGGTCAGGTCCCAGTCGCCGTCCGACTCGACCGCCTTGAGGAATTCGTCGGTGACGCGCACCGAATTGTTCGAATTCTGCCCCGACACGGTGAGATAGGCTTCCGAATCCCAGTCGGTGTCGTAGACCGGGAACGAGATGTCGGTGTAGCCCTGCTTGGCGAACTGGATCACCCGCTGGATGTAATTGTCCGCGACGTGGTTCTTGCGCGCGGCCTTGATCTCGCGCCGCAGCACCGGGTTCTTCTCCGGGTCGAAGCAGTCGTCGCCCGAGCCTTCGCAGTTGACGCAGGCCTTGAGGATGGCGCGCAGGTGCTTCTGGTTGATCTTCGAGCCGGTGACCAGCGCGGCGACCTTCTGCTCCTCGGTCACCTTCCAGTTGATGAACTGCTCGATGTCGGGATGGTCGGTGTCGACGATCACCATCTTGGCGGCGCGGCGCGTGGTGCCGCCCGACTTGATCGCGCCGGCCGCGCGGTCGCCGATCTTGAGGAAGCTCATCAGGCCCGACGACTTGCCGCCGCCCGCGAGCTTCTCGTTTTCGGCGCGCAGCGAGGAGAAGTTGGTGCCGGTGCCGGAGCCGTACTTGAACAGGCGCGCCTCGCGCACCCACAGGTCCATGATCCCGCCTTCGTTGACGAGATCGTCGTTGATCGACTGGATGAAGCAGGCGTGCGGCTGCGGGTGCTCGTAGGACGACTTCGACTTGGTGAGCTTCTCGGTCTGGAAGTCGACGTAGAAGTGGCCCTGGCTCGGGCCGTCGATGCCGTAGGCCCAGTGCAGGCCGGTGTTGAACCACTGCGGCGAGTTCGGCGCCGCCATCTGCATCGCCAGCATGTAGCAGTGCTCGTCGAAGAACGCGCGCGCATCGGCCTCGGAGTCGAAATAGCGGCCCTTCCAGCCCCAGTAGGTCCAGGTGCCGGCCAGCCGCTCGAACACCTGCTTGGCAGAATGCTCGCCGACCGAACGCTCCTTCTCGGGCAGTTCCGCGAGCGCGGCCTCGTCGGCCACCGAGCGCCACAGCCAGGACGGGACGGTCTCTTCTTCGACCTTCTTCAGCCGCGCCGGCACGCCGGCCTTGCGGAAATACTTCTGGGCGAGAACGTCGGCGGCGACCTGCGACCAGGCGGTGGGAACCTCGACATTGTCGGCGTGGAACACCACCGAGCCGTCGGGATTGCGAATCTCGCTCGTGGTCAGCCGGAATTCGATGCCCGCGTAGGCGGACTGTCCTTCGGTCGTAAAGCGCCGCTCGATCCGCATCTCGATTGCCCCTTGAGTTAGTGCGGCGACCCTGCGGGATGACCCACAATATATAGGTCGCCGGCACGCCATTGCCGACTCGTGACCCGTGACGCGGACGGCCTCCGACCGCGCCCGAGTGGCCTCGTTTCCGTCTGTCTAACGCCCAGGGTCCGCAACCTTGAGAGGTTGGTCACGGATCATTGCGGCGCGTCCGGAGCACGTCCTGTGGGCGTGATGATCCCAGGCTCCGGAGCCGTGTCGGCAGGCGGAGTGGTGACTTCGGGACCCTTTCAGGAGGTGCCCGGCGGGTACTACGAACCACTCGCGCCGAACAGGTGAAAGCTAGGCCAACCCCGCCGCGCCCGTCAAGACCTAGTATCGAAATATGAATTAACCGCTACCACTGGTGCAAGCCTGTGAAATGCGGGGACGACTCGGGTGCGGTGCAACAAGTATCGAATTTCCGCGTGCCTTTTGAAAGGCTGGGGACAAGGTTGTCCCGTCACGCGGCTGTCACCGGATTCTGTCAAGCGCAAAAAATAGCGGTCGGCCCGATTGGCAGCGGGCATCAGGGCGCGCGCCTTGCGCCAAGCCTCCGCTGTCTTGCAACTCTGGATAGAAAATTGACGGCCTGAGAGCAGTGCGAAGGCCCGATTCATGTCTGCTTCGGTGATTCTCGGTATCGGCGCCACGTTGCAGTTTCGTACCAGCGTGCTGTGCCGGTGCGCGAGCGATTCTCCTCTGCATTCGTCATCCGGCACGGGATTTGCGGCTAACCTGCCGGCGCGGTCGCGCCAGACCAGGAAAGGGATCACGATATGCGGACTTGGAAGAGCCTTCTGCTTGCGCTTTGTGCGGTGCTGGGGCCAGCGGCGGGCAAAGCGTTGGCGCAGACCTTCCCGTCACGGGCGATCACCATGATCGTGCCGTTTGCCGCAGGCGGGCCGGGGGACACCCGCGCCCGCATCCTGGCCGAGCACATGCGCGGCACGCTCGGCCAGCCCGTCGTGGTCGAAAACGTCACCGGTGCGGGTGGCAGCATTGGCGTCGGCCGCGTCGCGCAGGCGCCGGGCGATGGCTACACGCTCAGCGTCGGCAACTGGTCGACCCACGTGGTCAATGGCGTCGTCTACGCGCTCAAATACGACGTGGTGAAGGACTTCGAGCCGGTCGGCATGGTCACGACCCAGCCGCTCCTGATCCTTGCCAATAGTGCGGTCCCGGCGAACGACCTCAAGGGATTGATCGCCTGGCTCAAAGCCAATCCCGGCAAGGCCACGATGGGGAATTCCGGCATCGGCAGCGCGTCACACGTCAGCGGCGTGTTGTTTCAGAATATCACCGGAACAAGCTTCCAGCTCGTGCCCTATCGCGGCTCGGTCTATTCGATGCAGGACATGATTTCCGGGCAGATCGACATGAGCTTTGACCAGCGCACCAACGCGTTGCCGCACGTGCTGGCCGGCAAGATCAAGGCATTTGCCGTCACCGCGCCGGAGCGGCTCGCCGCCGCGCCGGATATTCCGACCATGGACGAGGCCGGCGTGCCGGGGATGCACGTGTCGGTGTGGGGCGGACTGTGGGCCGGCAAAGGCACGCCCAAGCCGGTGATCGCAAGGCTCAGCGCCGCCGTGATGGCGGCGCTGGCCGATCCTGCGGTGCGCAAACGCATGCTCGACATCGGCTACGAGGTGCCGCCGCGCGAGCAGCAGACGCCCGAGGCGCTTGCAGCCTACCAGCGCGCCGAGATCGCAAAATGGTGGCCAATCCTCAAGGCGGCTGGCGTCACGGCGAAGTAACTGCGATTTATCCTTCCGACTGCCGGCTTGACCCGGCAATCCATTCACTTCAAGTGAAGTGGACATCTTTCGACGGATGCGCGGTCAGGCCCGCGCATGACCGCCGGCAACTTGGCACGAGTTGCTGCATGGCCCCGCACCGCATCGATACGCATCATCACCCGTATCCGCCGAAATACGTCAGCGCGATCGGCGAGCGCCTCAAACAGACGACCCATGCCTTCTACCCGAAGCTTCTGGCATGGCAGCCGGGCCAGGCCGTCGAGGTGATGGACCGCGACGGCATCGCCGCCGCGGTGCTGTCGATCTCGTCGCCCGGCGTCTGGTTCGGCGACGTGGCGGCCTCGCGCGCACTGGCCCGCGAGTGCAACGACGCCTGCGCGACGATCGAGCGCGACCACAAGGGCCGCTTCGGCCATTTCGCCGCGCTGCCGCTACCCGACACCGAGGGCAGCCTGCGCGAGATCGAATATGCCTTCGACGTGCTCAAGGCCGACGGCATCGCGCTGATGACGAACTACGACGACAAATGGCCTGGCGACAAAGCCTTCGCGGCGGTGTTCGACGAACTCAACCGGCGCAAGGCGGTGGTCTATTTCCACCCGACGGCGGCGAGCTTTCTCACCAGCGTCATTCCCGACATCCCGCCGCCGTCGATCGAGTTTCCTTTCGATACCACGCGCGCAATCGTCAGCCTGATGTTCGGCGGCACGCTGACGCGCTGTCCGGACATCCGCTGGATCTTTTCGCACGGCGGCGGTGCGCTGCCGATGGTGGCGGGGCGCCTGGTCGGTCTGGCGAAAAACCGGCCCGAACTCGGCGCGCGTGTGCCGAACGGCGTGATGGCGGAACTCGGCAAGCTCTATTACGATATCATCGGCGCCAATACGCCCGGCACCTATGCCGCTGTGCGCGAAGTCGCTCCGGTCTCACGGCTCCTTTTCGGCTCCGACTATCCGTTCTGGTCGCCCGACGTGACGATCGCCGGACTTGCCGGTTTAAACTCAGTGCTGCCGATCTTGCGGCGATCGAGCGCAACAACGCGCTCGCCCTGCTGCCGAAGCTCGCCGGACAGGCTCCGGCCTGACCGCTGCGTTGGCTGCTCTCGACGGCGCGCAATCGTTGCAGGCCGTGCTGCGGCGCATCGGCACAGCGAGGCAGGCGCGCCCGAGACCGGCCCAAGCGGGAACATTTTGCCGGATCGCGAGGTTTGCCCTTATCGCGGTGGACAAGCGCACGGTAACGCTCGCGCCGCGACGACATAGTCTGGCTAGTCAGGAGGACATCAGATCGAACGCGCGGCGAGGTGCCCGCACCGATCTGCACAATGAAAGGAGGAGGCCATGCACCGCGTTTATAGCGGCCCGCCCGGCGCCGAAATGGGCTCAACGCTGGAAGAAAAGAGCAAGATGCTGTTCAAGGAGGTCGGCTCGTTCGACGAGGCGCTGAGCTGGGCGCGGCACGTCAAGGCAAGCGGACGGGTGGCGCTGCTGATCGAGAGCGATGACGGAACGATCCTGACCAAGCGGGAAATCGCCGGAGCGTTGCGTCATCCCGAGACCGAAGCGTTCGACCGCGACCTTAAACCGCGACCTTAAGTAGCCGACGGCCTCGCCGTGTGGCGCGATGCGCGTTACCTCTGTGGCCGATCGGCTGCTATTGCGCCCGATGCGCCCTAATCCTTCGGCTTGATGCCGACCTGTTGCATGAGCTTGGCGGTCGAGAGCACGTCGGCTTTGAAATAGGTTTCGAAGTCCGCCATGCTCATCGTCATCGGTTCGGTGCCGACCTTGGCGAGCCGCTCCTGCACGGACGGCACCAGCATCGCCTTGCGGTTTTCGTCATAGAGCTTGTCGATGATGGCGCGCGGTGTCTTGGCCGGCACAAAGATTCCGGTCCAGAACAGGTAGGCCGAATCCTTCAGCCCCAGTTCCGTGGTGGTCGGCACGTCGGGCAGCGCGAGCGCCCGCGTATCGGTACTGACGGCGAGTGCGATCAGCCGGCCTTCCTTGACGAGCGGCAATGCGGGTGCAAGCGGCAGGAAATAGAAATCGATCCGGCCGGCCAGCAGTTCGGTGAAGGCTTCGTTCGGGCCGCGGAAGGGAATGTGCAGAGCGTCGATGCCGGCGCTCAGGCGAAAACGCTCGGCGGCAAGATGCGACACCGAACCGAGGCCGGCGGATGCGAAATTCATTGCGCCGGGCTTTGCCTTGGCGGCCGCGATCAGTTCGGCGACGGTCTTGAAGCCTTTCGACGGCGAGACCACCAGTACAGTCGGCGTCTTGCCGAGCGGGATGACGGCGGCAAAATCCTTGAGGGTGTCGTAGGGCAGTGTCTTGTAAAGCGAAAAGGCAGAACTGAACGAGGACGAATGCACCAGGATCGAGTAGCCATCCGGTTGCGCCTTCGCCACCGCATTGACGCCAAGCGTGCCGCCGGCGCCTGGCCGGTTCTCGACCACGATCGGCTTGTTGACCTGTTTCGACACCTGTTCGAGCACGATGCGGCCAACGATGTCGTTGGCGGCGCCGGCAGCGAACGGCACGATCGCCTGGATGGTCCGCTCGGGCCAGACCTGCGCCAGCGCAGTACCGGACACGGCGAGCAACATCGAAAGGCAAGCGACAGTACGCGCGGCGCCACGCGCCGGGCTGATCGTGGAATGCAACATTGGCGTTTCCCCTGGGGCTCACTGCGCGAACTTTCCCGCCGCGCTCCGCCGCAACATAAGCGGGACAGGGACCGCGGCGCAACGGCGTCGCGCCGCAAACCGGTCGTGCATAACGTTGCGCAATCCGCTCTCGGGCTTTGACGTCACGGTCCGGCTCAGGCTTTCTTGCCTGCCGTGGCCAATTTCATCCGGAACCGGAAGCCGTTTCGTTATGCAAAGTGTTCTGAACCACATGCCGGCAGCCGTTGATCGGTTCATAGGCAACCCTTGGCGCAAACGTGCGGCCGCCGTCGTGATGGCGGCGATTCTGCTCGCAGCTCTGCACGCCCCGGCCATCGCGCAGTCGCAACGTGCGGTGCCGCGCAGTTCCGATCTCGCGCAGATTCTCGACAAAGCGAAAAGCTGGGGCTACCAACTCCAGAACGTCGATCCAGACGTCGTCGCGGCATCGCCCTACGACATGGTCGTCATTGACTACGCCCGCGACGGCACCAGCGATACGGCATTCACGCCAGCGGACCTGGAGAAGATGAAGCGCAAGCCCGACGGCAGCCGGCGCATCGTGTTGTCTTATCTCTCGATCGGTGAGGCGGAGAAGTACCGCTATTACTGGAAGTGGTACTGGGGCTGGTTCTTCGGCTGGTTGGCGCCTTCGTGGCGCGATCGTCAGAACACCGAATGGCGCGGCAATTACGCGGTGCGCTACTGGGAGCCGGGCTGGCAGGAGATCATCTTTAGCGGCGACAACAGCTATCTCGATCGCATCGTCAAGGCCGGGTTCGATGGCGTCTGGCTCGACAAGGTCGACGAATTCGAATTCTACGACAAGAAGGCCGATGCCAAATCCCTGATGGTGACTTTCGTCAGCAAGCTTGCCGCACACGCGCGTGCTCGCAAAGCGGGCTTTCTGATCGTGCCGCAGAACGGCGAAGCGCTGCTCAGCGATCCGGCCTATCGGGCGGTGATTGACGGCATTGGCAAGGAAGACATCCTCTACGGTGAAACCAAGGACAAGCGGCCGAACAAGCCTGCGTCGATCGCCGCGAATGTCGCCAAGCTCAAGCTGCTGACCGCGGAAGGCAAACCGGTGTTCGCAGTTGAATATCTCGATTCGCCGGAAGAGATCGCCAAGGCGCGCAAGCAACTTCTGGCGTACGGCTTCATTCCGCACTTCGCCGACCGCGCGCTCGATCAGATGCGCATCGGCGACCTGCCGAGCCCCAACGGCAGACCGGGCAAGAAATGACCGTCAGGCGGGCCAGGGGCTGGCCTGGACATTGCACGGTCGCGATGCCATCAAGCGGCCGACGCTTGGCGGTGAGTTGGCGGTAGGAACGATCGTCGATGAAACGGTTTTTGACGCGCTTCTTCACCTGGTGGAACGGCGAGACCTTCGGGACCCAGTTGTGGACGTGGCGACACGGCGAATTCGTCGGTGAGGACGAATTCGGCAACCGCTATTACCGCACCAAGGGCGGCAAGATTGATCCGACGCTCGGCTTCCAGCGCCGCTGGGTGATCTACAACGGCATCGCCGAGGCCTCGTCCATCCCGCCCTCGTGGCATGGCTGGATGCATCACACCGTCGATGTGCCGCCCACCGAGGAAAAGGTACAGCCGCGCGCCTGGTGGAAGCCGCACCGGCCCAATCTCACCGGCACACCCGGCGCTCACCGTCCGACCGGTTCGACGCTGGCGCAGGGCCGCCGGCCGAAGGCGACCGGCGACTACAAGGCCTGGACGCCAGGGCAATGACTCGGTGTCTCCATCGAACTGCCTAAGCCTTTGACACACCAACCCATTCGCCGGCGAATTGCGTTGATGGCGCTGCGCGCCGCCCTTTCCCCGCCGTATTCCGGGTGTTAACCGGCTGTCCGGGGGCGCGATCCGCGCCGGTTCTGATGGCTTGCGCTGACAGATGGTTCGATCGCTTTACATTGCCTGCCTGATTGCCGGTCTTGCCGCGCTCTGTCCGGTATCGGCACAGGCCCAGTTCAATCCGTTCGAGGCGCTGTTCGGTGCTCCGCCGCGACCGCCGTCCAGCGTACCGAACGGCCGCCAGCCGCAGTATCAGCAACAATACCGTAACGAGCCGTATTATCAGGACCAGCGCGAGCCCGGACGGCCAGCCTATCCGGCTTACCCGGATCAGCAGGATCAATATCGCGACCAGCAACCCTATCCGCCGCAGGCAAACGTTCCCACCGGACAGCCGCCGGGTGTCCAGTCACAACCGCTGCCGCCACCGCCCAGCACCGCTGCGATCGGACCTGGCGGACCGGCGCCGTTGCCAGGAACTTCGCCGTTGCCAGGACTGCCGCCCGGTCAGCGCCAGCCGCGCGGCGCGCCGCAACCGGGCGACACCGCGCCGCCGCCCGGCGATGAAGTCGTGACCGAGCCGCCGTCCCAGAAGATCGTCAACAAGGGCGCGCTGTTTTCCGGCCTCGACAAGATCACCGGCCGCATTATCAAATTCGACGTGGCGATCGGCGAGACTGTGCAGTTCGGCGCGCTGCAGGTGACGCCGCGTGCCTGTTACACCCGTCCGCCGACCGAGACGCCGAACACCGACGCCTTCGTCGAGGTCGACGAGGTGACTCTGCAAGGCCAGGTCAAGCGTATCTTCACCGGCTGGATGTTCGCCGCGAGCCCGGGCCTGCACGGTGTCGAGCATCCGATCTATGACGTCTGGCTCTCGGATTGTAAGAGCCCGCCGGTCGCGGCTGCTGCTGTTGCGCAGGATACAACGGCAACGACCCAGGTCACGCAGCCGGACAAGCCTCCGCCGATGCCGCGCCGGCGTCCGGTACAGCGGCAGAGCAGCCGTCCATAGCGCTGAGGCAGAGCGCTACGATTGCTGGCGTTCACCACCACCACGGCCGGACGTGTTGCGGCCTTTTGATTCAGGCTTGCCGAGGGCGAGCTGCGCCAGCGCCTCAGCGCCGGTGACCGGACGATCGATGCCGAGCGCCGCAAAATTACCGTTGCCGACGAGGGCCGCTTCCAGCAGCTTGTGATAGCGCTGCTTCGGCACCTCGATGGCGCCAAAGATTTTCAAGTGATCGGTGACGAACTGGGTGTCGCATAGCGTAAAGCCGCCGGCCATGAGCCGTGCGATGAGATGAACGAGCGCCACCTTCGAAGCATCGCGCGCGCGATGGAACATGCTCTCGCCGAAGAACGCGCGGCCGAGCGTGACGCCGTAGAGTCCGCCGACCAGGGTCTTGTCTTCGTAGACTTCCAGGCTGTGGCAGTGCCGGCGCTCGTGCAGCTTGCGATAGAGCACCCGGATGCGTGCATTGATCCAGGTGCGCGGGCGGCCGGGCTGCGGCGCGGCGCAGCCGTCGAGCACCGCGTCGAAATCATTGTTGACCGTCACGGTGAAGCGGTCCGAGCGCACGGTGCGGGCAAGCCGCGCAGGAAGGTGGAAGCGGTCGAGCGGAATAACGCCGCGCAGATCCGGCTCGATCCAGTAGAGGGCAGGGTCCTCGGCGCTTTCCGCCATCGGGAAGATGCCGCAGGCGTAGGCCTTGAGCAGCACCTCCGGGGTGATCTCGATGACGGTGGATTCGCGGCTGGCCATGTCGTGGATGCCGAAACTCAGGCTTGGCTGCGGCGTCACGGTTTCGCACCGTCGCGCCTGATGATTCCCAAAAGCAGGTCGTGCTAGGGTGCCACGCGAGAGGTTCTGGTGCCAATCGGTTTTACCCCACATCCCTGGCGACGGCCGGCCGTCCTGATCGCAGCATGGCTCGTCGCCTTGCAGGCGTTCCTGACCGGTGTCGCAACCGCGCAGAGCGGCGCGATGCTGGCGGCCGATCCGATCAGCGCCGCTGTCATCTGTCATGGTGGCGGTGGCACCGATCCCGCCGAACCGGCCGCTCCAGACAACGGAACGGCCTGGCACCTCTGCTGCAGCTATTGCATGTCGGCGGCGCCGGCGCTCGCGCCACGGCTGGTGCCGGCGCTGGTGCTGCCGCGTGCATTGGATGGCGCCAAGTTATCACAGCTTGCGCGCTTCACCGTCATCGCCGCACGCGGCGCCATCCGTGCTGGACAGTCACAGGCTCCTCCAAGCCACGCGTGAGCTTGCCACTGCCAACGCGGGCGCCAACGCCGCCCGCACTCATGTCTTGAGCCTGGAGACCTCCAAATGTTTCGTCAGTATCTGTTCGGCGCCGTCGGCGCCATCGCTCTCATTTGTCCCGCCGCCGCGCACGTCACGCTTGAGAACCGAGAGGCGCCGGTCGGCGCCAGCTACAAAGCGGTGCTGCGCGTGCCGCACGGTTGCGAAGGCACCGCTACCACCTCGCTCCGCGTCCGCATTCCCGAAGGGGTGATCCGCGCGAAGCCGATGCCCAAGCCCGGCTGGACGCTCACCACCGTCATCGGCAAGTATCCAAAGACCTATGAACTCTTTCACGCCAAGCTCAGCGAGGGCGTGACCGAGATTGCGTGGTCGGGGGGCAAGCTGCCGGACGCCTACTACGACGAGTTCGTGTTCCAAGGGAACATCGCCGACGATCTCGAAGCCGGCAAAATGCTGTACTTCCCGGTGGTGCAGGAGTGCGAGAAGGGCGTGCACCGCTGGATCGAGATTCCCGCCGCGGGCAAAGGCGCCGGCGACTATCGGGAACCGGCCCCCGGCCTGAAGCTACTGCCGAAGCGTTAGCCGCGCGTCCGTGCGCCAGCGCATTGCGGCCGTCCTCGCAGCAGGCGCGCTGGCGCTCGCGCTACTCGTGCCTGCGTCCGTCGCCTGGGCGCATGCCACGCTGGTGAAGGCCGAGCCCGCCGATGGCGCCGTCATCGCGCAGGCGCCATCGGCGCTGCGGCTCACCTTCAACGAACCGGTTTCGCCGCTCGCGATCCGTCTCATAGGTCCGGGCGGCGATGCTGTTGCGCTTCGGTGAAATTGCTGCCGTGGATGCGACCCTCACCATCGCGGTTCCGCCGTTGCCGGACGGAACCCACGTGCTGAGTTGGCGCGTGATCTCGGCCGACGGGCATCCGGTCGGCGGCTCGCTGATCTTTTCGATCGGAGCGCCGAGCGTGCAGCCGCCGGCCGTGCATTGCGTCAACTGACGGACCCGGCCGTTCGAGCGGCGATCTGGGCGGCGAAGCTTGCGATCTACCTCGGGCTGTTCGTCGGCATCGGCGGCGCGTTCTTCCGGGCGTGGATTGCGTCGCCGGCTTTTTCCGCTGCCGAACCATTGGTCGTGACCGCGCTGGTGGCAGGGCTGATCGCGACACCGCTGTCGGTCGGACTGCAAGGGCTCGATGCACTCGAATTGCCGCTGCGCGGGATCACGCACGCGGCGGCGTGGAAGACCGGGCTCGAAACCGCCTACGGCCTGACGGCGATCGTCGCGGCCTTCGCGCTGTTCGCGGCGCTGTTCAGCTTTGCGGCGCAATCTCCACGGCTGGTCCGCTTGCTCGCGCTTTGCGGCCTCATCGGCGTCGGCCTTGCGCTGGCGCTGAGCGGGCACGCCAGCAACGCCGCGCCGCGGGCCGTCAGCCGCCCTGCGGTCTTTCTACACGGGATCAGCGTGGCGTTCTGGGTCGGATCGCTGCTGCCACTGTTGGCGTCGCTTCGCGCGCCGCAACCCAACGCGTCGCTGGCGCGGTTCTCGCGCGCAATTCCCGTCCCGCTTGCGCTCATCGCGCTATCCGGCTTGTGGCTGGCCTACGTCCAACTCGGCCGCGTCGATGCGCTGTGGACCACGGACTATGGCCTCGTGCTCTCCGGAAAGCTCATCGCGGTCGCGGTCCTGCTCGGCCTGGCGGCGGCGAACCGCTACCTGTTGGTGCCGCGCTATGCCGCAAGGGGAGCCGATGCCGCACGGCCGCTGCGAAGGTCCATCGTGTTCGAATTCGCCGTCGTGCTGGCAATCCTCGGGCTCGTCGCGTTGTGGCGGTTCACGCCGCCGCCGCGCTCGCTCGCCGCCGCGACGACGGTTTCCATCCATATCCACGGCGAGAAGGCGATGGCCCAGATCGAGATCGAGCGTGCGGGGCCAAGCGCGTCGGCGGCCATAACGGTGCTTGACGGCGCGTTCAAGCCGCTTGACGCCAAGGAGGTCACGCTGGTGCTGGCCAATCCGGCGGCCGGGATCGAGCCAATACGGCGCGAGGCCGCGCATGGAACCGACGGCACCTGGCGGGTCGATGATTTGCGGGTTCCCGTTGCCGGGCGGTGGAACCTGCGCGTGGAAATCCTGATCAGCGATTTCGACAAGGCGATGCTCGACGAAACGGTCAACTTGCCACGGTTGCCGTGAGCATCGGGCAGGTTCCGCCGCCTCAATCCCGTCACCCGCGCCGCTGCGGCGCGGGCTTTACCTTGCCTTAGTCACGATTCAGTCAAATTTTCGCAATCGCTCAAACCATTGCCGCAGTACCGCGTTGGCCCATCGGGTAGAGCGAGAGCAATGCGGCAGGAGAGGCGAAAATGATTGGGGTAAGTTCCGGGGCTGGTATCCATCGAAAAGCGGGCGAGCGTTCTTCTGGTCGAGGACGAGCCACTGATCAGCGAACTCGCCGCCGAAGCGCTGGCGGAACAGGGGTTCGAGGTCGAGACGGTCGACAATGCGAGCGATGCGCTGCGACGCCTGAACTCAGGTTTGCCTATCGATATTCTATTTACTGACGTTAATCTGAAAGGCGCGATGGACGGCGGTGCCTTGGCGCGGCGTGCGCGGGAACTCCGGCCTGGCTTGCCGGTGATGTACACGTCCGGCCGCCCTTCGGCGATCCAGCAGTTGCAGCCGGTCGAAGGCGCGATGTTCGTGCCCAAGCCCTACGACCCTTTCAATGTCGGTCCCTTGCTGGATTACCTCGTTTCGATCAGCCGGATGCCGACACTCGATGCGACCGAGCTTTCCCCGGCGTGAACCGCTGGGGCCCGGTCATGCGCCCAGCTTTTTGATCAGGTCCATCGGCACCGGGAACACCAGCGTCGAGGTCTTGTCGCCGGCGATGTGTTGCAGCGCCGTCAAGTAGCGTAGCTGCATCGCTTCGGAATGATTGGCCATGATGGCTCCGGCCTGCGCGAGCTTTTCAGCGGCCTGCAGCTCGCCTTCGGCATCGATCACCTTGGCGCGGCGCATCCGCTCGGCTTCCGCCTGCCGGGCGATCGCCCGCACCATGGTTTCGTTGAGGTCGACCTGCTTGAGTTCGACGATGGAGACCTTGATGCCCCAGCCGTCGGTCTGCTCGTCGAGGATTCGCCGGATATCGGAATTGAGCTTCTCGCGCTCCGCCAGCATGGAGTCGAGATCGTGCTGCCCGAGCACGGAGCGCAGCGTGGTCTGCGCCAATTGACTGGTCGCGGCGTCGAACTGCTCGACCTGGATGATCGCTTTTTCCGGATCGATGACCCGGTAGTAGACCACCGCGTTGACCCGCACCGTCACGTTGTCGCGCGAGATCACGTCCTGTGGCGGGACGTCGAGCAGCCGGGTGCGCAGATCGACGCGCACCATCTGCTGGACGAACGGGACGATGATAATGATGCCAGGGCCTTTTACCTTCCACAGCCGCCCGAGCAGGAACACTACGCCGCGCTCGTATTCGCGCAGGATGCGGAACGAGTAGAGCAGCAGGATGACGATCGCGACGATCGGTATCAGACCGCCGGACCAGGCTGGAAAACCAAACATGTGACGTCTCCTCTCCGAAGCATGATTCCGAAAAGTGGACACCGGTTTTCGGAACAGATCATGCTCAAACGAATGAACTAGACCATGATCCGATCCGAATCGGATCGGATCATGGTCTAGGATTCAACGATCAGGGTCAGCCCTTCGCGGCCGGTCACCCGCACCAGATCCTTCGGCTTCAGCGATTGGGCGCCGCGTGCCGACCAGATTTCGCCGAGCACGCGGACCTGGCCGCTCGATCCGTGCCACTCCACGACCTCGCCGCGGCTGCCGATCATCTGTTCGGCGCCGGTCGCGGGCGGACGCCGGCGCGCTTTCATGGCGGCGCCAAGGATGCCGAAGACGAGACCTGCGGTCGTGAGCGCGAAGCCGATGATCAGGGGCATCGATACCGCGATTTCGACATCGCTATCGGCGCCCTCGAACAGGAAGATGCCGCCGACGACGAACGCCACCAGCCCGCCGAGACCGAGTATGCCGAAGCCGGGCGTCAGCGCCTCGGCGATCATCAGCGCAATGCCGAGAACGAGCAGCCCGAGCGCCCCATAATGCACGGGGAGCGCCGTCAGCGCGGTCAACGCCAGGATCAAGCTGATGGCGCCGATGACGCCGGGAAAGAATGTGCCGGGATGCCAGAATTCCAGCAGAATGCCGTAAAAGCCGATCATCAGCAGGAGGAAGGCGATGTTCGGATCGGCAATCGCCGACAGCGCGCGGGTACGCCAGTCGGGCTCATAGGTGACGATGGTGGCGCCCTTGGTCGCGAGCGTCACCTCCTTGTTGTCGACCGTCACCTTGCGGCCGTCGGCCTGCGCCAGGAGGTCATCGACGCTGCCTGCGACGATCTCGATGACGTTGTCCTTGAGCGCCTCGGGGGCCGTCAGGGTCGCGGCGTCGCGCACGGCCTTTTCCGCCCATTCGACGTTTCGGGCGCGCAATTGCGCGAGGCTGCGCAGCATCGCCACCATGTCATTGATGGCCTTGCGCTGCGGAGCCGTGGTCTCGCTGTCGGATTTCTTGTCCTTCTCTTTCGGCTGTTCTTTCGGTTGCGGCAAGCCCGGCAGGCCGCCCAGTTCGACCGGGGTCGCGGCGCCGATATTGGTGCCGGGCGCCATCGCGGCGAGGTTGGACGCATAGGTGATGTAGGTACCGGCTGACGCCGCGCGTGCGCCGCTCGGCGCCACGTAGACGATGACCGGGACCGGCGATGCGACCATTGCTTTGATGATCTCACGGGTCGACGACACAAGACCGCCTGGCGTGTCGAGCCGCACAATCAGCGCGCTGGCTTTCTCGGTTCGCGCCTTGTCGATCGCGCGCGCGATCTGCCGCGCGGTCGCGACGCCGATGATGCCGTTGACGTCGGTGAGGAAGACGCGCGGCGCGGGTTGTGCCGGTTGCGCGCGAAGCGCTGGCGCGCAGGCGGCGGCGGCCAGCAGCAGCCAGATGCACGGACGCGAGTATCTTCGCAATATCGCAGCCGCAGCCAAGATCGCAGTCGCCGCCATAGGACCCTCGCGGAGCCATCGGCTTCATCGCCGCTCGGATTCGTGCGGCGCAAACTCACGGTATCAAACTATATAGCGTCTTGGCGGTGCGAAACGATCCCCACCGCACTTTACCCGGCTGGTATGTTGCATCGCGGAAGGGGATTGTCAGTCTGCCATCCCGCCGCGGCCGAGAAACTCCTCCAGCCAGTGGATGTGGTAGTCGCCGTCGATGATTTCCTTCTCGCGCACCAGTGCGCGAAACAGCGGCAGCGTGGTCTCGATGCCGTCGACCACGAACTCGTCGAGCGCGCGCTTGAGCCGCATCAGGCACTCGCCGCGCGTCTTGCCGTGGACGATGAGCTTGCCAACAAGCGAGTCGTAATAGGGCGGGATGGTGTAGCCGTGGTAGACGGCGGAATCGACGCGCACGCCAAGACCGCCCGGCGGATGATAGTGCACGATCTTTCCGGGTGAGGGCCGGAACGACACCGGGTTCTCCGCATTGATGCGGCACTCGATGGCGTGACCGTGAAACGTCACGTCGTTCTGCGTGAGCGTGAGTTCGCCGCCGGCCGCGACCCGGATCTGTTCCAGCACCAGATCGATGTCGGTGATCATCTCGGTCACCGGATGTTCGACCTGGATGCGCGTGTTCATCTCGATGAAATAAAACTGTCCATCTTCATAGAGGAACTCGACCGTGCCGACGCCAAGATATTTCAGTTCGCACATCGCCTTCGCGACCGTCTCGCCGATCGCCCTGCGGGCGGCGTCGTTGAGGGCGGGCGAGGGGCTTTCTTCCCATACTTTCTGATGGCGCCGCTGCAGCGAGCAGTCGCGTTCGCCGAGATGGATGGCATGGCCCTCGCCGTCGCCGAGTACCTGAATCTCGATGTGACGCGGCCGCGTCAGGTATTTTTCGAGATAGACGGCGTCGTCGCCAAAGGCGGCCTTCGCCTCCGCGCGCGCCGTAGCGAGCGCCTCGGAGAGCTTTTCCGGCGTCTCGGCAACCTTCATGCCGCGTCCCCCGCCGCCGGCCGCCGCCTTGATCAGTACCGGGAAGCCGATCTCGCGCGCCATCGCGAGTGCTTCCTGGTCGGAGGTAACGCCGCCATCGGAGCCCGGCACCACCGGGATGCCGAGCCGCAGCGCGGTGCGCTTGGCCTCGATCTTGTCGCCCATCAGCCGGATATGCGCGGGCTTGGGGCCGATGAAATGGATGCCGTGCTCGCCGAGGATTTCGGCAAAGCGCGCGTTCTCCGAGAGAAAGCCGTAGCCCGGATGCACCGCGTCGGCGCCGGTGATCTCGCAGGCGGTGAGCAGCGCCGGCACGTTGAGATAGCTGTCGCGCGCGGGCGGCGGGCCGATGCACACGCTCTCGTCGGCGAGCCGCACATGCATGGCGTCCTCGTCAGCGGTCGAATGTACCGCGACGGTGGCAATGCCGAGTTCCTTGCACGCGCGCAAAACGCGCAGCGCAATCTCACCGCGGTTGGCTATGAGGATTTTTTCAAACATCTGACCGGGAAGTGGCGAAAAGCGAATAGCGAATAGTGGACAAAAGCGATCATGGGCTGTTGCTCACCATGCGCTACTGCGCCATTCGCTATTCGCCAACTCGCTCATTCGATAATCATCAGCGGTTCGCCGAATTCGACCGGCTGGCCGTCCTCGATCAGGATCTGGAGCACCGTGCCGGCACGCGGGGCAGGGATCTGGTTCATCGTCTTCATCGCCTCGATGATCAGCAGCGTTTCGCCTGCCTCCACCCGGCTGCCGACATCGACGAACGGCCGTGCGCCGGGCTCCGGCCCGATATAGGCGGTGCCGACCATCGGCGATGTCACGACGCCGGGATGCTTGGCGGGATCGACCGGCGGCGCGCCATCGGTGCCGAATAAGGCTGCCGGAACGTCCGTGCCTACCGGCTGGGGCGCGGCCGCCGCGACCACCTGCGTCCGGCGCGCCACGCGTACGCGCTGGCCGTCGCGCTCGAATTCGATCTCGGTAAGGCCGGTCTCGTCGAGAAGTTGCGCGAGTTCGCGGATCAACGCATGGTCGACCGCGGGTTTCTCCTTGTTCTTGCGTTCGCCCGCCACTGGTTCAGCCCTTACGCCGCATGCCGGTCATCGCCGCAAGCCCGTCGATTGCGAGTGCATAGCCGTCGATGCCGAAGCCGCAGAGACTAGCCTTGGCCACCGGCGCGACGTGAGACACGTGCCGAAAGCTTTCACGCGCGAAAATGTTGCTGATGTGGACTTCGATCACCGGCACTTCGACGGCCGCGATGGCGTCACGGAGCGATACTGAGGTGTGGGTCAGCCCGCCCGGATTGATGACGACGCCGGCAGCCTTCTTGGCGCCTGCCTCGTGGATCCAGTCGATCAGTTCGCCCTCATGGTTCGTCTGGTGGAACTCGATCCCCATGCCGTGGGGCTTCGCCTGCTTGCGGCATAGCGCTTCGACGTCGCTCAGCGTCGCGCTGCCGTAGGTTTCGGGCTCGCGCGTTCCGAGAAGATTCAAGTTTGGGCCGTTGAGGACGTAGATGGTTTTCGCCATGGACCGGCTGAGCAGCGACAAAACGACGCCGCTCTTATAAGGGCCGGACAGTGAAAGGGAAAGCGCCGGGGAAACCGGAACTCAACCACCGGCGCTAGACGCCGATGGCCTTGGTTTGTGCTGCTTTTGTACTACGAGGCAAGCGGATCGCCCGCTTGCCTCGTCAGAACGCGCTGCCGACAGAGGTGAGCCCGGCACGGGCCCGGAGCGCGGCTCAGCAGGTTGCCTTGCCGCAACGCGCGCTGTTCACCCGCTCCTTGAGCGTCTTCAAGCCGACCGCCCCGACCACTACATCGGAGCCGACCACATAGCTCGGCGTGCCGTTGAGACCGAGCGACTCGGCGAGCTTCATGCTTTCCTCGATCTGCGCCTTCACCTCGGCGCTCGCGAAGTCCTTCTCGATGCGCGCAGTGTCGAACCCGACCTCCTTGGCGACCGCCATGGCCCGCGCCTTGTCGGCCGGTCCGCGGCCGCCGAGCAGCTTCTGATGGAACTCGAGGTACTTCTTGCCACCGGTCTTGTCCTGCATACGCACGGCCGCTGCGACTTGCGCCGCCTGCACCGAGCCTTCGCCCAGCACGGGGAACTCCTTCAACACGAATTTGAGCTTCCCATCGTTCTTGATGAGATCGAGCATGTCGGTCATCGCGCGTTTGCAGTAGCCGCAGTTGTAGTCGAAGAACTCGACGATCGTGACGTCTCCCTGCGGATTCCCTACGGTAACTTGGTGCGGGGAATTGAAAATCGTCTCGGCATGTTCCTTGACCGCGGCGCGATGCTTCTCGGCCTCGGCCGCGGCTTGTTTCTTCTCCAGCTCGGCCATGACGTCCTGGAGCAGTTCGGGATGGGTCAAGAGGTAATTCTTGATGATCCCTTCGATCTCACCGCGCTGCGCGGGCGTGATCGTTTGGGCATGCGCGACCGGAGCGATCGGCAAGGCCAGCAGACCTGCAATCAGCGCAGCGGTGAAGGGGCGGTGCTCAAGTCGCATTGTCTCTTTTCCTTCCTGACGTCACAGCCGCCGCGCGCTTTGCGGCGGCTTGTAACTGTAAATGTCGTCTGCTTTCACCCAGCCAGGCGACCCGACGGGAAAGCGGGTCTTGGCGCGGGCAGCGATCTCGCGCGCGGTCTTGAAGTCACCGCGCGTGTAAGCGGCCTGTGCGGCTGCAAGGTCGGCGCGCGCAAGATCATTCTTCAGTGCATAGGCCATGGCGAGCTGGCTATACACTTCGGGGGTATCCGGCTCTTTCATGGCGGCCGCCTGCAGCAGCGACACGGCCTCGTCGACGTGCGAACGATCGCGGGTCGCGACCAGTGCCTGTCCAAGGACGATCTGGATCAACGCTGGGTTCGGCGCGTGCTGGACCGCGTGGCGCAATGGCGCGATCGATTCCGCGGGCCGGCCCGATTCCAGCAGCGCCTGTCCCTTCAATTCGTAGAAGTACGGATTTTGCGGCTGGGCATGAATGAGCGCGTCGATCTGCGCCACGGCGGAGCGCGGGTCGCCGAAGCGATAGGCCGAAATGGCGCGCGCATAGCGGGCCGGCAGGCTGGTATTGCTCAGCGGGTAGCGGCGCGCAACCGCGTCTGGCCGCTCCATGAAGCCGTAGAGCTTGGCGCGCATGAGATCATGGCGCGCCTGCAGCGCCGGCGGATCTTTCTTGTCCCAATAGGGGCTTTGCCGGGCCATGCCCTCAAGTGCCCGCACGCGCTCGGCGGGCAGCGGATGGGTCTGCAGGTACGGGTTCATATAGCGAGTCTGGTAGAGGGTCTGGTCGGCCAGCCGCTTGAACGTGTCGGACATGCCCTTGGCCGACTGGCCGGTCGCGGTAAGGAACTTCACCCCCGCGCGGTCGGCCTGCTCTTCCTGCTGGCGGATATAGGCGAACAGCGAATTCTGGATGGAGGCCTGCGGGCCCTGCAGAATCGCGGCGCCGGCATTGCTCACGCCGGAACTTCCACTGCGGGCACCCGCCACCATGGCGCCGATACCCAGAATCATGGCGAGAATCGCCTGCGTCGAGGACGCGGCGATTTGCTCGCGCATGCGCGACAGATGTCCGCCGGCGATGTGGCCGGTCTCGTGCGCGAGCACGCCGATGATCTCGTTGGGCCTTTCCGACTCCATCAGCGCGCCGGCATTAACGAAGATACGCCGGGCGTCGGCGACGAAGGCGTTGAACGCACGGTCGTTGATGATGACAACGTGAACGTTCTGCTTCGCGAGACCCGCTGTCTTCAGTATAGGCTGCGTGTATTCGCGCAGCAGCTGTTCGATCTCGGCATCGCGAATCAGCGGCATGCTGCCCTGCGCACGCGCTGTCGGGATGTGCGCGACGGTCATCGCGGCGGCCGTCAGCACCGCCACCACACGCGCGGCTGGCGTCAGACGAGCCGTCCTGGTAGGTGTTCGCGCATCGGTCATGCTGGCCAGGGCTCGCTTCATAGTTGCGTGCAACCTAGTGTGGCGGTTCAGAAGTCCGCATCATTCTTGCCGCGAGTCCGACATGCGGACTTCTGAACCAAAGCCACACTAGATCAATAAGTTGCTAGTGTCCTTCGATTCCGAAGTTCGCAAACGACAGCGCCGCGGAATGATGCGAACTTCGGAATCGGGACACTAGTGGTGGGTCCGAATGTGGTCAACGCGATCACGATTTCACCGCGCTCACGTTCCTGTGTGGTTTCGGGATGTTTAGTGCGCAATTTGCCCGTAGAAATACGGCGACAGCGGGGCGGCTGGCGCTGTGCGGGGGACAAGGCTTCGACCATGCTGGATACGGCAAGACGCCTGCTTAATGCGCCTTCGGCACGCAGCGATGTGCCGCCGTTCATGGTGATGGACGTCATGGCGGCCGCGGCGCGCATCGAGGCCGCCGGTGGCCGGGTCATCCACATGGAGGTGGGACAGCCGGCCGCACCGGCGCCGGCAACCGCGCGCGCCGCGGCGCACGCCGCGCTCGAAGCCGGTCGCATCGCCTACACCGAGATGCTCGGTATCCCGACGCTGCGCGCACGCATCGCGCGGCACTATCGGGAGACCCACGGCGTCGACATCGACCCGATGCGCGTGGCGGTAACGACGGGCTCGTCGGCCGGGTTCATTCTGGCGTTCCTCGCGCTGTTCGACCGCGGTGACCGCGTCGCGGTCGCGCTGCCGGGCTATCCGCCGTACCGGAATATTCTCGCGGCGCTGGGATGCGAGCCGGTGCCGATCGAGACCACGCAGGAGACCCGCTGGTCGATCACGCCGGAGATGCTGCTGGCGGTCCACCGCAAGACGCCGCTGCAGGGCGTGCTGATCGCCAGCCCCGCCAATCCGACCGGCACCATGATGACGCCGGAGGCACTGCGCGACCTGTGCGCCGCCGCTGAGGGCGCAGGGATCAGGTTCATCTCCGACGAAATCTATCACGGTCTCGACTACGCCTTCGCGGCCGAAACCGCGGCGCGGTTCTCGCCCGATGCCGTGATCATCAACTCGTTCTCCAAGTACTTCTGCATGACCGGCTGGCGTATCGGCTGGATGGTGCTGCCGGAGCCGCTGATTCGCCCGATCGAGCGATTGCAGGGCAATTTCGCGATCTCCGTGCCGACGCTGTCGCAGGTCGCAGCCGAAGCCGCCTTCGATGGCCGCGCCGAGATGGACGCCGTCAAGCACGGTTACGAGGAGAACCGCCGCATCTTGATCGATGGTTTTCCAAAGGTGGGTCTCGACAAAATCCTCCCAGTCGATGGCGCGTTCTATCTTTACGTCGACGTGTCGGACTTTTGCGCCGACAGCTTCGATTTCGCCAAGCGCATGCTCGAAGAGACGCACGTCGCGGCAACGCCGGGCGCCGATTTCGATCCGGTGCGAGGCAGGCACTTCATCCGCTTCTGCTATGCCGGCTCGGCGGCGGAGATGCGCGAGGCTGTCGCGCGGATCGGCAACTGGCTCAGGCCCTGATCGCGTACTGACCCCAGGATCACTGACCCAAGGATATCGGCCGGCTCATGCACAACGTGCTCGTTCCAAGCCAGACGCCGGTCCACGCGGTCGTTCCGCCGCTGCTGAGCTTCACCGCCGGGTTCATCGATAGCTGCACGGTACTGGCGCTCTACGGGCTGTTCGTTGCGCAGGTCACCGGCAGCTTTGTGCTCGCGGCGGTGGCTTTCGTCTCCAGCGAGCAGGGTGTGATGATCAAGCTCCTCGCCATACCGGCATTTCTTCTGGCCGCGGTGGTGACGACGGTGGTTGCCGTGATGGCCGAGCGTCACGGCCGCTCGGCGCTCACCTGGACGCTGGGCCTCGAATGCGCTGGTGCTGACCGGCTTTCTTGCGGCGCTCCTGATCGACGCGCCATTGCATGATCCCAACACGGTTTCGACCACGGTGGCGAGTTTGCTGGCGCTGTTTGCCATGGGCTCGCAGAGCGCGATCGTGAGGCTGGTGATGAGGAATGTTGCCTCCACCAATGTCATGACCACGAACACGACGCAGATCGCCATCGATGCCACCATGCTGGCGTTCGCCTGGCTGGCGCGGCGGAATGCGCGGGACGACCCTGCCGCGGCCGTAGCGTACGACTCGGCGCGCATGCGGCTCGCGAACCTTTTTCCGATTATGCTCGCCTTTTTGTTGGGGACGGCGAGCGGCACGCTCGCTTACGTGTTTATCGGACTGCTCGGGCTTCTGGTGCCGTTGGCCATCGTGTATGGGATATTCGCCTGGGCGGCGATGCGGTGAACGTCGATAGCCGGTCGCGTGTCATCAGGGCGGCATGTAACGTGCCATCAAATTGCAGCGACGTTCATCTTGGAACATCACTTGACAACAACCTCACAGTTTACGGAATCGGATCGCACGCCTGACAATGTGCGCTTTTCCGAGGATGTTCCGCAACTTGCGGCGAACGCATCCGAACTCGCCTGTCGTCTCTGCGGAACGTGTCAGAACTATCATTTCCTGTGGTCATATCTCCGATTGGCCGGGGCGCCCGGCGGTGCTGGCGATGGAAAGCCTTACTTGGAAGGCATCCTCGCCGATCTGATCGCGAGCGGCCGCCGCGACATTCTCATCGCCGGTGCCGCTGATACCGGACTCCTGTCTCTGGTGGCCCGCGCGGCGGATGGACATGAGGCAGGCATTACGGTTCTCGACCGGTGCGGCACGCCGCTCGAACTCTGCCGCAGATTTGCCAACGAGTGGTCGCTTGTCATCGAAACGCTGCAGGTCGATCTCTTGGCGTTTGTTGCGGAGGATCGCTTCGACATTGTCTTTGCCCACACCATCCTGACATTCATTGCGCCGGACCGCAGGCTCGATGTCATGAAGCGATTGCGCCGCTCGCTGCGCCCGGGCGGCCGACTGATGCTCAGGTTCCGCACCAGGGGCGAGGCTCGAAGATCGACATCTGTCGCGCTATCGCGACTGCGTTCCGGTGCATCTGATTGAGCGTCTGGATAGCCTGAAGATTCCATTGCCGGAGCCGCGCGAAGCGCTCCTGCGACGGATCGAAGCCTATGCCGGCGAGCGCCATTCCCGCGAATCGCTCGAAGCCGATTATTCGGAGATGGAAAAACTCATCGACGCGGCCGGGTTTGCGATCGAAGCGATCACGCCGGTCAAATCAGATCATGCTCCAGCATTTGGACCGGCTACCGCCGACGTTTCCAGCCGCCTGTTCGTGGCGCTGGCGGCACCGCGTTAGCTCGCAGGGCTCCGGATCGGTGCGGCGATGAATGTTGTCTTCGACCGCTACATGAGTGTGCTGGAGCAGACCCAGTGGGCGCTTCCGCAGCACCTCGTTCAATATCAGGACCAGCTTCTGAGCAACCTGGTTCGGCACGGCTACGACAACGTTCCGTTCTATCGGGACCGGCTCGGCTGTCTGTTCGATCGCAGCGGCCATTTCGACCGTTCACGCTGGAGCGAAGTTCCCATCGTGTCCCGCAACGAAGTCGCATCGCATGTCGCATCGATGCATCCCGCGCAATTGGCGCCGATGCATGGCGAGGTCACGGAAATCCAAACATCTGGGTCGGTCGGCGCGCCGTTGTCGATCGCGTCGAATCGGCTCGTTCACGCTGCCGCGAATGTGGCCATGACGCGAATGGCGCGCTGGTGGGACGCTGACACCGCGCGATCGCTGGCGCGGTTGCGGGTCTATAAGAGCGACGCCCCGCAATATCCGTCGGGGCGTGACGGCAAGGGCTGGTCTTACGCTAATCCGCAGGCCGATACTCATGATCTCGATCTCCGGACGCCGGTTGAACAACAGCTCGAATGGCTGGCGCGCGTGAAGGCACCGTATCTGGTGACCGCGCCGTCAAACGCGATGGCGCTGGCATATGCGGCGACACCTCAACAGGCTCGCGACCTCGCGATCGAACTCGTCTTTACCACCGGCGAGACCGTCCTCCCGCGGGCGCGGGAGGTGGTTGATGACAGACTGGGCGCACGCATGGCGGCAATCTATTCGTGCGAGGAGGTCGGAACCATCGCCACCCAGTGTCCGGTCACGGCCGGCTATCACGTCACCGCGGAGAATGTCCTGGTGGAAATTCTGCGTGACGACGGCACGGCAGCGGGACCCGGTGAGGTTGGTCAGGTCGTTGTGACCGGATTCTACAACTACGCGATGCCGTTCATTCGCTACGCGATCGGCGACGTCGCAATCGCTGCCGAAGGCTCTTGTCCATGCGGGCGATCGTTGCCCGTCATCGCGCAGGTTCTGGGACGGACCCGCTGTGCATTCGTGTTCGCCGACGGCACGCGGATATGGCCTCGCGGTTCAGATGCGCTCGCGATCAGGCGCTTTGTCCCTCATCGCGAATTCCAGATGGTCCAAGTCGACCATCGGCGAATTGAATTCCGATATGTGCCTGATGTCCCCGAGCGGCCGCCGGATATGGCCGGGCTAGACGCCTACATGCGGCAAAAGTTTCATCCCTCGGCCGAGGCCGTGCTGGTGCCGCTGCAAACGATCCCGCGCGGTCCGGGTGGAAAGCTCAAATCGTTCGTGTCGCTTGTCGCCAATTGATCGAGCGATCGTCCGGTCGTCAGAAAGCTTCGCACGAGCCGTTGAACGGGGGACCAAACTGGCAGAATTGCTGCGAGGACGAAGAGCCAGACGAATTGTAATTGTTCAGGATGCTATGCAACGTATCCCAGATCGGCGGATCGTCCTGGCGATGGCGTTGCATAAGCGTCTTGTCCTTTTGCCCGAAATAGAACTTCAGGCCGCCCCAGACGCCGTTGTAGGCATGCTCGCCCAAACGGGCCTCGACGAAGGCGGATGCCATCATCCCTCTGCCGAGCGAAACAGCTGTCTCACCACCGAGCGCCAGGGCGTTCTGGCCGCCGAGATAGCGGTGACCGATATAACCGGCGAAATTGTCGGTGATGTAATATTTGATATTGATCTGGTCGAAGAACCGGGTTTGGACGTCGTAACCCTCGGTGAAGAAGTTCGTAGTAATTACCCCGGGGATATTGCCGTTCTGGGGTACGATCAACGTCGAGACAGTGGTGTTGGATGCCGAATTGCCCCACTCGACGCCCGCGATGCCCTGGATCGTCCATCGGCCGAAATAGTGTTCGGCTTCGCCGGCGACCTGCGCCACGTGCACGCCGCCGAACCGGTTCCATTGCGTGTAGCTGGCGTAGAGCGCCGATCAATCCCTGCGACGGATTGCGCAAGAACAAGTGCGGCGCAATGGTGCCGAAACCGCTGCCGCCCAACGAGCCGCCGCCGCCATCGATTTGCAAGCCAACCTCGCGGCCCAACGGAATCGAAATGGCCCCGCGCGACCCGTAAAGTCTTTCCTTGTTCAGAGCGCCGCCAAGGGCTTCCCACTTGGCGTTGAAACCATCGACTGCCGGTTCTGGCAGAAGCGGCGCCTTGTAGAACGGCACTGCCGTAGCATCGGCGGCATGGGCAACGGTGGAATAAGGGCTGCCCACGATGCCTGCCAGCATCGTCGTCGCAAGAAGTGCCTTCCGGATAGGCATTGTCCCAATTCCCCAATCTGGATTGTTAAACATCTGTTAGATTGATCAGCGGGTAAAGGGATTCAGATCCAAACGTTGTGGGGGCATCGACGCTTTAGCGAGCCATTGTTGCTTCTGGGTGACAAAATCAGGGGATCAGACGCCTGCCTGAATAGAATTCCGATCACCAAGAGAAGCCGCTCGATATATTTGCGTCATGGATGTTCGTGTTGTGCTGGGAACGGCGAGCGGTACCTCTACGTCTTCGTCGGACTGCTCGGGCTGCTGGTGCCTTTGGCAATCGTGTATCTGATATTCATCTGGGCGATGCGGCGGCCACGAAGGTAATGCGTGCAACATCGCTCCGCCAACAGCGCGTATTGCGGTGCGCCGGGGTGGGCGCTGTGCCAGCCCGACAGGGTCGCGCCATCGGGCGGGGCGGCGGTCTTGCTGCGGTCGAAAAGCCGTGGCGGTCAGAACTCCACATCCAGTTCTTCCACCTCGTCAGGCTCGGTCTGCGCACCCGCGATCCACTCCGCCATGTCGGGCATGGCCATAATGGTCTGCCGATAGGCGGCGCAGGTTGCGTCAAGCTTGACGTCGTAGGTCACGAACCGCGATGCGACCGGCGCAAACATCGCGTCCGCCATGCACGGCGTCGGCCCGAACAGGTAAGGTCCCCTGGACGCTTCGAGGCACTCCCGCCAGATCGTCACGACGCGGTCGATATCGGCCTGCGCGCCAGCCCACACTTTGAAATTCGGGTATTGGGCCTTGAGGTTCATTGGCAGGGCGGAGCGCAGGTTGCTGAAACCGGAGTGCATCTCGCCTGAAATCGAACGGCAGTGCGCGCGCTGGGCACGCGCCGTAGGGACCAACCCGGCATCCGGCATCAGTTCGTTGAGATATTCGGCGATCGCCAATGTGTCCCAGATCTTGACCCCGTCATGGGTGAGGCAGGGCACCAGGAATGAGGGCGAGAGCAGCAGCAGCTCAGCCCGCGTCGAAGGGTCGTCGCTCGCGGCCTGCAACTCGTCAAACTCGAGGCCGGACATTTTGCAGAGCAGCCATCCGCGCAACGACCAGGAGCCGTAATTCTTGCTGGCAATGGTGAGCGTGGCCTTGGCCATTACGCATTTCCCCTTTTGTACCGGCGCGACATCATCGGCGGCCGAGGCCGCCGGCGCAAATTCCTACGCTAAGATGCGGTGATCCGGACGCACGGCTTAGCGGCCGCGCGCATCGATCCTCGCCCCGGCAAGAGCGGGTTCGACCAACCCGGCGATAATTATCTCGCAGCGCAGCATCAAATGCACTAGCATTTTCGCTGCCGGGTTGAGCCTTTTGAGGGGATGGGGTGGCTGCGTCAGCAGTGCCGCCGACGACGTAATGCTCTATCAAGCCTATCTTGCTCATTCCGACATCATGGTGCCGGTGCGCTCGCTCGCCGGCATGGCCATGAACGCGATCGGGCAGCCGCTTGCGGGCATCACCGACAATGCGGTGCTGCGCAATCTCACCGCTGCCTACGAATTGATTTCACGCGCGAGCCTGACCCACGACCGTCCGCCTTATCGCATCACCAGCACGCTGGTCGGCAATCGCGAGGTCGCCGTGACCGAGGAGGCGGCCTATGTCACGCCGTTCGCTACGCTGCTGCATTTCAAGAAGGACATCGACACGGCGCAGCCGCGGGTCCTTCTCGTAGCGCCCATGTCGGGGCATTTCGCCACATTGTTGCGGGCTACCGTGCGCACGCTGCTGCCCGAGCACGATGTCTACATCACCGACTGGCACAACGTGCGCGACGTTGCCGTCACGCACGGCAGATTCGGATTTGACGATTATGTCGGTCATCTCATCCAGTTCCTGGAGAAGATCGGCCCCGGCGCCCACGTGGTTGCAGTGTGCCAGCCCTGCGTTGCCGTGCTGGCGGCGGTCGCCGTGATGGCGGAGGACGGCAATGCCGCCCAGCCGCGCAGCATGACGCTGATGGCCGGCCCGATCGACTGCCGCGTCAATCCGACCAAGGTGAATGAACTCGCGAACTCAAAGCCGATCGAATGGTTCGAGAAGAACCTGATCGCGACGGTGCCGCTACGCTATGCCGGCGCATCGCGGCGGGTCTATCCGGGCTTCGTGCAGCTTGCCGCCTTCGTGAGCATGAACATCGAGCGACATATGCGCGCCCATCGCGAGCTCTACGACAACATCTCAAAGGGCGAGCACGAAAAGGCGAAAGTCACGAAGGATTTCTACGATGAGTATTTCGCGGTGCTCGACCTGACCGCTGAGTTCTACCTGGAGACCGTCCGCTACGTGTTCCAGGAGCACCGGCTGCCGACCGGCACGCTGGAGTGGGGCGGCAGTAAGGTCGAGCCGCGCGCGATCCGGAAAACCATGCTGCTCACCGTCGAGGGCGAGCGCGACGACATCTGCGCGGTCGGCCAGACGGTGGCCGCGCACGATCTCTGCACGGGCTTGCGTCCTTATCTCAAGCGGCACCACATGCAGGCCGGCGTCGGCCACTATGGCGTGTTCTCCGGCAAGCGCTGGGAGAACCAGATCTATCCGATCCTGAAGAACGTGATCCTGGCGAGCGATTGAACGGCGTCCAATTCGGGCTCGCCGCCGCAGTATTGATCGCTACCGCAGCGCCGCCGCGATATTGCCGCCGTCGACCGTGGTGACGTTGCCGGTGGTCTTCAGCGCCAGCGCCTGGGCCAGAAAGGCCTGCGCCACGTCGTCGGCCGTGACTTCGCGGCCGAGAAGATTGCCGCTCATGTAGTCCTTCTCGCTGACGCCGCGTGCCTTGGAGCGCTCGGCGATGAAGTCGCCGGTGAGCAGGCCTGAACGGATGCGGTCGGCATTGACGGCGTTGGCGCGGATACCCTCGGCGCCGTAATCGAGCGCGTACTGCCGCATGAGGAAGAGGGTGGCGGCTTTCGGCAGGCCGTAGGGGCCGAAGTTCGGTCCGGGGTTCACCGCCTGCTTCGACACATTGAACAACAGGCAGCCGCCGGTGCCCTGCGCCAGCATCACCTTCACGGCCGCCTGCGCCACACGTTGATGGCCGTAGAAATTGAGCTCGAAGCTCTGGCGCAGCAGGGCTTCGTCGACCTCGCCGATCCGGCCCTGCCAGGCCGCGCCCGCGTTCGACACCACGATGTCGACGCCGCCAAACGCCGTGACCACCTGCGCGAAGGCAGCTCGCACCGAGGCCGCGTCCGTCACGTCGCACTCGACCGGGATCGCGTCTGCGCCAATCGCCTTGGCTTTCTCGATTGCGGCCGCAAGGTCGATGTCGAGCAGCGCTACCGCCGCGCCCGCGGCCGCGAAGGCCTTCGCGACTGCCGTGCCGATGGTGCCGCCGGCGCCGGTGATGGCCGCGATCTGGCCGGCGAGCGGTTTCTCGGCGACTGCGCCGAGCTTTGCCTGCTCGAGCGACCAGTATTCCATGTCGAACATGTCGGCTTCGGAAACAGCCTCGAAGCGTCCGATAGCCTCGGCATCGGTGATGGTGTCGATGGCGGATTCGGCAAGATCGGCGGCGACGCGCGCGTCCTTGCGCGATCGGCCGAGCCCGAACAGTCCGAGGCCGGGCACGAGAACGACCCGCGGCAGTGGATCGAGCGCGCGCTTTGTGCCGCCGGCGCGCGCATTGTTGCGTGCGAAATAGGCGTTGTAGTGGGCGACGAATTCCGCCGCCGCCTGTTCGGCGGCGCGGCGGAAGTCCGCGAGCTTTCCAGCCTCAGGCGCCGGCAGAACGAGCGGCCAGTTCTTGGTGCGGATGGTGTGGTCGGGCGTGACCACGCCCGCCTGGCTGTAACGGCGTAGTTCGTCGCCGTTGACGAAATTGCCGATCGCATCACTGGTACGGAATTCGAGGATCAATCGGCGCCAGGCGCCTTCGATCCTGTCGTCGCGCAAGCTGCAGACGCCGCGCACGATTGGCGCCACCTGCGCGACCGGCGCGATTTGCTGGGGCATTTGCGCGGTCGCGAACACCGCGCGGCGATTAAGCTTGAGGCGCTCTTCGGCGCGGGTGACGAGCGCGATCGTACGCTCATAGCTTTCGCGCGCGTCTTCGCCGAAGCTGAAGAGGCCGTGCTTGTGCAGGATCAGCCCTTCGACCGCGGGGGCGGCCTCGTAGACGTCGGCGGCGGCCTTGGCGAGCGCGAAGCCTGGCATGACGTAGGGCACGATGCCGACCCGGCCATCAAACAGTTCGGCACAGATCGCCTCGCCGTCGGGCTGGTCGACCAGGCTTAGAATTGCGGTGGCATGGGTGTGGTCGACGAATTTGTGCGGCAGAAAAGCGTGGAGAAGAGTTTCGACCGACGGATTGGGCGCCGCCGGATCGAGCAGGTTTTCACGCTGGACGCGGACCATGTCCTCGTCACTCAGCGCCGCGCGTGCGCGAAGCTTGCGCAATCGATCGAGCCGAACCGCTGGCATGCCGGCGGGTTCGATCTCCGCCATGTCGGCGCCGGAGCCCTTGATACACAGCGCCTCGACGGCTTCGCCGAGCAGGTCGGGCAGGGTGGTCTTGACCGAAGTATTGCCGCCACCGTGCAGCACCAGCCTGGGATCGCGGCCAAGCAGCCGTGTCGTATAGACGCGCAGCGCAAGATCGCGGCTGACGCCTTGCCGGGCGTAGCGGTCGACGACCGCCTGCGCCTCGCTGTCGACCCAGCCGCTTTGCATCGCCAGGCTCCGTGACGGCGCCTCGGCGGCCTTCGGCAGCGAAGAACACCGCCGAAGGTTCGCCAAATCCTGCTCAATCCTTGCCGAGCGTGCGCTTGCTCCACCATCCGGAACGGCGCGGCCGGTCGCCATCTTCGCTCGCCGTCGTGATCACGGGCTGCGGCAGCGGCTCCGCGGTCACGACCGGCATTGGCGCCGGCATGACGGCTTCGCCGGTGAACGCCGTCGGCGCGGGCTCACGCACGGTAGATCGCCGCCGCGGCGCTTCCGCAGGTGGCGGCGCTGGAGGCGGAGGAGCGATTTGCTCGACATCTTTCGTCGGCATTTCGTCCTCGCGGTGCTCAGCGACGTGTTGCCGATGATGGGCCGGCGGGGCCTCATCGTGGATGGGCTCGCTGCGTTCCGGCTCGCTGATGTACCGGCTCGTCGTGCGCCGGTTCGGCGATCGGCTGGTCGTCGACCTCGGCCGAATCGCTGGCAAGCTCTGGCTCGTGTGCGTGTCCGTTCTCGGCCGAACCGTTGGCGTCACCGCCCTCGCGCTCACGGCGATTGCGGCGTCCACCGCGGCGTCCACGCCGCCGCCGTCGCCGCTCGCCCTCGCCATTTGCTTCGCCGCTCGCATCGGACGATCCGGCATGGGCCTCGTCGGGTTCCGCCTCCAGGCTTGGCGAGCCTTCTTCGTCGTCCTCGTCGGAAACAGCCGGCTCCTGCGCGGGCGCGTGGGCAACCTGTGCGTCCTCGTCGCGGCGCTCGCCGCCGCGGCGTCCGCGCCGTCGCCGCCGCTTGCCGCGCGCCTGACCGTTCTCGCCCTCGGCCGTCTCCTCCGCAGGAGCGGACACGGGTTCGCTGTCGGCTTCGAGCACCTCTTCGTCCTGGCTGGCCTCTTCGCGATCCTCCGGCTCCTCGTAGTCCGGGATATCCGCCTCGTCTTCTTTGGGCTCCTCGACGACCGGCGACTGCGCCAGCAGCGCCTTGGCCTGTTCGAGGCTGTGCACTTGCTCGCCCTTCTCGATCAGGAACGACACCTGGCCGCCGATGGTGGCATCGGCATCGACCGTGATGGCGATACGGAAGCGCTCCTCGAGCGAACGCAGGTGTGCGCGTTTGTGGTTGAGCAGGTAGAGCGCGATCTCGGTACGGGTGCGCACCATGAGGCTGTGGGTGGCGCCCTTGAGCAGCATCTCGTCGATCGAGCGCAGCAGTTGCAGCGCAACCGACGACACCGAGCGCATATGACCGGTGCCGCCGCACGTCGGGCATTTCTCGGTCGAGCTTTCGAGCACGCTCGACCGGATACGCTGACGCGACATCTCCAAGAGGCCGAAGTGCGAGATGTGGCCGACCTGGATACGCGCCCGGTCGTGGCGCAGGCACTCCTTGAGCTTGCGTTCGACCGCGCGGTTGTTGCGCTTCTCGTCCATGTCGATGAAGTCGATGACGATCAGCCCCGCCAGGTCGCGCAGGCGGAGTTGCCGCGCGATCTCTTCGGCCGCCTCCACGTTGGTCTTGAGCGCGGTGTCCTCGATGTGATGCTCGCGCGTCGCCCGTCCCGAATTGACGTCGATCGCGACCAGCGCTTCGGTCTGATTGATCACGATGTAGCCGCCGGACCGCAACTGCATGACCGGCTGGAACATGGCGTCGAGCTGACTCTCGATGCCGAAGCGAGTGAAGATCGGCAGCGTGTCGGTGTAGCGCTTCACGTTCTTGGCATGGCTCGGCATGAGCATGCGCATGAAATCCTTGGCGTCGGCATGGCCTTCCTGGCCGGCGACGATGATTTCGTCGATGTCCTTGTTGTAGAGGTCGCGGATCGAGCGCTTGACCAGCGAACCTTCTTCGTAGACCAGCATCGGCGCCGTCGATTTCAACGTCAGATCGCGCACCGTTTCCCATAGCCGCAACAGATATTCGAAGTCGCGCTTGACCTCGGTCTTGGTGCGGGCGGCGCCGGCGGTACGCAGGATCACGCCCATGCCCTCCGGCACTTCCAGTTCCTGCGCGATCTCCTTGAGCTTGCGGCGGTCCTCCGCGGCGGTGATCTTGCGGCTGATGCCGCCGCCGCGCGCGGTATTGGGCATCAGCACCGAGTAGCGGCCGGCGAGCGACAGATAGGTCGTCAGCGCCGCGCCCTTGGTGCCGCGCTCTTCCTTGACCACCTGCACCAGCATGACTTGCCGGCGCTTGATGACCTCCTGGATCTTGTACTGGCGGCGCGAACGGTAGGTGCGCTCCGGCACTTCCTCCATGGCGTCGGCGCCGCCGACCGATTCGATGACCTCTTCCTCGCCCTCGGCGCCGTGGCCGTTGACCTCGGTGACGTTATGGCCGCCGGCATCCTCGCCGGCGTGGCCTTCGGACGATTCGTGGTGCTCCGATGATTCGTGCGGCGAGGCATCCACCGTTTCGGCCGGCCCGGCGTCTGCCGTTCGGCCGGCGCCATGGTGGGGGCTTCGTCGGAGTGCGGCACCGTCCCTTCCGTGTCGGCAAGCGCGGCGCCGCGGAACTCCATCGGCGAGCCGTCGCCGCTCCTCGGCATCGGCTCGGCCGCGCTACTTGCATCGAGTTTTGCCAGATCGATCGGCATGTCGGATGTGGCTGCCGCAATCACCGACTCGTCGGTGGCCGCGGGCTCGGTTCGCTCGGGCGCGCTGTCGTCAGGGAGTGGCTGGCCGCGACCTCTCGCTGGCGCCTCCCGCTTGCGGTAGCATCTGCTCGCCGCCAGCGGCCATGACGCCGTCGATGTCCGCCGCTTCAATTGGTTCGCTCTTGATCTCGTCGCGCGGCCTGCGAGCCGGCCGTTCGCGCCGTCCCTGGCGGCGTCCGCCTACGCGGTGGTCGGCCTCGACGTCGGCGGCGCGATGTTCGCGCTCTTCCTCGGCGATCAGCGCCTGCCGGTCGGCGACCGGAATTTGGTAATAGTCGGGATGGATTTCGCTGAACGCCAGGAAGCCGTGGCGGTTGCCGCCGTAATCGACGAAGGCCGCCTGCAATGACGGCTCTACGCGCGTCACCTTGGCCAGATAGATATTGCCGCGAAGTTGTTTGCGGTTAGCTGACTCGAAGTCGAATTCTTCGACTCGATTGCCGCGCAGGACCACCACCCGGGTCTCCTCCGGATGGGTCGCATCGATAAGCATCTTGTTGGGCATTGACCAATCTCATGACGGCAGGCCGACGCGCGGCCACCTTTCGTCGCCATACGGGCGGCGCAAGGCAGCGCGACCGGCAGCCTGCCTGACTGTTGTGGAACGGATGAGCCTTCAACGCGCGAGAGGAAAACGCATCGCAGGCAGCCAAGCTTGCGCCGGCCGCGAGTGTGGGATGGATGTCGCTCCGCGACGCCACATTGCTGCGATGGGGTCGATTCTCGATGCGCGGTCCTGGCATGAACCTTTGGCCCGGGGGCGAAAGCGCACTGGCGCAATCGCGGTTGCTCTTCGGCTGACGATCTTCGACTCGGAACGGCTCAAGCCTAAGGATAAGCCGCCGCGCTGTCGTCGGTGGCAGGTGCCGCCACGACACCGGTTGTCGTCCACAGGAACATCGGCCCAGAAGGCCTGTTGGCGCCGCACGGAGGCGAAACGCCGCAGACCGAATGCGCCCCCGAAGTACCCTCCCGTCACTGATCGGGGAGCGGCCCTTGCGAAGGGCGTGCCGGATGTCCGAACGCGGTACAACCGGAACTATCAATCGCCAGCAGACTCTTAATAGGGCCGGTGCGCGGCGTTGGCAAGGGCGGGGGCGCCTCAAGATCGCTCCAGCGAGTTAGAGCAAGGCTTTGAGTTTCTTGCCGATTGCAGCCGCGCCAGCGCCCGGGGTTCCCACTCACGCTGCTGCCGGCCTGGTCCGCGCCGCAGAAATGCCAATTAAGATATGGTTAACCGCACCGCCCTAATGGAGTAGGATGAGGCTGGGGAGGGCTGAAATAGTCATGTTCCAGCGCACGGGCCTGGCTGTGCTGTTCAGCGTGCTGCTGCTTGGCGCGGCGTTGGCGGCCGAGCAAACCAGCGCGATCGGTCCGGCCACCCGCGCTCCGAACGATCTGCCGGTGGCGAACGACGTCCGCGTGGCAGGCGACGAGACGCTGACGCGGTTTGTGGTCGATCTTGACAAGACCATCGATATTCGCGCGTTCACGCTGGCCAACCCTTACCGGGTGGTCATCGACATGCCGCAGGTCACGTTCCAGTTCCCACGCAAGGCGGGGGAGAGTGGCCGTGGATTGATCAAGGCCTTTCGCTTCGGCCTGGTGATGCAGGGCGGTTCGCGCATGGTGATCGACCTCGCCCGCCCAGCGCGGATTGACAAGGCGTTCGTGCTCGCGGCTGCAAACGAACAGCCGGCGCGACTGGTCCTTGAACTCGCCACCACCGACCGCGAAGCCTTCATGCGGACCACTGCGCTCAATAATCGCCCGCCGGACGCGCCGCTGCGGCGCGCCGTGCGCGAAGAGAGCAAGGCCGCCGGCGATTCGCGCCCGCTCATCGTGATCGATCCGGGCCATGGCGGCATCGATAACGGCACCCGGGCGCCGAGTGGCGAAAACGAGAAGGAACTTGTGCTCAATTTCGGCCTCACCTTGCGGGACAAGATCTTGAAGACCGGCAAGTACCGCGTGATCATGACGCGCTCCGACGACACCTTCATCCCGCTGAATGAGCGGGTGCACATTGCGCGTAACAACAAGGCGTCGCTTTTCATCTCGATTCATGCTGATGCGCTGGTGCGGCGCGACCGGGGCGCCCAAGGGGTGACGGTCTACACGCTCTCGGAGCGCGCCTCGGACGCGGCCGCGGCGCGCTTTGCCGAGTCGGAAAACCGCGCCGACGTGATCGCCGGGCTCGACCTCTCCGCCGAGCCGGCCGACGTCGCGGATATTTTGATCGACCTCGCTCGCCGCGAAACCAAGACATTTTCGGTGCAGTTTGCTCGAACTATGATCGATCAAATGCGTCCGGTGACGAAGCTGCACCAACACCCCATGAAATCGGCCGGGTTCCGCGTGCTGAAGGCGCCCGACGTGCCCTCCGTTCTGGTCGAACTCGGCTTTGTGACGAACAAAGAGGACGTCAAGGCGCTCACGTCCGAGGTTTGGCGCGGACATGCAGCGGACGCGATGGTGCAGGCGGTGGATGCGTTCTTTACGACCCGCCTGGCCGGCGGGCGCAACTGAGGGAAGCTGCGGGAAGCGCGGTCCTGGCCTCAGTTTCAACATAAAACAGGGCGACTTAGACCGTCGACAACCCGTCGGGGCGGGGGGTGGCGTGGGGAATACCTGTCAGAATCGGTCCTTGCCCGTCGGCCGTACACGGCCTGCGAGGACCATGATTTAGCGCCGATCATACCGGAGACTTGGCTCGGTCGGCGCGAGGGGAATGACAGCGATGAGATTGCTGCTGCGCTTTTTCGGATTTCTGTTCACCGCCGGAACCATCGTTTTTGTCGTTGCGATCGCCGGCGCCGCCGGGATGCTGTGGCATTATTCGCAGAGCCTGCCCGACTACAATCAGTTGCAGAACTACGAGCCGGCGGTGATGACGCGCGTGCACGCCTCGGACGGCTCGCTGCTTGCC
Source organism: uncultured Alphaproteobacteria bacterium (assembly GCA_963756715.1). GTDB lineage: Bacteria > Pseudomonadota > Alphaproteobacteria > Rhizobiales > Xanthobacteraceae > VAZQ01. The sequence goes on from CAVWOV010000020.1 coordinate 130,898, forward strand.
GAGTATGCCCGCGAGCGCAGGCTCTACACCCCGATCCAGGCCATTCCCAAGCTCGTGCTCAACGCTTTCATCGCGGCGGAGGACAAGAACTTCTACGAGCACGGCGGCATCGACTTCACCGGCATCGCGCGTGCGGCCGCGTCGGCGATCCAGAACTACGGCTCGGGCAAGCGTCCGCAGGGCGCTTCCACCATCACCCAGCAGGTCGCCAAGAACTTCCTGCTGACCAACGAACTGTCGATGACGCGCAAGATCAAGGAAGCGCTGCTGGCGATGAAGATCGAGCGGACGTTCTCGAAAGAGCGGATCCTCGAACTCTATCTCAACGAAATCTATCTCGGCATGGGCGCTTACGGCGTTGCGGCCGCCTCGCTGCTCTATTTCGACAAGTCGGTGCATGAGTTGACGGTGGCGGAGGCCGCCTATCTCGCCGCGCTGCCGAAAGGACCCAACAACTACCATCCGTTCCGCCAGCACGAGCGCGCGATCGAGCGCCGCAACTATGTGATCGACCGCATGGCGGAAGATCACTACATCACCGCGCAGGAGGCCGAAAAGGCGCGCAAGGATCCGCTCAAGGTGACGCAGCGGCCGAGCGGCGCACACATCTTTGCGGCGGAGTATTTCGCCGAAGAGGTCCGCCGCTACATCAACGAACACTACACCGAGAAGAAACTCTACGAGGGTGGCCTTTCGGTGCGCACCACGCTCGATCCGAAACTGCAGGTGCTGGCGCGCAAGACGCTCACCGACGGCTTCGTGCGGTTCGACGAGCAGCGCGGGTATCGCGGCCCGCAGACCAAGCTCGACATGACGACCGAGTGGGGCGTCAAACTCGCCGAAATCAAGGCGCTCTCCGATATCGCGCCCTGGCGGCTCGCTGTCGTTTTGGAAACCGGCGATGCCGAAGCCAAGGTCGGGTTCCAGCCGGTGCGCGATCCTGGCGGCGCGGTCTCAAAGGCGCGCGAGACCGGCATGGTTCCGCTGGAAGGCGTGAAGTGGGCGAAGGTTGCGACCGGCACGATGCGCGGCAAGACGCCGACCAAGGTTTCGCAGGTGCTGGAAGTCGGCGACGTCGTCTATGTCGAGCCGCTCGACGGCAAGGACGGTCAGTTCCGTCTGCGCCAGGTGCCGGAGATTTCCGGCGCGATGGTTGCGATGGACCCGCAGACCGGCCGCGTGCTCGCCATGGTCGGCGGCTTCTCGTACGATCAGAGCCAGTTCAACCGCGCGACGCAGGCATTGCGTCAGCCGGGTTCCTCGTTCAAGCCGCTGGTCTATGCGGCGGCTCTCGACAACGGCTACACGCCGTCGACCGTCGTGCTCGATGCGCCGATTGAAGTCGACACCGGCAGCGGCATCTGGTCGCCGGAAAACTATACCCGCAAGTATTACGGTCCCTCGACCTTACGCTTCGGCATCGAGCAGTCGCGCAACGTGATGACCGTGCGGCTCGCGCAGGACCTCGGCATGCCGCTGATCGGCGAATACGCCAAGCGCTTTGGTATCTATGACAGTCTGCCGCCCTATCTGTCGTTTGCGCTCGGCGCCGGCGAGACCACGCTGATGCGCATGGTCGGCGCCTATGCGATGCTCGACAATGGCGGCAAGAAGGTCCAGCCGACCCTGATCGATCGCATCCAGGACCGTTACGGCAAGACCATCTACCGTCACGATCAACGCGAATGCCGCGGCTGCGACGCGCCGAAATGGGAGAGTCAGAACGAGCCGACCCTGGTCGACAAGCGCGAGCGGGTGATCGACCCGATGACCGCCTACCAGATCACCTCGATCATGGAAGGCGTGGTCCAGCGCGGCACCGCGACAGTGGTGAAGGAGGTCGGCAAGCCGATTGCCGGCAAGACCGGCACCACCAACGACGAGAAAGATGCCTGGTTCATCGGCTTCTCGCCCGATCTCGTGGTCGGCGTCTATGTCGGTTATGACAAGCCACGGCACATGGGCAAGGGCGCGACCGGCGGCGCGCTGGCAGCCCCGATCGTGCGCGATTTCTTGAAGGTGGCGCTTGCCGACAAGCCGGCGGTGCCGTTCCGCGTACCGGCCGGCATCAAGCTCATCCGCATCGATGCGAAGAGCGGCATGCGTGCCGGCCCTGGCGATCAGCGGGTGATTCTGGAGGCATTCAAACCCGGCACCGCGCCGCCCGATGGCTATTCGGTGATTGGTGTCACCGATGCCGAAGGCCGTCCGCTGATGGTCTCGCCCGAGGCTGACAATATGGTGCGCTCACGCACCGGCACCGGCGGGCTGTACTGAACGCGAATTCGCACGCGAACAGGCAGTCGGGCAGGGCTCACTTAGCGCAGCGCACTTTGTCGCCGCATCACGCCTTCACGCCGACGAGATAGAGCGCAACGCCCACCGCCGAGCAGGCCGCGAGCGTCGTCAGCATTCCGGCCTTGAAGCGGAAGATTGCCAGCATGGCGGCGGCCGACAAAGCCAGCGCCCAGAGATCGGCGCTCGCCAGCACCGGCGCGTCGAACGCGAGGCCGAAGCTGCGCACCGGCGTGACCTCACGGAAGACCAGATGGATGGCGAACCAGATCGCCAGATTGAGGATGACGCCGACTACCGCGGCGGTGATCGCCGACAGCGCGCCGTTGAGCGCTTTGTTGCCGCGCAGTACCTCGATGAACGGTGCACCGAGAAAGATCCACAGAAAGCACGGCGTGAACGTGACCCAGGTCGCGAGCAATCCGCCAAGCGTGCCGGCGAGCATCGGCGGCAATGTACCGGCATCGCGGAACGCTGCCATGAAGCCCACGAACTGCAGCACCATGATCAGCGGACCGGGCGTGGTCTCCGCCATGCCCAGCCCGTCGAGCATTTCGCCGGGCTTGAGCCAGCCGTAGTTCTCCACCGCCTGCTGCGCCACATAGGCGAGCACCGCATAGGCGCCGCCGAACGTCACCATCGCCATTTTGCTGAAGAAGATCGCGATCTGGCTGAAGACGTTGCCGCTGCCTAGCGTCATGAGCAGCGCGATCACCGGGATCAGCCAAAGCGCAAGCCATAGGGCAGCGATCGCGAGCGCCCGCGCCGCGTTGGGCCGCGTATGCGCCGGCACGTCGTCACCCAGCAGACTGTCGTCGGCTCCGGTCACTGCCTTGCCGCCACCGTGCCCGGCGCCGCCCTGGAAGGCCGTAATGCCCATCCGGGTGCCGACGAACCCGATGAGCGCGGCGCCAAAGATGATGATCGGGAATGGGATGTGGAAAAAGAAGATGCCGATGAACGCGGCGGCGGCGAGCGCCACCATCACGTTGTTCTTGAGCGCGCGTTTGCCGATGCGGACCACGGCTTCCAGCACGATCGCCAGCACCGCAGCCTTGAGGCCGAAGAACAGCGCCATGAACAGCGGCACGCTGCCGAAGGCGGCGTAGATGTAGCTGAGCGCCATGATGGCGATCATGCCGGGGAGAATGAACAACCCTCCCGCCATCAGGCCGCCGGCGGTGCGATGCATCAGCCAGCCGATATAGGTGGCGAGTTGCTGCGCCTCCGGTCCCGGCAGCAGCATGCAGTAGTTGAGCGCATGCAGAAACCGGCTTTCCGAAATCCAGCGTTTCTCCTCGACCAGGATGCGGTGCATGACGGCGATCTGGCCGGCCGGGCCGCCGAAGCTCAGCGCTGCGACCTTGAGCCATACCCAAAACGCTTCCTGGAACGACGGAAGCGCGCGGCCGGTCGGCGCAGTTCGAGCGTCCATTGCGGTTGGCGAGTCAGAAGCGGTGGAGTTGATGGTCGACATGATGCGCCCGTGAGTTGAAGCCGGACGCGATTCTTCAGCATGTCGCCTCGTGGGGAGATCGCTTCCCCATGGCAGAAGCAGACCTTGTCGTTGTCCGTTTGTCAAGAAGTGGCGGCCGCTCCGCGCTTCAGGGGCGATCGCGCGGTCGATCGTCGCCTCTGAATGGGCGGCGACAGATGCATGGCGCGGAGTAGACCACATATTCGCTTACGGTCTCGTCGATCCAGAGGTCGATCGAGACCGCGACTTGCCCAACGCCGAGCTTTCCGGTCTGCCAGGTGAAGGACTCGCTGAACGCAAGCTCGGGGGCGTTTTCCTTCTCGCGGACAAAATGGATGTCGAACCCGCCGGAGTCGGCAGTGCAGCGCCATGCGTCGACGTTGAGGGTGGCCGTCCACGTGCGTTGCAGATTTTGCACCTCGGACACCCGGACGGCCTTGACCGAGAGACGTGGCCTGCAGATCGGCTCGGCAGGTGACGGACTCGTGGCGAGCAAAACGATACTGGTGGTCAGCGCGGTGGAAATGCGATGGCGATACATCTGTCGTAGTCCTTCGATTCTGAGGTTGCGCCCGCCGAAGGTGTGTTCTTCGCGAGCGGGATGAACGCGCGCGGTCAGCGCCGCTCAGGCGCCCGCGCCGGGCGATCGGAATCTTGTCTGGTCAGGAGCAGGGGCGCGGCGTTGCCGCCGCGCGCTCGATGCGTCACACCCCGGGCTTTTTCGCCGAATGCCAGGTGTGGGTTTCGTCGGTGGCGTCGCGGCACCAGCGATAGAACGCGTCGTAGAGCGTCATGCCGGCATCGAGTTGCGCCAGATCGTCGGAAAACATCCGCGACAGTCCGAGCGATGCGGCAAGCAACCCCGCCGCCTGCGGTGCGGCCTCGAAGCGGCCGGTGTCCGCGCCCCGGACGATCGCGGCGAGGCGGTTGAGCGGCGCGGTGGCGAGCCCGAACTCCTCGACCATGACGTCGAACGTGCAGGTCTCGCCGCGATGGCTCCAGTGCACGCCCTCGACGTCGAACGGCGTGGCATCGAAGCGTTCCGCCACGCCATCGACTTCCGACGGCGCGACGAACAGAAACACCGCGCGCGGATCGACGAAGCGGCGGATCAGCCACGGGCAGGCGATGCGGTCGACCTTGGGCCGCGCCCGTGTCACCCAGACCGTGCGGCCCTGCGGATCAAGCGGCGGCATCTTGCCGGCGGGAACCAGCGGCAGGCCGGCCTTGCGCCAGCCCTCGAAGCCGTCCTCCAGCCCATCGGCCGGCGTACCGGCGTGCCGCAGCCAGGCGGCGACGCCCTGGCTGAGCTTGGCGCCCTTCTGGCAGATGACGATGGCGGAATGGCCGCCGAGTTCCTGCGCCCAATCCGACGCCGACGGCGTGTGGGCGCCGCATCGAGCCGGGAATGAGCTTGGGATCAGCGCCGAAATCGTCGTCGGTGCGAACGTCGAGGAGAACAGGGCAGTGCGGCGTGCCGATCAGGCGCGCGAGCTTATCGACAGAGATGGTGTTGATTGACGACATGGTGCGTCCTTTTGTGAGTGGGACGCGATACTTCAGCATGTCGCCTCGTGGGGAGATCGCTGTCCCCATGCGCGCTATACGAGCGATGTCTTGGCCGCTTGTCAAGTCAAGCAACGCTATGAATGGGCGGCCTCCGCGCCGGTTGCGCCGGCGCGGAGGCATCGCTACATCATGTTTTGCAGCGGCTCGTGCCGCCAACCGAGTCGTTAGCCATGCGCGCCGAAATCGAGAATATCGTCGAAGAGATCAAGCAGTCGGTCGGGCTGCTGAGGAGGCATCTTTGACTTCGACAAAGCGCGCGTCCGCCTCGCCGAGCTGAACAAGCTCTCCGAAGACCCCACCCTCTGGGACGACCAGCAGCGCGCGCAGCGCCTGATGCAGGAGCGTACCGCGCTCGAAGATCAGCTCACCTCGATCGAGACGCATCGAGCGCGAGCTCGACGACCAGCTCACCATGATCGAGCTCGGCGAGGCGGAGGAGCGACACCAAGACCATCACCGAGGCCGAGAACGCGCTCAAGCGGCTCAAGCACGACGTGGCGCGGCGCGAGCTCGAGGCGCTGCTCTCGGGCGAGGCCGACGGCTTCGACACCTTCCTCGAAGTGCATGCCGGCGCCGGCGGTACCGAGAGCCAGGACTGGGCCAACATGCTCATGCGCATGTATACGCGCTGGGCCGAGCAGCATGGCCTCAAGGTCGAGTGGATCGAGGAGACCGGCGGCGAAGAGGCCGGCATCAAGTCGGCGACCGTGCAGATCAAGGGCCGCAACGCCTATGGCTGGCTCAAGAGCGAGCATGGCGTGCACCGGCTGGTGCGCATCTCGCCGTTCGACTCCAATGCGCGGCGGCATACCTCGTTCGCCAGCGTCAACGTCTATCCGGTGATCGACGACCGCATCAAGGTCGACATCAAGGAGGCGGACGTGCGCACCGACACGATGCGCGCCAGCGGCGCAGGCGGCCAGCACGTCAACAAGACCGAGTTGGCGATCCGCCTCACGCACATCCCGACCAACATCGTGGTGTTTTGCCAGAACGACCGCTCGCAGCACAGGAACCGCGCGCAGGCCTGGGACATGCTGCGCGCGCAAGCTCTACGAGATGGAGTTGAAGAAGCGCGAGGCGCAGGCCGCCATCGATCAGGCCAACAAGACCGACATCGGCTGGGGCCACCAGATCCGCTCCTACGTGCTGCAGCCCTACCAGATGGTGAAGGATCTGCGCACCGGCGTGCAGACCTCCGACACCGGCGGCGTGCTCGACGGCGACCTCGACCCGTTCATGGAAGCCGCGCTGGCGCAGAAGGCATTCGGCACCGGGCCCGAAAAGGTCGAGGACGTGGAATAGCGGCTGCTGAAAATCCGCCGCCGTCATTCCGGACGTTGCGTAGCGGCACCTGCCGATTAGGTTGATCCTTATTCGCTTGTCCTTCGTGGCGATTGGGCTGCACCCACCAATCCGGATTGACGCCGGGCGGCGGAGGGTGAAACATTTTCATCCTGCGGTCTGGAAATGCGGCCATTGAGGAACGTGTTCCGATGACGATCATCGATTCCCAGGTCCACGCTTATGAGGCGAACACGCCGAAGCGCCCCTGGCACACTGTGTCGAACTGGCCCGCGAGCGCTACGGGTGACGAGATGGTCGCGGCGATGGACAAGGTCGGCGTCGACGGCGCGATCTTCATTTCCGCCTTTTCGCTTTACCGCTACGATGCGAGTTATGCGATCGACGTGCAACGCGCCCATCCCGGCCGGTTCGCGATCGTCAAGCCGGTCGACCCGGACGATCCGGCCGTGGGCGATGTCATCGCCGACTGGAAGCAGACGCCGGGCGCGGTCGGCATCCGCATCATCCTGACGCAGGAAGCAAATCGCGATCCGAACGACCCGGGCCTCGACCGGATCGCGCGCGCGGCCGTGAAGCACGACTTTCCGGTCAACATGCTGTGCTGGGGTAATCTGGATGCGGGCAGGACGCTGATCGACCGCCACCCCGATACGCGCTTCATCATCGACCATCTGGGTATTCTGCAGCCGCGCACGCCACCGGCGCCGCCGGAGCCGTGGGCCGACCTGCCGAAGGTGCTCGACCTTGCCAGCCGCAAGAACGTGGTGATCAAGGTGAGCGGCGCCTGCACGCTGTCGCAAAAGCCCTATCCGTTCCCCGACATCTGGGATCCGCTCGCCCGCGTGTTCGACGCCTGGGGTTTCGACCGCTGCCTGTGGGGCACCGACTGGACGCGTGCCTACGCGGTCGTCAACTACGAGCAGGCGGTCGAGCCTTTCGTCAAGACTGACCGCCTGAGCGACAGTGAGCGGGCGATGCTGATGGGCGGCGCCTGTGCCAAAGCCTATCGTTGGTCGCCGAAGCGGGATTCGTGAGAACAACCAGGCGTGCCACGGCGACTGTGCGGTCCATGGCCGGGCGCGCGGCCAGTGTTGAGCGCAAGCTCAAGGCCGGCCAGTCGCTGTTTCGCCAGGGCGACCCGGCGATCGGCCTTTACGAAGTCGTCAGCGGCAAGGTGCGGCTGGTGCGCGTCGATCGTTCGGGACGGGAGGCCGTGCTCTATTCGGCCGGCGCCGGCGACACCATCGCGGAAGCATCGCTGTTCGCGCCGAGCTATCATTGCGATGCCATCGCGACGACGCCGTCAGTGGTCCGGCTTTATCCGAAGGCCGCGCTGCTCGCGGAGCTGCAGCGTGATCCGCAAGCCGCGCAGGCGTTCATGGCCATGCTGGCGCAACAGGTCATGAGTTTGCGCACCCGGCTGGAGCAGCGCAACATCCACTCCGCGCGCGAACGCGTGCGTCATCACCTCGCGATCAACGTGGGCGCGGACGGCAGGACGGTGGCGCTGAAGGGTACGCTCAAGGAACTCGCGGCCATGCTCGGGCTGACCCACGAAGCCTTGTACCGCACGCTGGCGGAGATGGAGGTCGGAGGGCGAGATCGAGCGGCTCAAGGGCCGGATCAGGCTCTCCCGCCGCCGGTATGATCTGGATCATACGCGGGGCGATCCAGGCCGCGTATTTTGATCTCAAGGGCATCATTCGATACGACGAGGTTGACCATGGCTTCTTGGGTATTAAAGGCCGGGCTTGCCGGCTTGGCGATTGTCGCCGCCAGCGCTTATGCGATCGCGCAGATGGGTCCGCCGCCATTCCGGGATGCACGGCCCGATGATGGGGCAGGGCGGTCAGAACCAGCAGCACACAGCAGATGATGAGAGGCGGCATGCACAATCAGGACGGCATGCAAAGCATGCATAGTCCAAACGGCATGCATGGCATGCGCGGTCAAGGCGGCATGCAAGGCATGCATGGTCAAAACAGCATGCACGGCGGCATGGGGCCGCACGGCACGATGATGGACCATCATTCCGGCGCGCAACCGACCATGGCGGGGCAGGACGCATTCGGCACGATCCAGGAGGTGGTGCGGATTCTGGAGGCCGATCCATCGACCGACTGGTCGAAGGTGAACATCGCCGCGCTGCGCGAGCATCTTATCGACATGAACGAGGTGACGCTGCACGCCACCGCGACCGAGAAGGCGCTCGACGATGGTGTCGAGATCACCGTCACCGGCGTGGGCCGCACCCGCGACGCGATCAAGCGCATGGTGCCGGCGCACGTCCATGAGCTTGCCGAACTCGGCTGGACCGCCCGAACCGAAGAAGTGCCCGACGGCGTGAAGCTCGTGGTCACCACCACGGACCCCAAGCAGGTCGTCAAGCTCAAGGCGCTCGGCTTCATGGGCATCATGGTGCAGGGCGGCCATCATCAGCCGCACCATCTCATGATGGCGAAAGGCCAATTCCCGCACTGACGGAACGATGAGGCTGCGGATCCGCCCGCCGACAATTGTGACGACGCGTTCGCCCCTGTAAGCTCTGGTCAACAATATCGCTGCCAGTTCACGCAATCGGTGGCTGGCATCGTAAATGACCTGGGGAGGTCGTCATGCCTGGCTTTCACCGTCTCGTTGCGTTGTGGCTTGCGTGCTTTGTGCTTGCCGGCATCGGCGCTGCCGGCGCAGCGGACTATCCCAGCCGGCCGATCCGCTGGATCATTCCCTATCCAGCCGGTGGGACGACCGACGTGCTGGCGCGGATCATGGCCGACTTCATGTCGCAACGGCTCGGTCAGCCCGTGGTCATCGAGAACAAGCCCGGCGCCGCCAACAACATCGCCACCCAGGCAGTGATCAGTGCGCCGCCCGATGGCCACACCATCCTGCTGACCGCGACGACCAATGCGATCAACGCCTCGTTCTATGAAAAGCTTTCGTTCAACTTCCTGCGCGACATCAAGCCGGTCGGCGGCTTTGTCACGCTGCCGTTCGTACTGATCGCGACGCCGTCGTTTCCCGCCAAGACGATGCCGGAATTCATCGCCTACGCGAAGGCCAATCCCGGCAAGGTCAACATGGGCTCGTTCGGCACCGGCACCATCAGCCATCTTGCGATCGAGTTGCTCAAGCTCTCGGCCGGCATCAATCTCGTACATGTGCCTTATCGCGGCGGCGCGCCGCTGGTTACCGACATGTTCAGCGGCCTGGTGCAGACCGGGATCGATGCGTTGCCGAATTCGCTGCAGCATATCCAGCGCGGCGCGTTGCGCGCGCTTGCAGTGACCACCAGCAAGCGGTCGGACTCATTGCCTGGCGTGCCGACCATCGGGGAGACCGTCCCGGGCTATGCGGTTGACGGCTGGATCGGTATCGGCGTGCCAAGCGGCACGCCCGCTGAGATCATCGCCGTACTCAACAATGCGCTCAATGCCGGGCTCGCCGATCCGGCGACGCAGAAGCGGCTCGCCGCTCTCGGCGCCACGCCGATTCCGTTCACGCCGGCCGGCTTCGGCGCCTACATGACGGCCGAAACCGAGAAATGGGGTAAGGTGGTCCGCTCGGCGGGCGTCAAGGCGCAGTGAAGAGCGATTGCACTGTGACGATGCTAACGCCTGCATCCGCCGTCCACGAACCCATGCGTCTCACTCAATTACCTCGTCGGCGATCGCGAGCAACTCCGGCGGGACGTTGAGGTTAAGCGCCTTGGCGGTCTTCAGATTGAGCACGAGTTCGTACTTTGCCGGTTGCAATACCGGCAACTCGGCGGGCTTGTCCCCCTTAAGGATTTTTGCCGTGTAACCGCCGCCGAGCCGGTACAACTCGGTCAGGTTCGTTCCCCAGGCCATCAGTCCACCGGCCAGGCAGAATTCTCGCGTTGTATAGATTGCAGGCAACGCGTAACGCGCGGCCAGCGCAGCGATCCGATCGGTTTGCGCGGTAAAAAGCGGATCGGGGCCGACGATGAGCGCGCCGGGCCGCTGCTGCGCAATCGTCGCGAAAGTGCTTTCGAGATCGCGTTCACTACTGATGTCCGCAACGAAATCTGCAGTCCCAGCGCATTCGCGCCGGACCGAATGTCGCGAACCAAGGGACCGGTCGTCGGGTTTCTGGGATTTCCGAGCACCGCGATCGACTTCGCTGCGGGTACAAGGGCGCGCAGGAGTTCGAGCCGCTTGCCGCCGAGCACCGAGGTCAAATAGGTCACGCCGGTTGCGTTGCCGCGCGGGTGGCTCAGGTTCGAAACGAGGCCAGACTTCACCGGATCGATCGCGCACACGAACACGATCGGAATTTTCGAGGTCGCCGCCTTGGCGGCGAGCGCCGCGCCGGATGCGCCGGCAAATAACACGTCGACCGGACGCTGGACGAGTTGCGCCGCCAGTTCCGGCAGCCGGTCGGTCTGATCGTTCGCCCAGCGATATTCGACGGCCACGTTCCGGCCCTCGACGAAACCGCCTTCCTTCAAACCCAGGAGGAAAGCGGCGACGAGATGAGCGGAGCCGTGCGCGGTGCTGCTGCGCAGGAATCCGACTACCGGCATTTTCGATTGTTGCGCGCGTGACGCGAATGGCCAGACGATCGCCGATGCCGCCGTGCCGCTGCCGAGAAGCGTGAGGAATTTGCGGCGCCTCAGGTCACATCGCATGATGGTCCCGGCGAGAGATAATGCACCTGCCGGAACCTAGCACAGTTAACGCGCAGCGAAATACGTTGTGCGCAATCTCGCAACTGCAAAAGAATCATTGCAGCGCACTGGCGGCGGATTGTTTTCGGCGCAGGCGCGCAACCGCATCGGGCACGGGCTCTAAAGATGCCCTTCGAGCTTCGCGCCGGCCCGCAGGAACCGCTCGGGGTCCACGGCCTCGCGCCCGATCCGCGTTTCGTAGTGCAGGTGCGGTCCGGTCGAGCGCCCGGTCGAGCCGACTTTGCCGATGATCTGGCCGGCCTTGACGGTCTGGCCGACCTTCACGTCGATCGCGGAGAGATGCCCGTAGCGGGTGGTGTATCCATTGCCATGATCGACATCGATGGCCTTGCCGTAGCCGCCGCTCCAGCCGGCGGCCGCCACGGTGCCGTTCGCAGTCACGCGGACCGGGGCGCCGGTCTGGCTTTGAAAATCGAGGCCGGTATGCATTGCGGCCGAGCGGGTAAACGGATCATTGCGCACCCCGAAGCCCGAAACGACGTCGAGGTTGCCGGCAAGCGGCTTGCGCACCGGCAGCGCGCTCAGCCTGCGGGTCATCCGGTCGACCTGGGCGCGCACAAGCTTGAGGCGCGAAAGCTGATGGTCGAATCCAACGGGCCCGCTCGCCGGCTTGACGGGAATGAACGGGCCGCCGATGCCGGCCAAGCGGATCGGTGAGTCCTTTTTCTCCAATCCCAGTTCCACCAGCACGCCACGGATCCGGCGCGCCTTGTATTCCAGGCTTTCCTCGAGTGAAACAAGTGTCGAGCCCTGGCGCTGCTCGATCCGGTCGAGCGATGCCTGCAGGCTGGCGAGCTTGGCGTCGACATCGCCTGGGGTCTTCCCGGTTGGTGCGCGGCGCAAGCTCGACCTGGACCGCAACTGTCCGATTGAAGCAGGAAGGCGCCCTTGTCGCTGACTGGCGACGGCTTGTGCGGAGCGCCACGCGACGTGTCGCTCGCTTTGCGGCTGCCCGCCTTGATCGATCCGGTCGGCGTCGGATCGGGCAGGCCGTTGAATGCGGAGGCGCGGGATTCGAGCGTTGCCTGACGGCGCAGGACCTGTTCGAGCTTCTGTTCGTACTGCTCCTGATCGAGCAACTGCCGGCTTGAGATGCGGTCGATCTGCACGCGCAGTTCGGCGATGCGATCCTCGTAGCCGAATTGCATGTTGGCCTGCCGGGCGATCAGCCGGGTCAGCACGTCGTCGCGGAAGGCAAAATAGGTCGCCGTGGTGATGGTCCAAATGCCCATGATCACCAGCGTGCCGACCACCACCCAGAACGCGATCGGCCCGAGTCGTATCTGCCGGCCGGCGTGAGCGAAGGTGTAATCCCGGCCGCGCTGCCCGCTCGCGGCGGCAACAGGATGCCGCCGCTCGTCGCGGCGTCCGGAATGCTCGTGATGGTAGTGGTAAGGTAGACTAGACGACCGTCGAGACATGCACGCTTCCCCGCCGGCCAAAGTTTCACGGAGTTCGCTACACCGGCGTAACCACGTGCTATTTCTCGCGAAATATGGTTAATAATCAGGAAATTATCTTGGCGATATCGGCGGGCGGGCCGTGAGGGTCGCGGTGCGATCAAAGAGCCTGGGCGGCCTTGAGCACTTCGGCGGCGTGACCGTCGACTTTGACCTTTGGCCAGATATGGGCGATTCGGCCGTCCGGGCCGATCAGGAAGGTCATCCGGACGATCCCCATGAACGATTTGCCGTACATGGATTTTTTTCCCCACGCGCCGTAGGCCTCCAGCATCTTGTGGGTCTCGTCGGAGAGCAGGGGAATGGTGAGATCATGCTTGGTCTTGAACTTGTCCTGCGCCGCGACCGGATCGGCGGATACCCCGAGGACGGCCACGCCGGCGTTCTGGAACTTGGCGTTAAGCTTTGAGAAGTCTATGGATTCCCGTGTGCACCCGGGCGTGTCCGCGCGCGGGTAGAAATAGATCACCAGCGCTTTGCCCTTGAAGTCGGCGAGTGACACAGTGCCGCCGCCATCGCGCGGAAGCTTAAAAGCCGGGGCCTTGGTTCCGACTTCGAGCGTGACCATGCGCCTTCCTTTCGTCCCTTTTCCCGTGTCCTTTTACAGGACAATCAGGGCCGAAACGATACGCGTTGTGAGTGCGGGCGGGTCGATCGTTTTCAGGGGACGACGACGACCACAGGGGAAAGCGGCCAACGGCCGCTGTTAGCGGGACCGGGCGGCCGAGGGGACGCCAAGTCGGGGCATGGCGGGGCAAAAAACGAATCCAAGCATCGCGGCTCTCCGCAAGTTGGAGGCGAGCCTCTGCGCGCATCTGCCTCTCCGGTGCGGGCATCCGGCCAGCAATTCGCCCAAGCCTGATGTCGCGACTGTTCCTAAGGCTGATCCCAAATCTGATCCCAAGACTGATCCCAAGACTGATCTCAAGTCTGTTCACCAGACCGATGACGTGGCGCAGCCGGGTTACGACGATCACGCGCCGGATGTGCATCACGCCGCATCGGCTGATCATCATGGCGACGAGCACGAGGCATCGGCGGATCATCACGCGTATGCCGATGGCGCCGCCTACCACAATGACGACACCTATGACCACGATCACGCCTATCATGACGACGATCGGAATCATCACCATGGCTATGAGGACGCTGGATATCACCGGCCGTTGAGCCAATCCGATCGTTGCGCGCGGCTGCTCCGTAATTGGTCCTGGCCGTCCTGGCCCTCCTGGCGGTTCCCGCCGGTCAGGCTGCCGGGCTTGCGAAAGTTTGTCATCATCGGCGGCGCGCTCGGCGGCGTGGTCCTGGTCGCGCTGACGGCTCTGTGGTGGCGCCTGTCGAGCGGGCCGATCGAACTCGACCTCGCTACGCCTTGGCTGACCGCCGCGATCAAGGAGAATTTCGGTCACGGCCACCAGGTCGAGATCGGTGGCACTCAGCTTGAGCGCGACGCCAGCGGGCGCACGTCACTGCGCATTCGCGACATCGTGGTGCGCGACGCCGACGGCACGGTCGTGGCGAGCGCACCGAAGGCGGAAGTCGGAATCTCCGGGTGGGGTCTGCTGACGGCCCGCATCCGTGCCGAGCGTTTGAGCCTGGTCGGTGCGGAGATGTCGGTACGGATCGAGACCGACAGCAATGTCACAGTCTTTGCGGGCAGCAACAAGCGTCCGTTCGTTACTGCTTCTGCGGCCGCCGTGCCGGTGATGGCCGCGAGCCGCGGGGTGGTAAATTCGGATCGCGCTGTGCCAAGCGCCCCGGAACCTGCACCGGTTGCCGCGCCCGCGCCCGCGCCAGGGGCGCGCAACGACATTCCCGATCTCGCGGGCCTCCTGGCTTGGATTGAGCGGCTCGATGCCAGCGGTCTTGACGGTCGCGACCTCACCGAAATCGGTCTCAAGGGCGGCAACCTCACCGTCGACGACCAGCGCAACGGCAAGCAATGGACGTTCACCAACATCGACCTCGGCGTCACCCGCCCGAAGGGCGGGGGCCTTGCCATCACGCTTGGTTCGAAATCCGTCGAGCGGCCCTGGATGATGCGCGCGGCGATGACGCCCGGCCCGGACGGCCGCCGCATCCTCGACATCGAGACGCAAAATGTCTCTGCCAACGACCTCATGCTGGCGATGCGGCTGGGCGAGGCCTCCTACGAGCCCGACCTGTCGTTTTCAGGACGCATCCACGCCGACATCGGCTCGGATGGACTGCCGCGTGTCCTCGGTGGTCGCATTCTGGTGGAGAAAGGATTCATCGTCGATGCCGATGATCCGCTCACCCGCATTCCGATCGACCGCGCTGAGATCAATCTCGAATGGGATGCGACGCGCCGGACCCTGGCGATGCCGTTCCAGGTGGTGTCGGGCGGCAACCGCTTGACCTTGCTGGCGCAGGCTGACGCTCCGCATGAGCCGGGAGCGCCCTGGGAGCTCAAGATTTCCACCGGTACGATCGTGCTCGCCTCCGCCGCGCCGGCCGATGCCAGTCAGTTGGTGCTCAACCGGATTATGTTGAAGCTGCGCATCGATCCGACGGCGCGCCGCATCGACCTGGAACAGGGTGAGATCGGCAACGACGATCTCGGTGTCGCGCTCTCGGGCCATGTCGACTATTCGAGCGGCGATCCGCAGTTGGCGCTGGGTGTTGCCGGTACCCGCATGTCGGTCGCCGCCATGAAGAGCATCTGGCCGTTCTTCGGTGCGCCGAAGGTTCGCGCCTGGGTCGAGGAGCATGTGGTCGGCGGGACCATCGAGCGGCTGATGATCGCCACCAATGCGCCGATGTCGACGCTCAAGGCCTCCGGGCCGCCGGTTCCCGACGATGGACTCGCCGTTGAGATCGTCGGCCATGGCGCCGAAATCCGCCCGGTCGAGGGCCTGCCCTCGATTCGCGACGCCGACTTCAACGTGCACGTCTCCGGCCGCACCGCGACGATCAATCTGGGACGCGGTAACGTCGAGATATCGCCCGGCCGCAAGCTGTCGATCACCAACGGCGTGTTCGAGGTGCCTGATACCTTTCCGAAGGCGCCGCCCGCCAAGGTGCGTTTCCGGCTCGACGGATCGGTGCCGGCGGCGGCAGAGCTGTTGGGCCTGGAGCGGCTGCGCGAGCACTCCGGCATGCCGCTCGATCCGGCGACCAGCCGCGGCACGCTGACGGCGCAGGTGACGCTCGGCATGCCGCTCAAAGCCGATCTCGCGCCCGGGTCGTCGGTCTATTCGGTCGCGATGGACGTGTCGAATTTCGCCGGCGAGCGCGTCGTCATGGGCCACAAGATCGAGGCCGCCGCGCTCAAGGTCAACGCCAACAACCATGGCTATTGGGTCCGGGGCGACGTCAAGATCAACAGCATTCCGGCCAATCTCGACTACCGCAAACCGCGCGACGACAGCGACGCCGAGATCAGGCTGCAGGCTACCCTCGACGAAAGCGCACGCAACAAGCTTGGCTTCGATCTCAGCGGCATGCTCAGCGGTCCGGTGCCAATCAAGGTCAACGGTCGCGTGCCGGCGAACGAGAGCGACAGCCGGCTTGCGGTCGAGGCCGATCTCACCCAGTCCAAGGTCGACAATCTGCTGCCCGGCTGGTCGAAGGCGTCCGGCAAGCCCGCGCGCGCCACCTTCACGATGATCACCAAGTCGCCGGGCACGCGGTTCGAGGACATGGTGATCGAGGCGCCCGGCACCTCGGTCAAGGGCACGCTCGAGTGCGATGGCGCCGGCAACATCGTGTCGGCAAGTTTCCCGGTTTTCAGCCTGTCGGACGGTGACAAGACCACGCTCAAGGCCGACCGTACGCCGGATGGAACGCTGCGTGTTGTTGTGCGCGGCGACGTTTATGACGGCCGCGGTTTCGTCAAGTCGGCGATGGCGGGGCCCGCGAATGCCAAGCAGCAGAAGCAGGACACCAAGGACATCGATCTCGACCTCAAGATCGGCACCGTCGCCGGGTTCCACGGCGAGACGCTGCGCGGCCTTGATCTGAAGCTCTCGCGGCGCAGCGGCGTCGTCACGAATTTCGCCATGAGCGCCAAGCTCGGACGTGGTGCGCCGTTGATCGGGGATCTGCGGATGCGCACCGGCTCGACCCGCAAGGTGGTTTTCGTCGAGAGCAGCGATGCCGGTGCGTTCTTCCGCTTCGGCGACATCTACTCCAAGATCGTCGGCGGCGAAATGTGGGTGGCGATGGACCCGCAGTCGGCCGACCAGGCGCCGCAGGACGGCATGCTCAACATTCGCGACTTCACGGTGCGCGGTGAAGCGGCGCTCGATCGCGTCGCCGGCGCGCCGGCCGGACAGCCGCAGACGGGTGTCGAATTTTCGCGTCTTCGGGTGGATTTCACCCGCTCGCTCGGCCGTTTTGCGATCAAGGAGGGGCTGGTGCGCGGTCCGGTGATCGGCGCCACGGTCGAAGGCTATATCGACTACATGCGCGACGATGTGCGCATGCGCGGCACCTTCGTTCCGCTCTATGGCATCAACAATATGTTCGGCCAGATTCCGATCTTCGGGCTGTTCCTCGGCGGCAGCAACGAAGGCCTGCTTGGCGTGACCTATGAGGTGGTCGGCCCGCCCGGTACGCCGACGCTGCGCGTCAATCCGATCTCGGCGGTCGCGCCCGGGCTGCTGCGCAAGTTCTTCGAGTTCCCCACCACGAACACCAGCGCCACCGCGCCGCAAAGCTACGCCGATCCCTTCCGCGACCGGTAGTTCGCAGTGCTTATGAATTTCTTTGAGCGAGCCGCATGCTCGATGCGCTCCCTCCCCTTGAAAAGGCGAGGGTCGGGGTGGGGATCATTTACAGTCGTCGGGAGCAGTCAGAGATAAGGTGATCCCCACCCGACGCGCTTCGCGCGTCGACCTCCCCCTTTCAGGGGGAGGTGAGCCCAGGCCCACCTTCACACCGGCTTCAACAGCACGTGGCGCTTGCGGCCGAGCGAGAGTTTGATCACGCCTTCGGGCGTCAGGTCGCGTGCCGAGAGCGCCATCTTCTCGTCGGTGACGGTCACGTCGTTGACCTTGAGGCCGCCGCCCTTGATCTGGCGTCGTGCTTCGCCGTTCGACGAGACGAGGCCTGCCTTCACGAAGGCGGCAAGGACGCCAAGCCCGCTTTCCAATTCAGCGCGCGCCAACTCGACCGTCGGCAGCGATTCGGCGAGCGTGCCTTCCTCGAAGGTGCGCCGTGCGGTTTCGGCGGCCTGTTCGGCCAAAGCGCGGCCATGCACCAGCGCGGTCGCTTCCGTCGCCAGCACCTTCTTCGCCTCGTTGATCTCCGCGCCCTGGAGCGCAGAAAGCCGAGAGACCTCGTCGAGCGGCAGCACGGTGAACAGCTTGAGGAAGCGCGTGACGTCGCCGTCCTCGGTGTTGCGCCAGTATTGCCAGTAGTCGTAGGGGCTGAGCAGGTCGGCATCGAGCCACACCGCGCCGGCCGCGGTCTTGCCCATCTTGGCGCCCGAGGAGGTCGCGAGCAAAGGCGTGGTCAGCGCAAACAGTTGCGCGCCGAACATCCGGCGGCCGAGGTCGATGCCGCTGACGATGTTGCCCCACTGGTCGGAGCCGCCCATCTGCAAAATGCAGCCGGTGCGCTTGTGCAGTTCGACGAAGTCGTAGGCCTGCAGGATCATGTAGTTGAATTCGAGAAACGACAGCTCCTGCTGGCGGTCGAGCCGCAGCTTCACCGAGTCGAAACTCAGCATGCGGTTGACCGAGAAGTGCCGGCCGACGTCGCGCAGGAAGTCGATGTAGTTGAGCGAATTCAGCCAGTCGGCGTTGTTCGCCATGATGGCGTTGCCGCCGGCGCCCTCGAACTTGAGGAACTTGTCGAACACCGCGCGGATGCCGACGAGGTTGCGGTTGATGTCGTCGTCGGTGAGGATCCGGCGGCTCTCGTCCTTGCCGGATGGATCGCCGACCCGCGTCGTGCCGCCGCCCATCAGCGCGATCGGCCGGTGGCCGGTCTGCTGCATCCAGTAGAGCATCATGATCGGCAGCAGCGAGCCGACGTGCAGCGATGCTGCGGTGCAGTCGAAGCCGATATAGGCGGTGATCGCCCCGGCCGCGGCGCGCGCGTCCAGCGCCTCGGGCTCCGAGACCTGATGGATGAAGCCCCGGTCGGCCAAAACCTGAAGGAAATCGGACTTGTAGGCGCTCATGACTTATCGTCTCTTTAGGGCCGGTGGTGTAACAGTTCCGGGCTCGGATTCAAACGAGGACCTTGCGATGCCGTCGATCTGCGCCATCGGCCTGATGAGCGGCACCTCCTATGACGGCGTCGACGTGGCGCTGCTCAACACCGACGGTGAGACCATCGACCAGGTGGGGCCGACCGGCTACCGGCCCTACAGCGAGCAGGAGCGCGCAGTGGTGCGCCGCGCTATCGCGGCCGGCGCCAATCTCAGCCTCGCCAACCGCGCCGAGCGGCCGAAGATTCTCGCCGACGCAGAGGAACTCGTCACCGATATGCACGCCGAGGCAGTCGAGGCGTTCCTGGCCGCGAACGGCATGCCGCCGAGCCAGGTCTCGGTCGTTGGCTTCCACGGCCAGACCGTGCTGCACCGGCCGGATCGCGGCCTGACCGTTCAACTTGGCAACGGCCGAGCGCTTGCAGCCAGGCTTGGCATTCCGGTGGTCTACGATTTCCGCGCCGCCGACATCGCGGCGGGCGGGCAGGGGGCACCGGTCGTGCCGGTGTTCCATCGCGCCATGGTCCGGATGCTTAAAGAGCCACACCCGGTCGGCGTGCTCAACATCGGTGGCGTCGCCAACGTGACGTTCGTCGACGACGAGCGCGAACTCGTTGCGTTCGACACCGGCCCCGGCAACGCGCTGATCGACGACTTTTTGCGATCGCGCACCGGCCAGATGCAGGACGACGAGGGTCGCATTGCCGCCGCCGGCAAGGTCGATGCGGCCGCGGTCGAGCGCGTGCTGGCGCATCAGTTCTTTGCGCGGCGTCCGCCGAAGTCGCTCGACCGCAACGAGTTCCGCCACTGGGTGAACGAAGAAGGGCGGCTTGCCGACAAGAGCACCGAGGATGGCGCTGCCACCATCACGGCCATCACGGTGGCGGCGATCGAGCGTGCGATCACGGTCCTGCCGGGCAGGCCCGCAAGTTGGATCGTGGCCGGCGGCGGCACGCGCAATCCGACCTTGATGAAGATGCTGGTCGAGCGGCTCAAGCCCGCCAAGGTCAAGACCGCGCTCGATGTCGGCTGGTCGGCCGACGCACTCGAAGCGCAGGCCTTCGCCTATCTGGCGGTGCGTTCGCTCAAGGGCCTGCCGCTGACATTCCCGGCGACCACCGGCGTGCCGCGGCCGATGACAGGGGGCATTATTGTGCGGTGAGAGTACACCTACAATTCGCGGCGATCCGCTCGGCTACATAGACCATCCACGAACCTGGCGAAGGCACTCCAAAAGGAGCGGAGAGGATGGCTACCGAGCAGGAAATTCAACGCCAACAAGAAAGAGATAACGCCGATCGCAGAGAGAGGATCGGCAGACGTTTGCGGCGGTTTAATAGTTGGTTGTGGAAAGGTTCCGCAGACAGATTTGCATTCTTGCTCGTTGCAGTCACCTTTTTGCTCTTTGTCGCAACCTTGCTTCTGTACTACGCGACGCGTGATCTCGTTCACGACGCCGCGGATACGGCTAAGAGACAATTGCGTGCGTATGTGTACGCTTCTCCGTATAGGGCATTTAACATCGATGATCGTGGGATGGTTGCGCAAATTTATACAGTCATCGGTAGTAAGGGCAGTACTTTTGCGCATAACGTTGAGCGCAGCGTGGGAATCAATTTGTTGCCCGGACCAACCCCGGCTCGATTTGATGCTCTCGGTAAAAGTGCTCCGGCAAGAAGGGGTTTACGTCCTTGCGCCAGGGGCGGATGGATTTGTTATCCAGGACTTTCGATCGCTCAGCAAAGATGAGCTTGCCAAATTGTTGACGCCCGTTGGGGAATTACGACTTTATGCATTCGGAAAAATCACCTACAAAGATGCGTTTGGCGATCGTCACAGCACAGTTTTTTGTCATGCATATTTCGGTGCAGAGCGATTGTCCTTTAACGGTAAGCGCCATTCCTTCCCCACCTCCCACAATGAGCGTTGATCGGCGAATGTCCGACCCGAATGGAGCGGGTTGGACACATGTCGGACACTGAGCTTTTGCCCAAATCCAAGGCCGAGCGGGAGCCGGCTCGTCGGGTGGAGGTATTCACCGGGGTGGGCCGGCGGCGAGCCTGGAGCGCCGAACAGAAGCGGCAGATAGTCGCCGAGAGCTTCGAAAGCGGCGAGACGGTCTCGGCGGTGGCGCGTCGGCACGGTTTGACGCCGCAGCAATTGTTCGGCTGGCGCCGATCGGCGGGGGACAGCCGGCGGTTGGCACCGCGGCGTTTACCCCGGTTGTCGTGGATGCTGCCTTGCCGATGACGAGTGGGTGCCCGGTAATCGAGATCGTGATGGGTACGGTCGCGGTTCGTGTCGCTTGCGGCGTTGATGCAACGACGTTGACGACTGTGCTACGTGTCTTGAGGTTGGTGCCGTGATAGCCGTTGCGGCGGGGGTACGGGTTTTGGTGGCGACCAAGCCGGTCGACTTCCGCCGCGGCGCCGACAGCCTGGTGGCTCTGGTACGCGAGCAACTGCGGCACGATCCGTTCTCGGGGACGATCTTCATCCTCCGATCGAAACGGGCAGATAGACTGAAGATCGTGACCTGGGATGGGTCCGGATTAATGCTTCTGTGGAAGCGTCTGGAGCACGGGGCGTTCCGCTGGCCGCCGATCGGCGACGGCGTGATGCGTCTGAGCGCGTCGCAGCTCGCTGCGCTGATCGACGGGCTGGACTGGTCGCGCTTGCACGCGCGGGACATTGCGTCGCCGACCGCGACATCTTAAATCAGCTGTGCATGGCCCAACCACAAGCGGGCGCGAATCTGATTCAGTTGTGCGCATGAACAAGGGTGCGGATCCGCTGCCTGTGGACATCGAGGCGCTGCAGGCGTTGGTAACAGCGATGCGCGCCGAGCGTGACGCTGCGTTCGCCGAGCGCGACCAGGCGCTGTCGCGGGTGGATCACCTGCAACATCTGCTGCAGCAACTGCGACGGATGCAGTTCGGCCGCCGCTCGGAGAAGCTCGATCCCGAGCAGTTGCAGTTGGCGCTCGAGGATATCGAACAGGCGATTGCGGCCGACGAGGCATCCAACGACAAGAAGGATCCGGCAGCGGCGCGCAGGCGCGGCGAGAAGCGCCGCTCCGAGCGCGGCTCGCTTCCTGCCCATCTGCCGCGTGTGGACGTGACAATCACGCCCGAAGATACCAGCTGCCCATGCTGTCGGGCGCCCATGCATGTGATCGGCGAGGAGACCTCGCGGCGGCTCGACGTGATCCCGGCCCAGTTCCGGGTGGTGGTGACGCATCGTCCCAAATACGCCTGCCGCGCCTGCGAGCAGGCGGTGGTGCAGGCGCCGGCACCGGAGCGACTGATCAAGGGCGGGCTGCCGACCGAGGCGGTGGTCGCCCACGTCCTGGTCGGCAAATACGCTTGGCATCTGCCGCTCTATCGGCAGGCCCAGATGCTGCGCGCCCAGGGGATCGAGATTGACCGGGCCGTCTTGGCCTTCTGGGTGGGCTATGCGGCCGCCGAGCTCAAGCCAGTCTATCTGCGGCTGCGCGAGCTCATTCTGACATCGAGCAAGATCGCGGTCGACGAGACGGTGGTGCCGGTACTCGATCCTGGGCGCGGCTGCACCAAGAAAGGCTATTTCTGGACAATTGCCCGCGACGACCGCGCCTGGGCAGGGAGCGACCCGCCGGCGGTCGCCTACAACTATGCTCCGGGACGCGGTGCCGTGCATGGCCTGAAGCTGCTCGACCACTATCACGGCATCGTGCAATGCGACGGCTACGGCGCGTACAAGACCATCGCGGACAAGCGACGGAGCGATGCCATCACGCTCGCCTTCTGCTGGGCACACTTGCGACGGGGCTTCTACGACATCGCCAAGGGCGGCGATGCACCGATCGCCAGCGAGGCGCTTGCGCGTATCGCGGCGCTCTACGCGATCGAGAAGACGATCCGAGGCCGCCGCGCCGACGAGAGGTGCGCGGTGCGGCAGGAGCGCAGCAAGCCTCTTGTCGTGGAGCTGCGGTCGTGGCTGGAGCAGCAGCTCGCTCGCGTCTCGCGGAAGGCCAAGATCGCAGGCGCCATCCGCTACGGCTTGAACCACTGGGACGGGCTCACCCGCTTCCTCGACGATGGCCGCATCGAGCTTGATACCAACATCGTCGAGCGGAGCATTCGTCCTGTCGTTCTCAATCGAAAGAATGCACTCTTCGCCGGCCATGACGAAGGCGCGGAGAATTGGGCGTGCATCGCGTCGCTGATTGAAACCTGCAAGCTCCACGACGCCGATCCGCAAGCCTATCTGACCGACGTGTTGACCAGGCTCGTCAACCTGTGGCCCGCCTCGCGCCTCGACGACCTCATGCCCTGGACCTGGGCCGAGCACCGCGCAGATAGCCTCGCCGCCTGAGGCGCTCGCCGCTCGCACCGCCGCGCAAAGT
This sequence comes from uncultured Alphaproteobacteria bacterium, assembly GCA_963756715.1. Classification (GTDB taxonomy): domain Bacteria; phylum Pseudomonadota; class Alphaproteobacteria; order Rhizobiales; family Xanthobacteraceae; genus VAZQ01. Next base: position 154,285 of record CAVWOV010000020.1, read on the forward strand.
CAAGCAGTCACCGCCGTGGGGATCGAGTGGCGCTTACCTTTAACGGCGGCTTTGCTTACGAGCATTGGCAAGCAAAGGCTTGTGATCGCCATAATGAGGCTGATTAGAGTTAAGCTCGGATGAAACCAAATCCGGGTGGCGCGCCCGCACAAGACCCGCATTTCGCTTTGGCGCTTGACAGAATTCCTATAGGAATATAAGGAAAGATCGCCCTGTCCCGACCAAGGGCGCGCGCTCGAGGGCGCTCGAACGCGGGGACGGCCGCAGCGGTGGTGGCGGAGATGCGCCATCATGTTGTGGGACCAGGCCGGAGACATCCGGCTAGGTTGGTGCGGTGGCCATGGCGGGTGGCACGTACCATTCGCGATGGCGGCCCAAGCCGTGTGGTCCCGATGCGCCAACCGCGCATCACGGGATATGACGGCCGAAGCGGTTGCTGCGTCATACGGCGAGCGCATCGGTCAACTCCCAAAGCGGTGGGTAGGGTTTCGCCAACAGCGCTATCTGCGCGAGAAATCCTGAAAGGTCAGCCCAGCGGGGGTCACATGGAGCAAGCCTCAAACACCGCGCGCGGGACGCCGGAGGTACCGGCGGACTTGCGGCGCTACCGGCAACTAGCCGGCAGCACCGGGCCGAAAGGCCCAATCGCCCGGCACGCGACCGGGCTGCCTTGGTGCCGCGAGGCACTGAGGTTCGTGGGTCCAAAGGACCCCGGCGTTCCGCGCGCCCTCATTCCTTCGAGAGCGAGCGATGCGAACAGGACTACGGGCGAACCCGGCGCCCGCTCAAACAATACGGGCGGCGGAGCATTGGCTTGGAGCCGAGGATGGCGCAGTGGCGGCGTGCGTTTCTCTCTCCGTTCGTCCCCGCGCAAGCGGGGACCCAGCGCAAAAAGAAAGGTCTGGATGCCGCTTTCGCGGGCACGAACGGAAAGGCCGATACTCGCCTCTCGCTCGCTCTGCCCGCTCGGCCGGAATGATGGGAGAGGGGATGACATCGTAGAGAACAATCGTGCTGCAGCGCGGACTCCCGGCAGCATGTTCGTATCGTGCGCCTGAGCTGCCAGAGAACGAGCTTTTTATTTTAATTTCAATGGCTTGTGACCATTGTTTCGCGCCGCTGCAGCGATCATTTTGCTGGCTCGTCGATCATTTTCTCCGTCCGTCAGGAGTGCGGACGGCGCGGTGCGCGCGGGAGGATCATCGTGAACGAGCTTCCGGTTGTCGTTCTCTATGCCGGTCTGGCGATCGGCATCGTGTTTGGCGTCGTCGGCCTCCTCAGCGGTTTCTGCTCGCTGAGCGGACTGCGTAACTGGTGGATCGAGCGCGACAGCCGCATGATCCGCAGCTTCGCGCTGGCGATGGCGGTCGCGATCATCGCGACCCAGGCGCTGGCGGCGTTCGGTCTCGTCGATCTCGGCAAGTCGCTTTATCTCCAGCCGTCATTCTCGCCGGCGCTGATCGCGTTCGGCGCGCTCATCTTCGGCTACGGCATGGTGCTGGCGAACGGCTGCGCCTCGCGCGCGGTGGTGCTGATCGGCAAGGGCAATCTGCGCTCGCTCGTGGTGGTGATCGTCATCGCGGTGACCGCCCAGATGACGCTGAAGGGCCTCATCGCGCCCGCGCGCCTCGCGTTCCTGAACGGGACGGTGCAGACGCCGCCGGCGGTGTCGTTGTCCAAGTTCCTGTCGGATACCGGGCTTGGCAGCGGCTGGGGCCAGCTTCTCGCCGTGATCATGGTCTGCGCGCCGCTGCTCTATTTCGCATTCGCCGACGCACGCCTGCGGCAATCGGCGTGGCTGCTGGCGGCCGGCGCCGCCATGGGGCTTCTGGTCGGTGCGGGCTGGTTCGCCACCGGCTATCTGGGCGCCGACGACTTCAATCCGGCGCCGGTGGCGTCGATCACCTTGGTCGCGCCCGCAGCCGACACGCTGCAATTCGCCATGCTCTCGACCGGCCTGCCGCTGAGCTTCGGCATCATGCTGGTGACCGGGATCGTGGGCGGCAGCTTCATCACGGCGCTGGTGACGCGCCGGTTTGCGCTCGAAGGCTTCACCTCGGCGCGCCACATGCTGCGTTCGCTGGCTGGCGCGGCGCTGATGGGATCGGGCGGCGCCATGGCTTATGGCTGCACGATCGGGCAGGGCCTGACCGGGCTGTCCACGCTGGCGCTGCCGTCATTTATTGCGGTCGCGGGCTTTGTCGGTGGCGCTTGGGCCGGTCTGCGCGGCCCGATCCGCGTGCCGGCGCTGACGCGCTTCCGCCGCGCCGGTGGAAGCCGTCGCACTGAATCCGGCCGATGCGCTTCGGAGCGTTACGCGGCGCTGGGCTTGCGCTGAATGTTGAAGCGCCGGTCGAGATACTGGTTGATCGACAGCATCAGCGGCTCGACCTTGCCGTCGAAGAAGTGGTTGGCGCCGGGGACCACCTTCTGCTCGATCACGATGCCCTTCTGGGTCTTGAGCTTATCGACCAGCGCGGTGACGTCCTTGTACGGCACCACCGCATCCTTATCGCCGTGGATGATCAGGCCCGACGACGGGCAGGGCGCCAGGAACGAGAAATCGTAGAGATTGGCCGGCGGCGCAATCGAGATGAAGCCCTCGATCTCGGGCCGCCGCATCAGGAGTTGCATGCCGATCCAGGCGCCAAACGAGAAGCCGGCGATCCAGCAGCTGCGCGCCTCCGGGTTGATGGTCTGCGCCCAGTCGAGCGCGGAGGCGGCATCGGACAGTTCGCCCTGGCCGTGGTCGAACGAGCCCTGGCTGCGGCCCACGCCGCGGAAATTGAACCGCAGCACGGAGAAGTTCCGGTGCGCGAAGGCGTAATAGAGCTGATAGATGATCTGGTGGTTCATCGTGCCGCCGAACTGCGGATGGGGATGCAGCACGATCCCAAGCGGCGCGTTTTTCTGCCGCGCGGGATGATAGCGGCCCTCGATCCGTCCAGCGGCGCCGGTGAAAATGACTTCAGGCATGAGATGTAAGACCTCGGTCGGATGGTTCGGCTCGCTCCCAGTGCCGCGGACAGCGGCTTGACGCCAGCGGCACGGGAACGTAAGTATTTAGAACCATTCAAATTTCTGGCACGCCTTCGTCGGCATCCCGGGCAGTGCGCGATGCCAGAAGGGTTACGGCGGGCGACTTTTAGCACGGCTCCGGGGGCAAAAAGCAAGAATTTCCGAGAGAATTGGGCGCGCGCCCTGGCTGATGTAGAAGAGTTCCGCAACACGATCGAAGATCATGGCACAACGGGTCTATCTCGACTGGAATGCGACGGCGCCGCTGCGCCCGCAGGCGCGCGCCGCGATGGCGGCGGCGCTGGACTTCGTCGGCAATCCGTCCTCGGTGCATGCGGAAGGCCGGGCCGCGCGCCATCTCGTTGAGGAGGCGCGGCGGCAGGTCGCCGCGCTGGTCGGTGCCGAACCGCGCAATGTGGTGTTCACCTCGGGCGGCACCGAAGCCAACATGCTGGCGCTGTCGCCGGCGGTTGGAACTGGCGGCGCGGCCTGCGACCGGCTGCTGGTTTCGGCGATCGAGCATCCGTCCGTGCTGGCGGGCGGGCGGTTCCCCGTCGCGGTGGTTCGAGCAGGTTCCCGCAACCGCTGACGGCCGCATCGATTTGGCCGCGCTGGCGAAGGCACTTGCTGCGCCGGGAGGCCGGCCGCTCGTGTCGCTCATGCTGGCCAACAACGAGACCGGCGTCCTTCAACCGGTTTCTGAAGCCGCCGCCATGGTGCATGCGGCAGGCGGCCTCCTGCACGTCGACGCGGTTCAGGCCGCCGGACGAGTTCCGTGTGATATCAATGCGATCGGCGCGGATCTGATGACGGTTTCCGCACACAAGATCGGTGGTCCGAAGGGCGTCGGCGCGCTGGTGCTGAGGTCCCAGGCGGTGCATTTGGCCGATCCGCTCATCAAGGGCGGCGGTCAGGAGCGCGGCGCCCGCGCGGGCACCGAGAATGTGGCCGGCATTGCGGGCTTCGGCGCCGCCGCGGCGGCGGCTCTGGAGAGCCTGTCGGCGGACGCCGCGCGGATGACCGCGCTGCACAACCGGCTGGAGCGCGGTCTGCGGGACATCGCGCCCGATGTGATGATCTTCGGGGCGCAGGCCGAGCGGTTGCCCAATACCACGCTGTTTGGGGTGCCGGGGATGAAGGCGGAAACCGCCGTCATTGCCTTCGACCTGGATGGGGTTGCGGTATCGTCGGGTGCGGCCTGCTCGTCCGGTAAGGTCGCGCCCTCCCATGTGCTGGCCGCGATGGGAGTTCCGCCGCCGCTGGCGCGGGGTGCCGTCCGCGTCAGCCTCGGCGCTTCGACGACCGAAACCGACGTTGATTGCTTTCTCGCGGCTTGGAGAAAGCAGTTCCAGGCATTAGCTAATAGACGAGATATCGCCGCGTGAGCGGCTCATGCCCGAGGGTAGCGAACGACGCGAGCGACGCCACCATAACCGACAAACCAACCCGCGGTCCTTGAAACCGTGAGTGGAGGGTAAAATGCCGGCCGTTCAAGAGACCGTCGATCAGGTCCGCCTCATCGACGTTGACCAGTACAAGTACGGGTTCGTTACCGACATCGAATCCGACAAGGCGCCCAAGGGGCTGTCCGAAGACATCGTCCGGTTCATTTCGGCGAAGAAGAACGAGCCCGAGTGGATGCTCGCCTGGCGGCTCGACGCCTATCGCCGCTGGCTGACCATGCGGGAGCCGACCTGGGCTCGGGTTGAGCACCCCCCGATCGCCTACCAGGAACTCTATTACTACTCGGCGCCGAAGAAGAAGCCCGGCCCGAAGTCGCTCGACGAGATCGACCCGGAGATCCTCAAGACCTACGACAAGCTCGGCATTCCGCTGCGCGAGCGCGAGGCGCTGCTCGGCATCGAGCGCCCGGACGGCGAGCGCTCCCGCGTCGCGGTCGACGCGGTGTTCGACTCGGTCTCGGTCGCGACCACCTTCCAGGCCGAACTGGCCAAGGCTGGCGTGATCTTCTGCCCGATCTCGGAAGCCCTGCAGAAGCATCCCGACCTGGTGAAGCAGTACCTCGGCACGGTGGTGCCGGTGACCGACAACTTCTTCGCCACGCTCAACTCGGCAGTGTTCTCCGACGGCTCGTTCGTCTACGTGCCGCCGGGCGTGCGCTGCCCGATGGAACTCTCGACCTATTTCCGCATCAACGAGAAGAACACCGGCCAGTTCGAGCGCACGCTGATCATTGCCGACAAGGGCTCCTACGTGAGCTACCTCGAAGGCTGCACCGCGCCGATGCGCGACGAGAACCAACTGCACGCCGCGGTGGTCGAGCTGATCGCGCTCGACGACGCCGAGATCAAGTATTCGACCATCCAGAACTGGTATCCGGGCGACAAGGACGGCAAGGGCGGCATCTACAACTTCGTCACCAAGCGCGGCGACTGCCGCGGCAAGAATGCCAAGATTTCCTGGACGCAGCTCGAGACCGGCTCCGCCATCACCTGGAAATATCCGAGCTGTATCCTGCGCGGCGACAATTCCCGTGGCGAGTTCTACTCGATCGCCATCTCGAACGGTCACCAGCAGGTCGACAGCGGTACCAAGATGATCCATCTCGGCAAGAACACCACCAGCCGGATCATCTCCAAGGGCATCTCGGCCGGCAAGTCGCAGAACACCTATCGCGGCCTCGTCACCGCGCATCGCCGTGCTTCGAACGCGCGCAACTTTACCAATTGCAACTCGCTGCTCATCGGCAATAAGTGCGGCGCGCACACCGTGCCGTACATCGAGGCGAAGAACTCCACCGCGGTGTTCGAGCATGAAGCGACGACGTCGAAGATTTCCGAGGACACGTTGTTCTACTGCATGCAGCGCGGGCTGTCGCAGGAGGATGCGGTCGCGTTGGTAGTAAACGGTTTCGTCAAGGACGTGCTGCAGCAGCTTCCCATGGAGTTCGCGGTCGAGGCGCAGAAGCTGATCTCGATCTCGCTTGAAGGCAGCGTCGGCTAACGGCCGAGCCGCAGCAAACAAGGATCGGACTTAATGCCATTGCTTGAAATCAAGAACCTGCACGTCGACGTCGACGGCAAGGAAATCCTCAAAGGCCTCGACCTCACCGTCGAGAAGGGCAGCGTGCACGCCATCATGGGCCCGAACGGCTCGGGAAAGTCGACGCTCGCGCATGTGCTTGCCGGCAAGCCAGCCTACGAGGTTACCGAAGGCCAGGTGCTGTTCAACGGCGAGAATCTCCTCGATATGACGCCGGACGAGCGCGCCGCCAAGGGCATCTTTCTGGCCTTCCAGTATCCGCTCGAAATTCCCGGCGTCGCCAGCCTGACCTTCCTGCGCACCGCGCTCAACGCGCAGCGCAAGAAGCGCGGCGAGCCCGAACTAATGGTACCCGAGTTCATGAAGCGAGTGACGGCACTCGCCGGCAGGCTCGGCATCGACCGCGACATGCTGCGCCGCGCGGTCAATGTCGGTTTTTCGGGCGGCGAGAAGAAGCGCAACGAGATTCTGCAGATGGCGTTGCTTGAGCCGAAGTTGTGCGTGCTCGACGAGACCGATTCCGGGCTCGACATCGACGCGCTCAAGATCGCAGCAGACGGCGTCAACGCCCTGCGCTCGCCGGAACGTGGCTTCGTGGTGATCACGCACTATCAGCGGCTGCTCGATTACATCGTGCCCGACATCGTGCATGTGCTGTCCAAGGGCCGCATCGTGAAGACCGGCGGCAAGGAACTCGCGCTCGAGCTCGAGTTCGACCGGCTACGCGCAATACCGCGACGAGGCGGCGTGAGATTGTCATGAACGCCGAGATTCATCCGATCAAGACCGCAGCCGAGACCGCGCTGGCGGACAGCTTTGCCGCGGTCAAGGACCGGCTGCCGGGCAATGGCGCGGTGGCGGCGAGCCGGGCGCGGGCCTTCCAGCGCTTCAACGCCGAAGGCCTGCCGCACCGGCGGGTGGAGGAGTGGAAATACACCGACCTGCGCGCGCTGATGCGCGACGCCAAGCCGCTCGCCGCTCCGCCGGATAAGGCCGCGAAGGCGCGCGCCAATGATGCCGGCGCGATGCTGGCCTCGATCGAGGCACGCCGCGTGGTGTTCGTCGATGGCGTGTTCGTGCCGGAGCTGTCCGATCTGGCCGATCTCGAGCCCGGTCTGACCATTCGCTCCATGGCGCAGGCGCTGGCCGCCGACGATCCGATTGTCACGGCACAACTCGGCAAGGTGGTGCCGACGGACAATGTCGCGGTCGCGCTCAACACCGCTTTCATGGGCGACGGCGCCGTGATCCATGTCGCCGCGGGCGTGGCGCTGGCGCGGCCGATCCATCTCCTCTTCGTCAACGGCGGCGAGCGGCCGGCGTCGGTCTTCGTCCGCTCGCTCGTTGTGATCGAGCGCGGTGCCCGCGCGATGCTGGTCGAGAGCCACGAGGGCGCCGGCGACTATCAGGTGAACGCGGCGCTCGAACTGGCCGTCGGCGACGCGGCGCATGTCGACCATATCAAGGTCACCGGGGAGGGGGCCGGCACGCTGCATGTCTCTTCGCTGATGGCGGCGATCGGCGCGCATGCGCGCTTCAACGAATTTCTGTTCACCACCGGCGGTTCAGTAGTGCGCAACCAGCTCTTCGTGCGCTTCGACGGCGAGGCGACCATCGCCGCCATCCGCGGCGCGAGCCTGCTCAAGGGCCGCCAGCACGCCGACGTGACGATCGTCGCCGATCATGTGGCGCCCGCCTGCATCAGCCGTGAAGTGTTCAAGACGGTGCTCGACGGCGAGGGCCGCGGCGTGTTCCAGGGCAAGATCATCGTGCGGCCCGAAGCGCAGAAGACTGACGCCAAGATGGCGACCCATGCGCTGCTGTTGTCGGATACGGCCGAAGCCGACAACAAGCCGGAGCTTGAAATTTTCGCCGATGACGTGCAGTGCGGACACGGCGCGACCTCGGGCGATCTCGACGAAGACCTGCTGTTCTACCTCAAGGCGCGCGGCATCCCGGCGAAGGAAGCGGAATCGCTGCTGATCCAGGCCTTCGTCGGCGAAGCGGTGGAAGGCATCGAACATGCCGGCCTGCGCGACGCGCTGATGGATCACGTCGCCGGCTGGCTCAAGGCGCGAGAGAAATGACATTGCTCGTGAGCGCAGACGCGGCCGTGCCGCAGCTCCCTCGCCCCGCGTTAGCGGGGAGAGGGTGGCGAGTGCGCAGCACGAGCCGGGTGAGGGGCAGCTACGCAGCGCGCCTCACTTTTGCCCCTCACCCCAACCCTCTCCCCGCTAACGCGGGGCGAGGGAGCACACCGGCCTTGCGGCGAGCGAGTCGGCCATGACGCATCCCGCAGTTAGCAACGGTGCCTATGACGTCGCGCGCATCCGCAAGGATTTTCCGATCCTGGCGATGCAGGTCTATGGCAAGCCGCTGATCTATCTCGACAACGCCGCCTCGGCGCAGAAGCCGCAGATGGTGCTCGACCGCATCCAGGAAGCCTACACGTCGGAATACGCCAACGTGCATCGCGGCCTGCATTACCTCGCCAATGCGGCGACCGAAGGCTACGAGGGCGCGCGCGAGAAAGTGAGAGGCTTCCTCAATGCAGCTCGCAGCGAGGAGATCATCTTCACCCGCAACGCCACCGAGGCGATCAACCTGGTTGCCGCCACGTTCGGCCGCGAACGCATCAAGCCCGGCGACGAGATCGTGCTCTCGATCATGGAGCACCATTCCAACATCGTGCCGTGGCATTTCCTGCGCGAGCGCCAGGGCGCGGTGATCAAATGGGCGCCGGTCGACGACGAGGGCAATTTCCTCATCGACGAGTTCGAGAAGCTGCTTTCGCCGCGCACCAAGATGGTGGCGATCACCCACATGTCGAACATGCTCGGCACCCTGGTGCCGGTGAAGGAGGTGGTCCGGCTCGCTCACGCGCGCGGCATCCCGGTGCTGGTCGACGGCGCCCAGGCAGCGGTGCATCTCGACATCGACGTGCAGGATATCGGCTGCGACTTCTACGCCGTCACCGGCCACAAGCTCTACGGACCGACCGGCATCGGCGTGCTCTATGGCAAGTATGAGCACCTGGCCGCCATGCCGCCGTTCAACGGCGGCGGCGAGATGATCCGCGAGGTGTCCGAAGATCGCGTTACCTATGGCGAACCGCCACACCGGTTCGAGGCTGGGACGCCGCCGATCGTGCAGGCGATCGGACTTGGCGCAGGCATCGACTACATCAATTCGGTCGGCAAGCCGCGCATCCGCGCCCACGAGGCGGACCTCGTCCACTATGCGCACGAACGGCTCGGCGCGATCAATTCGCTGCGCATTATCGGCACCACGAAGGACAAGGGGCCGATCGTCTCCTTTGAGCTCAAAGGCGCGCATCCGCACGACGTTGCGACCATCATCGACCGGTCGGGGGTGGCGGTGCGCGCCGGCACCCATTGCGTCATGCCGCTGCTCAGCCGCTTTGGCGTCACCGCAACCTGCCGGGCGTCGTTTGCCCTCTACAACACGCGCGATGAGATCGACGTGCTTGCGCAATCCCTCGTGAAGGCAAGGGAGTTTTTCGCATGAATGACGAACCCAGCAAGCCGCATGCGATGACCGTGGATGCGGCGGCCGAGACGATGCCAGCCGCTGGCGCGGATAATTCGGCGCTGCCGGAGACGGAATTGGCGCGGATGACGGACGACATCATCGCCGCGCTGAAAACCGTCTACGACCCGGAGATCCCCTCCGACATCTATGAACTTGGCCTGATTTACCGGGTCGACATCGCCGACGATCGCGGCGTGACGATCGACATGACGCTCACCACGCCCAATTGCCCATCCGCACAGGAGCTTCCGGCGATGGTGGAGGATGCGGCGGGCGCGGTGGCGGGCGTGCGCGACGTCAAGGTCAACATCGTCTGGGACCCGCCCTGGGACCAGAGCCGGATGTCGGACGAAGCGCGTGCCACGCTCAATATGTGGTGAGGGTCATCTGGGACGACGGACGTGCCGCTGAAGCTTGGCCGCGTGATCGAGACCTCGCTTTACGTCGACGATCTCGCTCGCGCCGCGGCCTTCTACGAAGACGTTCTCGGGCTCGCCGTCCTCACCGCCGACAAGCGCTTTCGCGCTTACGACGCCGGGGGTACGAACGTACTGCTGGTCTTTCAACGTGGCGCCACGCTTGAGACCGTCCGCATGCCGGGCGGCACGATTCCGCCGCATGACGGGCACGGGCCGCTGCATATCGCCTTCGCCGTCGGCGCGGATGAATTAGCCGCGTGGGAAACGCGGCTTGCTGAGCACGGTATCGCCATCGAAGGCCGTACCGATTGGTCGCGCGGCGGCCACAGCGTCTATTTCCGCGATCCGGATGGGCATCTTCTGGAACTTGCGACGCCGGGGCTTTGGGCGATCTATTAGAGGCCTTCTGGAATTATTAGGATGAAAATATGCTGGTACACGAAGGTGTTATGCATTGTTTGGGGCTTCACAGCCGGGATTTCGTCGCTATCTTGAGGCAGAGGATTTGCCGCTGCCGGGCCTTGAACCCGGCCAGAGGAGAATGACCAAAATGGCCAGTGTCCGGCCCCGACCCCAGGTGATCCGCCTCACTGATGCTGCCGCGGATCGCATCAAATACGTGATGGCCAATGCGGCGAGTGAAGTCGTCGGCGTCCGCGTCGGCGTCAAGAATGGCGGCTGCGCCGGCATGGCCTATACGATGGAATACGCCGACAAGATCGGCCCTGCGGACGAGGTGGTCGAGGACAAGGGCGTGCGCGTCCTGATCGATCCGAAGGCCATCCTGTTCCTGCTCGGCACCGAGATGGACTACAAGACCGAAAAGCTGGCGGCGCAGTTCGTCTTCAACAATCCGAATCAGACCTCGGCGTGCGGCTGCGGCGAATCGGTCCAGCTCAAGCCGGCCGTCGAATCGCATTAGTGTCGCGACCGTGGCTCCCGAAGACGTCCGGGAGCTGTTTGCCGGCTTTGGGCCGGTGACGGTTCGGCGGTTGTTCGGCGGAGCCGGAGTCTATTCCGGCAGTATCATGTTCGCGCTGGTGCATGACGGCCTCGTCTACCTGAAGGTGGACGACCGCAATGTGCCCGCCTTCGAGCGCGAAGATCTTCCGCCCTTCACCTACAAGACCAAAACCGGCCGGCGTGGCGTGATGTCCTACCGCCGCATGCCGGATCGTCTCTATGATGATCCCGATGAGCTCGCAGTGTGGGCGCGCGCCGCGCTGGCGGCGGCTGCGCGACAGGGGCGGGGTCCGGCGAGAAAGGCGGCGTCGCGGAAGGCGCGCTCGCGGTCCTGAAAAGAAGGCGCGCACGAACGGAAGACGGCGGCCGTTGAGGACTCAGGCCTTGATGCGGACGGGACGCAGCAGAAAAGCCGGGAGGTGGGAGTTGTCGCTTTCGTCGGCCGGAACGGGCTTGAGGTCATGCCGTGGCCGGGCTTCGTTAACGCGGACAGGCTTCTTGCCGTGCCGAGGCCGGGCTTCGTCGATGCTGGTCACCGGCGCCGGCTCACTCACGCGCCGCGGCGGGGACGGCGACCGGCCCTGCGGGCGGCGTCCGTCGCGGCGATGCTGGCCGCGGCGGGGTTCCTCCGCGTCCGCGGGCGCCTCCGCGGCTACGGAGGGTTGCCCGTCCATCCACGGAATGGCCTGGCCGATCAGCTTCTCGATGGCGGCGACCGACTTGCCCTCGGCCGGCGCCACGATGGTAATCGCCGTGCCGGGAAGGCCGGCGCGGCCGGTACGGCCGATGCGGTGGACATAGTCATCCGCATGGTGCGGCACATCGAAATTGAAGACGTGGCTGACGGCCGGGATGTCGAGCCCGCGGGCGGCGACATCGGACGCAATGAGAAGCGTCACCTCGCCTTTGCGGAACTGATCAAGCGCGGCAGTGCGGGCAGACTGGTCCAGGTCGCCATGGAGCGCGGCGGCATTGAACCCATGTCGCAGCAGCGACTTATGGAGCTGGGCGACTTCGCGCTTGCGGTTGCAGAACACGATGGCGTTCTTGAAGTTATCGCAGGACCGGATCAGGCGGCGCAGCGTGTCGCGCTTGTCGTGCGGCTCGCGTCCGGTCTTGACCAGAAGCTGAGCGGTGTTGGCAACGGTGGTCGCCGGCTTCGCCACCTCGACGCGCACCGGATTATGCAGGAACTGTTCGGTGATCCGCCGGATCTCCGACGGCATCGTCGCCGTGAAGAACAAGGTCTGGCGCGTGAACGGCACGAGCTTGCAGATGCGCTCGATGTCGGGGATGAATCCCATGTCGAGCATGCGGTCGGCTTCATCGATGACCAGGAGCTCGACCCCAGTGAGCAACAGCCTTCCACGCTCATTATGATCGAGCAGGCGGCCCGGTGTCGCAATCAACACATCGACGCCGCGGGTCAGCTTGCTGTCCTGATTGTCGAACGAGACGCCGCCAATGATCAGTGCGACATTGAGCTTATGGTTGATGCCGTACTTCTCGAAGCTTTCTTCGACCTGCGCGGCAAGTTCCCGCGTCGGCTCGAGGATGAGCGTGCGCGGCATCCGGGCGCGGGCGCGGCCCTGCTCCAAAATCGTCAGCATCGGCAACGTGAAGGCGGCGGTTTTGCCGGTGCCGGTCTGTGCAATGCCGAGCACATCGCGCCGTGCCATCACGTGCGGTATCGCTTGTTCTTGAATCGGGGTGGGAGCGGTATAGCCAGCAGTCTTGACTGCGGCGACAACTTTGTCGGACAAGCCGAGCTTGGAAAAAGGCATGTAACCTCTGAAATACCGCCCAAATACTAACCGCGCCGGATGACGAAACCACGACGGACTGCGGGAGGGAGGCGGTCGAAAGTTTCATTTCGAACCGGTTGGCCGGAACATAGTGGTCGATGGGGGAATGTCAATCCGGTGGCGATGCAATAAGTTAAGCAGATCGCTGGCTTTTCACACTCCTGCGAGGGAACGACGGCCATGGCGGCGCGCCGAACGGATGGGTTAACGCCATGACCTCGGTCCTCGACCTCATCGGCGAAACTCCGCTCGTCGAGGTGACGCGGATCGATCGCGGTCCCTGCCGATTGTTTCTCAAGCTTGAGAGCGCCAACCCGTCCGGTTCGCTCAAGGATCGGCCGGCACGCGCCATGATCGAGGCGGCGGAGAGCGACGGCCGCCTCAAGCCGGGCGGCACGATCGTGGAGGCAACCGCCGGCAACACCGGGCTCGGCCTTGCGCTCGTCGGCGGCCGCAAGGGCTATCGCACCTTGCTGGTGGTGCCCGACAAGATGGCGCGCGAGAAGGTGCTGCACGCCAAGGCGATGGGCGCGGAAGTCGTCCTCACGCGCTCCGACGTCGGCAAGGGTCATCCCGATTATTACCAGGACGTCGCTGCCGCGATCACGCAACGCACGCCCGGCGCATTCTTCGTCGACCAGTTCAGCAATCCGGCGAACCCGCGCGCGCATGAGACGACGACCGGCCCGGAAATCCTCCGCCAGATGGATGGCGATGTCGATGCCATCGTCATGGGGGTCGGGTCAGGGGGCACGCTGACCGGCATCGGCCGCTACATGAAAACGGCTTCACCCAAGACCGCGATGATCCTGGCGGATCCCGAGGGCTCGATCCTCGCGCCATTGGTAGAGACCGGGATCATGCCGAGGGTCGGGAGCTGGGCGGTCGAGGGCATCGGCGAGGACTTCGTGCCGCCGAATTGCGATCTGTCGCTGGTGTCGGCCGCCTATGCGATCCCCGACCAGGAGAGCTTCGATGCGTCGCGTCATCTGTTGCGGGCAGAAGGCATTCTCGCCGGCTCGTCCTCCGGCACGCTGCTGGCGGCGGCGTTGCGCTACTGCCGCGCGCAGACGTCGCCGAAGCGGGTGGTCACGCTGGTTTGCGATTCCGGCGCCAAGTATCTCTCGAAGGTGTTCAATCCGACCTACCTGGCGCAGGAGGGCTGGACCCACCCCAACCGGCACGGCACCGTTCGTGACGTGGTCACCCACCGTTACAGCGAAGGCACCGCCGTCGTGGTGCGGCCGCAGGATAACCTGCGCACCGTGTTCGCGCGCATGCGCTCGGCCGATGTCTCGCAGCTTCCGGTGGTTGATGAGAGCGGCCACGTCGTCGGCCTCATCGACGAAAGCGATGTGCTCGCCGCGCTGCTCACCGATCCGGAAGGCGCCGACAAGACTTTCGCCCGGCCGGTGAAGGATGTGATGACGACCCGGCTCGAAACCATCTCGGCCGAAGCGCCGATCGCGGACCTCGTCCCGCTGTTTCGCAAGGATTACATCGCGATCGTGATGGACGGCGACCAGTTCCTCGGCGTGGCGACGCGGCTCGATCTCATCAATTACTTCAGGATCGCGTGATGCATCGCAGATCGTCCCTCATTTCCGCTGTCATGCCTCGCGCAAGCGGGCATCCAGAATCCTCACGATGATACGCCGCCGAGCCGACGATCGGTTTGATGCTGACTGGATCATCCGCATTCGCGGATGATGACGGTGGAATGCGAGGCCTTGAATGACCCAATCGAACCGGCTGGATTTCGCGACCCGCTGCGTGCACGCAGGGCAGGCGCCCGATCCGACGACCGGCGCCGTGATGATGCCGATCTACACCACGTCAACATACGCGCAGAGCAGTCCGGGCGTGCACAAGGGTTATGAATACGCCCGCTCGCAGAACCCGACCCGCATGGCGTTCGAGCGCTGCATCGCCGATCTCGAAGGCGGCAACCAGGGCTTCGCCTTTGCGTCCGGGCTGGCGGCGATCTCGACGACGCTGGAGTGTCTCGATCATGGTTCGCACATCATCGCGGTCGACGATCTCTACGGCGGCTCGCGGCGCTTGTTCGAGCGGGTGCGCAAGCGCTCGATGGGGCTCGAAGCGACGTATCTCGATCTCACCGACCCCGACGCGATCGAAGCCGCGATCCGCCCGAACACCGCGCTGATCTGGGTCGAAACGCCGACCAACCCGTTGCTCAAGCTGGTCGACCTCGAACGCGTCGCGGCGATCGCGCGCCGGCGCGGCATCTGGGCTGCCGCCGACAACACCTTCGCCAGTCCTTATATCCAGAACCCGCTGGAATACGGCTTCGACATCGTGGTCCACTCGACCACCAAGTATCTCAACGGCCACTCCGACATGGTGGGCGGTGTGGCGGTGGTCGGCGCCAACCAGGCCCTGCGCGAACGTCTGATGTTCCTGCAGAATGCGGTCGGTGCGATCCAGGGACCGTTCGATTCCTTCCTGGCGCTGCGCGGACTCAAGACCCTCGCGCTGCGGATGGAGCGTCATTGCGCGTCCGCGCTGAAGATCGCCGAGTGGCTCGAACATCATCCCAAGGTTTCTCGCGTCTACTATCCGGGGCTTGCCAGTCATCCCCAGCACGCATTGGCGAAAAAGCAGATGCGGGCCTTCGGCGGCATGATCTCGGTCAACCTCGACGGCACGCTCGACGACGCGCGCCGCTTTCTGGAGCGCTGCCAGCTCTTCACGCTGGCGGAAAGCCTGGGCGGCGTCGAGAGCCTGATCGAGCATCCGGCCTTGATGACGCACGGCTCGGTGCCTGCCGATGTACGCGCGACGCTGGGCATCGGCGATACGCTGGTGCGGCTCTCGGTGGGCATCGAGAATGCGGACGACCTGATCGCCGACCTCGCCTCGGCGCTCGGCTGACGGCACGCATTTGTTCAATACAATCCCGCAGCCGTCCCTTCTCATCGGCGGGCCGTGCTAACTAAAGCATTGGCCGTTCAGCCGGAAGGAGAAGCAGGGCATGCGTACGCCAGTCGGGATCATCGGTGCAGGCCCCGCGGGGCTGATGCTGTCGCATCTGCTGCACCTTGCGGGGATCGAATCCGTCGTCCTGGAAAACCGCAGCCGCGATTACATCGAGAGCCGTATCCGCGCCGGCCTTCTGGAGCAATGGGCGACCGACCTCCTGATCGAGACCGGCGTCGGTGAGCGCATGAAGCGCGAGGCGATGTTCCACGACGGCATTCATTTCTGCTTCGACGGCGCACTGCACCACATCAATTTCCGCAAGCTCGTCGGCAAAGGCGTGACCATCTATGGTCAGCAGGAGGTGGTGAAGGATCTGATCGATCGGCGTTTGGCCGATGGCGGGCAAATCCTGTTCGAAGTGTCCGACGTGAGCGTGCACGATGTCACCGGCAGCGCGCCGAAAATCCGTTTCCGGCATGACGGCAAGGATCAGGAACTCGATCTGCGACTTCATCGGCGGTTGCGACGGCTTTCACGGCATCTGCCGCCCGAGCGTTCCGGCATCAGTGCTTACGGCCTACGACCGGGAGTATCCGTTCGGCTGGGTCGGCATCCTCTCCGAGTCGCCGCCGCCCGATGACGAACTGATCTATGCCTATCATCCGCGCGGCTTCGCGCTCTACACCATGCGCTCGCCGACCTTGGCGCGGCTCTATTTCCAGTGCGCGCCGGACGAAGACATCGAGAACTGGCCGGACGAGATGATCTGGCAGGAACTGCACGCGCGCATCGGCGGCACCAAGCCACTCGCCGAAGGCCACATCCTGCAGAAGGGTATCACCGCAATGCGCAGCTTCGTGGTCGAGCCGATGCAACACGGCCGGCTGTTTCTTGCCGGCGACTCCGCTCACATCCAGCCGCCGACCGGCGCAAAAGGCATGAACCTCGCGCTGGCCGATGTGATGGTGCTCTCGCGCGCGCTCACCGAATTCTACCGCTCGGGCCGGCAAGACCTGCTGGAGCGCTATTCGCAGACCTGCCTGCGTCGGGTCTGGAAGGCGCAGCGCTTCTCGTGGTGGATGACGCAGATTTTTCACCTCGATCCGAGCCACAATGCGTTCGACCGCAAGCGCCAGCTTGCCGAGCTGGACTACGTGGTGCATTCCGAAGCCGCCGCGCTATCGCTGGCCGAGAATTATGTCGGGCTGCCGGTCGAGGTGTAGCGCCTAGGATATTGAAAGAATGTCCTACTAAGTACCCGCGCGTGACCCCACTCTCCGTCCGCCAGTCCGCTGGCTTCCATGCCGTAAACGGTCCTTGGCGACGTTCTGCGACCCGTGACGAAACCGCAAGATTGGTCGAGCGGCTCATGTCTGCGTGCGCTTAGCTGATGCTGCCACGGAGGACAGAACGATGAAGGCGGCGCTGCAAAACTACCATGCCCGGATGCAGCGGGTGCTGGATCACATAGACCGGCATCTGGACGACGATCTGGACCTGGACATGCTGAGCAGCGTCGCAGCCTACTCGAAATATCATTTCCACCGGCAGTTCACGGCGACCTTCGGGCTGTCCGTGCATCGCTATATCCAGCTTGCCCGTATGAAGCGCGCTTC
The DNA here is from genome assembly GCA_963756715.1 of uncultured Alphaproteobacteria bacterium. Taxonomy (GTDB): domain Bacteria; phylum Pseudomonadota; class Alphaproteobacteria; order Rhizobiales; family Xanthobacteraceae; genus VAZQ01. Next base: position 171,604 of record CAVWOV010000020.1, read on the forward strand.
GCACCGGCTGGCCTACAGTGACGCCCAAAGCGTCACGGACATAGCGATGGATGCCGGTTACGATGCACCGGATGCCTTCGCCCGCGCCTTTCGGCAACGGTTCGGGCAATCGCCTTCGTCGTTCCGGAAGTCTCCCGACTGGGAGCCGTGGCTTGCGGCCTTCGGGCCTCTCGACAACGCGAGGAGCAAGCTCATGCAGAAGACATTTACCACTGATGACGTGACGATCCGCGATGTGCCCGCCACGCCGGTAGCGATCATGGAGCATCGGGGCGACCCGGCGACGCTCGGCGCCACCATCCAGCGGTTCATCGCGTGGCGCAAGGCCGCTGGCCTGCACCCCAGGACAAGTCCGACCTTCAATGTCTGGCGTTCCGAACGGCGTCCTGCGTCGCCTGCCGATTATAGCGTGGACTTGTGTGTCGGGACCGGCCAATCGATCGAGGCGAACGGCGGTGAGATCAAAGCCGGTGAGATCCCTGGCGGACGTTGCGCGGTGCTGCGCGTCGTTGGCAACACCGACAATCTGGAGCCCGCCGCGCTCTACCTTTATCGCGACTGGCTTCCGGCCAGCGGCGAGGAAGCCCGCGACTTCCCGATCTATTGCCAGCGGCTGAGCTTCTTCCCGGAGGTGCCGGAGCATGAGACGGTCGCGGAACTGTTTTTGCCGCTGAAATAGCGCCGACGAGGTGATTGAATAGCTTACGCTACGCTGCACCTGCTTACGGCAGCTTGTAGCACAATGCGGACTTAAAACGATGTCCGCTCTGCGGGCGCTATCGGCGTAATTGCGGATATTCAGCAGGTCCCACTCAGCGCGCCGAAATTTATGAGTACACGGCCTGGTGTCGTTCTATTCCCGAAGTTCGCAGGAGCGGACGCCGCAAGACCGAACCTCGGAATCGGGACACTGGCGTTTTTCGCCGGTTTGCCGCAGAAATCGCCCCGGCATTAAACAGGCGAGGCGGGCGTGCAGGTTCTGGTGGTCGGGGCGGGGGTGGTCGGGCTGGCAATCGCGCGCAAGGCAGCGCTCGACGGTCACGACGTGATCGTGGCGGAAGCTGCCAATGCCATCGGTACCGGTGTCTCGTCGCGCAACAGCGAGGTCATCCACGCCGGGCTCTACTACACGACCGGCTCGAAGCGCGCCTATCACTGCCCGCGCGGGCGGCGGATGCTCTACGACTTCTGCGCCTCGCATGGCGTGCCACACACGAAGTGCGGCAAGCTGGTGGTCGCGACCAGCGAGCCTGAGATCGAGAAGCTCGGCGCGATCCTCAAGCAGTCGCAGATCAACGGCGTCGAGGGCGTGGAGATGATCGACGTTGCGGCGGCGCGCCGCATGGAGCCGGAGCTTGCCTGCGTCGCGGCCCTGCATTCGCCCGAGACCGGCGTCGTCGATAGTCATGCGTACATGAATGCGCTGCGCGGCGACCTCGAAGACCGCGGCGGCATGATCGCGTTCAACACCAGGATCGACCGGATCACGCAGGTGCAGGGCGGCTGGCTGCTGCAGGCCGGTGATGATTCCATCATGGTCGATGCCGTCGTCAACGCGGCGGGCCTCGGCGCGCAGAAGCTTGGGCGAGCGACCGAAGGCTATCCGCAGGAGCGGGTGCCGCGGCTGTTTCTCGGCAAGGGCAGCTACTTCGGTTACGCCGGCCGGCCGGTGTTCTCGCGGTTGATTTATCCCGCGCCGATCCACGGCGGCCTCGGTGTGCATGTCACACTCGATCTCGCCGGCCGCATGCGCTTCGGGCCGGATGTCGAGTGGACCGAGCAGGAGAACTACGACGTCGACCCGAAGCGGGCGGACGTGTTCTACGCCAGCATCCGCAAATACTTTCCCCGTCTGCCGGACGGCGCGCTGGTGCCGGACTACGCAGGCATCCGGCCGAAGCTGACCGGGCAGAACGAGGCGGCGGCGGATTTCATGATCGACGGTCCGGCGCAGCACGGTGTGCCGCGCCTCGTCAATCTGTTCGGCATCGAGTCGCCGGGGCTCACGTCCGCGCTGTCGCTGGCCGAGGAGGTCGTCGCCAGCTTCGGCGACTGATTGATGGCGTTGCGGCGCTACCAGAACCAGGGCGGACGCCAGGATTGCTGCCGGGACGGGGCAGCCGCTGGCATGTTCTGCGCACGTTTTGACCGGTTCACGGCCGGAATGCTCGCCGTGGTCTCGGGCTGAACCATCTTGATGATCGGAGCGGGGCCGCCCTCCGAGGGAACGATCTTGGTCTCGGAGAGACGCTGGCGCACCTCGTTCGATATGCCCGGAGCGGATTCGATCGGCGTGAACTCCGCGACCTGGCGTCTGCTGCTGCTGCTGCTGTTGCCGTTGTTGTTGTTGCTGATGTTGTTGTAGGCCATCATGCCGCTGTTGGTCGCGACGATATCGCCCGTCCGCAGCGTCGGGTCGTTGTTCACGCTCGGCGTGACGAGACCGAATGCATCCTTGCCGTTGCAGGTGCAGCCCGGAACGATCTTTTCGCGGTAGGTGAAGGCGGCCGGGAGTTCGCTATAGCGCTTGCCGTCGGACCCAACCGCACGGTCGATAGTGCTGCCGCTGTAGATTTTGGTCTGGCTGGCCGGGCAGAACGAGCTGCAGGCCTGCGCCGCCGTCATTCCGGCGTGGCGCTGGATCGGATAGAACCGGCCGTCGCAGGTGCGCACGCAGAACGCCACGCCGCTCTCGCGCGGTTCCTGGCGCTGCCCGAACGGGTTGCCCTGCTGATTTGGGTCCGCATAGGCGTTGCCCCCGGGCGGGGACCAGCGCCGATTGCCGAAAAGCGCCTCGAAAAAATTCTGCGCTGACGCCGGCGATGCCGAAAAAATAAAACCGATTGTCGCGATGACTGCCAGCAAGGCGCCGCCGACGATGCGGTGCCCGCAGCACTTCTGGCTACGTGTGATCACGGCCCGTTCCCCCAAACACGCGCACCTCAACGTCCCCGGCGCACGAGTTCCCCAACTGTCCCCCGATGAGATCGCCACCCTGAAGAGCGACACGAACCTTACCGGGCTGTTTGGGCAAGAATTTTGTTGCCCAGTGGCTTTGAGGCCACAGTAAGTTGTCCATTTTGCGGCGAAACGCGCCTTTCAGTTGGGGAGCGAACAACGTGCTTTCCGCTTATAATGACGGAGTTTTTGCCGTGACCATCCAACCAACAGGGAGCGCGTCCGTGATTTCAAAGACCCGGTTCATCAATCCTGCAGCGCTGTCGAAGCCGCCCGGATATACCCACGTCGTGGAAGCGACTGCGCCCGCGCGCATCGTCTATATCGCCGGCCAGTTGGGCGTCGGCCTCGACGGCCAGGTGGTCGGCGACTTCCGCGCCCAAGCGGTGCAGACCTTCGAGAATCTCAAAGCGGCGCTCGCCGCGGTCGGCGGGCGCTTCGAGCACGTGGTCAAGCTCAACAACTACTTCATCGACATCGGTGACCTCCCGATCTTCCGCGAAGTGCGGGACGCTTATTTGCCAAAGGACAACAAGCCCGCGAGCACGACGTTGTCGATCTCCAAGCTGGCCCGGCCGGGCGCGCTGTTGGAGATCGAGGCCGTGGCTGTGCTGCCGGCGGCGGCACGTGCGAAGGCAGCAGGCCGGACCGGACGCAAAGGCGGCAGCAAACGTGCTGCTACCAGGAAATCGGCAGGAAAACGAAAGTGAGCAGCACAAACACCGGCAGCAGAAATACTGCCGACCAGATCATGTAGCCGAAGAAGCTCGGCATCTTGATGCCGCGCCCGGTCGCGATGGCGTAAACCATGAAGTTCGGCGCGTTACCGATATAGGTGAGCGCGCCCATATAGACGGCGCCCATCGAGATGGCGGCCAGCGTCGAGGCGAGCGGGCCCATCAGTTCCTGCGCCTTGCCGCCGGCGAGTTCGAAGAACACCAGATAGGTCGGAGCGTTGTCCAGGAACGCAGAGAGCATGCCGGTCAGCCAGAAATAGGCGAGGTCGTGCGGCGAGCCGTCATGCGTGGTGACCGCAGCAAGCAGCCAGGCGAAGGCGCCATTCTCGCCGGCGTCGAGCACGGCGAGCACCGGAATGATGCAGGTGAAGATGCCGGCAAAGAGAATTGCGACCTCCTTGATCGGGTCCCAGGAGAAGTCGTTGGCCTCGCGGTGTTCGTTGGGCGTGAGGACAAGAGACAGCAGGGCGAGCAGGATGAGAATGCCGTCGCGCGCCACCTTCTGCAGGTGGAGGATTGTACCATAGACATCGAAGCTGATGCCGGGGTTCCATTTCGCCGAACCGAGGATGGCTGCGATGATCCCCGCAATCAGCAAGAAGTTGATGGTGCCGCTGATGCGGAGATTCACGGGCAGTGCGGTTTCGCCCACGGTCGTGACCAGCCGGTCTTTGCGATAGTACCAAAGATCGAGCAGCACGAACATCGCAAGCACGATGCCCGCGACCATCGCGGTCTGGAGGAGCAGATGCTGCGTCGTCCAAAAGAAATCGACGCCGTGCAAGAAGCCGACGAAGAGCGGCGGGTCGCCGAGCGGCGATAGCGCACCGCCGATATTGGCGACCAGGAAGATGAAGAACACGATGACGTGGACGTTGTGCAGCCTGGCCGCATTGGCGCGGATGAGGGGGCGGATCAGGATCATCGCCGCGCCGGTCGTGCCGACGATGCTGGCGATCAGCGTGCCGAAGGCGAGGATGGCCCCATTGACGAGCGGCGTGCCGCGCAGGTTGCCGGTCACCAGGATGCCGCCGGCGACCACATAGAGCGCGAACAGCAGCACAATGAAGCTGAGATATTCCTCCAGCATGACGTGGACGAAGGCCGCAAGGGCGGTTGGCATGCCATAGAGCGCGGCGAGCGGCGCGACCGTCAGGACGGACCAGAGGAAGGCGAATTTGCCGTAATGGTTGTGCCAGACGCGAGGAAAGAGCAGCGGCCCGGTGGCGATGGTCAAGAGGATGCCGCCGAACGGCAGCGCCCACGGCCAGCGCAGTTTTGTGCCGTCGAGGCCGGCGGCCTGCGCCGCCTCGGGGAACAGGACAATCGCGAGGGCCATGACGGCGGCGACGTGGCCGCGGCTAAAGATCGTCGCCAAGTACGAACCTTGCGTCGGCGATTGCGCAAGGCGCGGGTGACCGCCGCTCAATGCGCCTCGTCCCAATTGTGTGCCGCGCGCGCGTCCACTTGCAGCGGCACGGCAAGCGAGAGCGCCGGTAACGGAGCCTCCTCCATCACGCGCCTGATGACCGGCAGCGTCTTTTCGACTTCGTCATCCGGCACCTCGAAGACGAGTTCGTCGTGCACCTGCAGCAACATCTGCGCGTTAAGCTTCTCCTTCGCCAGCGCTGCGTCCATGCGCGCCATGGCGCGGCGGATGATGTCGGCGGCAGTGCCCTGCAGCCGGGCGTTGATCGACGCCCGCTCATTAAAGGAGCGAACTGAGGCGTTGGAGGCCTTGATGTCGGGGTAGTGGCACTTGCGTCCGAACAGGGTGAGGACGTAGCCGTTCTGTTTGCAGAAGGCCTTGGTCTCTTCCATGTAGTCGCGGATGCCGGGGAAGCGCTCGAAGTACTTCTTGATGTAGGCGGCGGCTTCCTCGCGCGGGATGGCAAGCTGGTTGGCGAGCCCGAACGCCGAAATCCCGTAGATGATGCCGAAATTGATCGCCTTGGCGCGGCGGCGGATTTCGCCCGGCATGCCTTTCACCGGCACGCCGAACATCTCCGAGGCGGTCATGGCGTGAATGTCGAGACCGTCACGGAAGGCGTTGCGCAGCGCCTCGATATTGGCGATCTCGGCAAGCAGCCGCAGTTCGATCTGCGAGTAATCGGCCGAGACGAGCTTGTGGCCGTCCGATGCGATGAACGCACGCCTGATCTTGCGGCCTTCCTCGGTGCGGACGGGGATGTTCTGCAGGTTCGGCTCGGAGGAGGAGAGGCGGCCAGTCGGCGTCGCCGCCAGCGCATAGCTTGTGTGCACGCGATGAGTTGTCGGATTGACGTAGCCCGGCAGCGCGTCGGTATAGGTCGACTTGAGCTTGGTGACCTGCCGCCACTCCAGAATCTTCTGAGGCAACTGGTGGCCTTGCTCCGCGAGCTCGTCGAGCACGCGTGCGCCCGTCGCCCATTGGCCGGTCTTGGTCTTGGTGCCGCCGGGAAGACCGAACTTGCCGAACAGGATGTCGCCGAGCTGCTTCGGGCTGCCGGGATTGAACGCCGGCTCGTCGGCGAGCTGCCGGACCTCGGCCTCGAGTGCGCCGGCGCGCTGCGCGAACTCGCCCGAAAGCCGCGAGAGCACCTGCCGGTCGATCGAGATGCCGCGGCGTTCCATCCGGGCAAGCACCTCGGCCAGCGGCCGTTCGAGCGTCTCATAGACGGTGGTGACATGATCGACGGTCAGCCGCGCCTTGAGCAATTGCCACAGCCGCAGAATCAGATCGGCGCGCTCCGCCGCGTACTCGGCGGCCTTGCCGATATCGACGCAGTCGAACGGCACGCGGGACTTGCCCGAACCGATCAGTGCATTGTGATCGATCGCGGTGTGATCGAAGTAGCGCGTGGCGAGCGCGTCGAGGGCGTGGTTGGATCGCCCCGCATCGAGCACGTAGGACAGCAGCAGAACGTCGTCGTACGAATCCGTCTCGATCCCACGTTGCGAGAAAATCTGCCAGGCGAACTTGATGTTGTGCCCGACTTTGAGGACGCCGCGGTCCTCCAGGAGCGGCCGCAGGATGTCGAGGGCCGTCCGCTCCGCGATCTGATCCGGCGCGATGCCGCCTTCAAACAGGCCACCATCGCCGCCGTCGCCGCCTTTGCGGTGGGTGAGGGGAACGTAGCAGGCCTCATTCGGCGCCAGCGCCAGGGAAATGCCGCAGAGCGCCGCCTGCATCGGGTCGATGCTGTTGGTTTCGACAGTGATCGCCACAGCGCCGAGGTCGGTCGCGCGAGCGACCCAGGCTTTCAACCGGTCGGGCGTGCGCACGACTTCGTACCGCGCACGGTTGAACGGAATTTTGCGCAGGCGCTCGACACGTTCTTCGGCGAGCGACACTGGCGTAACAACTAAATTGGTTTCGGCTTGGCTCGGGCCGCCTGCTCGGTGCGCTCCCTCCCCCCTTGAGGGGGAGGGTTGGGGAGGGGGGTAATGGCAGAAGTTCGCCCTGAAGAGCACCCCCCTCCCGGCCGGCTTCGCCGGCCGAGCTTCCCCTCAAGGGGGGAGGTGAGGAGAGACCGCTGCCGCGGCCGCTGAGGTTCGCGTCGGCCTCGACCTCGGCTGCCTCGACACCGGAGAACTCCGCCACGCGGCGCAGCAGCGAACTGAATTCCATTGCTTTGAGAAACGCGATCAGCCGCTGGTAATCGGGCTCGTGCACCACGATGTCGGCGAGCGGCACCTCGAGCTTCACGTGATCGTCGAGCGTGACAAGTTGCTTCGAGAGGCGGGCCTTCTCGGCATTCTCGATCAGCGACTGACGTCGTTTCTCCTGCTTGATTTCGCCCGCACGCGTGAGCAGCGTTTCGAGATCGCCATATTCGCCGATCAACTGCGCCGCAGTCTTCACGCCGATCCCGGGGACACCCGGTACGTTATCGGTCGAATCGCCGATCAGGGCCTGCACCTCGATCACCTTGTCGGGCGGCACGCCGAACTTCTCGATGACCTCGTCGCGGCCGATCCTCTTATCCTTCATGGTGTCGTACATCACGACGTCGTCATTCACGAGCTGCATCAGGTCCTTGTCGGACGACACGATGGTGGTACGGGCGCCCGCCTCGCAGGCCTGCCGGGCATAGGTCGCGATCAGATCGTCGGCTTCGAAGCCCGCCTGTTCGAGACAGGGAAGGTCGAAGGCCTGCACTGCTTTACGCACCAGCGGAAATTGCGGGATTAGGTCGTCGGGCGGATCGGGCCGGTGCGCCTTGTAGGCGGGATACATCTCGGTGCGGAACGTCTTCTCCGACTTGTCGAACACAATGGCGAGATGGGTCGGCCGTTCCTCCGGCTTCATGTCGCGCAGCAGCTTCCACAGCATGTTGCAGAAGCCGTAAACCGCGTTGAGCTGCAGCCCGTCCGACTTGCGGGTGAGCGGCGGCAGTGCGTGATAGGCGCGGAAGATGTAGCCCGATCCGTCGACCAGGAAGACGTGGTCGCCCTTGGTCGGCGCGCGGCCGGCGGCGGGGGCGGGAGACGCGGTTTTGGCGGCCGAAATTTGGGGTTTTGCTGCGGGCATGGCTGGACCGAATGTGGTCAGTCCGCGACCCATTAGCAACGCCCGATGCCCTGCGCTACCCCGGGGGCGGGGGATAACATAGTGGAGTGGATTTGACATTCGCTACCCGCCTCGCCGCGAGTCCACGAAGCGAATGTCAAATCCAAAACTCCACTAGTCGCTTATAGTTGCTAGTGGTCCTTTGATTCTAACATTCGCAAAATTGCCCGCCGAAAAGGGGTGCGAATGTTAGAATCGGACCACTAGCTACTCGGCGGCCTGCAGCGCCATCTGCCGCTTGGGCGCGATCCGGAAGCGCTCCGGACGCTCGAACAGGAACCGCAGGAAGGTGTGGCGCACTGCCCAGAACAGCAGCAACGCTCCCATCACGCCGCCAATCGTTACCACCATTGAAATCGCGCCGATATTGCCGATCCAGCCGGTCTTGAGTAGTACGGTTCGGCCGATCGCCATTGGCAAGAAGAACGCGAGGTAGATGACAATCGAGTTCCGGCCGCAATAGCGCAGGGGTGCCGCGAGATCGCTCTTCGATAACAGCACCGAGACTGCGATGACCGCCATCGCGCCGGCAAATCCAAGTGTCAGTGAAACGATCGGAAGTTCGGCAAACCCGTTGAACACCAGCACGCCGTTGAGCAGGCCCCAGATGGTCAGGGTCGCCAATGCCGTTTCGGGCTGGTCCTTGAGGGTTGCCGCCAGCGCGAAAATGCGCGGGGCGAACAAATAGCCAGTATAGAAATAGACGAAGCGGCTGGCGAATTCGTCAATCACCGTTGCGCCGGTTTGAATATGTGCGATTTCGAGCGCGGCGGCAGCGATCCAGACTGCGATCGACGGCACGCGCAAGACTTTTCGCCAGCTTGGTGACGACGAAGAAGATCGGCAGCAGATAAATGAACCACAGCGTCCCGAACGGCTCCCAGAACGATTCGACATAGAGCCAGATCGTGCTCATGACGCCGTGCTCATGAACGAAGAGCGGTGCCTTGAACGCGAACTGGATCGCCGTCCACAGGAAATAGAAATAGGCAAAATGCACGACCTTGCGGTCCAGATAGGTACGCCAGTCGCGGTCGATGACCTGCGCCAGGAACAGGCCGGAGATCAGAAAGAAATCCGGCATGCGGAACGGCCTGGCGAACGCGACGACCGCATGCAGCCAACCCTCCTGGCCGGCCGCCTGCTCGACTCCGAGCGTGGAATGCATCATCACGACGAAGACAATGCAGAACCCCTTCGCATAATCGACCCAATCGACGCGTTGATTGCGCGCCGCTTTCGCCGACTGTTCCGGCCGTGCCATTTCGGTTCTCATTTGTCTCGTATACGGATGCAGGCGTTGCCCTTACCTTTACTCAATCAAATACGGTGCCAGGGGGTTGATTAGCTCGGCATTAACCACGGGGGCCTTCGTGCCGGCGCTGCCGATCGACGAGGCGCTGCCGGAATTGACGGCTGCACTGCATCACCGCAATGCCGCCGTACTGGTTGCGCCGCCGGGCGCCGGCAAAACCACGCGCGTGCCGCTTGTGCTGGCCGGCGAAGGCTGGGCAAAAGGCAAAAAGATCATCGTGCTGGAACCGCGCCGGCTCGCGGCTCGCGCCGCCGCTGCGCGCATGGCGGCGACGCTCGGCGAAGAAGTTGGTGCGACGGTCGGGTACCGGGTGCGCTTCGCTGCCAAGGTTTCACCGAAGACCCGCATCGAGGTGGTTACCGAAGGCGTTTTCACCCGCATGGTGTTGGACAACGCGGCGCTCGATGGCGTCGCGGCGCTGCTGTTCGATGAGTTCCACGAGCGTTCGCTGGATGCGGACCTTGGACTGGCGCTGGCGCGGGATGTTCAGCAGGGCCTGCGCGAAGACCTGAAACTGCTGGTGATGTCGGCGACACTCGACGGCGCCCGCGTCGGCAATCTGCTCGGCGGCGCACCGGTGATCGAAAGCGCCGGCCGGGCGTTTCCGGTCGAGACCCGGTACCTTGGGCGCGATCCGCAAACCCATATCGAACGTCAGGTCGCCGACGCCGTGGTGCGGTCGCTGCGAGCGGATGCCGGATCGTTGCTCGTTTTCCTGCCCGGTGCCGCTGAAATCCGCCGGACCGAGGCATTGTTGCGCGAGCGCATCACCGATCCGGCGGTCGATATCGTCGCACTCTATGGCGCGCTCGATGCCGAGATGCAGGACCGCGCGATCGCGCCGGCGCCGCCCGGCCGCCGCAAGGTCGTGCTGGCCACGTCGATTGCCGAGACCTCGCTGACGATTGAAGGCGTCCGCGTTGTCATCGACTGCGGCCTCGCGCGCGTTCCGCGGTATGAGCCCGATGTGGGGCTCACCCGGCTGGTGACCGTGCGCGTATCGCGCGCATCGGCGGATCAGCGTCGCGGACGCGCCGGGCGCACCGAACCCGGCATCTGCTATCGGCTGTGGGATGAGCCGCAGACCGCGTCGCTCGACGCAAGCAACACGCCGGAGATTCTCGCCGCCGATCTCAGCGGCTTTGTGCTCGATCTCGCGCACTGGGGTGTCACCGATCCGGCAACGCTCGCGTTCCTCGATGCCCCGCCGCAACCTGCGATCAAAGAGGCGAAGGCGCTGTTGGAGAACATTGGCGCGATTGATCGAGAAGGGCGCATCACCACCGAGGGCCGGCGGCTGCGCCAACTGCCGCTGCCGCCGCGGCTCGCCCGCATGGTGACCGACGCGTCGGCCGCAGGGAGCGCGAATCTCGCGGCCGAGATCGCGCTCGTTTTGACCGAGCGCGGACTTGGCGGCAACGATGTCGATCTCACGCATCGGCTCGACGGCTTGCACCGTGATCGCTCGCGGCGCGCCAGCGAGGCGCGTGCCATGGCACGGCGGTGGGCGGAAGTAGCGAAGTCAAATTCGTCGCCACGAGCCGGATCTACTCCCTCCCCCCGCGCAGCGGTGGGGAGGGCAGGGGTGGGGGGCGGTGCCTCACGCAAGTCAGCTGAGTGGGGCACGCCCCCCACCCCCGACCCCTCCCCACCGCGCTGCGCGCAGGGGGAGGGGAGCAGAAAGACCTCGGCGCCGGTGCCGTCTGTGCGGGCGCGCTGCTTGCACTGGCCTACCCGGACCGGATCGCGCGGAATCGTGGTGCGGGCGGCGCGTTCCTGCTCGCCAACGGCCGCGGCGCCAACATCGATCCAGCGTCGGCACTGGCGCGCGAGCCGTTTCTGGCGGTCGGCGAAATCGCCGGTACGGCCGCACAGGGCCGCATCGTGCTCGCAGCGCCGATCACGCTGGCGGATATCGAAAAGGATTTTGCCAGCCGCATCGAGGGGCGCGTGGACATCGTCTTCGATGACACCAGCGCCAGCCTGCGCGGACGCCGCAGCCGCCGCCTTGGTGCGATCGCACTGTCTGAACAACCGATGAAGGTCGTGCCGGACGGCGATACGGCCCGAATGCTGGTTCAGGGGATCGCGCGGCTTGGACCGGGTCGGCTGCCTTGGACGAAATCACTGCTGCAGTGGCGCGACCGTGTGTCCTTCCTGCGTAACGCCGAGGGCGACGAATGGCCTGATCTATCGAACTCCGTGCTGGCAGGGTGGGATTGGCTTGTTCCGGCGCTGGCCGGCAAGACTGCGCTTGCCGATTTCTCAGCGGACGAACTCGCCGGCGCGCTCCACGCCCTCCTGCCGTGGAACCTGCGCCGCCGCCTGGATGTCGAAGCGCCGACGCACTTCGTGGCGCCGACCGGCTCCGCCGTCGCCATCGATTACGCCGCCGACGAAGGTCCGAAGCTTTCCATCCGCGTCCAGGAACTGTTTGGGCTCGACCGGCACCCAACGATTGCCGGCGGACGGGTGCCGCTGGTGGTCGAACTACTGTCGCCGGCGCATCGGCCGGTGCAGGTGACGCGCGACTTGCCGGGCTTCTGGCGCGGCAGCTACGCGGCGGTCAAATCCGATCTGAAGGGCCGCTATCCCCGCCATCCCTGGCCGGACAATCCGCTCGCTGCTGCCCCGACGCGCCGCGCCAAACCCCGCGGCGAATGATTCAAATTGGAATGATCTCCGTAACCCGGTCGTCACCACAAGTGTCAAAGCGGCCACCGAAGGCCGTGCGTTAGCGGGTTCTTTGTTCACGATGTGATGTGGTCGCGCTCACTTCGATGTCGCAAGGCCGGGACGATGCGTCAGATTGCGATAATGGCCGTGGTGCTCCTCGTTCTGGGTGTGCTGGGCGCGCGCTTCATCGATCGAAATGCCGCCGGCACTGCGTCGCGTGCTGCCAGCGCGGTGACCGCGAGATCGGAACCGGCATCTCCCACGACGAATTCTCGCAGCGTCGCACTCACCCCCGGCAAGGGCGGTCATTTCTGGACCGAGGCGCGGGTCGACGGCCGGCGCATCGAGTTTGTCATCGATACGGGGGCATCGGCGATCGCGTCTGCGAGAGAGCGACGCGGCCCGGCTCGGCCTGCATCCCTCACAGCGCGACTATACGGTCAAGGTGATCACGGCGAACGGAATTTCGCGCGCCGCGCCAGTCGAGCTTCGGAACGTCGAGATCGGCGACATCGTGGTGCGAAACGTCAAGGCTTTGGTGCATCCTGACAGCGCCTTGAGCGTCAACCTGCTCGGAATGTCGTTCCTCGCCAAAGTGCGTTGGACCCACGAGCGTGGCAAGCTCGTGCTCGAGCAATGACGCTCAGTCGTAGACCGTATCCATATAGTGATCGGAATCGACCACGGCCTCGATCACCGTCGGCCCGCTGGCGGCGAGCGCCGTTCTGACTGCGGCTTCGAGCGCATCCGCGGTGCGCACTCCAATCGCCGGCACACCGAAATAATGGCTGGGCGGATCGCGATAGTCTTCATCCTGCAGCGCCGTGCCGTAGACCGGAAACTGCCGGCGGATCTGCTTGACCTTGATGAGCGCAAGCCAGCGGTCGTCGAGAACCACGATCGGGAGCGTGAGGCCCAGCCGCTTGGCGGTCGCGACCTCGCCGCAAGTCATCTGGAAGCAGCCGTCCCCCAGCAGGCACACCACCGGCAGGTCGGGACGCGCTAGCTTGGCTGCGATCGCTCCAGGCAGGCCGAAACCCATCGACGACCAGCCGTTGGTGATGTGGAAAGTCTTCGGCGCATGAGCGGTCCATTGGCCGCCGATCTGGTGGGTGTGCGCGCCGACATCGAACGACAGCACGCCGTCGCGCGGCAGGGCGCGGCGCACGGCATCGATCGCCGCATGGGCGGTGAAGGCAGTGCTGGCCGGCCGCAGCGCCGATTGAAAATTGCGGCGATGGTCGGCGAGTGTCGCCGCTGCCCAGGTATTGGTCGCGGCCGGCAGCGCCGCGAGACGCGAAAGCGAATGCTCCAGGTCGCCGGTGACCTGGTGGGCAAGACGCACAGACGGCGCGACGTCGACCGGGTCGATGTCGATCTGCAGCAGCGGAACGTCACCGATCCAGGCCTCGTATTCGACCTCGATGGTGTCGTAGCCGAGCCCGACGATCAGGTCGGCCGAGTGCAGGAATCTTGCGCTGGATCTGCCGGCAGCTTCGCTCGATGCAGCCAAGTGCGAGCGGGATGATCTTCGTCGATCATGCCCTTGGCCATGGTGGTGGTGGCGAACGGCAGGTTGTGGTGCTCGATGAGATTGCGAAGCAGGTCCGGGTCGGTAATCCGCATCGCCGACGAGCCGATCACCGCGACGGGGCGCTTGGCGGCTGCCAGCAATTCGCCCGCCCGCGCGATGGCTTCGTCCGCGGCAGGGGCGATCTTCCCTGCGGGAACCGGCATCGGCGGCACCGGCTCGTTGGTCGGCGCGAGCGCCACGTCTTCGGGGAGGTCGAGATGCACCGGTCCCTTGGGTTCGCTCAGCGCAAGGCGGATGGCTTCGCTCAAGGTCTCGGCGATGCGGCCCTTCTCCAACCGCATGGTTGCTTTGGTGATCGGACCAAACAGGGCGTGGTGGTCGATCCACATCTGGATGCGCCGGCCAAGCTGGTCGGTGTTGAGGTTGCAGGTGATGGCGATCATCGGCGAGCGGTCGAGAAACGCGCAGCCGACGCCGGTTGCCAGATTGGTTGCGCCCGGCCCCAGGGTTGCGATGCACAGGCCCGGTGCGCCGGTCATGCGGCCGGAGACGTCGGCAGCAAAGCCCGCCGATCCCTCGTGCGCGGTCAGCACGAACTCGATGCCGCCCTTGCGCATCGCCTCCATCAGAGGAAGCACATTACCGCTCGGAATCCCGAATCCGCGGTCGACCCCCGCCGCCTGCAAGGTCGCAACAATCAGGTCGGCATTGTTCATCGATCGGCCTCATAGAGATACCCGGCGGTGCCGGCTGGTTCCACCAAAGTTTAGCACGCGGCGTCAACTCGCCATTCCGGTCGCCCGCGCTTTAGGCTATGGCTCGAACATGCCGTGCACGGCCGGATGTCACAAGAGCCGTGGGCAGGGAGGTTGCGCGTGCCATCCAAAGCATTGCAGATGGTCTTGACGGCGGTTTGTCTCTCGCGTGTGACCAAGGCGGCAAAGATGCAGGCCAATTGAGCGCTCGAAATTTTCAGAAACAAACGAGGTGACTGGTGGCAAAGCGGCCCAACTTCCTGCTCTTCATCAATGATCAGCATCGTGTCGATTATCTCGGCTGCACCGGGCATCCGGTTCTCAAGACGCCGAACATCGACTCGATTGCCGCCCGCGGCACCAGCTTCGAGCGATTCTACGTCGCGACCCCGGTCTGCATGCCCAACCGCTCGACGTTGATGACCGGGCGCATGCCGTCGGTGCATGGCGTGCGGAGCAACGGCTCGCCGCTCCCGCTCAATTCCAATACATTCGTCGATGCCCTGCGCGCCGGCGGCTATACGACCGCGCTGGTCGGCAAGAGCCACCTGCAGAATTTTTCCGAGTTTCCCGCGATCCTCAAGCGGCCGCCGCCGCGCGCGGGCGACCAGGTGCTCGATGCGAATTTCGCCGAGGCACGCAAGCCGGTTCCGGGCGATGGTCCCTATGACCAGGAGCATCCGGCGCGGTGGGAGCCGGGCCGCGACTTCGATATGAATCTGCCATTTTACGGCTTCGAGCACGTCGATCTCTGCACTACGCACGGCGACCAGGTGGGCGGGCACTATTACGTCTGGCTGAAAGCGCGGCGGCCGGATGCCGATGCGCTGCGCGATCACAAGAACCAGTTGCCGCACGATTACGTCTGCCCGCAGGCGTTCCGCACGCCGATCCCGGAAGAACTCTATCCGACCGCTTATATCGCCGACAAAAGCTGTGAATGGCTCGACGGCTACGCGGCGGGCGATCGCGACAAGCCGTTCTTCCTGATGACGTCGTTTCCCGATCCGCATCATCCGTTCACGCCGCCGGGAAAATACTGGTCAATGTATCGCCCTGAGGACATGACGCTGCCGCCGAGCTTCGATCACGGTAACCGCCAGCTCCCGCGTTCGGTTGCCTGGGCGCTGGCACAGCGCGAGAGCGGCAAGGCCAATACATCCGAGCAGGCGGCGTTCGCCGTCGACGAGCGGGAAGCGCGCGAGGCGATGGCGTTGAGCTGCGGGATGATCACGATGATCGACGATGCCATCGGCCGCGTCCTTGCCACGCTCGCCGCCAACGGCCTCGCCGACGACACCATCGTGATCTTTACCACCGATCACGGCGATTTTCTCGGCGACCATCGCCTCATGCTGAAGGGCCCGGCGCATTACGAGGCTATCACCCACGTGCCGTTCATCTGGGCCGAACCCGGCAAACACGAGGCTCGCACGAGTGATGTGCTGGGCGGCACGGTCGACATCGCCGCGACGATCCTCGATCGCGCCGGCATCCAGCCCTATAACGGCATCCAGGGCGAAAGCCTGCTGCCGGCGATCGAAGGCGATGGAGCCGCGAACGGCCGCGACTCGATGGTGATCGAGGACGACCAGCAGCGCGCATCGCTCGGGTTCCAGACGCCGCCGCGAATGCGCACGCTCGTCACCCAGCGCTGGCGAATGACCATCGCGCACGGCGATGCCTGGGGGGAACTCTATGATCTTCAGAATGACCCGCACGAGATGGATAATCTGTTCGACGATCCCGCCTATCGCGGCGTGCGCGGCGAATTGATGGAGAAGCTTGCCTACCGCGAAATGGAACTTGCCGACCGCAGCCCGTTGCCCATGGGCCGGGCTTGATCGTTCCGTGATGGCATGAGCGCGTGATTTGCTTTTGTTGATGAAGCGCATGCGCTATGTGCTCGGCACGGCGATCACTCCGAGGATTCGCAATGTTCCCGAGGCCGAAACCCGCGCTCACGCCCAACACCTACGCCTACGAATCCGAGCCGCTGGTGAAACCCACCGGTTTCCGGGAGTACGACGCTCGCTGGCTCCTCGGCAGCGAGATCAACCTGATGGGGGTGCAGGCGCTGGGGCTTGGCCTCGGCACGCTCATTCGCGAACTCGGCGTGAAACCTGAGATCGTCACCGGGCATGACTTCCGCAGCTATTCGGCTTCGGTGAAGACGGCACTAATCTGCGGCCTGTTGGCCGCAGGCTGCAAGGTGCACGATATCGGGCTCGCGGTGACGCCGATGGCGTACTTTGCGCAGTTTGCGCTCGACGTGCCGTGCGTCGCCATGGTCACGGCCTCGCACAACGACAACGGCTGGACCGGCGTGAAGATGGGCGCCAATCGGCCGCTGACTTTTGGGCCTGACGAGATGACCCGCCTCAAGGACATTGTGCTCAACGCGCGCTTCAAGATGCCGGGTGGCGGCGCCTACGAATTCGTCGAGAATTTTCCGGCGCGCTACATCGCCGACCTGACCAGCCGGCCGAAACTCAAGCGTCATCTCAAGGTGGTGTGCGCCTGCGGCAACGGTACGGCGGGCGCGTTCGCCCCGCAGGTGCTGAGCGCGGTCGGCTGTGACGTGGTGCCGCTCGACTGCGAACTCGACCACACCTTCCCGCGCTACAATCCCAACACCGAAGACATGAAGATGTTGCACGCCATGCGCGACGCGGTGCTGGCGAGCAAGGCGGACGTCGCGCTCGGCTTCGACGGCGACGGCGACCGCTGTGGCGTGGTCGACAACGAAGGCGAGGAGATCTTCGCCGACAAGGTTGGCGTCATGCTGGCGCGCGATATCTCGGCGCAGCACAAGGGCGCAGTGTTTGTCGCCGATGTGAAGTCCACCGGGCTGTTCATGACGGACCCGGTGCTCATCGGGAATGGCGCCAGAACCGACTACTGGAAGACCGGCCATTCCTACATGAAGCGGCGGGTGAACGAGATCGGCGCGGTGGCAGGCTTCGAGAAGTCCGGCCATTTCTTCTTCAACAAGCCGATGGGACGCGGCTACGACGACGGGCTGATCTTCGCGCTCGCCGTCTGCGACATGCTCGATCGCAATCCCGGAAAGAGCATGGCCGATCTCAAGAACGCACTGCCGAAGACCTGGTCGTCGCCCACCATGTCGCCGCATTGTGCCGACGAGACGAAATACGGCGTGGTCGAGCAGGTCGTGAAGCATTTCGAGGGGGCGAAGGCCCGGGGCGACACATTGATCGGGCAGCCGATCCGCGACCTCGTCACCGTCAATGGTGTGCGGGTCACGGTCGAGGACGGCACCTGGGGGCTGGTGCGCGCCTCGTCCAACAAGCCCGAACTTGTTGTGGTGGTGGAGAGCCCGGTGTCGGACGCGCGCATGCGCGACATGTTCAAGGCGGTCGACGCGGTGCTGCGCACCCATCCGGACGTGGGGGCGTACAACCAGACGATCTGAGCCCGCGCCGCGTAACCCCGGAGACGAGGTGACGACGGCGCGGGCTCATCGGCGCGTCACAGGATACGCGCGATTTCGTCGAACGCGAGCCGCGGGCTGCGCGGGAAGAGTTTGGTCGCGTCGCCGTAGCCGATATTGATCAATATGTTCGATTTGACGTTGCCGTCCGGGAAGAACGCGGCGTCAATCTTCGCGCTGTCGAAGCCGGTCATTGGCCCGGTATCGAGCCCGACGGCGCGTAGGGCCATGATCAGGTAGGCGACCTGCAGCGTGCCGTTCTTGTAGGCGGTGTCGTTCGCAAACGCTTCTTTCCCGACAAACCATGCGCGTGCATCGGCATGCGGGAACAGCCGCGGCAACAGGTCGTAGAATTTGAGGTCGTGACCGACGATGGCCGTGACCGGTGCGCGCATCGTCTTATCCACGTTGCCCGGTGCCAGCGCTGGCCGGAGCAATTCCTTCGCCTCGGGCGCGCGCACGAACACGATACGCATCGGCGATACATTGGCGCTAGTCGGCCCGATCTTGGCAAGGTCGACGGCCTCGCGCAGCAGCGCGTCGGCCACCGGCTTGTCCTGCCACCCGTTGTGGGTGCGGGCATCGCGGAACAGCCGGTCAAGCGCCTGCGCGTGGATGGGCTCAGCGGCGAGCGGAGCGATTTGGGTCTGGATAGTCATGGCACGATCTCCTTTGACGGTGCCCTCCAAGTGCAGCCCATAATATATCATTGCAATTGGCCAAATATTGATAATATCCATCGATTAAGGTGATGGATGCTCGAACAGGCTCACATTGGATCAACTTCGGGTGCTGATTGCGGTCGCGGAGACCGGCAGTTTCTCGGCCGCCGCGCGCCGGCTCGGACGGGTGCAATCGGCGATCAGCCAGTCGGTCCAGACGCTGGAGCAGGTGCTCGGGCTGCTGCTGTTTTCGCGCGAGGGCAAGACACCGGCGCTGACGGAGGCCGGCCGCGCCATTGTCGATGACGCGCGCATTCTGCTGCGTGGCGCCGAGAGCTTGCGAGCTCGAGCGGACAGTATCGCGGCAGACATCGAGCCCGAACTTGCGCTCGCGGTTGATGCGATGTTTCCGAGCACTGTGCTGATGGAGGCGCTCAAGGCTTTGAGCGTGGAATTTCCCTGCCTGCCGGTGACTGTGTTCACCGAAGGTCTCGGCGGACCGGAGCAGCGGCTTCGCGATGGCGTGGTGCGGTTCGCGATCTATTCTCTGCTCACCACGCGTGCGGAAGACCTCGACGCCGAATATCTTACGACCATCCCGCTGATCCCGGTGGTTGCGGCGAGCCACCCGCTGGCGATCGAGCGCGGGCCGTTGACGCGTCAGGATCTTGAAATGCATGTGCAACTCGTGCTGACCGACCGCACGCCGTTGACGCACAATACGCGCGGCGGAATTTTCAGCTTGCGCATCTGGCGGTTCGCTGATCTGCACACGAGGCTCGACTATCTGCTTGCGGGTTTCGGCTGGTGCAACATGCCAGCACACATGGTGGAGCGGCATATCGACGAAGGTCGGTTGGTCCGCCTGCATCTGAAGGGCCAGGGCGACATCGGATTTCCAATGCACGTTGTGCGCGCGCGGGGACGCGTTGCCGGACGCGCTGAACGCTGGCTCCACGCCGATCTGGTGCGGCGGCTCCCGAACCTTACTGCGCCGACCTTGGGATAGGGGAGGGGACGCATGCGCATTGCCATCGTCGGAGCCGGGCCGGCCGGGCTTTATCTCGCCTATCTGATCAGGCGCCGGCAACCGGACGCGGACATCAGCGTGTTCGAGCAGAACGCGCACGATGCAACGTTCGGCTTCGGCGTGGTGTTCTCCGATCGTGCGCTCGAGTTCCTGCGCGGCGACGATCCGGACACCGCCGCGGCGATCACGCCGCATCTTCAGTCCTGGCAGGACATCACGCTCGACCACGGCGGCGAGCGGATCGTCATCGACGGCATCGGCTTTGCGGCGATCGGGCGCCTGGTGCTGCTCCGGCTTCTGCGCCAGCGCCTGCAAGCGGTGGGCGTCGAGCCGCGCTACCTGCATCCGGTCGGTGACCTCGCCGACTTCGGTAATTTCGACCTCATTGTCGGCGCCGATGGGGTGAATTCGCTGGTGCGTCGGAGCCATTCGGAGGCCTTCGGTGCCAGCGTCGCTCACTTCAGCAACCGCTTCGCCTGGTTCGGCACCACACAGCCGTTTGCCACCCTGAGCCAGACCTTCCGGCGCAACCAGCACGGCCACTTCAACGCCCACCACTACCGCTATGCGCCTGATATGAGCACGTTCATCGTCGAGGTCGACGAGGAGACCTTCCGGCAGGCCGGTTTCGAGCAGATGCCGCAACGCGAGACGCAAGCGATCTGCGAACAGGCCTTCGCCGATGTGCTCGACGGTCATCCACTGATATCCAACAATTCCGTCTGGCGGCAGTTTCCGATCGTGCGTAACGAACGCTGGTCGCACCAGCGGCATGTGCTCATCGGTGACGCGCTGCATACCGCGCACTTCTCGATCGGGTCGGGCACGCGCCTGGCGATGGAAGACGCCATCGCGCTCGACGCCGCGCTCGCCCGCCATCCGCGAGCGATCAATGACGCGCTCGCCGACTACGAGGCGACGCGGCGGCCGATCGTGGACAAGCTGGTGGCGGCGGCAAATGCCAGCGGCGCATGGTATCAGGACTTCGCCAGGCACATGCGGCTCGCCCCGATCGACTTTGCGATGAGCTATCTGACGCGCTCGGGCCGCATCGACATGGAGCGCATGCGGGCACTCTCGCCTGCTTTTGTCAGGCGCTACGAGCGCGAGCGGCCGACGGAGACTTGAGCTCGGCCTTGCGCCTTTGACGCGCCGACAGGCGCTCAACCCCTTTCTCCGATTCGGTCAAAATTTCCATCAGGGCCTTCACCTTGGGAGAGAGCGCACCCTTTCGCCAGGCCAGCACGGTCGGCGCGTGGCTGATGCTTCTCGGCAATGTGTGCACGGTGAGGAATTTTGCCTGCGGAAACGTCGTCAATACGATCCGTGGGACCAGCGAAATTCCCATGCCGGCGACGGCACAACCGAGCATCGCATGATAGGAGCTCATCTCGATGATGCGCTCGGGCATTTCGCCCGCTTGCGCGAACCAATCCTCCAGCCGCTTGCGGTAGGCACAACCCGGCTCGAAGGCCAGCACGGATTGCGGAGTGGCATCCCGCGGCGATTTGATCGGGCGATGGCCGGATTTAGCGACGATCACCAATTCTTCATCGTAAACCGGGAGCGTGTCGAACGGAATATCCGGCACCGGTCCGTTCACCAGCGCAGCATCGAGCTCACCGGCGAGCATCATCGCTGTAAGTTTTTGTGCATCGCCGGTATGCAGTTCCAACTGCACTTCCGGATAGCGCAGGTGAAAGGCGCTCAGCGGCTCGGGAAGGCGGACTGCGGCAGTGCTCTCGCCGGCGCCGAGCCGCAGCAGCCCGCGCGGACGGTCATCATGCACCGCATTGCGCGCCTCTTCGGCGAGACTGAGCAGGCGGTCGGCATAGTCGAGCAAGATCGTGCCTGCCGGCGAGAGATGAAGCTTCTTGCCGTTGCGGATGAACAGTTCGACGCCAAGCTCCTCCTCAAGCTGCTGTACCCGGGTGGTGATGTTCGATTGCACGCGGTTGAGCTTTTCGGCGGCGCGCGTAATGCCTCCGGTCTGCACGACGGTCCGGAAGATGTTCAGGTCGGAAAGATCCATCGTTCTCTACCAAAGATGATAACTATCATTATTATTCATTTTACGTGATTTATGCTGGGTCGTAAAGCTCCATCAACAACGGATCCGATGGAGAATGTCATGGCGACAACCACAAGAAACCGCGAGCCCTTCGCGGAGCGGGGTCAGGAGCGAACTCAGCCGCCCGCGGGGCGGGCTTTTCCGAGCCGCGAAATCGAAGACTGGGCACGCCAGGCGCGGAGCGAGACATTGCGAAAGATGATCGGCTGGCTCGCCTGCCAAGCCGTTGCGATCGGGAAGCGGTGGACCGCGGACTACCAGGCTTGGCGCACCCGCCGCGAGGCCGTGCGGGAACTGCAAAGCCTCGACAACCGGATGCTCAGGGACATCGGCGTCGGCCGGTCCGAGATCGAATGGCGGGTCGCCGGTGGCGATGACAGCCCGGCCGGCGAACGAGCGGCTGTGACGAGGGTCAGGTTTCGCGGCACCGCCGGCGCCAAAATAAACCGTCCGTGCGAGGCCGAGAAGCGCGCTGCCTGACTCGCCTCCGAGAGCACTTGAAATTCTCATGGCGTGCGGGCCTGCCGGCCCGCACAAGCCGGCCGGTCAGCCAACCGTCTCCTGGAAGGTCGCGCGGAACGGGTGCGCGGGATAGACGCCAAGGATCTTCATTTCCTTTGAGTAGAACGCCAGTTCTTCGAATGCAAACACCAGGCTGCGATCCTCGGGATGACCTTCGACATCGGCATAGAATTGTGTGGCGAAGAAGTTGCCCTCGATCATGTAACTTTCGAGCTTGGTCATGTTGACGCCGTTAGTGGCGAAGCCGCCCATCGCCTTGTAGAGCGCCGCCGGTACGTTGCGCACCCGGAATAGGAACGTGGTGATCACCGGTCCGGCGTCGTTCTTCGCCCACCTCGCATCACGCGACAGCACGATGAAGCGCGTCGTATTGTGGGCCTCGTCCTCGATGTTCTCGGCGAGAATATCGAGCCCGTAGATTTCGGCGGCGAGCCGCGTGGCGATGGCCGCTCGCGTCTTGTCGCCCGCTTCGGCAACCTCGCGCGCGGAGCCAGCGGTATCGGCCGCCACTACCGGCCGGATGCCGAGCTTTCGGATGATCTTGCGGCATTGGCCGAGCGCGTGGACGTGGCTTTCGACCGTCTTGATGTCCTTGAGCGTCGCGCCCCTCGGCGCCAGCAACTGGTGACGCACCGGCATGAAATGTTCGGCAATGATGTGCAGGCCGGACTCCGGCATCAGGTGGTGGATGTCCGCGACGCGCCCGGCCACCGAGTTCTCGACCGGGATCATGCCGAGTTCGGCCTCGCCGCTGCTGATGGCCGTGAACGCGTCCTCGAAGGTCGCGCACGGCACCGCTTGATGGTCCGGATAAACCTCGTGCAGAGCGAGATGGGAATTGGCGCCGGGCTCGCCCTGAAATACGACTTTTTTTGCGGTTGTCATGACGCTCCCGGTACGCTCACTCGCAACCGCAAGTCAACGGCCGGCGGCCAGGATGTCGCGCGCCCGCGCCAGGTCTTCGGGAGTGTCGACGCCGAGCGGCACGCTGTCGACGATCGCCACATCGATCCGCATGCCGGCTTCGAGGGCGCGTAACTGCTCGAGCCGCTCGCGCGTTTCCAGCGGGGAGGGCGGCAGGCTCACGAAGCGTTTGAGCGCGGCACGGCGATAGGCGTAAAGGCCGATATGGTGGTAGAGAGGGCCTTCGCCCGATGGCGCCGTGGCGCGGGTAAAATAGAGCGCGCGCAGGCGCCTCTCCGCGACCGGCGTGCCGACGACCTTGACCACGTTCGGGTTGACGCGTTCCTCGTCGATCTTGATCTCGGCGGCGATCGTGCTGATGTCGACCGACGAATCGGTCAGTGGACCCAATGCGGCGGCAAGATCGGCCGGCGCGAGGGTCGGCAGGTCGCCCTGGACATTGACGATGAGGCGGATGTTTCCGTGCGGGTCGGCTTTCTCCAGCGCCTCGTGGATGCGGTCTGAGCCCGAGAGGTGATCGTCGCGAGTCATGATCGCGTGCCCGCCGGCTTGTTCCACGGCGGTCGCGATCGCCTGCGAATCGGTCGCAATCGCGACAGGGCCGACGTTTGCGGCCTGCGCGCGCCGCAGCACATGGACGATCATCGGCAGCCCCGCAATATCGGCCAACGGCTTGCCGGGAAGCCTGGTCGACGCCATGCGGGCCGGAATGAGAATGAGAACGTCGCGTTCAGCCATGCGTGCTCGGGTTGAGGCCCGCGGCCCTGCCACAACGGCATCGTGGGTCAGCGGGTTATACGGGTTGCCAGGGCTCGGGAAAACCAGCTATTTGTGCGCCGCCGTAACCTGAGTGGTGGCACTACCGGCCGTCCCTATCAACCGCCATGCGCGTGGAGCCTTGAGGCGATGGACTCCTTCGAGACGAACAAGATTCTTGGCGCCGTTCTCGGCGCCTGCCTTGCCATACTGAGCATCAATATCGCCGCAGGCTCGATCTTCGCTCCGCAGAAGCTGGCCAAGCCTGGTTACGACATCGTCGTGCCGGATAAGCCCACCGGCCATGAGCCCGCCAAGCCGGCCGCGCCCGCGCAGCCGATCGAGGAACTGCTGGCCAAGGCGGAGGTCGGGCGTGGCGAGAATGCCGCCAAGAAGTGCGCCGCCTGCCACACCTTCAACAAGGGCGGGCGCCCCCTCGTCGGTCCTAATTTGTGGGGCGTTGTCGGCCGGCCGAAGGCGCACGAGGCAGGCTTCAACTATTCGGCCGCGCTCAAGGCCAAAGGCGGCAACTGGACGATCGATGATCTGAGCCATTTCCTCACCAGTCCGAAGGCGTATGTGCCGGGTACCAACATGACATTCTTGGGCGTTCCGAAGGGCAGCGAGCGCGCCGATATCATCGCCTACCTCAACAGTCTGTCCGACAATCCCGCGCCGCTTCCCACCAAGGCGGCTGAGGCCCCGGCTGCGCCGAAGGCGGAGGCCGCTCCCAAGGCAGAGGCTGCGCCAAAGGCGGAGGCCCCTGCCGCGCCCAAGGCGGAGGCTCCGGCTACGCCCAAGGCGGTGGAGGCCCCGGAAGCGCCCAAGGCACAGTAGATTAGAGGCAATGCAACTCGCACGACGGCCGGGCCCATGCCCGGCCGTTGTGTTTGCGGGTCCTACATCCTCGTCCTGCCACGGGAAAGTGATGGATCATTGCAGCATGGTAATGGGCTAGATGTGGAACCATCCAAAATCGGACATAATCTGAAACACGTCGTCTAAGCTCGTCTGGTTGCTTCGTAGACTTGTTGTTTTGGAGGTTGCCTTGCGCCTGAGTCGTCGCTCGATCATCCACACCGGCATCCTGTCATTGCTGACGCCAGTCCTTGGCCGGATGGGGGTTCCACTCGTCGTACCCGCCGCTGCGCAGGAGCGAAATTGGCGCTACGGATTGTCGCTGTTCGGCGAACTCAAATACGCCGAAGGCTTCAAGCATTTCGACTACGTCAATCCGAATGCCCCGAAGGCCGGCAGCGTGCGGATGATGGCGTTCGGCACCTTCGACAATTTCAATCTGACGGTCTACGGGTTCAAGGGCTCGATCGCGGCCGGGACGAGCTTGATCTACGATACCCTGACGGTGAGATCGCTCGATGAGGTGTCGACGGACTACGGCTTGATCGCGGAGGCGATCAGCTATCCGCCGGATTTTTCTTCGGCGACATTCCGTTTGCGCCCGTCGGCGCGCCACCATGACGGCAAGCTGGTGACCGTCGAGGACGTGGTCTTCTCGATGGAGAGCTTCAAGAAGTACAGCCCGATGTACTCCGCATATTACCGGCACGTGGCGAAAATCGCGCAGACCGGCGAAAACGAGGTGACCTTCACCTTCGACAGTCCGGGAAATCGCGAGATGCCGGTCATCCTCGGCCAGCTCAGTGTGATGCCGAAGCATTGGTGGCAGGGAACCGATGCGTCCGGCAAGAAGCGCGACGTTGGTGCGACCACGCTTGAGCCGCCGCTGGGCAATGGCGCCTATCGCATCAAGGAATTCGTAGCCGGCCGCAGCATCGTCTATGAGCGCGTGAAGGACTATTGGGGCAAGGACCTCAACGTCAATATCGGGCGCGACAATTTCGACGAAATACGGTTCGAGTATTTCCGTGATTCGACGGTCGCGATCGAGGCTTTCAAGGGCGACGTCGTCGACTGGCGCGCCGAGAACAGCGCCAAGAACTGGGCGACTGCCTACGATTTTCCCGCAGTCAAGGACAAGCGGATCATCCTCGAGGAGTTTCCCGAGCGCGATCGCGGCATCATGCAGGCGTTCGCGTTCAACACGCGGCTCGACAAGTTCAAGGATGCGCGGCTGCGGCGCGCGTTCAATTTCGCCTTCGATTTCGAAGAGATGAACAAGCAGATGTTCTTCGGCCAATATCAGCGGATATCGAGCTATTTCGACGGCACCGAGCTTGCCGCCTCGGACCTGCCGCAGGGGCAGGAGCTCGCGATTCTGGAAACGGTTCGTGACAAGGTTCCGCCGGAGGTCTTCACCAAGCCTTATAGCAATCCGGTCGGCGGCTCGCCCGACAAGGTACGAGCCAATCTGCGCGAGGCGACGCGGCTGTTGCGCGAGGCGGGCTACCAGGTGCGTAACCAGAAGCTGGTCGATCCCAAGACCGGCGAACCTTTCACCGTCGAAATTCTCGCCGCCGATCCGGGCGTCGAGCGATTCATCCTGTTCTACAAGCCGTCGCTCGAGCGTCTCGGCATCACCGTGACGGTGCGCTTGGTCGATCCGACGCAGTACGAAAACCGCCTGCGCAATTGGGACTTCGACATGACGACGTCCTCCTGGGGGCAATCGCTGTCGCCCGGCAACGAGCAGCGCGACTACTGGAGCACCAAGGCCGCCGACACGCCGGGTTCGCACAATTACGTCGGGATCAAGAATCCAGCGGTGGATACGCTGATCGATCGCGTCATTTTTGCCAAGGATCGCACCGAGCTCGTTGCCGCGACCAAAGCGCTCGACCGCGTGCTGCTGTGGAACCACTACGTGGTGCCGCAATTCACCATCCACATGCAGCGTACCGCGCGCTGGGATCGCTTCGGCCGGCCGGAATCGATGCCAAAGTACGGCGCCGCCGCATTTCCAATGATCTGGTGGTGGGACGCAGAGAAGGCGGCGAAGACCGGGGGGCGCCCGTGACGCATGTGGTCGCCGATCTGACGCGCCGCGACACGCTGGTGTTGGGCGGCGGCGCGTTGGCGTCGATGGTCGTGCGGCCCGGGCCCGCATCGGCGGAGGATGCCCCGGCGCGCCACGGCATGTCGGCGTTCGGCGACCTCAAGTATCCGGCTGACTTCAAGCATTTCGACTACGCCGATCCGAGCGCCCCGAAGGGCGGAACGTTCTCCCATCTCGGCTCGACCCGCGAGTTCAATCAGAATTTTCTCACCTTCAATTCTCTCAACAGCTTCATCCTCAAGGGCGACGCCGCCCAGGGGATGCAACTGACATTCGCGACTTTGATGGTGCGCGCTGAGGATGAACCCGACGCCATGTATGGGCTTGCGGCGCAGGCGGTGCAGATTTCGCCGGACGGGCTGACCTATCGGTTCCTGATCCGGCCCGAGGCGAAATTCCATGACGGTTCGAAACTGACCGCGCACGACGTCGCATTTTCGCTGCATATCCTCAAGGAGAAGGGGCATCCGATCGCCCAGCAGTTGCTGCGTGATTTAGCCCGCGCCGAGGCAACGGATGACACGACCGTCGTGGTGCGGTTCGCCGCCAAACGCGGACGCGACGTGCCGCTGTTCGTCGCCGGCGCGCCGATCTTTTCGCGCGCCTACTACACGACCAAACCGTTCGACGAGACCACCCTCGACGTGCCGCTCGGCGGCGGGGCCTATAAGGTCGGACGCTTCGAGGCCGGCCGCTATATCGAATACGAGCGCGTCAAGGACTGGTGGGGCGCCGATCTGCCGGTGTCGCGCGGGCTGAACAATTTCGATATCGTGCGCTACGAATATTATCGCGACCGCGACGTGGCATTCGAAGGCTTTACCGGCAAGAGCTATCTGTTCCGCGAGGAGTTCACTTCGCGCATCTGGGCGACGCGTTACGATTTTCCGGCGCTCCGCGACGGCCGCGTCAAGCGCGATGTTCTGCCCGACGATACGCCGTCAGGCGCGCAGGGCTGGTTCTTCAACACGCGGCGCGACAAATTCAAGGACAAGCGGCTGCGCGAGGCGATGATCTACGCCTTCGACTTCGAGTGGACCAACAAGACCATCATGTACGGCTCCTATCTGCGGACCCACTCGGTGTTCCAGAATTCCGACATGATGGCGGTCGGGAAACCTTCGGCGGCGGAACTCGCTCTGCTCGAACCCTATCGCGGCAAGGTCGCCGACGAGGTGTTCGGCGAGCCGTTCGTGCCGCCGATCTCCGACGGCTCGGGACAGGACCGGGCGCTGCTGCGCAAGGCGAGTGCAACTCTGCAGGCGGCGGGCTACGTCATCAAGAATGGCAAACGGGTGAACCACCAGGGCGAGCCGATCAGCATCGAGTTCCTGCTCGACGAGCCGTCGTTCCAGCCGCATCATAGCACCTTCATCAAGAATCTCGCGGTGCTCGGCTTCGACGCCAACATCCGCATGGTCGACCCGGTGCAGTTCCGCAAGCGGGTCGACGATTTCGACTTCGATCTCGTTGTCCAGCGATTTTCGTTCTCAACCACGCCGGGCGATTCGCTGCGCGGCTATTTTTCCTCGCAGGCGGCCGCGCTCAAGGGCTCGCAGAATCTTGCCGGCATTTCCGATCCGGTGATCGATGCGCTGGTGGACCGGATTATCGCTGCCGACAACCGCGCAAATCTGGTAACATCCTGCATGGTGCTCGACCGGGTCATTCGCGCCGGCCGCTATTGGATTCCGCACTGGTACAAGGCCTCGCATTGGATCGCGTATTGGGACATGTTCGGGCGTCCCGCGACAAAACCGCGCTACGCGCGCGGCATACCTGAGACGTGGTGGTACGACCGCGACAAGGCCGCCAGGCTTGAGCAGCGCGGGTAAGCGGCGCTTGACCGCAGGGCGATGAGCGTGAACGATCGGACACGATGAGCGCGTATATCATACGGCGACTGCTGCTCATGATCCCGACACTGCTCGGGATATTGTTTGTCGCGTTCGTCGTGGTGCAGTTCGCTCCCGGCGGGCCGATCGAGCGTGTGATCGCTCAGCTCAGCGGCTCGGATACCGGGGCGACGTCGCGTATTTCCGGTTCTCCCGGCGGCGATTTCGGCAAT
The DNA here is from genome assembly GCA_963756715.1 of uncultured Alphaproteobacteria bacterium. GTDB lineage: Bacteria > Pseudomonadota > Alphaproteobacteria > Rhizobiales > Xanthobacteraceae > VAZQ01. Next base: position 200,592 of record CAVWOV010000020.1, read on the forward strand.
CGCGGTCAGCCCGGGAATGCCGGCGGCGATGCCACGACGTCCAAATATCGCGGCGCCCAGGGACTTGATCCCGAATTCATCAAAAGCCTGGAGAAGCAGTTCGGTTTCGACAAGCCGGCCTATCAGCGGTTTCTTCTGATGGTGTGGAATTACAGCCGGTTCGATTTCGGCAAGAGCTATTTCCGCGACACCAGCGTCCTGCAGTTGATCAAGGAAAAGCTGCCGGTGTCGATCTCGCTCGGTATCTGGCTGACGCTGCTGACCTACCTGATTTCTATCCCGCTCGGTATTCGCAAGGCGGTGAAGGATGGTTCGCACTTCGACGTCTGGAGTTCCGGTGCAATCATCATCGGTTATGCCATTCCCGGATTCCTGTTCGCCATTCTCCTGATCATCCTGTTCGCGGGTGGTTCGTTCTGGAATATCTTTCCCTTGCGCGGGCTTACTTCCGACAATTGGGAGCAATTGTCGGCGCCCGATAAGGTCCTGGACTATTTCTGGCACCTCGTCCTGCCCATTGTTTCGATGGGGCTGGCGGCCTTTGCGACCATGACGCTGCTCACGAAGAACTCGTTTCTCGACGAAATCCGCAAGCAGTACGTCCTGACCGCGCGCGCCAAGGGCTGCAGCGAGCGGCAGGTGCTCTATGGCCATATCTTCCGCAATGCCATGCTCATCGTCATCGCGGGATTCCCGAGCGCATTCGTTCATGCGTTCTTTACCGGCTCGCTGCTGATCGAGACGATCTTCTCCCTCGACGGCCTGGGTCTTTTGAGCTTCGAGAGTGTCCTCAATCGCGACTATCCGGTCGTGTTTGCCAATCTCTTCATCTTCGCGCTCGTCGGGCTGGTGATCAATCTGGTTTCCGATCTCACCTACACCTGGGTTGATCCGCGCATCGACTTCGAGACGCGGGAGGTCTGAGGTGGACGACCGCACCAGCATCCAAGTTCCCGAGACAACGGCGCAGACGCCGATGGGCTTGGTGGTTCCCCTTGAACGGCATTGGATCGCGATTTCGCCGCTCAACCGCCGGCGCTGGCAGAACTTCAAGGCGAACCGGCGCGGCTACTGGTCGTTGTGGATTTTTACGATCCTGTTCGTGCTCTCGCTGTTTGCCGAGTTCATCGCCAACGACAAGCCATTTTATGTCAGGTTTGACGGCAACTCCTTCTTTCCGGTGTTCGTGAATTATCCAGAAACGGCGTTTGGCGGAGATTTCGAGACCGCCGCCGATTACCGCGATCCTTATCTGCAGAAGCTGATCGCCGAGAAGGGCGGCTTCATGCTATGGCCGCCGATCCGGTATTCCTACAACACCCACAATCTCGATCTGCCGACGCCGGCGCCGTCGAAACCGACATGGCTGCTGACCGAAGCGCAATGCAAAGCGGTGGTCGAGCGCAAGGGGCTCTCAAGCTGCGGCGATCTGGAATACAACTGGCTCGGCACCGACGATCAAGGACGCGATGTGGTCGCACGCCTCATTTACGGGTTCCGGCTCTCGGTGTTGTTCGGTCTGGCACTGACTATCATCTCATCGGTGATCGGCGTTGCGGCCGGCGCCGTGCAAGGCTATTTCGGCGGTTGGGTCGATCTGTTGTTCCAGCGCTTCATCGAGATCTGGACGGCCATTCCTTCGCTTTATCTCCTGCTCATCATTTCGTCAGTGCTGGTGCCCAGCTTTTTCGTTCTACTCGGTATTCTGTTGTTGTTTTCCTGGGTTGCTCTGGTGGGGTTGGTGCGCGCTGAATTCCTGCGCGGGCGCAATTTCGAATACATCCAGGCGGCGCGCGCACTCGGCGTCTCCAATCGGACCATCATGTTCCGGCATCTCTTGCCCAATGCCATGGTGGCGACCATGACGTTCCTGCCGTTCATCTTGTCAAACTCGGTGATGGTTTTGACGTCGCTGGATTTTCTCGGCTTCGGCCTGCCTCCCGGCTCGCCTTCGCTTGGTGAGATGCTGGCGCAGGGCAAGGCCAACGTTCATGCACCTTGGCTCGGCCTCTCCGGCTTCTTCACCATCGCTGTCATGCTGTCGCTCTTGATCTTCATCGGTGAGGCGGTGCGCGACGCCTTCGATCCGCGCAAGACCTTCGTGTGAGGCGATGGACGCAACCTACGAAAAGCTGCTCGAGGTCAAGGATCTCTCGGTCGCCTTCCGGCAGAGCGGGCGTGAGACGGTGGCGGTCGATCGCGTCTCGTTCGACATCAAGAAGGGTGAGACGCTCGCCCTGGTCGGCGAATCCGGGTCCGGCAAGTCGGTGACCGCGCTGTCGGTGATGAAGCTCTTGCCGTACCCGTCGGCGCATCATCCCTCGGGCTCGATCCGGTTCAAGGGCCAGGAACTGCTGGACCTGCCGGAGTCGGACATGCGCCACGTGCGCGGCAACGACATCACGGTCATTTTCCAGGAGCCGATGACGTCGCTCAATCCGGTTCACACCATCGAGAAGCAGATCGCCGAGATTCTCCTGTTGCACCAGGGACTGGCCGGTGCCGCCGCCCGTACGCGAATTCTGGACCTTCTCACCCAGGTTGGAATTCCCGATCCGCAGACGCGACTCGCAAGCTATCCGCATCAGCTTTCAGGCGGCCAGCGCCAACGCATCATGATCGCGATGGCGCTCGCCAACGAGCCCGATCTGCTCATCGCCGATGAGCCGACGACCGCGCTCGATGTCACGGTGCAAGCCCAGATTCTCGCCCTGCTGAAGGATCTGCAGCGTCGCATGGGGATGGCGATGCTGTTCATCACCCATGACCTGGGCATCGTCCGCAAACTTGCCGATCGGCTCTGTGTCATGAAGGAAGGCAAGATCGTCGAACGCGGTCCGGTCGAGCGGGTGTTCGCGGCGCCGGAGCATCCCTACACCAAGGCGCTGCTGGCGGCTGAGCCGAAGCCCGATCCGGCACCGGTGCAGCCCGGTGCGCCGATCGTGGTCGAGACCAAGGACCTCAAGGTCTGGTTCCCGATCAAACGCGGCGTCTTGCGTAAGGTCGTCGGCCACATCAAGGCGGTTGACGGCGTGAACATCGCGGTGCGTCAGGGGGAGACGCTTGGCATCGTCGGCGAATCCGGTTCGGGCAAGACCACGCTCGGGCTCGCGATCCTCCGGTTGATCTCCTCGCAAGGTCCGATCGCGTTTCTCGGTAAGGACATTTCGGGCCTGAACTTCCGCCAGATGCGTCCGGTCCGCCATCACATGCAGATCGTGTTCCAAGATCCCTATGGCTCCCTGTCGCCTCGCATGTCGGTTGCCGACATCATCGAGGAGGGGCTGTTGGTGCATCATCCCAAACTGTCCGTGCAGCAGCGCGAGGAGAAAGTGATCCAGGCGCTGCGTGATGTAGGTCTCGATCCGGCCACCCGGTTCCGCTATCCGCACGAATTTTCAGGTGGCCAGCGCCAGCGCATCGCGGTGGCTCGCGCCGTTGTGCTGGAACCGACATTTGTGGTGCTGGACGAGCCGACCAGTGCACTCGATATGTTGATCCAGGCGCAGATCGTCGACCTGCTGCGAGAGTTGCAGAAGCGGCGCAATCTGACTTACCTGTTCATCTCGCACGACCTGCGGGTGGTGGCGGCGCTGGCAAGTCATCTCGTCGTCATGCGCCACGGCAAGGTGGTGGAGGAGGGGCACGCTGCCGAGATCTTTGCGCGTCCCAAGAACGACTACACGCGCGCGCTGTTCGCCGCCGCTTTCAATCTCGAGACGGTGCCCGAGGGCGCGGTCGCCCAATAGGGAGCCGTGATGCCCGGGTTTGCCAAGCCGCCGAGTGGTCCGATTGCCGATGGCCCTGCGGCGGTGACGGTGTCGCCGCCCGAAGTCCTCGCCCAAGGCTTTCGTCCCTACCACCGCTTCCGGTTCACGTTCCCCGGTCAAGAAGCGGAACCGCAAACCCGCGACATTCTCCGCAGCGGCGCGTCGGTCGCGGTGCTGCCGCTCGATCCGTTGCGCGGCGAGATCATCCTGCTGCAGCAATTTCGGTTGCCGGCGCATCTCGCGACCGGGAACGGATGCCTGTTCGAGATCGTGGCGGGTCACGTCGAGGCTCACGAAAGCGGGCGTGAAACCGCGCGACGTGAATGCGCCGAGGAGATCGGCGTCACGCCCGACCCATTGATCGAACTGCTGGCCTACTTCACCACGCCCGGACTTTGCGACGAACAGATCACCCTCTATCTCGGTATCGTCGACGCGTCGCGCATTCCGGAGCGAGCCGGCCTCGCGACCGAGCACGAAGAAACCTTCCCGGTGCGGGTTCCCATCGACGATGCATTGGCGGCGCTGGCGCGCGGCGTCCTGCATAGCGGGCCCCTGGTATTGGCGTTGCACTGGCTCGCGCTGAACCGCGCGCGCCTGGACGAGATCGTCCGTACCGGTGCGGCGAAAGCCTGATGGGTGCGATCCTTCTTGCCGCGGCGGGCATGGATACGGGACCTTGGGAGGAGAGCTTCCGCGCCCTTGCGCCGGGCCGCGACGTTCGGGTGTGGCGGGCGTCAATGGGCGGTGCTGACGGTATCGCCGATCCGGCCGATATCGCTTACGCCTGCGTCTGGATGCCGCCGGATGGCCTGCTGGCGGCGCTGCCGAAGCTGCGCGCGGTCTTTTCCCTCGGCGCTGGCGTCGATCACATCCTGTGCGATCCGGCGCTGCCCGGCGTGCCGATCGTCCGGATCGTCGATCCCGATCTCACGATGCGGATGACCGAATACATCACTCTCCACGTGCTGATGCATCATCGCGGACAGCGGCGCTACGACGCGCAGCAGCGCGAGCATCTTTGGCGTGAACTCCCGCAGCCGCCGGCGGCGCAGGTGACGGTCGGCATCATGGGCCTCGGCGTGCTGGGCCGCGATGCGGCCCTTACGTTGCGGCGTCTCGGCTTCCAGGGTCGCCGGATGGAGCCGGACGCCGAAAGAATCAGGACATCCCGGGCATCGCGGCGTTTCACGGTGAGCACGGGCTCGCGGAGTTTCTCCGCCGCACCGAGATCCTGGTGTGCCTGCTGCCATCGACGCCGGCGACCAGCGGCATCCTGAACCTTGAGCTGTTTCGCCGGCTCAAGCGTGACGGTGCGCTCGGTGGCGCCTACCTGATCAACGCCGGCCGCGGTGCGCAGCAGGTCGACGCCGATATTCTGGCGGCGTTGCAGGAAGGATCATTGGCCGGCGCGACGCTGGATGTGTTCCCGACCGAGCCGTTGCCGCAGACGAGCCCGTTGTGGACCCATCCGAAGGTGACGGTCACGCCGCACTGCGCGGCGGCATCCGACCCGCAGCCGCTCGTCGCCAACATCCTGCGGCAGATCGACCGGCTGGAAGCTGGGCTGCCGCTCGAACACGTGATCGACCGGTCCGCCGGCTATTGAGGTCGAGCGATGCCAACCTGCCACAGACCTGGCAACGTGATGGCGAGATCAAAGCCGCCGCACGCTCGTGACCGTGCTGCCGGCCGCGCGAATGCGCTCGACCGCCGTCCTGATCGGCTCGATCGCAACCGCCATGTGGAACGCGTTGGCGTGGATCAGGGTCTCGGGGTCGCGCACGATGGCGACGTGCGCCTTCCAGAACATCAGGTCGCCACGCTTCAGACCAGAGAAGTCATTCGCCGCCAGCGGTGTACCGAGCGTCTGTTCCTGCATGTCGCTGTCGCGCGGGCAGGGCACGCCGCAGGCGTTGAGTGCGACCTGCACAAGCCCGGAGCAATCCAGGCCGAAGCAGGTCTTGCCACCCCAGAGGTAGGGTGTGTGCAGGAATCGCTCAGCGATTGCCACGAAATCCGTCTGCCATCAGGCCGATCGGCGCAAGGTGCCGCGACGGCACGTAACCGCCGGTCGCGGTGATGGCAAACGGTTCCATCATGCGCACGACCGACAGCGTGGCGCCGAGCGGGAGCGCCTCGATCGGCATGAGCTTGATGTCCGGACCGGGAAGCACCAGGGTCCGGAGCGCCACAACCTTATGGGTCGCGGCCGGACCGGGCGTACCGAGTGCATTCTCCGACAGGTAGCCGACATAACCATCGCCCTCGAGCTGGCCCCAGGCCCAGCCTTCCTCGGTGGTCTCGTAGACGGTGACGCGTTCACCCTTGAGCGCCTCGGTATCGAGCGGGCTATCGGGGGAGGGCGTCCGGCGCAGCGGTGTCATCGGTTCGACGATCTCTCGCGGCTCACCCGTCACGAACCGTGCGGCCGTGACTTTGCCTTCGAGATGCTTGGCGGCCAGATCGGACCGCGCCGGCGTCAACCGGGGATCGGGGGCCATGCGGGGATCGAACGCATTCATTCCGTTCAGCCGTAGCGTGCCGTGAGCAAGGCGTAGAGCGCCCGTGCGGCCTGGCAGTCGGCGCCCTCGGGCCGCCCGGGCCTCGTCGTCTGGCTCCAGGCGAAGACGTCGAAATGCAGCCAAGCCTTGGCCGCCGTCACGAAGCGGCGCATGAACAGCGCGGCCGTGATCGAACCGCCAAAGCTGCTGTTGGTGACGTTGTTGATGTCGGCGACCTTCGAATCGAGCAACTGATCATACGACCGCCATAGCGGCATGCGCCAGAGCGGGTCGTTCTCGCTCGCGGAATGTTGTGCCAACGCCGCGGCGAGATCGTCGTCGTCGGTAAAGAATGGCGGGATTTCCGTCCCGAGGGCGACGCGGGCGGCGCCAGTGAGGGTGGCCATGTCGGCAATCAACTCGGGACTTTCCTCGTCGGCAAGCGCCAAGGCATCGGCGAGGATCAGGCGGCCCTCGGCGTCGGTATTGCCGATCTCGACGGTGAGACCCTTGCGGGACCGGTAGATGTCCCGCGGGCGGAAGGCCGAGCCCGAGATCGAATTCTCGACCGCAGGAATCAGGACGCGCAGGCGGATTTTCAGGCCGCGATCCATCAGCATGTGGGCAAGCGCCAGCATCGAAGCGGCGCCGCCCATGTCCTTCTTCATGTTGAGCATGCCGCTTTCGGGCTTGATATCGAGGCCTCCGGTATCGAAGCACACGCCTTTGCCCACGAGCGTTACCTTGGGATGATCCGGATCGCCCCAGGTGAGGTCGATCAGACGCGGCGCCCGCGCGGCGGCGCGTCCGACGGCATGAATGAGGGGCAGATTGGCGGTGAGCAGGTTGTCCCCGACCACGGCATGAATCGCCGCGCCGTGGCGGGCAGCGAGCGAACGGGCGGCGTCCTCGAGTTCGGGGGGCCCCATGTCGTTCGCCGGCGTATTGATCAAATCGCGCGCGAGGAAAATGCCGTCAACGATCCTGGTCAGGTCATCGCCATCGACATTGCCAGGCAGTTCCAGCTTGACGTCCTTCTCGTCCTGCTTGCGATAGCGGGAGAAGCGGTAGGACCCGAGCGCAAGGGCGAGCGCCGCCAACCGCGAATCATGGGGAGCGTTGGCGAAGCGGTAGGCTCCGGCCGGGAGCAGGCTGGACAGCGCGCCCGGACGGAACAGGTCGAGGTGGGGATCGTCCAAGGATTCGAGCCCAAAGAGGACCTCGCTCAGTCCGCCCTCCGGCGAGGGAAGAATGAGGTGCCGCCCGGCCTTCGGTTCGAATCCGGAGGCATCCGCGAACGCGCGGGCGCGCGAATCAAGACGATCGCGCTGCTCGCCCCAGCTCGTGCCGGTCACGAAGGTAATCGGAACCGTCGTCGTCTGGCCGCGCAATAAAAATTTCGGGTGCATCGTGGAAATGCCCATGAAATGGCCTGCGGAAGCGCCTTCGGTCGCGGCGCAGGCGGGGAGAGACGCGCTCATTAACACATCTTAACCGGATTGCTTAACTCCCCGTTAAGGTTAACGCATTATTGCCAGAGTCTCGTGGGGGGCCACGAGGCAGTTATGAAATTATCAACGCGTTTACCAACTTCCCCGACCAAGCGCTTTCTGGCGTCGGTTGCGCTTGCGGCTGTGATCGCGGTTACGACCACCGGCTGCAAGACCTTGCAACCGGAGATGATCGGCGCGCCAGAGGCTGCCGCGGCGCCGCCCGGCGCGCCCGACACCCGAACCGTGATGGAGGCATGGGGCGAACGCTACCGCGCCCAGCCGACCGATCCCGATACCGCAATCAACTACGCGCAGGCACTGCGAGCGATAGGCCAGCGCGCGCAGGCGGTCGCCGTGCTCGAACAGGCGTCGCTGCATAATCCCAAGCATATGGCACTGCTCGGCGCCTATGGGCGCGCTCTGGCGGATACCGGCGCCTATAAGCAGGCGATGGACGTGCTCAATCGGGCGCATACGCCCGAACAACCGGATTGGCGCATTCTGTCGGTACAGGGCGCCGTGCTCGATCAGATGGGCCGTCACGACGAGGCCCAGCGCTATTATGCGACGGCGCTTCGCATCGTGCCCGACGAGCCCGCTGTCCTCTCGAACCTTGGTTTGTCGTACGCGCTCTCCAAGGACCTCGTGCGGGCCGAATCGACGCTCCGACGGGCGTCGACGCAGGCGCGCGTCGATCCTCGCGTGCGGCAGAATCTGGCGCTGGTCGTCGGTCTGCAGGGCCGGTTCCGGGAGGCTGAGTCGATCGCGAAGGCGGACCTGCCGACGGAGGCCGCCGCCGCCAACGTCGCCTATCTGCGTCAGATGCTGGCTCAGCAGAACGACATGAAGCAGCCGGGTCAGGCCGGCAAGCCGAAAGTCCAGGCGAGGGGCAGCTAGTCTAAGTGTGGCAGTTTAGAAGTCCGCATTGTTGTTTCCGAGAGTTTTGCAATGCGGACTTCTGACCCAAAGCCACACTCGCGGCGAGGCGGGTAGCGGACGTCAAATCAATTCCACTAGATTCGGCGGGGGACGTCCGCGCCCCATCAATTCACCGCGTTCATCTGCATCACCCGGATCCCCGCCGGTCCCAGGATGACGACGAACAGCACCGGCAGGAAGAACAGGATCATCGGCACCGTGAGCTTGGGCGGCAGGCCGGCGGCCTTCTTCTCGGCTTCCGACATGCGCATGTCGCGGTTTTCCTGCGCCATCACGCGCAGCGTCTGCGCGAGTGGCGTGCCGTAGCGCTCGGCCTGCTGCAGCGCCATGCAAACCGACTTTACGCCTTCCAGGTTGGTGCGCTTGGCGAGGTTTTCATAGGCCTGCCGGCGGTCCTGCAGGTAGGAGAGCTCCGCCGTCGTCAGTGTGAGTTCTTCGGCCAGCGGAATCGATTGGATGCCGACTTCCAGCGACACGCGCTTGAACGCCGCCTCGATTGAATTGCCGGACTCGACGCAGATCAACAATAGATCGAGCGCGTCTGGAAAGGCGCGCTTGATCGATAGCTGCCGCCGCGTGATCTTATTCTTGATGAAAAGAGCCGGCAGGTGCATGCCCAAATACGTGGCGCCAATGCACATCGCAAGCTTCAGCATCGGCGGCTGGTCGAGTTTGAGGACAACAAACACATAGAACAGCGACACCACCAGTGCGATCACCGGCATCACCAGGCGAAAGAACAGGAAGGTGACGTAGGGGGCTTGGCCGCGATAGCCGGCCTGTACGAGCAGCGCGCGCGCCTCCTCCTGGCCGACCCACTTTCTCAAATTGAACCGCTCGACGATCGTTTGCATGTATTGCTTGGGCGACTTGCGCAGCGAGATCCTGTCGCCGCGGGCAAGCCGTTCGCGCTCACGCTGGCGCAGCTTTTCGCGCTCGATTGCCACCGACTTCATGCGCTTCGACAGCAAGTCCGGCGCCAGCAGCGGCATGGCAAGCGTTATCACCGTTGCGATCGCGCCGACGGCTGCGAACAGCATCGCCAGAAACCGGGTATCGTGCAGCTTGTCGATGATGAGTTCGATCATGATATCTGCATCAGAAATCGAAATTGATCATTTTTCGCATCACCATCACGCCGGTGAACATCCAGACGGCGCAGCCGGCAAGCATCATCCGGCCCGTCGGGTGGGTCCACAGCAGTTCGATGTATTGCGGGCTGGTGATGTAGACGAGCGCCGCGACTGATGGCGGCAGCGCGGCGATGATCGAGGCCGAGGCCTTCGCCTCCATCGACATGGCCTGGATCTTGGCCTTCATCTTCTTGCGTTCGCGCAGCACCTTCGACAGGTTGCCGAGCGCCTCGGAGAGATTGCCGCCGGACTTCTGCTGGATGGCGATGACGATGCCGAAGAAGTTGGCCTCGGGCAGCGGAATGCGTTCATAGAGCTTGGTGCAGGCATCGCCAATCGGGATGCCTACAGTCTGGGTTTCGATGATCGCGCGGAATTCGCTCTTCAACGGCTCCGGCGCATCGGCCGCGATGACCTTCAGACTGTCAAGCAGGGGCAGGCCGGCCTTGACGCCGCGCACAATGGTGTCGACCGCATCGGGAAATGCTTGCAGGAACTTGGCTTCGCGCCGCTTCTTAAGGAATTTGAGCAGCCAGAACGGCAGCCCGCCGCCGGCCGCAAATCCGAGCCCCAGTGCCGAGAGCAGGTCACCATTGAACATGAACATCGACGAAAAATGTTGCGAATCCGAGTGCGATAGCGGTGATGAAGAAGCGCTGCTTCGACCAGGATAATCCGGCCTGGGTGATCTTGACCGAAAGCGGTACGGATTTCTGCCTTGGCGTTGCGTTCGTCGAGTTCTTTGAGCGTGATTTCAATCTGCTCGCGGCGTGACTTCGGCGCATTGCGCGCGGTGCGAGTGGGCAGCGTCGTCGCGCGAGCGACCAATTCCTTGCGTTTCTCGACGTGGGTTTCGCCCGAGAGCGACGGATAGATGAAGACCCAGGCGAGGCCACCCATCGCAACGGCTACGAGGAAGAACATGGCGATGTACTGCATGGTCGTGCCTGTCAGGCCTTCAACTCGTTGTTGACGGCCTCGGCCGCGTCAAGCGCCGCCGCGAGCCGCTGTTCCTCGCCGTAGTAGCGTGCCCGCTCCCAGAAATCGCGGCCGGCCGATTCCGGTCGAGTGGTGCCGGCCGACGAGGTTGCCGTGCTCGTCTTCGCCCATCAGGTCGAACACGAACAGATCCTGGGTGATGACGACGTCACCCTCCATACCCAGCACTTCGGTGATGTGCGTGATGCGTCGCGATCCGTCGCGCAGGCGGGAAGCCTGCACGATCACGTCGATCGATCCGCACAGCATCTCGCGGATGGTTCGCGACGGCAGCGCGTAGCCGCCCATCGTGATCATCAACTCAATGCGCGAGAGCGCTTCGCGTGGCGAGTTGGCGTGAAGCGTCCCCATCGAGCCGTCGTGGCCGGTATTCATGGCCTGCAGGAGATCGAACGCCTCCGGTCCGCGCACTTCGCCGACGATGATGCGTTCGGGCCGCATGCGCAGGCAGTTTTTCACCAGGTCCCGCATGGTGACCTGGCCTTCGCCTTCCAGGTTAGGCGGCCGGGTTTCGAGGCGGACCGTGTGCGGCTGCTGCAATTGCAACTCGGCCGCGTCCTCGCACGTGATGATGCGTTCGTCGTTGTCGATGAATTGGGTGAGACAGTTGAGGAGCGTGGTCTTGCCGGAGCCGGTCCCGCCCGAGATGAGGGTGTTGACCCGGCAGCGGCCGATCACGCGAAGAATTTCCGCGCCTTCCGGCGTAATGGTGCCGAACCGCACCAATTGATCGAGCGTGAGCTTGTCCTTCTTGAACTTGCGGATGGTGAGCGCCGGCCCGTCGATCGCCAGCGGCGGCACAATGACGTTGACGCGCGAACCGTCGGGCAGGCGCGCGTCGCAGATCGGCGAGGATTCGTCGACCCGCCGGCCGATCTGGCTGACGATGCGCTGGCAGATGTTCAGAAGCTGCTGGTTGTCGCGGAAGCGAATTCCGGTCTTCTGGATCTTGCCCTTGACTTCGATGTAGGTCGTGCCGGAGCCGTTCACCATGATGTCGGCGATGTCGTCGCGCGCCAGCAGCGGTTCGAGCGGACCGTAGCCCAGCACGTCGTTGCAGACGTCGTCGAGCAGTTCCTCCTGCTCGGAAATCGACATCACGATCGCCTTGATCGCGATGATTTCGTTGACGATGTCGCGGATTTCCTCGCGCGCGGCTTCAGCATCGAGCTTGGCAAGCTGCGAAAGGTCGATGGCTTCGATCAGGGCGCCAAAAACGGTGGCCTTGGTCTCGTAGTAGGCCTCCGAGCGCCGGGAGTCGGTCGCCGTGGGCGCAAGTGGAGGCGAGGTCTCGTTGGGCAGGGTGCGCCGTGCGGTCGGCGGGGCCGACAGGAGTGGCGCACCGAGCCCGGCCGAGGGGATGGGCGCGCGCCCGCCTTCCATGGCTCCGGTCTGGCTCGGGGCTGGCGGCGGGACGGGCTGCGGCGCAGGCACGGGTGCCGGCACGAGCGCCGGGGCAGCGGGACCGTGGGCGACTGCGGGACCTGCAGGCGCGCGGTTGTCGGCGGCCGAATTACTACGCTTACCAAACACCTGACTAACTCCGACCAGTCGTTACGCCGAACGCTTCATCAACTTGTCGAGGAACGGGCTGAGCAGACTCAATTTCGATTTCTTCGTCTCCGAGCGGCCGGTCAGCGCCTGAGCAAGCTGGCGGAACATCTCAGTGGTCCGATGCGACGACGAGAGTTCCGCGATCATCTGACCATTGTTGGCCGCCGTGCCGAATATCTGCGGCTCGAACGGGATGACGACCAGCGGGTCGTCGTCGAGCGCCTTGGCAAAATCAGCGGGCTTGATCTCCGGTCGTTTCGGCACTCCGACCTGATTGAGGCAGTAGGACGGCCGGTGATCGTTGGGGCGGGCGCCGCGCAGCAGATCGAGCATGTTCTTCGCGTTGCGCAGGTTCGCGAGGTCTGGCGTCGCGACGACCAGGATGTCGTCCGCATTGACCAACGCACGCTTCGTCCAGCCCACCCATTGGTGCGGGACGTCGAGTACGATGCAGGGCACGGTCGCGCGCAACACATCGAAGATGGAATCAAACGCCTCGGCTGAAAAATCATAGACCCGATCCAGAGTGGCCGGTGCCGCCAGCAGGCTCAGGTGGTCGGTGCATTTCGACAGGAGACGGTCGACGAAGTTAGTGTCGACGCGATCGGGTGAAAATACCGCATCCGCAATGCCTTGCGGAGGATCCTGATTATAGTCGAGACCGGCGGTGCCAAATGCGAGGTCGAGGTCGGCGACGACGGTGTCAAGCCGCAGATCGCGCGCGACCGCCCAGGCAATGTTGTGCGCCACCGTCGAGGCGCCGACGCCGCCTTTCGCTCCGACCACCGCAATCACACGCCCGACGGGCTTCGCATCGGGAGAGGCGAACAATCCGGAGATCGCCCGCACCACATCGAGCGTACCGAGCGGAGAAATCAGATAATCGCTGATGCCGCGACGCACTAATTCGCGGTAGAGCAGGACGTCGTTCTGCCGGCCGATCACGACCACGCGCGTGCCCGCATCGCAAACCTCGGCCAGCAAGTCGAGGCCTGCGAGCAGGTCTTCGCCGCGGGTCTCCGACTCGATGATGATGACATTCGGCGTCGGCGAACTGCTGTAGGCCTCCACCGCGGCCGTGATTCCTCCCATTTGAATCTTGAGATGGGCCTTCCCCAGCCGTCGATCTTCGCCCGCTGCCTGAATGGCAGCGGCGGTCTCGACGGTCTCGCAGAACGCCTGGATCGAAACGCGCGGCGCCGGCGCGATGTGTTCGCTGGCTGCGGAGCTCGGGATGCCAGAGCCCTCAGCCCCAGGGGAGTTGGATGTCATCATTTGCCCACGTCGCTGATCTTAGCCTTTTCGGTGTCCGGGTATTTGGTCGCGGTGCTTTCGCCGATGCGGTACTTTTCCGAGAACGTTGGTCCGGCGCTCGGTGTAAGGCGGCGTCTCTCCGCGCGGCTGTACCAGGTCGGCCTTGTTGGCGACCATGGCGGCGAAGTTGCGCTGTGACGCGCAGCCAAGGTTCCAGTAGGGGACGTTCTCGTTGTGCTCGCGATCGGCCGTGGGGCCGAGGTCGTGCGGCCAAAGTCCGCACGGTCCAGCCTCGGCCGTCATGGTGGGATAGTTGAGCCTCAAAGTGGGGATCTTGCTGGGGTCGGCCGGCACGTAAGGACGCACTTCGACGGCGTTCGGCGGCACTTGAAGCGCGGAAAGAATGGCGCGGACCTCGTGAACCGCGCGCGCCGCCGCGATTTCGTTTCTCGTCCCGGCTGGCGGCTCGATCAGGATGCCGCCGGTTGCCTGGCGCCGCCAGGTTCCGGCAAAGGCGGTCACATCGGCGCGCTGGTCGGGCGTCAAGCCGCCGCGCTTGCTGCCGATGAACAGTTCGACCGTGCGTACGCCCTCTTTGATGGCGATCGGATGGCGCAGGCGATAGTCGTTGGCAAGGCCGCTTGCGACCGGCACGGTGGTAAAGCATCCGCCGAGCGTGATGCATCCGAGCGCCGCGATCAGGCCAGCCGCCATGCGGATGCCGTGCCGCTTGGCGCCGGAAACCTGGATTGGAGTCATTTTAATCGTCCCCTCGCGCGGATGCCATCAATCAAGGATGAAGCCGTACTGACCTTGATAGCTGACCGCCGCGGCGCCCTTGCCGGGCGTGCCATAGATGCGGTTGAACTTGCCGAGCAGAACGCCCGCCGGATCGCTGGCGTCGGCATATCCGTCATCCGGCCGCGACAGCTCCTTCTGTGCGACAGCGCGCACGATATAGGGGCTGACGATGACCATCAGTTCGGTCTGCTTGTTGATGTAGTCGCGGCTCTTGAACAGCGCGCCGAGCACCGGCAGTTGCATCAGGCCGGGAATGCCGTTGATCTGCTGCTTGGTCTGCTCGCCGATCATGCCGGCCATCGCGAGCGAGCCGCCAGAGGGGATCTCGACGGTGGTCTCGGCGCGGCGGGTCTTGATCGAAGGGATGGTCAAGGTCGAGTTCTGCTCGGTCCCGAACAGGCTAAAGCCGGTCGACTGCACCAAGGTGAGCTGGTTTTCCGTCGAGAGCTCGGACACTTCGGTCATGACCTTCAGGCTGATGCGGCCCTCGGTCATCACCACCGGCAGGAAGTTGAGGGATACGCCGAACTTTTTCCACGCAATCGAGTATTGGCAGTTACCGGTCGTGCCCAGGATCGTGGCGGCCGTGCAGGTATAGCCGGCGGGGATCGGGAATTCGCCGCCGGCAAGGAACGTGGCGGTCTCACCTGAGATGGCGGTCAGGTTCGGCTCGGCAAGCGTGCGGACCACACCGGCGCGTTCCATGGCCTTCAGTGTCGTGTTGATGGACTTCCATGTGCTGGTGATTGCGTTTGTCGCCACCAGCGGTTGGCCGTAGATCGGGAACGGGTTGAAGTTTCTGAAATCGAGAACGGCCGAGCCAAAGCCGAGACCACCCGTAGCGCTCGTCAAGTCGACGCCGAGTTGCTTGATGACGTCGCGCTGTACTTCCGCGACCGTTACCTTAAGCATGACCTGATCGCGGCCGCCGATGGTCAGATTGTTGATGACCATGCCGTTGCTTGCCACCGCTGCCGCTAGACTGAGGACTGGTGGTGCTCGGAGGTGGTCGAAGTCCCGCGGAAGGTTGCGCGCAGCTATGGGCGGCGAGGCTCCCGTCGACGTTCCCGATGATGATTGAGGTATTTTTGTTGCGGGAGAATAGTAGGGTGCGAGCGACCTCCGTGGCTAGTTGAGCGTCCAACGCGTTTGCCACCACGCCGGTCAACAAGCATGCCGTCTTCGCCGATGCCTTCCGCGGTGATAGTGGCGTGCGGCAGGGCGCGTTTGAGCGCTTCATTGATGCCGTTCAGGTCGCGCTTGAACCGCGACGTTGAATTCGCGGAGCTGATGCCCGCTGCTATCGAAGAAGATAATGTTCGTCTGTCCGACCTTGGAGCCGATCATGTAGACCCGGCGCGAGGAGTAAGCACGACGTTGGCGACGCACGGGTCAGCGACCAGCACCTCCTTGAGGTCGCGGGTCAGATCGATCACGCGCGATTTTCCGATTCCCAGGATAAGGGGCCCGAATTGGAGCCGCTGCGGCTCGTCGCGACCGTTGGGTAGCGGGGTGGTTCGCCAGCCGGCGCGCGGCCGGTGGCCACGAAACCGAACGCGACAATCAACGCGACCAGCAGCGCTGTCTGGATCAGCGAGGTGTTCCCCATCATACGGCCCCTTGTCGTCACTTTCATTTGGTTGGGTCTGGTAGTTACGCCGAACCGCACGACGTCGACGCCGCGGCGGCGGCCGCTGTCTTCCTGAACCGGTTTGCCCTTGTCATTGAAGTCCACCAGGCTGCGCAGCGCGAGCGAGAGGGTGCCAAGCTGGCGGGACAACGCGAGCGTTTCGGCCTGCTGCGGGGTCAGTTCGAGCGTCGCAGTCTTCCCCACCACGACGCGCTGACCATTCTTTTCTTCGACCGACTGGTCGATCGCCAGTACGCGGATGTTCGACAGGATGATTTCGCTGGTGTGCATTTCGACGCCGCTGCTCTTCTCCGCAGCCTTGTCGCGGCGAGAGAGTATGACGTCGACATGGTCATTCGGCAGGATGAAGCCGCCGGCGCCGGTTTCGGCCGAAATCTCTGTCGAGACCGCGCGCATGCCGGCCGGCAGAATGGCCGCCATATAGCCGCCATTGCCCTTGATCAGTTTGGATTCGCGGATGGGTTCGCCACTCGAGAATGCGGCGCGCGTCATCGAGCCGGCGATTTCCTTGATGGCATCCGGCCGGGTGCTCTTGCGGATGAAGTTTGCGCCGGCGGCGGCGGCCGGCCAAGTCTGCCAGCGCAGGTTGTTCGCCAATACGGTATGGCCCAAGCCGATATCGTCGTTGGCAACCAGCACATCGGTGGTTTCGAGGGGGGCGACCGGTGCCGGGGCAGGGGCAGGGGCTTCGGATCGGCCTGCGAGCAAGGCGGCGACACCGCCGGCTGCGACGGCGATCACCAGCACAATGATACGCGCGGGTTTCATACGCTTCGCTTTCCACAAAATACGCTGCGATCAACGCCTGACCGCAGCCGCCGAGATGCCCCCGACCGTACGTGGTCGTGCGTGGCAGATTTCAGCAGCTAAACGTCAAAGCATGGTTAATGAGGCGTATCCAAATCGAGTTAATAGTTCGTAGCCCGGTCGGATTTCGCCTGGTGTGGAGCGCCGGGCACAGCTTCGATAAATTGAAATCGCTCTTGATCTGGATCTATCTTTTCGTCAAATGCGCTCGGTGGCGGCTCGTCATCACCAGCCGGCCGCGGTCATCCAGGGCGTCTCCGGATAGACCGCAAGCGCCGCGGCTGCGAGCGCGATACCGTAGGGCACGCCGCCGTTCCTGTCGTGCAAGCGCTGCACCCACGCCTGCCTTGCCAGCATCGCCGGCAACGGTGCGTGGCGGAACTGGATGAGCAGCAAAGTCAGGGCGCCGCCGAACAACGAGGCATAGATGAGGTAAGGGAGGAGATGGTCAAATCCCAGCCATAACGCCGTTGCCGCAGCGAGCTTGGCGTCGCCCCCTCCGATCCAGCCGCGTGTGAAGAAGCCGAAGGCGACGACGAGAACAACACAAGCCGCCCCCACATGCGAAAGAACATCGGCGATGCTCATCCCGGTGACCAAGGCCAGCGCGACAAAGCCGCCGGCGAGGACCAGCGATACCCGGTTGGAGATGGTCATGGTCAGGAGGTCGCTCGAGGCGGCGAAAGCCATCAGCGCCGGAAACAGCATCAGTCGGATGGTATCGGCAACCATGATCACGACGTCCGGGGGCGGCAACATGGCCGCAGGTTCTGCTGCAATCCTAGGCGGCGCCCGTTGCCGAACGGTTAGCGCCGGCCGGGCACGGCGAACCTCCTTAGCAACTCTAATTTGCCGATGGTCTCAAAAAGAAAAGCCCCGGCGAGCCGGGGCCTTCGCAGGTCTTCGAGTGTCGCAGCTTACTTCAGCGCGGTCGAGACGCTACCCAAGGTCGTGTTCAGCTTGGAGCCGAGGCCTTGCACGACGGCAATGATCGCAACCGAGATGCCGGCAGCGATGAGGCCGTATTCGATGGCGGTGGCACCGGACTCATCCTTAACAAAACGCTTCACCAAGTTGGTCATGTTTGACTCCTAAAGGTCCACGGGGCTGTCTGAGCGTGATTCCGGGGAGCCGTTATTGCCCGACCGCTCCGAAACCGTGCCGCAACATTGCCACCGTCACCTTGCGGCTGGGTTAATAACCGTGATGAAATATGCAGTCATGCCTAGAAAAAACAATGTAGTTAAAAATAGATTGAACCAGAAAATCTGTGGTTAATAAGCTATTTATTCAAATTTTAATCAGTTTATCTGTAATCATAGTTGCACTAGAGCATATAGTAATAAAATCTAATCATAATATCGCATCTGTAATACGTCAAAAATGCTTAGATTTATTGTAATAACTTGCCTGGGTCGCTCCGATGGATTCGTAACGCGACGGGCGGTTCTGTCGGGGGGATAGCCAATACGATTGCGTCACATGACGGGAGGTGATCGTCGCTCCAATTGGCCTCGGCCGCGGGGACGATCTCTGTTTTGGGGCGCGTTCAACCGTTCGTATGACGTTTTGCGCACCAGCCGGCAATTCATACCATCTTAACCGCAGCGCCCGATACCGGACGCCCCGGCACGTTCTTCGCGGCCGCGTGGGTGGTCTTAAATCATGTACGACGAATTTGTCTCCGCCATCCACAGCATCGGACTGACGCTTGTAAAGATCGTGCCGGTGTCCATTGCCCTCGCACTGGTCTTCAGCGTCCTCTCTGTGTTCTGGGCGTGCAATCCGGGCCAGCACTGGTGGCGCAAGCGCGACCTCATCACCGACCTTTGTTACTGGTTCATTATTCCGCTATTCGCGCGTTACCTGCGCATTGGGCTCCTGGTCATTGGAGCCGCGTACCTGTTCCACATCAACACCGCCGAAGGTCTGATCGCTTTCTACGACGACGGTCACGGCCCGCTGTCGCGATTGCCGCTCTGGCTGCAGGCGGCGATCTTCCTGGTCGGCTCGGATTTCATGATGTACTGGATTCACCGCGCCTTCCATCGCCAGGGGCTGTGGCGCTATCACGCTGTCCACCATTCGTCCGAGCACCTCGACTGGATCTCGGCGGCGCGATTCCATCCGGTCAACATCTTCCTCGGCAGCGTGGCCGCGGACGTCGTCCTGCTCCTGGCCGGCATCTCGCCCAATGTACTGGTCTTTCTCGGCCCGTTCACGATTGCGCATTCAGCCTTTGTGCATGCCAACCTGAAATGGACGCTCGGGCCGTTCAAATACGTCATCGCCAGTCCGGTCTTCCATCGCTGGCATCACACGGAGGCCTCGCGGGGAGGCGAGAAGAACTTTGCCTCGACCTTTCCCGTGCTCGATCTGATGTTCGGCACCTTCTACATGCCAAAGAACGCAATGCCCGACAGCTACGGTATCGCCGATACGAGCTTTCCGCCGACGTTCGGCGAACAGATGCTTTATCCGTTCAAACGCTGACTGGATGCGGCTCGGGCTATTCGCACTTCGTTCACGAATTTGGCGTCAACTCGGGCGCAAGACCGGCCCATTCGGAGCCGCCGTAACGGTCCGAGGCGTAAGGGTACGGGGAGAGTGTGATGCTGTTCGTGCGTTCTGCCGTTGCCTGTGCGCTGACGCTTACTAGCGCGTGCCTGCTCACGCCGGTCGTGGCGTCGGCCGCCGATTTCGTCGTCCACCTCGACGAGGCGAGGCTGATAAAGCTGCCCAACACGGTCGCAACGATCGTGATCGGCAATCCACTGATCGCCGACGCATCGCTGCAGACCGGCGGGCAGATGGTCATTACCGGCAAGGGCTTTGGAACGACCAACATCATCGTGCTCGACCGCGCCGGACACGTTCTGATGAATCGAGGGATTGAGGTGAGGGGACCGGTCGGCCACGTGGTCGTGGTCTATAAGGGCGTTGAACGTGAAACCTACAGTTGCACGCCGAAATGCCAGCCGCGCAACACCCTCGGCGACAGTGCGGCGTACTTTAAAACCACGATCGACCAGATCGATTTGCGCAACGAAAAGGCGCAGGGGAAAGACGGCGGGTCAAAATAATCCCGGGCTGCGGCCGGCCGTCGCCTGATTTAGCCCCGTTCCGGTCAGTCAGTTGGTGAGCGGCGAGTTAAAAGCTGCTCCGCCATTGTTGGCAATTACCTCAACAATTCACAAACATCTCTTTGCTAACACTCAAAGTATCGCGATCGCTGAAATCGCAAACGATCGAGTGTTTTCGTCATGTTCGAAGTCGTCAAACGAAAATTCGGCTGTGGTGCGCAGCGGCTGAGAGCAGCCAAGCTGGTGCGTCGGTTTGTAAGGCAGCAGGACGGTGCCGCCGCCGTCGAGTACGCGCTCGTCGCAGCGCCGTTTCTTGCCCTGATGTTTGGCATCCTGGAGACGGCGCTGGTCTTCTTCGCCGGCCAGGCGCTCGAAACCGCCGTGGCGGATTCATCGCGGCTCATCATGACCGGCCAGGCGCAGAACCAGAGTTTCTCGCAAACGGATTTCAAGAATGCGGTCTGCGCGAAAATACATGGGTTGTTCGACTGTCAGGCCGGCCTGAATGTCGATGTCAAGACGTTCTCGTCGTTTGCCGATGTGACCACGGCCAATCCGCTCGATAGCCAGGGCAACCTGCAGACCAATTTCTCCTACAATCCTGGAGGGCCTGGCGACATTGTGGTCGTGCGATTGTTCTATCAGTGGCCGGTGTTCGTCTCGCTCCTCGGGTCCTCTCTGAGCAATATGAGTGGCAACAAACACCTTCTGATCGCGACCGCCGCGTTCCGCAACGAACCCTATTCCAATTGAGTGTCGGGCGATGAAGATCATGCCGTCTCGTGTTCGCCTACCGCAGCGTCTTGCGCGCTTTGCGCAGGACAGGCGTGGCACTTCGGCCGTCGAGTTCGCGATGCTGCTGCCGCTCCTGCTTACGCTTTATCTCGGTACGTTCGAAATTTCGCAGGGAATCGAAATCAACCGCAAAGTGACGTTGACGTCGCGCACGGTGGCCGACCTTGCATCCCAGGTATCGAGCATCAGCAATTCGGATATGACCAACCTGCTTGGTGCATCGAGCGCGGTGATGAGCTGCACCACGGTCAAACAGTGCGATATAAACAAGCTCAAGGTCACGGTTTCGGAGGTGAAGATCGACGCTAACCAGACCGCCAAGGTCGTCTGGAGTGATACGCTCAACGGCACCAAGCGGGCCGTCGGATCGAGCGTTTCGTTACCGACGGCGCTCAAGGTCGCAAACACCAACCTGATTTGGGGCGAAGTGTCTTATAGCTACAAGCCCATGATCGGCTACGTGATAACCGGCACGCTCAACTTGTCCGATCAGATTTTCATGCGTCCGCGATTGTCCGACTGTGTCACCCGCGACACCGGTTCGTCGCAAGTCTGCTGAGTCTCAAGGCGGAATCGGCAGCGCCGTGGTCGATTTGATCTTTTCCATCGCGAAGCGCGACGTCACGTTGGTGAGTGGCACCGCGGCGATGAGGTGCTTGTAGAACGCGTCGTAGCCCTGAATGTCGGGCACCACGACGCGCAGCATGTAGTCGACGTCGCCGGCCATCCGGTAGAACTCCATCACCTCCGGCATCGCGCCGACAACCTCGGCGAAGCGCGTGAGCCATTCCCGGGAATGGTCGCCGGTCTCGATCGACACGAAGACCGTTACCCCAAGCCCGATCTTGTCCTGATCGACCAGAGCCACGCGCCTCTGAATCACGCCGTCGGCTTCGAGGCGTTGAATTCGCTTCCAGCAGGGCGTCGAGGACAGTCCAACTTTGTTGCCGATTTCCGCCACTGAGTGCGAGGTGTCCTGCTGCAGCAGCGCGAGTATCTTGCGATCGATAGCGTCCATCAGAACTCTCTTGGAAGAAAATACTACCTCGGGCGCGGGAGACAGTTTTTCAGTCGCCGGGGAATTGGATATACAGAGCAATACATAGAACAATATTCTATTTCAATGCCGATTACGCCCTGCAGGCTTCAAAACTCGGCATTGCAGCGGAATTGCCGAATTATGCTGTTCCCAGCGCGCTCTGCCAGGAAGGCCTCGACTTCGGCGCGGGTCGGCGCGCCCGACGAACCGCCAAGACGAGTGCATTTCAGCCCGGCGGCCGCGGCGCCAAAGCGCATGGCGGCGCGCAGGCTGCGGCCCTCCACCAGCGCGAGCGCGAAGGCGCCGTGGAAGACATCGCCCGCACCCAGTGTGTCGATGGCCTGCACGGCAAACGCGGGGCTGTGCCGCAGCGCGTTACCTTCGCGCCAGACCACGTCGCCGGGTCCGTTGGTGACGGCGAGAAACGCGTCGGTCACGGTGCCGATCTGAGCGAGACCGCCGGCGAGGTCGTCAAGACCGGTCGTCGCACGCAGGCATTCGCTGGAAAACACCACATGCGTGGCGATCCGAAACAACTCGTCGGAGGGTTCGGTCGGCTTGTCGGCGTCAAGCACCACCGTGAGCCCGCGCGCACGTGCCGCCCGGCAGATCGGTCGTACGAAGTCCGGAAACCGGTTGTCGGCCAGCACCGCGTCGGCCGATGCAACCAGCCCCTCCGGATCGCGCGGTGTTGTCGCCGCAATGCGATCATCGCGGTAGGTTACGATCATCCGTTCGCCGCGAGCGTCGATGAGGATCGCCGACAGTGGTGTGGCGAGACCTGCGACGCGCACGCAGCCGGTGCAGTCGATGTTATCCCTGGCAAGCGCCGCAAGCACCCGGTCGCCATTCGCATCCTCTCCGGGCGGACCGCCGAGCGGACCGGAGAGCGAAGCGCGTCCGCCAAGCCGTGCGATGGCGACCGCCGCGTTGGCGGCGCAGCCGCCGTTGACGGCGAAGAAGCTCTTTGCCTGGGTCTTGCCGTCGGGCTCGGGAAATTGCTCGACCAGAAACACCTCATCGAGCACGATGATGCCGGTGCACAATATCGCCGCCCCCGGCGTTCCGGCGTCAGGAATAGTCAATCTCCTCCTCCAGCCAGGCCCGGATGATGTGATAGGCGATGGCGACTGTCGGCGGCGTCGTCAGGCCATCGGGATGCTGACGCTGCAGCATCAGCTCGACCTCTTCGCGCTCGAACCAGCGCGCGTCGTCGAGTTCGTTGCGGTCGATGGTGATATCGTGCGACAGGGCCTCGGCATGACACCCGATCATCAGGGACATCGGAAACGGCCAAGGCTGGGCGGCGAAATAGGACACACGGCCGCATAGGATGCCGGCCTCCTCGCGGGTCTCGCGGCGCACTGCATCCTCGATCGTTTCGCCAGGCTCGACGAAGCCCGCGAGGCATGACCACATGCCGGCCGCGAATCGATGCGATCGCCCGAGCAGGCAGCGTCCGCCGGCGATCGGAAGCATGATGACGACCGGATCGGTGCGCGGAAAATGCTGGACCCGGCATGCCGGGCAGTCCCGCCGCCAGCCGCCCTCGACCAGATTGGTCGGCTTCCCGCAATTCGCGCAGAAGCGATGGCGCGCGTGCCAGTGCAACAGCGCCTTGGCTTCCGCGATCGGCGGCAGGTGGGCGCTGTCGACCAGTTCCTTGATGGCTATCGACCGCAGATCGGTGACGACGAATTCATCCCGTGCCTTCAAGGCTTCGACGGCTGCGGCGCCAGGTGCAATCGCGAACCGGCCGGCGTCGCCGAGCCGGCCGAGAAAGATGAGTTCTTTCGTGTCCGCGAGCCCAAGCGCCTCTGTCAGCGTGAACAGCGGATCGTGTATCGGCGCCTGCTTCTTCAGCACCACCATCTCGCCGCCAATCACATAAACGCCGGCGCGCGGGTCGTTCGTCAGCGCGGCGAGCGCGGCGGGATCGGTGCGCAGTTCGGCTGCGCGATCAATCAAGCTTTGGGTATAGCCGAGACGCGGCTTGGGGCCGAGATCGAGGCGAGGGGACATAAAACCTCCGGCGGGAGTGCGACGCTGGCACAGCGGCAGACCATGCGCAACATCGGCGCTGGAGTCCGATTCCACATTCGCATCCTATTTCGGCGGGTTGATTTGCAAACGTTTCGAATCAGAGGATTCTCAGCAAATATGTGGCTGGCGGAGTCTTGGATTTGACATTCGTCTCGCGGGGCCGCGGCAAGGTGGGGAGCGGTCGTCAAAAACTCCATTAGCCGAAGGCAACTTCCTGCCGGATCGCGGCGATGAAGCGTGCGAGTTCCGCCCCGGCGTAAGCCCGGACCGGTACTGCGCCCCACACGGGCTTCGGCCAGGCAGCGTCACTGCGGTGGCGGGCGACGATGTGAATATGGAGCTGAGGCACTGCATTCCCGATGGTCGCGACGTTGAGCTTGTCGCACGCCGTCACGTCTTTGAGGACGCGCGACAGCATGGAAATCTCGTCCATCAATTGCGCCTGCTGCGCGTTGCTGAGATCGATAAGTTCGACCGCGCCGACGTGACGGGGCACGAGAATGAGCCAGGGATAATTGGCGTCATTCATGATCAGCGTGCGCGCGAGCGGGAGGTCACCCACCGCCGCGGTGTCGCGTTCAAGCCGGGGGTCAAGCGACCAAGTGGGCGACGATCCATCCATGGGGCCATTGAACAGGATTTGGGCAGGGTCGCCAAATGTCGGCCGGGCAGAAGTAGGCTTTTGAGCGGCGGCGTTCTGCCAGGGGGTTGGCCCAATTGGAGCGAGGAGGGTGCCTGGCCGTTGGTCACAGGCCGCCGGACAATGGCTTGCTTTCGCAGATATGAAGCCCGATATAGGGCGCGGGAGGTTGGCGGTGGACGAGCCACTCGCCAACCGGGTCAGGTCCGGAAGGAAGCAGCCCTAACGAGCTCCGGTTCGGGTCGCTCGTCAGCCTCCCACTTCGGCCCGACGACATCGTACCGTCATTCCGGGGGCGCGTAACCGGTCCAGGTTTGCCCCGAAAATGATATCCAGATCGGCCTAGTCGGTTTGGACCGCGCATGCCCGGAACCACAGTCACGAACGAAGCCTCTCGATAGCGTGGTGTTTATGGATTCCGGCGAGCCGCGCCCAGAAACCGGTTCGACAGCGTCTGCACCGGGCCTTGCGCTCGGCGCGCAGGCCGTGGGCGCCGGCTACCGTGTGCTGGCGCGCAAATATCGGCCGCAGACATTCGACGATCTGATTGGCCAGGACGCCATGGTCCGCACAGTCTCGAATGCCTTCGAGGCTGCCCGCATTCCTCAGGCCTGGATTCTCACCGGCGTGCGCGGCGTCGGCAAGACCACCACCGCGCGCATCCTCGCCCGCGCACTCAACTACGAGCTTGCCGACGGCTCCGTGACCGGCCCGACGATCAAGATGCCGGCCATCGGCGTGCACTGCCAGGCCATCATGGAGAGCCGTCACCTCGATGTGATCGAGATGGACGCCGCCTCTCACAACGGCGTCGACGACGTGCGCCAGATCAACGATGCGATCCGCTATGCGCCGGTCAGCGCGCGTTACAAGGTGTACATCCTGGACGAAGTGCACATGCTCTCCGGTGCGGCCTTCAACGCGCTGCTCAAGACGCTGGAGGAGCCGCCGCCGCACGCGAAGTTCGTGTTCGCTACCACCGAAATTCGCAAGGTGCCGGTGACGGTGCTGTCGCGCTGCCAGCGCTTCGATTTGCGCCGGGTCGATGCCGGAACCTTGGTGACGCATCTTGCCGGCATCGCCGGCAAGGAGGGCATCGAGACCGAGCCGGAGGCGTTGGCGCTGATCGCGCGCGCCGCGGAGGGTTCGGTCCGCGATTCGCTTTCGCTGCTCGACCAGGCCATCGCACACGCGGCGGGGCTGGTGCGGGCGGAAGACGTACGGCAGATGCTTGGCCTCGCGGACCGCACGCGGGTGATCGATCTTTTTGAAGCGCTGATGCGCGGCGACATCGCCGCCGCCCTGACGGAGTTGCGTTCCCAATACGACACCGGCGCCGATCCCGCCGTGGTGCTCGCCGATCTCGCCGAGTTCACGCATTTCGTCACCCGGGTGAAGATCGTGCCGGCGGTCGCCGACGATGCTTCGCTGATCGAGGTCGAGCGCACGCGCGGACGCGTTTTCGCCGAAAAACTCTCGATGCGGATTCTGGCGCGCACCTGGCAGATGCTGCTCAAGGGCCTCACAGAGGTGCAGGCGGCCGGCCGGCCGGTGGCCGCCGCCGAGATGGTCCTGGTGCGGATCGCCTATGCGGCCGATCTGCCGACGCCCGACGAGGTGGTGCGATCGTTATCGGATGGGGCCAGCTTGCCGGTGGCGCGCGGCAGTCGGATGGATAGCGGGGCAGCGGCCAATGCGCCGACGCCGTCGGCCTCGCGCGATGCCGGACCGAGGATGCCGGTCGCCCAAGCGGGCGGACTAGCTCCACGCGGCGCGACGCAGGCTGTGCGGGCGCCCGTAGCGCAGCCTGCCGGCGATCCCGGCGCTGCGACGGCTGCTGCGCCCGTGATCGTTGGGAGCTTCGAGGCCTTGATCGCGCTCGCGGCGCAGAAGCGTGACATCGGCGTCAAGGCGGCGCTCGAACGGGATGTCCGGCTGGTGCGATTCGAAGATGGCCGGCTCGAGATCGCGGTAGAGCCGAGCGCGGCAAAGACGCTGGCGCATGATCTTTCGCGCAAATTCTCGCAATGGACCAACCGCCGCTGGATGGTCGTCGTCTCGGCCGAACCTGGTCAGCCGACGATGAAGGCGCAGAACGACGCGCGGCAGAGCGAACTCAAGACCGGGCTGCAAGCAGACCCGCTGGTCGCCGCCGTGCTGGCGCGCTTTCCCGGTGCCGAGATCGTCGACGTGCGCAGGGCGGACGCGGTGATGACGTCGCCTGTCGTCGACGATTATGGCGCGGGTAGCGACGGGCCTCCCGATGACACCGGTTTGGATGGCGGCGCAGACGAGCGGCCGGACGATACGGACGATGAATTCTGATCGCGCAAACTTGCGCCGTAGAGGTGATTAATGGCGGACTTTCTAGGCCTGATGAAGCAGGCGGCCGAACTCAAGTCCAAGATGGAGGCGATGCAGGTTGAACTCGACCAGATCGAGGTCGCCGGCAGTTCGGGCGGCGGCCTCGTCACCGTGAGCCTCTCCGGCAAAGGCGAGATGAAGGGCGTCAAGATCGACGACAGCCTGTTCAAGCCCCAGGACAGGGAGGTCGTCGAGGACCTGATCGTGGCGGCGCACGCCGATGCGCGGCGCAAGGCCGAAGTCCTGATGCAGGAAAAGATGAAGAGCGTCGCAGGGGGGCTGCCGCTGCCGCCTGGGCTGAAGCTGTTCTAAGGCGCTTTCCCAAATCTGCGTTCTGCCGCTCCGCATTGAGCACGCCGGAATCCGCACAAGCCTCTTGCCATGCCTACCGCCACCGCCGGCCCCGAAATCGAGCGTCTGATCCAACTGCTCGCCCGACTGCCGGGGCTCGGGCCGCGTTCGGCACGCCGCGCGGCGCTCTTTCTCATCAAGAAGCGCGAGCAGATCATGGCGCCGCTCGCTACGGCGTTGCAGGCCGCGCTTGAGAAGATCGAGATCTGCCGCCAGTGCGGTAATATCGACAGTCAGAATCCATGTGCCGTCTGCACCGACCTGCGGCGCGATCCGTCGATTCATCGTCGTGGTGGCTGACGTCGCCGACCTCTGGGCGCTCGAGCGGGCGCATGCGGTCAACGCGCGCTATCATGTGCTGGGCGGCACGCTCTCGCCGCTCGATGGCATCGGTCCGCAGGACCTATCAATCGATGCGCTCATTTCGCGCGCGCACGACGCTGCGGTGACCGAGGTAATTCTGGCGCTCAACGCCACGGTCGACGGCCAGACCACGGCGCACTACATCACCGACCTTTTGCACGATGCCAACGTCAAGGTGACGCGGCTGGCGCATGGCGTCCCGGTCGGCGGCGAACTCGATTACCTCGATGAGGGCACGCTATCGGCCGCGATCCGGCAACGGACGCTGTTCTGAGGGCGCAGTGGGGTTCGCGGCGAGTGCCTCTTTGTGACTGCGCGCCGCGCCAGCGTCTCATGATCACACCGCGTGCCGGCGGGCCGTCTTAATCGTCCGCGCTGATGATCGTGGGCTTGCCGAGCGTAGCGAAGTGCCCGCGGTACTGCAGCCAGATCAGCAGCGCGATACCGGGCAGCGCGGTCGCCGCGCTGATCACGAAGAAGATCGGCCAGCCGGCTTTCTCGGCGACGAACCCGGCGCCCGCTGACAGATACGTACGCCCGACGGCAGCGAGCGCAGTGAGCAGTGCGTATTGCGTTGCCGTGTGCAGCGGGCTCTGGCACAGCACCGACAAGTATGCGACGAAGATCACGGTGCCGATCGCGCCGGTGAAGTTCTCTGCGATGATCGTCAGCGTCAGCGCCCACATGTTAACGCCCATGAACGCCTGCCAAGTGAAGACGAGGTTCGACGTCATCTGCAGAATGGCGCCGATCCAAAGGCAGGTCGCCAGCGGATAGGCGCGCGCCAGGAGGCCGCCGGCGAATCCGCCGATCAGCGTTGCCGCAAGCCCAACGCCCTTGACGATATTCGCGTAGTCGTTGCGCGAAAATCCAATATCGATGACGAATGGGGCGGTCATCGTGCCCGCGAACGCGTCACAGAACTTGTAGAACACGACGAAGGCGAGCACGACGAGCGCGGCGTCGCGCGTGAGGAATTCCGAGAAGGCGCCGTAGGCTGCGACAAGGACCCGCCGCAGCGGGTTCTCCTTGGAATGAGCCGTGTGGTCCGTTTCCACAGCGGCGGATTTCTCCGGTTCGGTCGCGATCAGTGTCGTTATCATGCCGATCACGACCAGTGCTGCCATTGTAAGGTAGCTGGCAGTCCAGGCGGCACTTCTTGCGAAGCTTATCCCCTCCTCGAAGCCGGTCACTAAATGTAGGGCGCCAAGAGTCGAGACGAGCGTGCCGATGCGGTAGGCGGCCACGTAGGAGGCCATGCCGGCCGCCTGCTCGCTCTCCGGCAGGCTTTCGATGCGAAAGGCGTCGATGACGATGTCCTGCGTGGCGGAGGCGGTGGCCACGAGGAGCGCGCCGAGGGCGACCCACCAGGGTGCGATCGCCGGATTGCAGAAGGCGAGAAACGCGATCGCGACGATGAGCAGGAGTTGCGAAAAGATCAGCCAGCCCCGTCGCCGGCCCAACCATCGCGAGAGCACCGGAACATCGAGCGCATCGACGACCGGCGCCCACAGGAACTTGATGGTGTAGGGCGTCCCTACCAGCGCGAACAGCCCGATGGTGCCGAGATCAACTTTGGCTTCACTTAGCCAGATGAGGAGCGTGGAGCCGGACAGCGCCAAAGGCAGCCCGGCCGAAAAGCCGAGGAACAGCACGATCAGGACGCGCGGCTGGAGATAGACCGCGAGCATTTCGGCAAAGCTCGGGCGGGCTGATGCGGCGTCAGGCGTGACGGTCATTGACAGAGCGATCTTTGAATCGTTTCCCCGGCTCAAGGTCTCGCACGCGATTGCGGTGAAATGTGAACGGGCATAGCCTCATTTCAGGCTTCCAGGACCGGGCGCAGAACACGGTCGAGACGGGAGGAACGCAATGAATCGAGCATTTCGCTGGGCCTTGGCGGCCCTGGCCTTTGGCGCTTGCGTGTGGACGGGCGCGGCGCTGGCGCAGAATTTTCCGACGCGGCCGGTCACCTTGATCGTGCCCTGGCCGGCCGGCGGAACCACCGATGTCGGCCTCCGTGCGCTGGCGGCGGCGACCGAGAAGCATCTCGGCCAGCCGATCGTGATCGAGAACCGGGCCGGAGCGGCGGGCACGCTGGGACCGGCGCAGATGGCCGCTAACGCCAAGCCGGACGGCTACACTATCGCGCAGATCCCGATCACCATCTTCCGTTATCCGTTCATGACCAAGGTGACGTTCGATCCGGCAACCGACTTCACCTACATCATCAGCCTCACCGGCTACACCTTCGGTGTCGTTGTGAAAACCGAGGCGCCGTGGAAGACGTTCGGCGAATTCCTCGCCGATGCCAGGGCCAATCCCGGAAAGCTCAACTACGGCACGCCAGGCGCCGGCACCAGCCTGCACATCACTATGGAGCAGATCGCCAAGCAGCAGAACCTCAAATGGACGCATGTGCCCTTCAAGGGCAATGCCGATGCGACCAACGCGCTGCTCGGCGGTCACATCAATGCGATGGCGGATTCGAGCGGATGGGCGCAACTGGTGAATTCCGGCAAGTTCCGGCTGCTGGTCACCTGGGGCGCTGCGCGAACCAAGAACTGGCCGAGCGTGCCGACCTTGCGGGATATCGGCATCGACATCGTGTCGAACTCGCCGTTCGGCCTCGCGGGACCGAAAGGCATGGATGCGAGCATCGTCAAAGTTTTGCACGATGCCTTCAGAAAGGGGATGCAGGAGCCATCCTACGCTGCGGTGATCGCCAAGCTCGATCAGGAAGCGTTCTATCTCAATACCGAGGACTACCGGAAATTCGCAATGGGACAGATCGCGGAGGCCAAGCGCTTCATCGAGGAACTGGGGCTGAAAAAGAATTAGGCCACGCGGCTGCGCGCTCGCTGTCGGGTGCGGGCACCTGACACCACCGTCATCTTGAGGAGCGCCCGTGGGCGCGTCTCGAAGGATGCACGGCCACAGTTGGGGCCGTTGCCCTTCGAGGCCCGGCTTTGCCTCAGGGTGACGGTTAGAGGTTCGTAGCTATCGCGCTATTCCCCGGCCTGTAGCTTGCGGACGATCGGGCCTGCGATCACCGACGGATCGCCGGCCTCCGCACCGTCGCCGTCGAACTCGACTTCGCGGATTCGCGTTGCGCGTTTCTCGACCTTCTCGGCCGAGATCAAGATATGTCGCACGTCTTCATTGGCCTGGCCGAAGTGCTTTTGCAGGCTGAGCACGCGGTGATGCAGCCGTTCGACGTCGTCCATCAGGTGGCCGACTTCGCCGTGGATCTTGTCGGCGGCTTCCCGCATGCGCGCGTCGCGCTGGATCTGCTGGATGACGTGAATGGCCAGCATCAGCAGCGACGGTGAGACGATGATGACCTTGGCGCGATAGGCCTTCTGAAAGAGGTCATCGAACGCGTCGTGCAATTCGGCGTACACCGACTCCGATGGCACGAACATCAGCGCGAAATCCTGCGTCTCGCCCCGGATCAGGTATTTCTGGGCGATGTCGCTGACGTGCCGGCCGACGTCTTGACGCAGCCGGATGGCATTGTGCTTGCGGGCGTCGTCGGTTTCGGCCTCCCGAAACGCAGTCACGGATTCGAGCGGAAACTTGGCGTCGATCGCCAGCGGGCGGCCATCGGGTAGGAACACGACGCAGTCGGGCCGGCTCTTGTTCGGCAGCGTGTATTGAAATTCGAAACATCCCTTCGGCAGACCGTCCTGGACGATGATCTCCATGCGGCCCTGGCCAAAGGCGCCGCGCGCCTGCTTGTTGCTGAGCACGCTTTGCAGTGACGTGACCTGCGAGGCGAGATCGGTGATGTTCTTCTGCGCGCTGTCGATGACCACGAGCCGCTCGTTGAGCTTCTGCAGGCTCTCCACGGTGTGCTGCCGCGCGGAAGTCATCGACTGGCTGAGGTGATGCGTCACCGAATCGAGCCGTTCGTTGACGGCGCGCGCCAGCTCCGCCTGGCCCTCGCTGACGCTGCGGGTCATTTCTGCCTGGCGGCCGGCCAGCATGTCGCGCATGGCCTCGATGCGGATCGACGTCTCCGCCTGCAGGCGCGTCACCTCGGCCATCTGGCGTTCCGCTGCCTCCCGGTCGCGCCGGCGCGCAGCCCGCACCGCGATCACGGCGATCAGGACCAAGACGGTGAGCGCCGCGCCGACGATCGCGGCCGGAACCAAAAGGTTCGAGAAATCCTCAATCATCGCGCCACCCTACATCAATTCGCATCATAAGAACGAAAAGTGAACAATAAATCAATGCCGATTGGGATGCGGATATGGGAAGAAACGGGAAAAGGAGTTGTGCGGCGCGCGGAGCGCTGCATTGACCGCATTTGCGTGACCCCTTACATGGCCGCCATGGCGCTACGTGAAATTATCATCCTGCCCGACAAGCGATTGCGGCTGGTGTCCGAACCGGTGAAGAAGATCACTGCGGACGTCCGTAAGCTGGTCGAGGATATGTTCGAGACGATGTACGACGCGCCGGGCGTCGGGCTTGCGGCCATCCAGGTCGGCACGCCCAAACGCGTGGTCACCATCGACATCGCCAAGAAGGACGATCCGAAGAACCCGCAGGTCTTTATCAATCCGGAGATCGTCACCGTCAGCGACGAGAAGGCGATCCACGAAGAAGGATGCCTTTCGATCCCTGAGTTCTACGATGATGTGGAGCGTCCGGCGCAAGTGAAGGTGAAGTATCTCGATCTCGAAGGCCAGCCGCATGAGGTCGAGGCGGACGGGCTGCTCGCGACCTGCCTGCAGCACGAGATCGATCATCTGAACGGCGTCTTGTTCATCGACCATCTGTCGAAGCTCAAGCGTGACCGCGTCACCAAGAAATACCAGAAGGCGGCGAAACGCGCGGCGGCCGAGTGACATGGCGCTGCGGCTTGTCTTCATGGGTACGCCGGATTTCGCCGTGCCGACGCTGGCTGCGATCGTCGGCCGCGGGCACGATGTGGCGGCGGTCTATACCCGCGCCCCCAAGCCCGCGGGCCGCGGCATGGACGTGACGCCGAGCCCGGTCGAGCGCGAAGCGCGGCGCTTCGGGCTGCCGGTGTTGACGCCCGCGACCTTGAAGACGCCGGACGCCGAAGCCGCGATGCGCGCCCATGGCGCCGAGGCGGCGGTCGTCGTTGCGTATGGGCTCATCCTGCCGCAGGCCATTCTCGACGTATTTCCGCTCGGCGCATTCAATCTTCACGCCTCGCTGCTGCCGCGTTGGCGCGGTGCCGCGCCGATCAATCGGGCGATCATGGCGGGTGACCGCGAGAGTGGCGTCACGGTGATGCAGATGGACGCGGGGCTCGATACCGGTGACATCGCGATGGACGGCGAGGTACCGTTGATTGAGCGGCTCCCGCTCGGTCCCGATATGACGGCAGGCGATCTCCACGATGAACTGGCGCAGCTTGGCGCCGGCCTGATGGCGCGCGCGCTCGATGCGCTGGAGCGCTCGTCCCTCAAGACAACGCCGCAGCCGGCAGCGGGTGTGGAATACGCGGCCAAGATCGCCAAGTCCGAGACCCGCATCGACTGGTCGCTGCCGTGGAATAGGGTACACGACCACATCCGGGGGCTGTCGCCGTTTCCGGGCGCCTGGTTCGAGATGCCCGGTGAGAAGCACCCTGTGCGGATCAAGGTCCTGCGCAGCACCCGGCGCGAGGGCAGCGGGCCGCCGGGCCGGCTCCTCGACGACCGGCTCACGGTGGCGTGCGGAGAGGGCGCGGTGGGTATCGTGGAACTTCAGCGGGCAGGGCGGCAGGCCATGACGGCGCAAGAGTTCCTGCGGGGCAGCGCGGTTGCCGCCGGCACGCGGTTCGGTTAGGTCATTGTTCCGACGAGTTTTCTACGGCCAGCCGGGCCTGAAGTCGCAGAAACGTCATGTACCGCCATGCCCCGCTACAAACTCACCATCGAATATGACGGCAGGCCGTTTGTCGGCTGGCAGATCCAAGACAACGGGCCGACCGTGCAGGCGGCGCTCGAGAGGGCGGTGTCGCAATTCTGCGGCGAAGTGGTCTACGTGCAGGGAGCGGGCCGCACCGACGCGGGCGTACACGCACTCGGCCAGGTCGCGCATGTCGATCTTGACAAGATCTGGGAGGCCGACACCGTACGCGATGCCGTGAACGCGCACCTGCGGCCGCATCCGGTCGCGGTCATCTCCGCGGAGCCGGTGTCGGACGATTTCGATGCACGGTTCTCCGCCACCAAGCGGCATTATCTCTATCGCATCATCAATCGCCGCGCCGATCTGACTTTCGAGAAGGGCCGGGCCTTGCGCGTCCCCAAACTCCTCAACAGCGGCGCCATGCACGCCGCCGCGCAGCGTCTTGTCGGCACGCATGACTTCACGACGTTCCGTCATACCGACTGCCAGGCAAAGTCGCCGGTGAAGACGCTCGAACGGTTCGACGTCCGCCGCCTGAAGGATGACATTCACATCATGGCGTCGGCGCGCTCGTTTCTGCACACGCAGGTCCGCTCGATGGTCGGCGCGTTGATTGCTGTCGGGGAGGGCCGGTGGAACGGCGACGATGTCACCCGCGCGCTCTATGCCCGCTCGCGTTCGGCCTGCGCGGCCGTCGCACCTGCCGAAGGGCTCTATCTGGTCAAGGTCGACTACGAAGAAGAAGCCCGGCTCGGCGTCGTCATGGAGGAATTCTGATGCGCATCTATCGGGTTGTCCCGCTGCTGGCTGGCTTGCTGGTCATCGACTTCGCTCGCTTACGCCCAGAAATACCCCAGCGGGCCGGTGCACGTCATCGTACCGTTCCCGCCCGGCGGCGCGACGGACGTGCTCGGCCGCGTGCTGAGCCTCCATCTGCAGAACCTGTGGGGCTCGCCGGTCGTGAGCGAATACCGTCCCGGCGCCGCCGGCCTGATCGGCACGCGTCAAGTGGCGAGCGCGCCGGCCGACGGTCACACGTTGCTGATGGCATCGACCGGCGCGATCCTCGCGCTGGCGAGCAGCCACCGCGGCAGCAGCGAAACCCAAGGAAAAGCCAAGTACGGTATCACCGGCGACCTTGCGCCCATCTCGCTGGTCGCGGCGCCTCCGTACATCCTCGTCGCCAATCCGTCGCTGCCGGTGAAAACCGCGGCGGATATCGTCGAATACGCCAAGCGCAATCCCGGCAAGCTGTCGTTCGGGTCGTCCGGAGTTGGCTCCGCGTCGCATCTCTCGGGTGCGCTGTTCGGCCAGTTGGCGGCGATCGACCTGCTCCATGTGCCCTATCGCGGCACCGGGCCGGCCGTCACCGACCTGCTCGGCGGGCGCATCAACCTGATGTTCTCGCCCGCGGTCGTCGTGACGCCGCACATTGCGGCCGGCAAGTTGCGCGTGATCGGCACGACCGGCTCGATCCGCTCAGCGCTGTTTCCGGATTACCCGACGATCGCCGAAACCGGCCTTCCCGGATACCAGTCGCTCGGCTGGTTCGGGCTGTTTGCGCCGCCCGGCACGCCGCGCGAGATTGCGACCAAAATCAGCGCAGACGCTCGGGCTGTGCTGACGTTGCCCGAGGTGCGCAAGCGGCTCGCGGATCAGGGAGCGGAACCCGCACCCTCAACACCCGAGGGCTTCACGGCGTTTGTGAATTCCGATATTTCGATGTGGCTGGAACTCGCGCACAAGGCCGGCATCAAGCTGACGCCATAGGGTCGTCCAAGTGCGGAGACCCTTACCCTCCAAGGGAGGGTAAGACCGAGCCTGCGGCGTCAACGCCAAGCGTCGATCGACACTGTCATGTTCGGCCGGTAGGCGCCGGCGAACATTTTCCACGCACCTTGAGTTTCGCCGCCGGCCACCACGATGTGAATGTCGCTCGGCTCGAATGCGCGCACCAGGTCGTCAGGGTTGGCCTTGAGCCGCGACACGAACGGCTCGACGCCGGCCACCGCGAGCGGGTGGACGAGCGTCTGGACCCACTGGTTGTCCCAGTATTCCCGCGCCGGCAGGGTCGAGTTCTCGGCCAGCCAGTTGATCAGCTTCTCCTTGCTGTCGAAGCCACGGTCGACGAACAATCGTGCGACGATCGGATCGAGCACCAGCAGCGGCGGGAAGTTGTGCTCGGCCGCCCGCAGGCAATGGCGCATCTTCTCCTGCCAGGTGGCGCGCGGCCCGAAGCCGGCGTGGGTGTACCAGCCGCCGAAGAAGATGCTCGCGGTGCTGTCGGAAGGCTTGAAGCCCTTCTGCACGTGCAGCGGCGTCCAGGGGCTGCGTTCTTCGGCCTCCGGGAACGTCGCGCTGTAATTATACCAGTTGCCGAGCGTACCCATGTAGGTGTCGCCCGGTACCGAACCGCCCTGCAGGTTGATCGAAGCGAGATTGTAGGCGCGGCCGATGGTGGCATTGGCGTGATTGTACGGACCGAGTACGCCAATGCCGGAATCCATGCCGATCTCGTTGCGGATCGGGCCATTGATCACGGATGTGACGGCGATTGACGTGGTGCTCGACGAGCGCGCGGTCTGTCCGCTGGCGCAAAGCGCCAGAATGACCGGGAAGTACTCCGGCTTGGCACCGGCCATCACGGCGTTGACCGCGACCTTCTCGACGGTGAATTCCCAGAATTCGCGAAATGCCGTCGCACGCATGCGGCCGACAACTTTGTCGGGCGCATGGCTCGTGCCCTTGAGCATGGCGGCGACGCGCTCTTCTGTCGGCAGGATGACCGGCAACTGGTCGGTCCAGCCGTTCTCGAGGAACTGCCGTTGCAGATTGTCCTCGGTATCGGGCTCGACAAGGCGCGGCGTCGAACGCTCGAACGAGAGGCCTTTGAGGTCCTCCTCAT
The DNA here is from genome assembly GCA_963756715.1 of uncultured Alphaproteobacteria bacterium. Lineage (GTDB taxonomy): Bacteria > Pseudomonadota > Alphaproteobacteria > Rhizobiales > Xanthobacteraceae > VAZQ01. Next base: position 236,954 of record CAVWOV010000020.1, read on the forward strand.
CAAGCGGCTTGGTCAGCCCCTCGATGATCTCCTGCATGAACGGCCGGCGGGAGATCGGGTCGGTGCCCTCGATATAGCCGCGCAATTCCTCGGGCGACTTGTCGACCACCGGCTGAGGCACGTAAGCCTGCCGCGCCCGCGGCATCCCATTCGTGCGTGCGACCGATTGCGCCAGCCGCGCGAACACATGGGTATGCACGGCGACCGAGGGCACCCCGGCTTCTTCGAGCGACATTGCCATCCCCACGACCGTGGGGCTGCAGGTGCTTCAAAGGCCGACGCCGAACACGGCGGCATGGCCGTCGTCGGCGATCTTCTTGCGCATGCCGGGATCGTCGACCCAGCTTTCGCGCGGCTTGATAATGCGGGTGTTGACGGCCGGCAGGTGCTCGGCGAACCAGCGCCGGAGCTGGTCCATGAAGGCTTCGGAATTGTCGAACAGGCAATCGACCAGATAGAGCGTCTTGCCGTTGAGGTTCTGCGGCCGCGCCGCAAGGCGCTTGCCGGTGACCTTGGGCGGATATCCGCGCGGATCGTGTACCGTCAGTTTGCCGCTCATCTTGTTCTCCAGGGCGGCCGAATCCGGCCTGCCTGACTTGACCGTCCCAGCACTCTAGCGCCGCCAGGTGCCGTCCGCCAGATACCGGTCAGCGGCAATCGCCGCGCTCGCGCCGTCGCCTGCCGAACTGACCGCCCGTCCGGGCGATCCGGACCGGACGGTGCCGGCCGCGAAAATGCCGGCAAGCGTGGTCCGCATGTCCTGATCGACCGGCACATGGCTCTGTCGCATCGAGTGCCATGAGGCCGTTCAGCGGCGCGACGTTCGGCGCGAGGCCGACGTAGACGAAGAGGCCTGCGCACTCCACGTCGGTCGTCGCGTTGCTCACACCGTCACGGATGCGGATTCCGCTCATGGTTGCGTCGCCGAGCACTTCCTCAACCGTAGTGTTGTGCCGGACATCGATTTTAGTATTGGCCGCGATGCGGCTGCGATAGGCGGCCTGTCCGGTCAGCGCCGCGCCGCGATTGAGGAGCACCACGCGCTGGGCGAACTGCGCCAAGGTCAAGCGCCTCCTGCATCGCCAAATCGCCGCCGCCCACCACGGCGGCGACGCGGTTGCGCAACAGCGGCCCGTCGCAGGTGGCGCAATGACTGACGCCCTTGCCGTGCAGGCGGGCTTCGCCGGGGATGCCAAGCTCCTTCAGCGACGATCCCGTCGCGATGATCACGGCGCGGGCTGAGAACTCGCTTTCGGAGGTGACGAGCCGCCACGTCTCGCCTTGTTGCTGAAGACTTTGCAGCACGGCCGGTGTGAATTCCGCGCCGGCGGCAGCGGCCTGTTCCTGTGCCATCGGGCAGAGGTCGTAGCCCGGAATGCCGTCGGGGTGGCCGGGAATGCCCTCGACCTTTTCGATGCTCAGAAGCTGTCCACCGATGACGTCGCCGGTCAGCACCAGCGTCCGGCGGCCGAGTTGCGCGGCTGCCATCCCGGCGGTCATCCCGGCAATTCCGCCGCCGGCGACGACGATGTCGTAAGTCTCGGTCACGGCTTGAAGTACCGCTCGAGGATCGTCCGGTAGATCGCTGTCAACGTTGTCAGATCGCCGACCGCCGTGCGCTCGTCGACCTGGTGCATGGTCTGGCCGACCAGGCCGAATTCCAGCACCGGGCAAGAATGCGTGATGAAGCGGGCGTCGGACGTGCCGCCGGTGGTCGAAAGCTTCGGCGCGCGTCCGGTGGCTTCCTTGATCGCGCCGATGACGAGATCGACGAACGGGCCAGGCTTGGCGACGAAGGGGGCGGCATTCGACGGCTCCCAGTCGATGTGCCAGCGCACGCTGTTGCCGGCGGCTTCCTGCGCCCAGCGCTCCACCAATGCCTTCAGCGAATCATAGCGTGTGAGTGTCGTTGAAGCGGATGTTGAAGCGTGCGCGCGCCTCGCCGGGAATGAGGTTGACGGTCGTGTTGCCGATGTCGATCGAGGTGAACTCAAGATTCGATGGATCGAAGTCGTCGGTTCCGCGGTCGAGCGATGCCGACATCAGCGCGCCCATCAGCTTGACGAGGCCGCGTACCGGATTGTCGGCAAGCTGCGGATAAGCCACATGGCCCTGCTTCCCGGTGATCGTCAGCACACCGTTGAGCGAGCCGCGCCGGCCGATCTTGATGGTGTCGCCGACCGCCGCCGCATTGCTCGGTTCGCCGAGGATGCAGTGATCGAACACCTCGCCGTGTTCGGCGGCCCACTTGAGCAGTTTCACCGTGCCGTTGACCGCGATGCTCTCCTCGTCGCCGGTGATGAGGAACGAGATCGAACCGTTCAGCTTGCCGTCCTGGGCGGCGAGATAGTCAAGGCTTGCGGCCATCGCGCAGGCGACGGCGCCCTTCATGTCGACGGCGCCGCGGCCATAGAGCGTGTCGTTGACGATTTCGCCGGCAAACGGCGGATGCGCCCATTTCGTTTCATCGCCCGGCGGGACCACGTCGGTGTGGCCGGCGAAGACCAGATTGGGACGGGCGCTGCCGATGCGCGCGTAGAGATTCTCAATCGGCGCGGTGCCGGGCTGCTCGAACGTCATGCGATGGACCGTGAAGCCCGCGCCCTTCAGGACGGTCTCGATCAATGCGATCGCGCCACCCTCGGCCGGCGTCACCGAGGGACAACGCAACAGATCGCGGGCGAGGGTGATGGGATCCATCGCTGGGCTCGCTAAGTTCGTTCCGGTCCGCTGCCGCCGATGGTCGGACCGCTAAGCGGGTCGGGACCAAATCGGTTATCGCCGGCCGTGCCGCGGCGGAAGCCAAGCTCGAACAGGAAGGCCAAGCCGATCACGATCGTGCAAAGTCCCAAGACCCAGTCAAGCCAGTTCGGATTCTTGGGATCGTCGGTGAGACCGAAAAGATTGGTCAATGCGACGAGCATGATCAGCCCGAGAAGCCAGACCGCGTAGAAGCCCGGCTGATTGCGGTCGTGCAGCCGTTTCACCACGATCGCCGCCGTCGGGTAGATGGTGACGATCTGGATGGCAAATTCGATCAGCCGGACGGAAAGCAACTTCTTCTCGATCGGAAAGTACGGCACGTCGAGAACGAGCATCAAGGTCAGTTCGACTCCCGCCACAATCAGCATGCCGATCCAGAATTGCATGCGGCTGATACGGCCGTCGAAGCCGAGGAGCAGATTGATCATGAGAGTGATTGCCTAGTCGCGCAGCAATTCGTTGATCGATGTTTTCGCGCGCGTCTTTTCATCGACGCGCTTGACGATCACGGCGCAATAAAGGCTGGGGCTGGGCGCACCCGATTTCGTCGCCTTGCCCGGCATCGAGCCCGGCACGACCACCGAATAGGGCGGCACCTCGCCCTGGAAGACTTCGCCCAACTCGCGGTCGACGACTTTGGTCGAAGCGCCCAGGAAAACGCCCATCGAGAGCACCGAACCCTCCCGAAGAACTACGCCTTCGGCGACTTCGGAACGCGCGCCGACGAAGCAGTTGTCCTCGATGATGACCGGACCGGCCTGCAACGGTTCCAGCACGCCGCCGATGCCGGCGCCGCCGGAGATGTGGCAGTTCTTGCCGATCTGCGCGCAGGAACCGACGGTCGCCCAGGTATCGACCATGGTGCCGGAGTCCACATAGGCGCCGAGATTGACGAAGCTTGGCATCAGCACCACGCCGGGCGCGATGTAAGCCGAGCGGCGCACCACACAGTTCGGCACCGCGCGGAAGCCGGCTTCCTTGAAGCGTCCGGCATCCCAGCCGTCGAACTTGGAGGGGACTTTGTCCCACCACGCCGCCGCGCCGGGACCGCCCTGAATCACGGTCATGTCGTTGAGGCGGAACGACAGCAGCACCGCCTTCTTGAGCCATTGGTTGACCCGCCAGTCGCCGTTGGCGCCCCTTTCGGCGACGCGTGCGATGCCGCGGTCGAGCAGGTCGAGGGCTGTCTCGACCGAATCGCGAACCGCACCCTTGGTGCCCGGGCCTATGCTGTCGCGCTTCTCGAAAGCGTCATCAATGGTCTTCGCAAGCTCGGCGTGGGACATGGCAGATTCCTGGAACCGATTAGCCGCGGGGTTGTCAAGAATAGGGCCGGGGAAGTCAAGCGTGGCCGCCGCTCATGCGGCGCGGGAAATCGTTTTGCGCCGCGGCCGGATGCGCTAGTGTCGTCGGGAGATATTGAAAAATCTCCGGGGCATAAAATGGTCGTGAAAACCATCGGGCTGGCCGTCATCATCGCGCTCGGTTTCGCCGTGGAACCCGCGCTCGCCCATCATGTCATGGGCGGCAAGATGCCGGTGACATTCACGGACGGGCTGCTCTCGGGTCTCGGCCACCCGATCATCGGGCTCGACCATCTCGCTGCTCTGGTCGCCATCGGATGTCTCGCCGCTACCCAGAAACGGGGCGAGTGGCTGATCGTCGGATACGTGGTCGCGATGCTGATCGGGGCGGCCGCCCATGTCGGCGAGGCGACAGTAAACGGCGCAGAATTCTTCGTCGCCGCGTCGGTGATTGCACTCGGAGGAATACTCCTGATGAAAACGCCGCCGCGGCTCGACATTGCGGTCGCGTTGTTTGCTTTTGCCGGTCTCGTGCACGGCTACGCCCTCGGCGAGTCAATCGCGGGTGCCGAAGCGCACGCCGCTCTATGGCTATTTCATTGGACTTGCGGTGATCCAGACGGCAATCGCGTTTGCTGCGATGTATGGCGCGCGCATGCTGGCCGCGCGAACCAGCGGCAATGCTGCCGTCATTCGGGTCCTTGGCGCGGTGGTTGCCGGAATTGGGCTGGCCATCTTCGTGCAGCAGATCATGGCGGTCGCGTAGTCGCGTCTTTCTCTCCGTTCGTCCCCGCGAATGCGGGGACCCAGCGTCATAAGCGCGAATATGCGGACTTCTGGGTTCCCGCTTGCGCGGGAACGAACGGATGGAGTGTGCGCCGCGCCATCCAGATGGGATGCAATCGAGTTTACTTTGACGACTCCAGCAAGGCGCGCAGCAGTCGATTGAACATGATCGGCCGCTTCGTACTGCACCCAATGGCCGGCGCCAGGTACCATGTCGAACGTCGCCTGCGGTTGAAATTCCCGCAGCCGCTCCGCCACGAGTTCGACCGGCGACGTCACATCGTGCTCGCCCCAGATGCCTGCCACGCGCGCCTTCACGAATGGCACGCAGTCGGCCATCGCACTCGCCTGGACGATATGCTTGCCGCGCACGCGCGACAGCGGTGCGTTGTAATGCTGAATATGGACCGCCAGTTCGTCGACCTTGCGCGGGTCATGGAGCATCAGGATGCCGAGGTTCTGCCGGTGAATGTCGCGCTTGGCATCTTCGGACGACAGCCATCGCCAGGATTTCAACGGTTCCATGGGCTGGCGCGGCAACCGCATGCCGCCGCTGCCGACCAGCACCAGACATTCGACGCGGTCGCCGGCGAGGCGGGCAAGAAATCCGGCGATCATTCCGCCGAGCGAAAACCCCGCCAGTGAAAATCGTTTCGTCCCGACGATCTCTTGCAGTCCCGACCACAGGCTTTCGGCCATGCGCGCGGCGTTCACCGGTGGCTCCAGGTCTCCGGATTCGCCCGAGCCGGGCAGGTCCGGGACGAGCAGCGTGAAGCTCGTCGAGAGATCCTCGATGTTGCGTACCCAGTGCATCCAGCTCCCGGTGCCGCCATGCAGCAGCACCAGCGGAGGCCCGGAGCCCCAGATCCGCCAGACGACGGTGCCTGCCTCGCTCGATGTCGCCCGGCGCGTGCTCGCCCGGTCGATTGCGGCGACGAAATCCGCGGGAGAGGGATCGGATGCAATCGTCGTCATCGTGCCGCGATCGTCTGCAGGAAGCCGGTGAGATCGTCGGTGACGTGATCGACGTGCGGCGCGTCGCGGCCCTCGAGTTCCCAGCCCTCGCGCAGCACTTCGCGCGTGCCCTCCGGCACCACCAGAACCGTGGTCATCCCGAGTTCGTGCGGAACGGCAAGGTTGCGCGCCAGGTCTTCGAACATGGCCGCCTTGTCGGCATCGACCGCGTGCACCTTGAGGAAGCGGTGGTAGGTCTGCGCCGATGGCTTGGGCTCTAGCTCGGCGGCGATGATATCGTACACGTGCTCGAAGTGATCGTGCAGGCCAAGCCGCGCCAGCACCGCGTCGGCATGCCGCCGGGTACCGTTCGTTAAGATCAGCTTGCGTCCGGGCAGCGTCTCGATGGCCGCGCCCAGCGCAGGGTTCGGCTCGATCGGCGAATGGTCGATCTGATGAACGTAGTCGAGGTAGTCGTCGGGCCCCATGCCGTGCTCGATCATCAGGCCACGCATCGAGGTGCCGTATCGTTTGTAGTAGTCCTTCTGCATGCGGAAGGCCTCATCTTTGGAGACCTTGAGGAAGCGCGCAATGTAATCGCGAATCCGTTCGTCCACCTGCTGCCAGAGATTGACGTGGTGGGGATAGAGGGTGTTGTCGAGATCGAATACCCAGGTTTCGATGTGTTCGAAAGCCCGCGGCGTGCGGTCGGCGGTACCGGTCATGGCAGGTGCGGCGTTGAAATGACGAGGGGAGAGGTCAGCGCGGCAATTTGTCGAATCATGTCTTAGTCTTCGATCACGTTCTTGAGCGGCCAGTTGAACAGCCAGATGACGACCCCGGCGGCCGCGGCGATGCCGGCGATCATCAGAAAAAAATGCATCTTGTCCATGGTGCTCCAGAAGCTGCCAAGCCAGCCGGCAATGAGGTTGCCGAAGAAACTGGTGCCAAGCCAGACTCCCATCATCATCGAGACGACGCGTGCCGGCGACACCTTCGATACCAACGATAACGCGGTCGGGGAAATATAGAGTTCGCCCAGCGTGATCACGGCAAAATATCCGAGTAGCCAGAGCCAAGTCGCTGAATCACCCGCCGCCGACCACGCGGCGCCGACCAGGATCAGATTGGCGAGCGCCACACCGAAACAGCCGAGCGCCATTTTGGTGATGGTTGTCGGCTCGCGGCCGCGCCGTTCCTGCCAGGCCCACAGCACGATGACGAACGGCGTGAAGGCGATGATCATGAGCGGGTTGATCGCCTGAAACCAAGTGACGGGAATCTCGCCCTTCCAGACGAGGAGATCGATATGGCGGTCGGTGTAGTCGTCCGCCCAGAGCGCGATGGTGTTGCCTTGCTGCTCGTAGGTTGCCCAGAACAGCGATACCGGGACGAACAGCAGGACGAGTGCCACGAGGCTGCGCCATTCGGTACGGTCGAGCGGCCGTTTGTCGCTGCCTTCGACGCGTGCGCGATGGAGTTCGTCGGGCGGCAGAGTTGGCAGTGCATAGAGGTAGACCACGATCGCAATGATCATTCCGACGCCGGCCGCGGCAAAACCGTAGTGCCACCCGATCTCCTCGCCAAGCGTGCCGCACACAAAGGGCGCCAGCAGGGCGCCGAGATTGATGCCGACATAGAAGATCAAATAGGCGCGGTCGCGGCGCGAGTCGCCCCGCTCGTAGAGTCCGCCCACCTGCGCTGACATGTTGGGCTTGAAGGCACCGTTGCCGAGAATGAGGACGGTGAGCGCCAACAGGAACAACGACTCGAAGGCCATCATGAAGTGGCCGATCGCCATCAACGTGGCGCCGATCAGGATCGTGCGGTGCTGGCCGAGCAGCCGGTCGGCGATGAGGCCGCCGAACACCGGCGTAAGATAAACGAATGCAGTGTAGAGGCCGTAAATATGCGACGCGAAGGGCTGCACGCCGAGCGGCCCGAACATCCCTTCGAGAGTGTTCCTGAGCGTGGTTATGCCGATCACGTCGGCGTGCCCGGGCAGCAGCAGGTACTTGGTCATATACAGCACGAGCAGCGCGCGCATGCCGTAATAGGAAAAGCGCTCCCACATCTCGGTGGTAAACAGGAACGTCAGGCCGCGCGGGTGGCCGAACAGATCTGTTGACGGGCGGTAGGGGCCGTGTTCAGCGGGCCATGAGCTCATCGAATACGCTTCTTCCGGGTCCGCGCCATCGCGGATCGTGCCCCGTCAATGCGAGAGCGGAGTGGTCCAGTCAACACGATCTGGGGCCTCGACGAGCCCGGCAGCCCCGCGAACCTAGAACGTGCGAGATAGCCGCGTCAAACTGTGGCATTCGACACGCCCTCGCGCACGGGTTGCGAAGTTGCTAGGGTCGCCGGCAGGCGATCAGCGAAAACAATGCCGCCGTACCAAAGGGAGACTCGTTCATGCGATTGATTGGTTCCATACGCGTCCTGCTGTTGGCTTTACTCGTGACGGCGACGGCCGGGTCGGTCTATCCGGCTCTCGCGCAAGGCGACGCCGGCTATCCGAGCAAGCCTATCCGCTTCATCGTCGGCTTTGGCGCCGGCGGCGGAAACGACCTGTTCGCGCGACTCCTGGGACAGAAGCTGTCGGAGAATATCGGGCAGCCGGTGATCATCGAGAACAAGCCTGGCGCCGGCGGGCGGCTTGCTGTCGAATACGCCATGAGTCAGCCGGCGGACGGTTACACGTTGGTGATCGGTGCGTCCGGTCAGATGGCGATCGCGGCGGCGATCTATCCCAAGCTGCCGTATCATCCGACCACGACCTTCACGCCGCTCACCATGACCGCGTCGTTTCCCCTGATCCTTGCCGGTCCGATGGACGACTCCATCAAGTCGGTCAAAGACCTCGTGGCCTATGGCAAAGCCCATCCCGACAAATCGAACTACGCGACCACTTCGCCAGCCTTCACCATCACGACCGAACTGTTCAAGCTCAAGACCGGCATGCCGGCGCAGCCGATCCCGTATAAGAGCAGCAACGAAATGATGCTCAGCATCGCCGGCAAACAGACGCTGTTTGCCATCGCCGACGGCCCGCCCACGGTGCCGCTGGTGAAAGGCGGCAAGATTCGCGCCCTTGCGGTCACCGGGGCGGAGCGCTCCGCCGAACTGCCGGACGTGCCGAGCATGGCCGAAGTCGGGCTGCCGGACGTAAATATCGGGCTCTGGAGCGGCGTGTTCACTTTGGCCAAAACCCCGCCCGCGGTCGTCAAGAAACTTGAGGCGGAGTTGCGCCGCGCGCTCGCCGACCCCGGCGTGCGCAGCAAGCTCAAGGCAATGGCGGTCAATCCGGGCGGCGGCTCAGGCGAAGAATTCGCCAAGCTGATCAATGCCGACATCAAGGCCATCACCGAGGTGGTCAAGGCCGCGAACCTGAAATTCGAGAATTAGCTCGCGTCACTCAATTGGTTTGATCCGGCATCCTCCTCCGCTGTGGAAGAGGATGCCGGATTGCCGCTCGCCGGTATCAGTCCAGCGGCTCCAGTTTGATCACCGACGCGCCGTGGTTGCTCCCGACCCAGAAGGTTACCGGCGTCGTTGAATTGTCGACGTGGACGCGCCGGATATTGGTCGTGCGGGGCAGAAGGTACTCGACGAATTCGCCGCTCTTGGTATTGAGCCGCACGATGCGGTCATTGAGCATGGAGCCGGTCCACGCATTCTCGTTCTTGTCGAGCGTCACGTCGTAGGGATTGGTCCACTTCGTCGGCAACTGCCATTCGGCGAACTTCTCGGTCTTGGTATCGAACATCGCGATCTTGTCGCCGCGATATTCCCCGACCCAGAGACGGTCCTGCGCATCCATTTGGCCGCGGCGCAATGCCGGGCTCGGGGTGAGCAGGGCAAACAGCTTGATGTCGCCGGTCTTGGCGTCGATCCGGCCGATGTGCTTTTGCCGGAAGTCGGTGAAATACACGTTGTTCTTGGAGTCAGGCACCACGTCATAGACGTTGTGCGGCTCGCCCTTGGGCGCGTTCTTGAACGGCTCCCAGGTCTCGATCTTGCCGGTTGCGATGTCGAGCCGGTGAATGCCGGCGAAGCCGTTGTTCTGCGCCCAGACCTTGCCATCCACGTGCGAGAACTGCGGGCTCACCATGTTGACCTGCGCGGCATCGATGTTCTGCTCCGCCGGCAGCGGCCAGAACTTGAACTGCTCAGTCTTGCGGTCGAACTTGACGATCGTGGCCTGGTACATGTTGCCGAGCCAGAGATCGCCCGCTTTGTCCTGGCGCAAGCCGAGGAACCCGGTCGGGAATTCGGGCTTATGCAGGGGAACAGGATATTCCTTGTGCGCGCCGGTCTTCGGATCGAGGCGGCCGAGGAACTGCTCGCCGAAGCTCGAATACCAGGCGATGCCGTCGGCATCGACGATTACGTCGTGAGGCTCGATCGTCTCGCGCCCGAGATCGTATTCGGTGATGACGACGCGCGTCGCGCGGCCCTTCGGCCGCGGCAGCGTCTTGAGCTGGTACTTCCACTGCGCGCCGGCGCTCAGGTTGATGCCGCTGAGGAAGTTGGCGGCGCTGCGATAGACCTGAACTCGCTGGTCGCCGCGTTCCTCCATCCGCCGTTCGCCTTTGCGCAGTTGCGGATGCGCCGGAATGCTCTGGTTCACGTAGCCCTGCATGCGCGGCAGCGTGATGTTGATGAATTCGTCGGCAGTGTGGGTGGAGCGTGCGATGCGCTCGACCGTATGGCAGCCGACGCAGCCAAGCATCGCGTTCTTCTGCTGGTCAGTGCCGGGGAAACTCGCCAGCCACTCGCCGTTCGACATCTGCGCGGCGAGATCTTCGGTCTTGCGCAGCTTGAGGTCGAGGTTTGCCGGCTGTTGCGCGGCGAGTTCGACCGTGGCGGGGCGGTCGAGATCGTAGCCGATCGCCCGGATGCGAACCGCGTATTGGCCCGGATCGAGTTTGCCATCCGGGAAGGCGTAACGCCCGGTGGCGTCGCTGACGACCGTGACGGTGATCGTCGAGCCGGTCCTCTTGGCGCTGACCAGAACGCCCTCCATCGCGCCTTCTTCGGCGGAGGTGACCTGCCCGGCCAGGGTCTGGGCCTGCGCCGTGGCGCCGACGCCTATTGCGAGCGCAAGACTGGCGCAGATTGAAACAAGTGAGCTTATCATGGGGTTTCCTTCCTAGAGGTGCAACACTGACGGCGCACTCTCATCGCGCGCATTCCACTCCTAATTCCCGGCCGGTTCAATCCGTGTGGCGCGCGTACCCAGCATGCCGGAGGTGCGGGGGAGTCAATTCCAGTCGTGCTCAAGGGCGGTAATGCACCGCAAGCCAGATGGTGTCGCGGCCGGGTTCGGTCCAGGCCACGCGGTGCCGCTGGTGCGCCGGAATGAGCAGATGATCTCCGGCAACAAGCGTGCGCGGCGCGGCCTCGCCCTCGAACAACACGCCAGCCGAACCGGCAAGCACAGTCACCCATTCGTGCCAGTCCTGGTCGTACCAGAAGCCGTCCGGGCTCTCATGGCCACGCGAGACGATGCGCTCAATGCGGACACTAGGTGAGGCGACGAGTTTGTCGATTTGTTCTTGCGGCAGGTCCGGCGGAATATCGGCAAAGAGATTCTGAGCAGCCATCGGCGATCCGCTAGACGTCCAGCATCTCTTCGCTCGCGAACTCCGCCTTCTCCTGGATGAAATCGAAGCGGGCCTCCGGCTTGTTGCCCATCAGCCGCTCGACCGAGCCGTCGGTGCCTTTGCGCTCGTCCTCGACCACCACGACGCGCAGCAATGTTCGCTTCTTCGGGTCCATGGTGGTTTCCTTGAGCTGGCTCGCCATCATCTCGCCCAGCCCCTTGAAGCGGCCGACATCCACGTTGGCGTTGGCGTGGAATTCCTTCTTGAGCAGTTCCGCCTTGTGCTTGTCGTCGCGCGCATAGACGGTCTTGCCGCCATGGGTGAGGCGGTAGAGCGGCGGCACCGCGAGATAGAGGTGGCCGTCGTCGATCAGCTTCGGCATCTGGCGGTAGAAGAACGTGATCAGCAGTGACGCAATGTGCGCGCCGTCGACATCGGCGTCGGTCATCACGATCACCTTCTCGTAGCGCAGGTCCTGCTCGCGGTAGTGCGCGCCGTAGCCGGAGCCGAGCGCCTGGATGAGATCGGCGAGCTGCTGGTTCTGCGCCAGCTTGTCCTTGCCGGCGGAGGCGACGTTGAGGATCTTTCCGCGCAGCGGCAGGATCGCCTGCGAGGCGCGGTCGCGCGCCTGCTTGGCGGAGCCGCCGGCCGAATCGCCCTCGACGATGAATATCTCCGAGCCCTGCGCCGCGGTGTTGGTGCAATCGGCAAGCTTGCCGGGAAGCCGCAGCTTGCGCACCGCGGACTTTCGCGAAATCTCCTTTTCCTGGCGGCGGCGCACGCGTTCGTCGGCGCGCTCGACCACGAAATCGAGCAGTTTGTTGGCTTGCATCGGATTGCCGGCAAGCCAGTGATCGAACGGGTCCTTGATCGCGTTCTCGACAATGCGCGTCGCTTCGGCAGTGGCGAGCCGGTCCTTGGTCTGGCCCTGGAATTCCGGCTCGCGGATGAACACCGACATCATGCAGCCGGCGCCGGTCATGACGTCGTCCGAGGTGATCGATGCCGCGCGCTTGCCCTGGCCCACGCGCTCGGCGTGATCCTTGAGGCCTTTGGTGAGGGCGCTGCGCAGTCCCGATTCATGGGTGCCGCCGTCCGGCGTCGGGATGGTGTTGCAATAGGATGAGAGAAAGCCATCCATGTCGGCAGTCCAGGCGACCGCCCATTCGGCGCCGCCATGCTTGCCAGTCTTGCCGGCGCTGCCGGTGAAGATGTCGGGATGCACCAGCGTCGCGCCGTCAAGCTGCGCACTGAGATAATCCTTGAGGCCCTGCGCGAAGTGGAACGTCGCCTTCTCGGGCACGTCGTCGCCGCGCAACAGTTCCTTCGCGCACGACCAGCGGATCTCGACGCCGCCGTAGAGGTAGGCCTTCGAGCGCGCCATTTTGAAGATGCGCTCGGGACGGAAATGCGCGCTCTTGCCGAAAATCTCCGGATCGGGACGGAAGCGCACCTTGGTGCCGCGCCGGTTCGGCGCGCGCCCGGCCTTCTCCAGCTTGCCCTTCGGCTTGCCGCGCTCGAATGCCATGCGGTAGAGCGTCTGTTCGCGCGCGACCTCGACCTCCATGCGTTCCGACAGCGCATTCGCCACCGACACACCGACGCCGTGCAAGCCGCCTGAGGTTTCGTACACATCCGAATCGAATTTGCCGCCGGCGTGCAGCGTTGTCATGATCACTTCGAGCGCCGACTTGTTCTTGAACTTCGGATGCGGATCGATCGGAATGCCGCGGCCGTTATCGGTGACCGTGACGAAGCCATCGGCCTCCATCTCGACGTCGATCCAGTCGGCATGTCCGGCAAGCGCCTCGTCCATGGCATTGTCGATCACCTCGGCGAAGAGGTGATGCAGCGCCTTCTCGTCGGTGCCGCCGATATACATGCCGGGCCGCCGGCGTACCGGTTCGAGCCCTTCCAGCACCTCGATGTGCTTTGCGGTGTAGCCCGACTCGGCACTCGTTCGCGCGCGCGCACGGACCGCAGGATTGCTGCGCGCACCGGTGCGGCGTGGTGACGAATCAGGCAGTTCCGCAAACAGGTCGCGGGTCTTGGCGGCTGCTTTGGCAGCGGATTTTACGGTCTTGGCCATGTTGTTCCGTCGGTCTTGAAATGAGGCAAGTGTCCCGATTCCGAAGTTCGCATCATTGTCCGGCAGCCCCATTTGCGAACTTCGGAATCGAAGGACACTAGCAACTTATTGATCCAGTGTGGCTTTGGTTCAAAAGTCCGCATATTGAACTCGCCGCAAAAATGATGCGGACTTCTGAACCGCCACACTGGCGAATCACGTCGCTCGACTATGCCATGGCCGAGGCCGGATCGTGACGCAATCTGACGCAGTGAAAACGCGTCGCACCGCCCGATTGCGACGCGGTCACAATATGTTGCGCTGGAACATTACAATCAATTCATTTTGAACCACCGGATGGCCCCCGCTCCGCCACGATAGTTACAAATTCATGGTGCCAAATTTCAGGAAACCAAGAGGAGTTCGCCATGTTCGACCTCAACCGTTTGCTGCGGTTGAAATCGTCCACCCCCGCGGTCGATTTCAATGCCATGCTGAATTGGAAGCTGCTGCGGGGCAGCCACGAGTTTCCCGGACCCGACGGCGGCACGTGCATCAACGAGGCGGCAATCGTCGCGGCCGGCTATCCCTACCGGTCGGTGCAGTCGATCGATGACTGTCCAAAATCTTTCTCGCGTCCGATGGCGTTGTTTGCGATGTGTCTCAACGATGCGCTCGACGACGATCTTCGGCAGGAATTGCTCATGCAATTCGTAACGCGTCTGCCCGGTTCGGCCGACGAGCCGCGCGCCGAGCTTGAACGCGCGCAGTACCTCATGACCCGCATCGCGACCGATGTTCTGGCCCCTGCGCTGGCGCGGGCCGGGTTGGCGGAACTGGCCGACCGCTGCCAGTCGATCACGACGGCGCAGGACTTATTCTATCTTGCTCATTCGATCCGCGGCGATACCTATTCGCGTTCGGGCTTGCACCTGCTGCTGATCTCCGCGTGCGATCACGCCGCCGATGCGGCCGAGCAGTGGGGTTCCGCGCGGGCGACCGACATCGTGCTGAGCGCCTCTCGCGTCGTCGGCGAAGTTGCCGCGGCGGTGTGCGATCACGCTCCGCCATCCTGCCGGGACCGTGCAACCGCCGACGTTTATCGCCAGACGGCGGCGATCCTCGCCGATGCGCTGAAGATTGGAAATCACTCTGATCTGACCGAGGGTGACATGGCGGTGTTGCGGCTGGCGGATGCCAAGCAGGCGGCTGCAAAACGCGAGCAGACGGCGGCGTAGCCTGATCCGCATCGCGCGTTATCCCTGATCGGTTTCAGGCCCGGCGGACTTGTTCCGCCGGGCTTTGCTGTCTTGACGATTGCCACGACAGGTCTCCGCAAGGACTGGTCACGCTGGTTGCGGGAGGTTAAACCCTGAATGGTTCGTCAGGGGCATCTTCCCGCATGTTTGAAAGTTTCGAGGCTCACGCCCAACAGGTCGTGGAGTTTGTGAAAGCCCACGAAGTGTGGGCGGCGCCGATCGTTTTCGCACTCGCCTTCGCTGAATCTCTCGCTTTCATCTCGCTGCTCGTTCCGGCCTGGGCCGCCCTGGTGGGCATCGGCGTGCTGATCGCGTCGGGCGGCGTCAATTTCTGGCCGGTCTGGGTCGCGGGCGCGGTCGGCGCGGCGCTCGGCGATTGGTTGTCCTATTGGGTCGGCGTTAAGCTTGGCCCCCCGGTCGCGCATATCTGGCCGCTGTCGCGCCATCCCGACCTGATCCCGCGCGGCGAGCGGTTCGTGAATAACTGGGGCGTGCTGGGAATTTTCATCGGCCGTTTCTTCGGGCCGCTGCGGGCCTCGGTGCCGCTGGTCGCCGGGATTTTCGCCATGCCGTACTGGCGTTTTCAGATTGCGAATTTCACCTCCGCATTCGTCTGGGCGGGCGTGCTGCTGACGCTCGGCGATGTTGCCACCAAGATCGTGAAGTGGGTCTGGGGCGGTTGAGCTAGGTTCTCGTCCTGCGGGCGCTCCTCAGCATGAGGCCGCACAAGTGGCGGCATCGTCATGGATTGAGATTGCGCATGATCGAACCGATGATGTTGGAATAATCGTCGGTCCAGACCCATTGCTTGGGATCGGGTTCCCGGATCTCCCACCCGTTGGAATGTGCCAGCGCGCCGAAGTCTTCGTCGGTGCGCGCAACCGCCGCGACCGTGCCGGCGAACTTGTAGGGATCGGATGCCTCATCGAGGTCGGCGCTTTCGTCAACGCGCGTAACCAGCCCGTTGGCCGCCGCGATGCCGGCCACCACCGATGCAAGTTCGAGATGCCGGTTCGAGATGTGCAGAACGACCACGCCGTGCGGGCTGATCTTCCTGAGATAGATCGCCATCGCCTCGCGGGTGAGCAGGTGGATGGGGATGGCGTCGGAGGAGAAGGCATCGACGATAATGAGGTCGTAGGCGCCGTCCGGCGCTTCGGCGAGCGTCAGCCGTGCATCGCCGAGCATGATCGGCACATCGGGCCGGCAGTCGGCGAGAAAGCTGAACAGCGCGCGATCACGGGCGATGCGGATCGCCGCCGGATCGATCTCGTAATAGTGCACGGTGTCTTCCGGGGCCGCGCGGCAGGCGAGGGTGCCGGTGCCCAGCCCGACCACCGCGTAGCGCAGCGGCGCGGGCGCCATGCGCGCACGTACTGCGTCGATCGCCTGCGCAATGGAGGAGCCGTCGAAATAGTAGAGCAGCGGCTCCGGCGGTCCCGTCACCGGCAGCCCATTATCGTCGCGGATGCGCTGGGCGCCATGCATCGTGGTGCCGTGCTGCAGCACGCGAAACCGGCCGTCCGACGATTCCACCACCTTGAAGATGCCGAAGAAGCTGCGCACCGCGGTCGACCCGGATTGCTCGAAGACGACGTGGCCGGCGATCAGCACGAAAGCCACGATCGCGGCGAATGGCAGCGGCGCACGCCAGAACAGCACGCTGACCAGAAGCAGCGCAAAGACGATGCGCTGGAATGTGGTTTCGGTCATCACCGCCGTGGCGTTCGCCCACCAGACGAGCGCCAGTACGCCCAAGGCGATTGCGCCGAACAGCGCGTAGCGCAGCGGGAGGCTTCGCGGCAGCGCGAGCCCCGGCCGGCAGAGCACCGCCAGTGCAATCAGGATCGGGTATTCCGCCACCCAGGTGAATGTGTGCGGCGCAATCAGCGCAGCCGCGATGCCGCCGATCATTCCGCCAACCGACATCCACAGATAGAAGCCGGTGAGATATCTCGCCGCCGGCCGTCGGCGCGCCAGTTCGCCATGACACATCAGGGCGCAGACGAAGAACACCACGAGATGCACCGCGATAAGTCCGACGATGGTCTTCACCGGTTCAAAGATCACGATGGCGATGAAGCCGATGATGAACAGCGGCTGGACATCGACCACCAGCCAATGGGGAATGACCGGCCGCCGGGCGAAAACGATGACAAACGTCAGGAGATAAAGCGCGAGCGGCAGCACCCAGAGCAACGGCACGGCGGCGACATCGATGGAAATGTGCGCCGTGACCGCGACCAGGAGGCCGGACGGAACGGCCGCGAGCGCAACCCAGGTCAGGGCATTCTGCCAGGTCGGCGGCGCAGCGTCGGCGGTACCCGCATCCGTAGCGTCCGGAAGCTTTGCCGGAGAGCGCCAGAGCAGCGCGCCGCAGCCGGCGATCAGCATGATGAGAACAACGAAACCGGCGGACCAAAGCCGGGTCTGATCGTTCAGGCGGACGAACGGCTCCAGGAGCAGGGGGTAGGAGAGCAGCGCGAGGAAGCTGCCAACATTGCTGGCCGCATACAGAAAGTAGGGGTCCCGTGCCGACGGGTGTCCGGTCCGCGCGAACCAGGCCTGCAGCAGTGGCGCGTTGGCGGAAAGCGCGAAGAACGGCAGCCCGATCGAGGCGGCGAACAGGCCGATCAGCCAGAATGCTTCACCGACTGCGGGCGGGCGGCCCCAGCCGGCGGCGATCGAGAGCGGCAGCGTGACGATGGCGCCGATCATCAGCGCGACGTGGAGGACGACGGCCATGCGCACCGTCGCGTAGCGGGTCAGCAGATGCGCATAGGCGTAACCGGCAAGCAGCGCGGCCTGAAAGAACACGATCGCCACCGACCACACCGCGGGCGCGCCGCCGAACCGCGGCAGCACCATCTTGGTGAACATCGGCTGCACCGCGAACAAGAGCGCAGCGCTGACAAAGATCGCGACGCCATAGGCCGCGAGCAGCAAAGCGTAGCCGCGTGCCGTCGCGCGCGGCGTTTCGCTCACCAGGAGATCGGGGGCTGTCATGATGTTGCAGGTCGGGCCTTACCGCGTCACGACTGAGCGCACAGCCGTATTCGGAGAGCTGGAGCATATCACATTTCACATGGCTGCTTCTTGTTCTCGGGCGCCGGCCGGAGCCGGCATAGTGGGGGCCGCGCGCTCCCGTTCTTGACCCGCAACCCGCCGGCCGCTATAGCGCCGTGCCATGAACATGATCACCGATAACACGTCACACCGCCGCCGCGCCGTTGCGGCGAGAGCGTGCGATCGCCGGTGATCGTCACGCATGCCGCCGGACGAGGCTCCGCGGCACTTTCTCCCTTCGTCGCAGTCCTCTCATCCGGCCGTGCTGTCCGACTGGAGACGTGAACTATGGCCAATAGCCACTCGGCGACCAGCAAGGTGAAGGTCGGCATCCTGGGCGCGTCCGGATATACCGGCGCCGAACTGGTCCGGCTTCTCTTGCGGCATCCGCACATCGAGATTGCATTGCTCACCGCCGACCGCCGCGCCGGGCAGGAGATGCGCCAGGTCTTCCCGCAATTCTCACCTTATGCGTTGCCTCCGCTCGTCGCGATTGACGGCATCGCGTGGGAGAAGTCGGGGCTTGGATTGATCTTCTGCGCGCTGCCGCACGCGACCACGCAGAAGGTGATCAAGGACCTGCTCACGCGGGCGCCGCAGACCAAGGTGGTCGATCTCTCCGCCGACTTCCGGCTCGCCGACACCTCGGCCTATGCGCGCTGGTACGGCCACGAGCATCATGCGACGGACTTGCAGCCGGAAGCCGTCTACGGGCTGAGCGAGGTCTACCGGCGCGAGATCGCGAAGGCGCGGCTGGTCGCCAATCCGGGCTGCTACACCACCTGCGCGCAACTGCCGTTGATCCCGCTGCTGCGGGCGGGTGCGATCGATGCCGGCGAGATCGTGATCGACGCCAAGTCCGGCATGACCGGGGCGGGCAGGGCCGCCAAGGAGGCGATGCTGTTCTCCGAAGTGTCTGAGGGCTTCCATGCCTACGGCGTCGGCCACCATCGCCACATGGCGGAACTCGACCAGGAGTTTTCCAAGGCGGCGGGAAAGGAGGTCATCGTGACCTTCACGCCGCACCTCGTGCCGATGAACCGCGGCATTCTATCGACCATCTACGTGCGCTCGGCGGACGGCTCGACAAACGAAACCGTCGCGGAAGAACTCCACGCGATACTCGTGAAGACCTATGTGAACGAGCCGTTCGTGCACGTCCTGCCGTTCGGCGAGATGCCGCAGACCCGCCATGTGCGCGGCTCCAACATGACGTTCATCGGCGTCACGAAGGACCGTATTCCGGGCCGAGCCATTATCTGCTCGGCGCTCGACAATCTCACCAAGGGCGCGTCCGGCCAGGCGGTGCAGAACATGAACCTGATGCTTGGCTTCCCGGAGACCACCGGCCTTGAGCAGGTCGCGCTGTTTCCGTGACGGTGCGATGTCGCCGCGTGTGCACCGGCAATGCTGGCCGAGCCATGCGGCGGTGGACGCGCATGGCGGAAAGCCAGCGGTTCAATCCCTCACCTTGACGTAGCTCCCCGGCGCGTCCTCGATCGGCGCGAACACGCCGCCGCCCGGCTCGCGCGCAGGAACCTCTGTCGGATCCTGCGCCTTGATCCAATCGAGCCAGTCCGGCCACCAGGACCCGGGATGCTCTTGCGCTCCCGCGAGCCATTTGGCGATGTCGTCGCCGTCCGGTTTGGGGCCGGTCCAATACTGGTACTTCATCTTGACCGGCGGATTGACCACGCCGGCGATGTGGCCCGAGCCCGCGACCACGAAGCGCACCGGCCCGCCGAAGAAATGCGAGCCGAGCATCACCGATTTTGCCGGCGCAATGTGATCCTCGCGGGCGGCGAGATTGTAGATCGGAATCGTCACCTTCCTGAGATCGAGCTTGCCGCCACCAAGGACCATCTCGCCCTTGGTCAGCTTGTTCTCCAGGTAACAGCCGCGCAGGTAGAACGAGTGGTTCGCTGATGGCATCCGCGTGGCATCGGCGTTCCAGAACAAGAGGTCGAAGGGTGCCGGCTCTTTGCCCCTGAGGTAGTTGTTGATGACGTAGGGCCAGATCAGGTCGTTCGACCGCAGCAGGTTGAAGGCCCTCGCCATCTTGCTGCCGTCGAGATAGCCGCGCTCGCCCATCTCGCGCTCGCGCGCCGCGATCTGCTCCTCGTCGACGAACACCATGAGGTCGCCCGCATGGGTGAAGTCGACCTGCGCAGCGAAGAACGTGGCCGAGGCAATGCGGTGGTCGCCGCGGTTGGCCATGTGGGCGAGCGTCGCCGCGAGCAGGGTCCCGCCGACGCAATAGCCGATCGCGTGGACGCTGCTCTCGCCCGTCGCGCGCTCGACGACCTCCAGCGCCGTGAGCACGCCCTCCATGGCGTAGTCTTCGAACGTTTTCTTGGCGAGATGCGCGTCCGGATTGACCCAGGAGACGACGAACACGGTCAGCCCATGGTCCACGCACCATTTGATGAAGGATTTCTCCGGCGTGAGATCGAGGATGTAGAATTTGTTGATCCAGGGCGGCACAATTAACAGCGGCCGCTTGAGCACGGTTTCGGTCGCCGGCGCGTATTGGATGAGCTGCATCAGCTCGTTCTGGAAGATGACCTTGCCCGGCGAGAGCCCGAGATTGCGGCCGACCTCGAACGTCTTGGCGTCCGACTGGCGAATCTTCAGATCGCCGTGACCGGCCTGGATGTCTTCGGCCAGCATATGCATCCCGCGCACCAGATTGTCGGCGTTGGTGCTCAGCGTCTCGCGCAGCAGTTCGGGGTTGGTCAGCACGAAGTTCGACGGCGATACGGCGTTCGCGATCTGCCGCAGGTAGAATTCGGCCTTGTGCTGGGTGTGCGGGTCGAGGCCTTTGGCGTCGGCGACGAGATGATTGGCCCAATGGACCGTCAGCAGGTAGGCCTGCTTGAGGAAATCGTAGAACTGATTGCTGCTCCACTCCGGATCGGCGAAGCGCTTGTCGCGCGGATCGGGCTCGGCCACCGGAGCGACCTCTTCGCCGGCCATGCGCTTGACCGCGTGCGCCCAGAGATCGAGGTAGGCCTTGCCCAGGCTCGATTGCAACTGCACGGTGCGTTGAGGGTCGGCGAACCAATATTCGGCGACCCGGCCGAACGTCTTGACGACATCGCTGACTTCCGCCTGCTGCTCGTCGACCCGGCCTTCCTCTCGTGGCTTGAGGTAGGCGGCCAACGCCCGCCCGCCTTCCTCGACCATGCGGGCGACGTTCTTGGCGAACTCCTCGATATCGACGGAGCCGCTCTTGACCGGTTCCGGCGGGGACTTCACGTGAACGCCTCGGTGTGATCGCCTCGGATTGCCGCCCCGGCCTCGTGCGGGCAGCGTACTGCCGGGTGGAGTTGGTCCTTAACTACGATAGCCGCAAGACCCGGAAAAGCCGCAGGCTTTTTCGGGCTCGAGAGCGGCTGGCGGGCGCGTGGCAACCTTGCTTTTGTCATATTGTCCCATAAGCTTGCGTCAATTGCTTGAACCGTCAACGATTTCGCTGATCCAAAGGGGCAATGAGCGGGGCACTTTCTGCGTCTTGCCGCAAAAGGCATGCCGAATTCGGAATGAAATTGATGTTGATATCCAGGTCCGGGCGGAGCTTGCCGCGGCGCGTTTTTGCCGCGGCAGCGCTTTTGGCCGCGGGGCCTTTTCTCGGCGGGTGCGCAGGCACCCACATGGGCGATCAAATGCCTGCGGCGATCGGTGGCCTGCCGGAGGGGGTTCCCCAGCGCCCGGCAACACCGCCGGCCTATCCTGCCGTGCATGACATGCCGCCGGAGCGCGGCAGCAAGGTGCTGACCGCCGCTGAACAAAAAAAGCTCGAGGACGATCTCGCCGCGGCCCGGGCGCGCGCTGCAACGACTACTGGCAGCACCCGTAACCCGTGATACAAGGCCGTGCGCTGGCTGGCCGGCTGTTGTCAGCGGTGCTCTGCTGGGCGATTTGCGGCGCCATAAGAGCTCGTGCCAACGGCGGTCGCCGGGTGGGTTGCGCATTTTGAGAATGACGACGGCCCGCACCGGCGGGTCGGCTGAAGGAGCGGGGTCATGGAAGAATTTCATCGCATCAAGCGGTTGCCACCTTACGTTTTCGAGGAGGTCAATCGCGCCAAGGCCATCGCGCGCAACGCCGGCGCTGACATCATCGACCTCGGCATGGGCAACCCGGATCTACCGGCTCCTGCCCACGTCATCGAGAAGATGAAGGAGACGCTCGGCAAGGCGCGTACCGACCGCTATTCGGCCTCCAAGGGCATCCCGGGCTTGCGGCGGGCGCAGGCCGCCTATTACGGCCGCCGTTTCGGGGTGAAGCTCAATCCCGAAACCCAGATCGTCGCCACGCTGGGCTCCAAGGAAGGCTTCGCCAACGTCGCGCAGGCAATCACCGCGCCGGGCGACGTCGTGCTGGTGCCCGATCCAAGCTATCCGATCCATGCCTTCGGCTTCTTGATGGCAGGCGGCGTGATCCGCTCGGTGCCGTCCGAGCCGACGCCGGAATTCTTCTCCACGCTCGAGCGCGCCATCAAGCATTCGATCCCGAGCCCGCTCGCGGTCGTGGTCTGCTATCCGTCGAACCCGACCGCGTTCACCGCCGAGCCTCGACTTCTACAAGGACCTCGTGCCGTTCGCGAAGAAGCACGGCATCTTCATTCTTTCGGACCTAGCCTACGCCGAGGTCTATTTCGACAATGAACCCGCCGCCTTCCGTGCTGCAGGTACCGGGCGCCATGGACATCACGGTGGAATTCACCTCGATGTCGAAGACGTTCTCGATGCCCGGCTGGCGCATGGGATTCGCGGTCGGCAACGAGCGGATCATCGCGGCGCTGGGGCGGGTGAAGTCCTATCTCGATTATGGCGCCTTCACCCCGGTGCAAGTGGCGGCGACCGCCGCGCTCAACGGTCCGGAGGAGTGCATCCGCGAGATGCGCGCGATCTACAAGGGGCGCCGCGACGTGCTGGTCGAGAGCTTCGGCCGCGCCGGCTGGGAGGTGCCGCCGCCGCGCGCCTCGATGTTCGCCTGGGCGCCGATTCCCGATCCTTACAAGCCGCTCGGCAGTGTCGAGTTCTCCAAGCTGCTGGTCGAGAAGGCCGAGGTCGCGGTATCGCCCGGCACCGGGTTCGGCGAGCGCGGCGAGGGCTTCGTGCGTATCGCGCTGGTCGAGAACGAGCAGCGCATCCGGCAGGCCGCGCGCAATATCCGCCGCTTTCTTGAAACCGGCGGCGAAACATTGCACAACGTCGTCCCCCTCGCCAAACGGC
The DNA here is from genome assembly GCA_963756715.1 of uncultured Alphaproteobacteria bacterium. Classification (GTDB taxonomy): domain Bacteria; phylum Pseudomonadota; class Alphaproteobacteria; order Rhizobiales; family Xanthobacteraceae; genus VAZQ01. The sequence goes on from CAVWOV010000020.1 coordinate 260,000, forward strand.
GCTAACGTTTCAATCGGAATTTTGTAGGTCACGGACTCGCATGTTGCCGCGAAGCGCGCGACCCGCTCGGTTTGCTCCCTCTCCCAATGGGAGAGGGAGCAGACCAAGCCAGCCGCCAAGTCGGCAGATAACCGCCTCACGCGGCGTATTCGTTGAGTCCGGTTGGCAGGGGGACGACGCGCGATGGCTCAGCCGCTGAAACTCGGTATTGCCGGCTTGGGCACGGTCGGCGCTGCCGTGGTGCAGATGATCGGCGAGCAGCAGAGTACGCTCGTCGCCCGTTGCGGGCGGCCGATCAAGGTGGTGGCAGTCTGCGCCCGTTCACGCAGCAAGAAGCGCGGTATTGATCTCAAGCCGTTCCGCTGGGTCTCCGACCCAATGAAACTTGCGTCCGATCCCGAGATCGATGTTTTCGTCGAGCTCATGGGCGGCGCGGACGATCCAGCCAAGGCCGCGGTGATGGCCGCGCTCAAGGCCGGCAAATCGGTGGTGACCGCCAACAAGGCGCTGCTGGCGCGGCATGGCGTAACGCTCGCGGCCGCCGCCGAAAAAAGCCGCGTGGCGCTCAACTTCGAGGCGGCGGTCGGCGGCGCAATTCCGATCATCAAGACCTTGCGCGAAGGGCTCGCCGGCAATTCGCTCGCGCGGATCTACGGAATTCTCAACGGCACCTGCAACTACATGCTCACCCGCATGGAGCAGGAAAACCTCTCCTATGCCGAGTGTCTGGCGGAGGCGCAGCGGCTGGGCTACGCCGAGGCCGATCCGACATTCGATGTCGAAGGGCACGACACCGCGCAGAAGCTTGCGATCTTGGCGAGCATCGCCTTCGGTACCAGGGTCGATCAGGCGGCGGTCTATGTCGAGGGCATTTCCTCGATCGCGTCGGAAGATCTGGAATGGGCGGAGGAACTCGGCTACCGCGTCAAGCTGCTCGGCGTCGCGTTGCGCACCGAAAAGGGCATTGAGCAGCGTGTGCATCCCACGATGGTGCCGAAGGTTTCGCCGATTGCGCAGGTCATGGGCGTCACCAATGCCTTGACCATCGACGCCGACACGATCGCTCCGATCACGCTGGTGGGTCCGGGGGCCGGCGGCATGGCGACCGCTTCGGCGGTGGTCTCCGACATCGGCGACATCGCGCGCGGCGTGTGCATCGCGCCGTTCGGCCGGCCGATCGCTGATCTCATGCGCAGCGGCAAAGCGCCGATGCAGCGCCATGAAGGCGGCTACTACATCCGCCTTCTGGCCCGCGACCGGCCGGGCACCGCCGCGACCATCGCGCGGCGGCTCGCGCAACAGAAGATCTCGCTGGAATCGATTGTGCAGCGCCACGGCGGTCCGCGCGGCGAAGGTGGCGATCTCGCCAAGCGCGACGGTGCTCCGGTGCCGGTGATTCTGATCACCTATGCGACCACCGAGGATGCCGTGCGCCGGGCGCTGGCGGCGGTTTCGCGCGATAAGGTGATCTCCGGCAAGCCGCAGGTCATCCGCATCGAGAAGAATTGAAATTGTTCAAATTGACGGCAGCGCAGGCGCGATATTTGCGCTGCGGTGCACCATCATCTGTGGATACCCCGCGGGCTGTTTCACGGCTATGACACGGACGTGGTAGGCCTGCCAGCCGGCCGTCGTGCGGCGTCGGGGGATAGCGACGCGATGAACCAAGCAGCGGAACACTCAGCGATGCCAACGATCACGGTTCAACCGCACCAGGTGCTGGAGCGCATCCTCACCATCGAGATCGTGCGGGTCACCGAGCGCGCGGCGGTTTCGGCTGCCCGGCTGCGCGGGCGGGGCGCCGAGAAGGCCTCCGACCAGGCGGCGGTGGACGCCATGCGGCGCGAACTCAACAAGCTGCCGATCGACGGCACCGTGGTGATTGGGGAAGGGGAACTCGACGAGGCGCCGATGCTGTTCATCGGCGAGCAGGTCGGCACCAGGCATGGACCGAAGGTCGACATCGCGGTCGATCCGCTCGAAGGCACGACGCTGTGCGCCAAGAACATGCCAGGCGCGATTGCCACGATTGCGATTGCGGAGGGCGGCACGCTGCTCAACGCGCCCGACGTCTACATGGAGAAGATCGGCATCGGTCCGGGCTATCCGAAGGGCGTGGTCGCGCTCGACGCGCCGGCCGAGGAGAACATCCGCAATCTCGCCAAGGCCAAAGGGGTGAAGCCGGCGGAGATCACCGCGCTCATTCTCGACCGGCCGCGCCATGCGGAACTGATTGCGGGCGTGCGCAAGGCCGGCGCCTCGGTGCAGCTTATCACCGATGGCGACGTCGCCGGCGTGATCCACACGGCCGACTCCGGCAGCACCGGTGTCGATATCTACCTCGGTGTCGGTGGCGCCCCGGAGGGCGTGCTGGCGGCAGCGGCGCTGCGCTGCATCGGCGGGCAGATGGAATGCCGTCTCGTGCTCGACACCGAGGAGCGGCGCGAGCGCTCGTTGAAAATGGGCATCAAGGACGCCCGCAAGATTTACACTATTGAGGACATGGTGAAGGGCGACTGCCTGTTCGCCGCGACCGGCGTCACGACCGGCGCAATGCTCAAGGGCGTGCAGTTTGAGCCCAATCTCATCCGCACCCAGACGGTGGTGATGCGTTCCGTTACCGGTACGGTGCGCTATATCGATGCCGAGCACCGCCAGTTCGACAAATTCCATCTGGATTAAGGATCAGGCCGTGCGGTTCGCTATCGGCGCCGCGCTCTTCGCAGGCGTGTTGGCGACCTCCGAGGCGGAGGCCGCGAGTTGCCGTAATTATGGTCGGGAAATTCAGGCCGCGATCAAAGGGCAGGTCGAGGCGCTGCGCAGGATCGAACACGAGACGGCGGATCGTACGACCGGGCTCGACACCCGGCCGTTCGACTATCTTCTGGCGCAGGCGCGGACTGCCGCCGGCATCATCGGCGACAAGTTCGGACTTGAGGCGGAAGATGGGCTCAGCCGCTGCCGCAACTACATTGCGCCGGTGCGGCACACATGCGCAGAGGCAGCCTCGGCGCTCGTGGCGATCATTGATGAACATGCGCGAGACGCCGTCACGAAACCCCCGCGCGAGCAGTATCTGGCCGCCATGCCGAAATGCGAGCGGTGGATGGGTTTGACGCCGTTGCAGACGAAGCTACGCGCCGGCTGAGAGATTTGGTTGAAAGGGAAGCCCGCATGGCGTCGCGACATGTCCACCTGGTCGGCAGCGTACCGCTCGCCGACGCCCGCACGGTGTTCGAGACGGCGAGCGCGGCGCTTGGGTCGCGGCTGCGGCGCATTCCCGACGGCGAGACCGGCGAGCGCGGCGATTGGATCGCGCATCTGGAGCCGGTCTTTGCCGATAATCCGGCGCTGGAGAAATCCGACGAGGTGTTCCGTCTGCATCCGACGGCGCCGGGCCGCACGCGCTATCGGCTTAAACCAGGCCTGTCGCCCGCCGATATCCAATTTGACAATCTACTTTACGCCGACACCGCCATCCGCTCCTACGAGGAGTTCGCGAAGCTCAAGCGGCAGGGCGTGATCCCTCCGCAGTGCCGCTTCCAGGTCGATCTCGTCCCAGCCCATTCGGTGATCTGGCTGTTCCTGCAGGATGACCTGCATGCGCCGGTCGATCCGATCTACAACGAAGCGCTGCTGCGTGAGATTGACCGGATCGCCGCCGCCATCCCGCACCAGGATCTTGCGATCCAGTTCGATGTGGCCTCCGCGGTGTTCGCGCGGCTGCAGCGTAACGAGCGGAGCGCCTATGGCCGCAATCGGGACGAGACGCTCGCAACCTTCGGCGCAATCCTGACCAGGCTCGCAAGCCACGTGCCCGACGATATCGAGCTGCTGTTTCATTTCTGTTACGGCGATTCCAACCACAAGCACGTGGTCGAACCGATCGATATGGGCGACATGGTCGATGTCGCGAACGATCTGTCTGCCCGGATCAAACGGCGGATCGAACTCATCCACATGCCGGTACCGCGAGACCGCGACGACGAACGCTATTTCCAACCGCTCGATCGCCTCAAACTTAAGCCAGGGACGGAGCTGTGTCTTGGGCTCGTCCATTACACCGACGGTATTGGGGGCACGCGCCGGCGCCTCGCGACCGCGGAAAAACATGTGCAGAATTTTTCGATCGCCACCGAATGCGGGTTCGGCCGCCGTCCGCCTGCTACAATCCCGGAGCTTTTGCGCATTCACGCGGAGGCCGCCGGATAGAGATTCCTCCGGCGGCGGGCACATGACCGCGACCGACGCCACAACTGACGTTATCATCCGACCGCTGCGCGTCGACGAGCGCGCCGACTGGGAACCGCTGTGGAAGGGCTACCAGGCCTTCTACAAGGTCGCGATCTCCGACCACACCACGGCGGTGACCTGGACGCGTCTGCACGATCCGGCCGAGCCGATGGGTGCGCTTGGCGCCTACGTGAACGGCAAGCTCTGCGGCATCGTGCACTATATCTTTCACCGCTCGTGCTGGACGATCGGCGACTATTGCTATTTGCAGGACCTGTTCGTCGCCGAGGCGGCGCGCGGCCACGGCCTCGGCCGCCGGCTGATTGCCGCGGTCGAGGAAAAGGCGCGTGCGGCAGGCGCAAGCCGGGTTCACTGGCTCACGCATGAGACCAACGCCGACGCGCGCATCCTGTACGATAAACTCGCGGAACGCTCGGGTTTCATTCAATATCGCAAGCTTTTCTAAAAGTCGTTCGTGAAGGCGTTGATGAATATTCCGGTTGCACCACCCGTAAGCTCAAGCCGGCGCCTGTTTCTCGGCGTCGAGCACTCGGCGTGCGGGCGCGCCTGGCGCGACCGGCTCGATGAGCGTGGTTCGGCGCGGGCGTTAGCGATCGCGCAGCGCCACGAGGGTGTGCCTGAACTGCTGGCGCGGGTCCTGGCCGGGCGCGGAGTAGAAGTCGACGAGGTCGCGACCTTTCTCGACCCGACGGTGCGCGCACTGATGCCCGACCCCGACGTGCTGGCGGACATGCCCGCCGCTGCGTCGCGCATCGCCGATGCGATGGTGCGCGGCGAGTGCGTCGCCATCTTCGGCGACTATGATGTTGACGGTGCGACCTCCGCGGCGACGCTGGCGCGCTTCCTTCGCCACGGTGGTGTCAATCCGCTCATCCATATTCCCGATCGGATTTTCGAAGGCTACGGTCCCAACGTCGATGCGGTCCGCGCGCTGGCCGGGCAGGGCGCGACACTCCTCGTCACGGTCGATTGCGGCACCAGCAGCGATGAGCCGCTGGCCGAAGCGAAGCGGCTTGGGCTCGATGTGATCGTGATCGATCATCATCTCGCCGGTGAAGTGCTTCCGCCCGCGCTCGCGGTGGTCAACCCAAACCGCCTCGACGATCTGTCCAAGCTCGGCCATCTCGCAGCCGTCGGGCTCGTATTCATGACGATCGTCGCCGTCAACCGCGAACTGCGTGCGCGCGGATTTTGGGGCGCGGCGCGGCCCGAGCCCGATCTGCTCGGTTATCTTGATCTGGTCGCGCTCGGAACCGTGGCGGATGTGGTGCCGCTGACCGGTCTCAACCGTGCCTTTGTCGCGAAAGGTCTCCTGGCGCTACGCCGGCGCGACCATGTCGGGCTCACCGCGCTGATGGACATCGCGCGGCTCGGCGGCCCGCCGGAGCCCTGGCATCTCGGCTTCCTGCTTGGGCCGCGCATCAATGCCGGTGGACGCATCGGGCGCGCCACGCTGGGCGTCGATCTGCTGATGCAGGACGACCCCTCCGAAGCCGCGCGCCTTGCCGCCGAACTCGACCGCCTCAATCGCGAGCGCCAGACCATCGAGCTTGCGACAGTCGCTCAGGCCGAAGCCGAGGCCTTGGCGGCGCTCGGCCTGGAAGAGAAAGGCGCGGTTGTCGTCACCGCCGCCGAAGGCTGGCACCCGGGCGTGGTCGGTCTTGTCGCCGCGCGGCTCAAGGAGCGCTACGGCCGGCCGGCCTTTGCGATTGCGCTCGAGCCCGGCGGCATCGGCACCGGCTCGGGGCGCTCCGTCGCCGGTGTCGATCTGGGCCGGGTGGTGCGGCAGGCGGTGAGCGAGGGTCTGCTCATCAAGGGCGGCGGCCATGCCATGGCGGCCGGCGTAACGCTGCGCAAGGGCGCGCTGGCGGCGTTCCGCGCTTATCTCGAAGATGCACTCGCAAGCGCCGTGGAAGCGACACGGCGGGAGGATGCGCTGCTGATCGACGGCGCGCTCAGCGCAGCCGGAGCGACCAGCGATGCGGTGGCAAGCCTGTCGCGTGCCGGACCGTTCGGCGCCGGCAACCCGGAGCCGGTGATCGCGCTGCCCGCCCACACGCTGGTCTATGCCGACGAGATCGGCCAGTCGCATGTGCGGGCGCGGCTACGCTCCGGCGACGGCGCAATCGTCAACGCGATTGCGTTCCGGGCCGCCGGCCAAAAGCTCGGCGCGGCGCTGGCGCAAAGTCGCGGACAGGCGGTGCATGCCGCAGGCACGCTCGCGGTCGATCGTTGGAATGGCGTCGAGCGGGTGCAGTTGCGGCTCCTCGACATCGCGCCCGCGGACGCGGGACTGCGCATCCAGTCATAAGACTGACAGGCGTGGGCTTTGCGATATCCGCTTGCACCGCTTCAATGGGCGTGTCCGCCGCCCCAGCAGAAAAGCCACGATGGCCAATGCCTGCAGGATCGCTGCGACAACGAAGAACAGCGGCACGTCGCCGACGTCCGCGCCGGCGCCGCGTGGCGCAAATTCCCGGATCAGGCCGAACGCGAGCGGTGCGAACGCATAGCCTCCCTGCGCGATGGCGACGATCAGCGCAACAACGCGCAGCACGTCGCCCTTGGCAAATTCGACCTGCGCAATGAGCGGAGGCAGCGAGGTCGCGTTGCCGATGCCGGCGCCGAACAGCAGCACGCCGGCAACGAGCAGAGGGACGTGCGTGCCGGCGGCGAAGATCAGCGCGATCGCGCCGGCAATCTGCACGACGTAGCTGATGCAGGCCACGAGCCGGCGGTCGGCACCGGCAGGCATGGCCCAGCCGACCAGCGTCCGCCCAAGAATGGCGCTCGCCGTCGCTGCGCCCATCGCGAGGCCCGCCGCCGTGGCTCCGAGTGCCGGGACCAGCAATGAAAAAAGGTGCGCCACCAAGCCGATCTGGGCGAACAGTCCGAACGCCATTCCAGCCGCGAGCGTCAGGAACGAACGATCGTGCCAGAGCGACGATCCCGGCAGCGGCTTCGCGTGTGGCGATGTCAGCGGTGGTGCCGCCGCGCCGTCCGCACCGCGATCCGCCGCCGATCCCGCCTCGTCAGGAATTTGGCTGAACAGCCGGTCGGACATCACCCAGACCGTGAGCAGCCATGACGCCGCCGATCGTCACCGCGGCGAGTGGAAACCCGAACTGTGAAATCGCCACGACCCAGAGCGGGGAAAACACCACACCCCCGATGCTTGCGCCGTTGTAGGCCATGGAGAGTGCTGCGGGCCGCTGGCGGGTGAACCACGGCGAGACAATCGCATTGAGGGCGGCCGCTCCGGTCGCGGCCCAGCCGATGCCGCTCAGAAGCGTGGCGGCCAGAAGCTGCCAAGGTGCCGCGGCAACAGCCCAGCCGATGACGCCCAGCGCCAACGCCAAGGCGCCGAACTTGGTGATAATGGCAACGCCATAGCGGCGATAGACCGCCGGCAGGTTGGCGACGGCGATTGCGCCGGCCAGGAAATGCACGGTGACGGCCGTGGAGACGAACGCGACCGGCCAGCCGCGTGCCTCGCGGACGGCGTGCAGATAGACCGGCGGCCCGTAGAACCCCAATCCCCACCCGAACATGGCGAGTACGAACGCAGCGGCAACGATGCGCCATCCATAGGCCGCTGCCCCCTCGCATTTGGTCTGCATCGATGCAACCTGCCGGCCGGTGAACGGAAATGCTACGGTGGCGGCCGAAGTATCGATGTTGCGGGGGCGTTATCGTGCAGGCCTCAGGCACGGAATTGTTCCACCATACGGCTGAACGTCGCATAGTCGGAGCCGCGGAAGCAAAGCGCGTGGACCGTCCTTGACTCGCTTTGCCCCGTCGTGTACTTTGTGATGCAAAGTCAGGGGCCGGGAATGCAGGATTTCCGCAAAGCACTCGCCGATATCGATGCGATCAAGGGGCAGGTTGCCCGGGCGACGCAGTTCCGCGGCTATGGGCCCGCGACCGTTGCGTTGACCGGTGTGATGGCGCTGCTCGCCGCGGGCTTGCAGGCGATGTGGCTCGGCAATCCCGGTGAGAGCATCTCCACATATCTCGCGATCTGGGTGAGCGCCGCGGTGCTGTCCGCCGTGCTGATCGGCGCCGAGACCATTACCCGTTCGCGACGGCTGCATTCCGCGCTCGCGGACGAGATGATCTATGCGGCGATCGAGCAACTGATCCCGCCGGCGGTCGCCGGCACGCTTCTGACCTTCGTGCTGGTTCGTTTTGCGCCCGGCAATACGTGGATGCTGCCCGGCCTGTGGCAGATTCTGTTCAGCCTCGGTGTGTTCGCATCGTGCCGGCTGTTGCCGAAGCCGTTATTCGTCGTCGGCGCCTGGTATCTGGCGTCGGGACTCATTTGTCTGGTGATCGGCGCTGGCGGCGCGATCCTGTCGCCGTGGGCCATGGCGATCCCGTTCGGTATCGGACAGTTGCTCGCGGCGGCGATCTTGTATGCGACGCTCGGAGGCCCCGATGGCGAAGAATAATCCGGCGAAGGCACAGACCGGCCGCTTCGCCTATGAGGGACTCGATCGCGTCATCCACGAGAAGGCGCGGCTTGGCGTGCTGACCTCGCTGATCGCGCATCCGAAGGGGCTGATCTTTGCCGACCTGAAGCGGCTGTGCGGGCTGACCGACGGCAACCTGAGCCGCCACCTGCAGGTGCTGCAGGAAGCCGGGCTGGTCGAAATCCTCAAGGGCTATGAACAGAACCGTCCGCAAACGATCTGCCGTATCACCGCCAGCGGACGCCGCCGCTTCCTGAACTATCTCAGCGTGCTCGAACAGGTCGTGCGCGATGCCGCGGACGCGGCCGCGTTCGTCAGTGATCCTACGCCGGCGCGGGCCTGACCATCGTTCGTATTTTTTTGCCTGGAGACTTTACAATGCAAAGTACTCTCGAATGTAGACAGAAGCTGCACGTCGCCATCATCATGGACGGCAACGGCCGCTGGGCGACGGCACGCGGGCTGCCGCGCACCGCCGGACACCGCGCCGGTGTCGAGACCGTCCGGCGGGTCTGTGAAGCGGCTCCTGATCTCGGGGTGACGGCGCTCACGCTGTTTGCGTTCTCGGCCGACAATTGGCGCCGGCCGGCGGCGGAAGTCAGCGCGCTGATGGCATTGCTGCGGCACTATTTGCGGAGCGAGATCGCGCGGCTGCTCGATAACGGCACGCGGTTGACGATCATCGGACGGCGGGACCGGCTGCCTGGCGACCTCGCGGAAGATTTGGCTGACGCCGAAGCCGCGACCGCCGCGGGCGACGCGCTGCATCTGCGGGTCGCGCTCGATTACTCGTCGCGCGATGCGATCCTTGCAGGCCGCCTCCGCCCTTGGCGGCGGAGCGGACCTCACCCGCGAAGCTTTCGGCCGGTTGCTGTCCGGACGGGACACCAGTGGCGATGTCGATCTGCTCATCCGCACCGGCGGCGAGAAGCGGCTGTCCGATTTCCTGCTCTGGGAGTGCGCCTATGCCGAGCTTCATTTCACCGATCGCATGTGGCCCGACTTTGACGGCGACGATCTCGCCGCCGCCGTGATGGACTTCGGCGGCCGCGAGCGGCGATTTGGCGCCGTCGGTAAGACCGCCGAATTGCCCGCCGGTCTGATGCCCAGCGCCGCCTGAGACTGCTGTCTCCGTTCGTCCCCGCGAAGGCGGGGACCCAGAACCACAAGTGCCGAATGCTTTGCCCTGGGTCCCCGCCTTCGCGGGACGAACGGAGATAGAGCTTCGTGTCAATTTGAACGAGATGAACGCGCGCCGCAGGCTCTTGCTTCAGCCGATCGTCGCCATCCCGCTCCAGAACTGCTGGCCCTTGGCGGTATCGACGTCGTACTTGCGCACGAACGTGAGTTTGCCGTCGCCGCCGATGCGGTAGACCATGATGCCCGCGGTGAGCGTCCGGATCGCGTCGCCGTCGCGCACGAGAATCGGCCGGATACTCGCGGCGATGAGCAGACGCCCCTGCGGATCGATGCCGAACGTGCGCAGGTGGATGCCATGACCTTCGGCGGTCTGGATCAATGTCGGCTCGCCGCTCTGCTGGTCGATGGCGAACACCGCGATGTTGTTCTGTCCGTCGTTGAATACCGTCTGGCCCCCGGCTTCGACCTCGCCCTGGCAGCGGTTGGTCACATAGACGAAGCGCCCGTTCGGATGAACGTGAATGGGGCCGCACTGCTGCGCCGGCTTGAGGTTCGACTTGTCCGCGATGGTGTCGCTGGTGAACAGCGGATCGCGACCCAATCCGCCATCCGGCTGCAACGGATAGACGTCGAGCCGGTTCTGCCGCTCGATCGACACATAGACCCATGGCTTGGCCGGATGAAAATCGAGATGCCGTGGTCCGAAGCCGTGGCCGGTGCCGGGTGCGATCGAGGCCATGTTGGTGAACACGCCATCCTGGAAGCCGTAGAGCTTGAGCGCGCCCGGATCCTCGGGCTTGCCGGGCGCCGCATTGTTGCCGCGCGTGACCAGGATCGCGGTCTGGTTGGAAGGCGTCGTCAGAATTTGATGAGCATAGATGCCGGTGTCGAGCACGGCGGGCTGGTGCACCAGCTCGCCGATCCCGCCATCCGGCTTGAGGCAGTGCACGGTGATCTGGCTCGGGATGTTGTAAGCGGTCAGCAGAAACGCGCCGCTGCGGTCGACGCTGGTATGGATCGGGCGCGATAACAACGACACCGGCTCGCCATGCGGCTGCAGTGCACCGGTTGCCGGATCGACCGTAAATGCATTGGCCCGATGGGTGTCGCCGATGAGCCCGCTGGGGCCGCCATTGCTCGAAACGACGTAGAGGTAGCGCCTCGACGGGTGCAGCCAGGCGTACTGGACATTGGCCGGCAGTGTCACGGTGCTGCGCTTGTGCAGCGCCGCGTCCGCAAAGTCGATGTCGTAGAGGCTCAGTTCAGGCCCGACGCTGGCGTAGTAGACGGTCTTTCCCGGCACGGTTTGGCTCCCTATTGTGCCGACAAGCGTAGCAACAGGGCAGCAGAGTGTCGTCATGCGTCTCAAGGACAAGATTGCGATCGTCATCGGCGCCGGCCAGTCGCCCGGCACCGGCATGGGCAACGGCCGTGCGACCGTGCTGCGCTTCGCGCAGGAAGGCGCCAAGGTGCTGGCCGTCGACCGCGATCTGGCTTCCGCCGACGAGACCGTTGCGATGGTAAAACAAGGTGGTGCCGGCGAGTGCGTCGCCTGCGAGGCCGACGTCACCAAGGAGAAGACCCTGAAGGCGATGGTCGCGGCCGCCCGCGACCGCTGGGGCCGCATCGACGTTCTGCACTACAATGTGGGGGTAAGCCTCGCCGGCGGCGATGCGCCCATACTCGACATCACCGAGGAGGCGTTCGACCGGGTCTGCACCATCAACCTGCGCGGCTGCGTGATGGCGGTGAAGCACGCGTTACCGGTGATGCGAGAACAACGCTCCGGCGTCATTCTCACGATCTCGTCGCTCGCCGCCTGGGAGCAGTATCCCTATGTGACCTACAAGGCGACCAAGGCCGCCATGATCGCTTTCACCCAGCAGGTCGCGATCCAGAATGCCGAATACGGTATCCGCGCCAACGTGATCCTGCCCGGGTTGATGGATACGCCGATGGCGGTCGACACGCGCGCCCGCCACAGTGGCAAGAGCCGCGCCGAGGTCGCGGCGGCGCGCGATGCCCAGGTTCCGTTGCGCAACCGGATGGGAACCGCATGGGACGTCGCAAACGCCGCGTTGTTCCTGGCCTCCGACGAGGCGAATTTCATCACGGGTGCGGCGCTGCCGGTGGATGGCGGTTCGCTCGTCCGCATCGGCTGAAACGGCGATCGGGAGCCCGCTTCCACGGCGCGCCATCAAGACGGCGTAATTTCCGGGCAAGGCGATTTTGTCCACAGCACCATATATTTGCGGGCTTGCGTGCAGGGGCACTGGTAGTGGAGTTCGGCGCAGGCACATGGGTGGAACGGGCTTGACCGCACGACGGTTCGGAGCGCGCAGCCGAAAGCTTGCGGCGCCGCTTGCCGGCGCGCTTGCGGCATCGGCTCTTGCCGTCACCTTGGCAGCTTGTTCCACCGCCGGCGACAGCTCGTTCACGGTGTTCGCGGACCCCGGCAAGTATCTCTACTATTCCTGCCAGCAGCTCGCCCTCCAGCGCAAACACTGGTCGACCCGCCAGCAGGAACTGCAGCTGTTGATGGACAAGGCCGAACAGGGCGCCGGCGGCGCGGTCGTCAACCTGATCGCTTATCGGGCGGATCACGTCGCCGCCACCGAAGAGCTTAAGCTTCTCGACCGGGCCGCACGCGAAAAGAAATGCGAGACGCCCGCGAGCTGGCAGAGCAACAGCGTCATCCGCTGACGCACGCTTTCTCCGGCAGCTTCGCTCAGGCCGCCTTCTTCTCCAGGTCCTGCTTCCACTGCCCCTTTGCGGCCAAGCTGTTCATCATCGCGCGGTGCGCGAAAGCGCGTTGCGCCGCGGCGACGTTCTCGGCTTTCCCGGCCCATGCGTGCTGCGGCGCCGCCTGCAGCGCGCGGCCGTAGGAGAAGGTGAGCGCCCACGGGCAGCCGCCGATGCGGTTTATGGCGTCGAGATGCGCGGTCGCCTCCTCGTCCGACTGACCGCCGGAGAGGAATGCGATGCCCGGCACCGCCGCCGGCACGCGCGCCTTGAGCACGTGCACGGTCTTTTCCGCGACTTCCTCGACACCGGCGCGGTTCTTCGCCTTCTTGCCGGAGATCACCATGTTGGGTTTGAGCACCATGCCTTCGAGCGCCACGCGCTGGTCGTAGAGCTGCTCGAACACGGTCTTGAGCGTCCATTCGGTGACGGCGTAGCAACGGTCGATGTCGTGATCGCCGTCCATCAGCACTTCGGGCTCGACGATCGGCACGATGCCCTCGTCCTGGCAGAGCGCGGCATAGCGCGCGAGCGCATGAGCATTGGTCATGATGCAGGCGTAGCTCGGGATGTCGGCACCGATGTCGATCACCGCGCGCCACTTGGCGAATTTCGCGCCGAGCCCGCGATATTCCACCAGCCGTTCGCGCAGGCCGTCGAGCCCTTCGGTGATCGTCTCGCCGGGGCAGAACGGCAACGGCTTGAGGCCCTTGTCGACTTTGATGCCGGGCAGCGCGCCGGCCTTCTCGATCAGTTTGACGAGCGGGGTGCCGTCCTTGGCGTTCTGACGGATGGTTTCGTCATAGAGGATGACGCCGGAAATGTATTTCGACATGGCGTCGGTCGAGCGGAACAGCATCTCGCGATAATCGCGCCGGCTGTCGGCGGTACAGTCCGCGCCGATGGCGTCAAACCGCTTCTTGATGGTGCCCGTCGATTCGTCGGCGGCCAGGAGGCCGCGGCCAGGCGCCACCATGGCCTCGGCCACCTTGTTGAGTTCTGCGAGGTTCATCAGTGCCTCCCTGCAATAGTGCCCTTTAGCAATCGTCCGGACGATTTTGCCGCGCCGGGACGGCGTTGGCAAAGGGCCGGTCAACTCACTCTTAAGCGATCACTTCACTCTTAATATGTCCACACCCGGCAGGGTCTTGCCTTCGAGCCATTCGAGGAACGCGCCGCCGGCGGTCGAGACATAGCTGAACCGCTCAGTCACACCGGCGGCGTTGAGGGCGGCGACTGTATCCCCGCCGCCCGCCACCGTGACGAGCTTGCCGGCCTGCGTCAGTTCGGCGGCGGCTTCTGCGACTTCAAGCGTGCCGTTATCAAAAGGTTCCAGCTCGAACGCGCCGAACGGCCCGTTCCACACGAGCGTCTTCGCGCGCGCCAGTACCGACACCACATGCTCGATGCTGCGCGGACCGATGTCCAGGATCATCTCGTCGGCGGCGACGTCGTCGACACCCGTCACCCGCGAAGGCGCGTGCGCTTCGAATTTCGTCGCCACCACCACATCGACCGGCAACACGATTTCGCGGCCGGTGGCCTTGGCCTTGGCCAGAATGTCGCGTGCGGTCCCGACAAGATCGCGTTCGGCCAGCGACTTGCCGATGTTCTTGCCGAGCGCCAGCAGGAAGGTGTTGGCCATGCCGCCGCCGATGATCAGCACGTTCACCTTGTCGAGGAGGTTGCCGAGCAATTCGAGCTTGGTCGAGACCTTGGCGCCGCCGACAATGGCGGCGAGCGGCCGTTGCGGCGCAACGAGCGCCTTCTCCAGTGCATCGAGCTCCGCCTCCATGCTGCGGCCCGCATAGGCCGGCAGGTAACGAGCGACGCCCGAAGTCGATGCGTGCGCGCGGTGCGCCACCGAGAAGCCGTCGTTGACGTAAAGATCGCCGAGTGCGGCAAGCTCACGCGCGAACGCCGGGTCGTTCTTTTCCTCGCCGGTGTGGAAGCGGGTATTCTCCAGCAGCAGCACGTCGCCCGGAGCGAGCCGAGCCACCGCCGTTTGCGCCGGCTCGCCGATACAATCCTGCGCGAAGCCGACGGTTCGTCCGATTGCCTTGGCAACCTCGTTCGCCAGCGGCGCGAGCGTCTCCTTCGGATCGCGGCCCTTCGGCCGGCCGAGGTGGGACAGCAGCACGACCTTGCCGCCCTTGCCGAGCAATCTCGTTGATGGTCGGCGCCATGCGTTCGATGCGGGTGGCGTCGGACACCTTGCCGTCTTTCATCGGCGCATTGAGGTCGACGCGCAGCAGCACGCGCTTGTCGGCAAGATCGGCGTCATCGAGCGTGCGGAACGTGCTCACGATTTACTTGCGCCCCGATCTGCCGTCGTTCGCGTCTTTGTCGTTCCGGCCGAGCGCTTCGTTGAACTCGGGCCGGGGCAACGTGCGCCCGATCCGGAAGAACCCTCCGCTGCCTGGCTTGTAGCGTCTGACGATAGGATCCCGGTTACCCCACCAGAAACCAACGGCGGCAACTAGACCGACAATGACAAAGACGGCGGCAACGATCCACTCCGTGGTCATAGGTCACTCCAATACGCGCAACGCGTTGAGCTACGTCAGACCAGTTTTCCCATCGCCACGGCGGTGTCCGCCATGCGGTTGGAGAAGCCCCACTCGTTGTCGTACCAGGACATCACCCGCACGAACGTGCCGTCCATCACCTTGGTCTGGTCCATGTGGAAGACCGACGAATGCGGGTCGTGATTGAAGTCCATCGAGACGTTCGGCGCGTCGGTGTAGCCGAGGACGCCCTTGAGCTGCTGCTCGGCGGCGCGCTTGATCGCGCCGTTGATCTCGTCCTTGCTGGTCGCCTTTTTGGCCACGAATTTGAAATCGATCACCGAGACGTTCGGCGTCGGCACTCGGATTGCCACGCCGTCAAGCTTGCCATTGAGTTCCGGCAGCACGAGGCCCACCGCCTTGGCGGCGCCGGTCGATGTCGGGATCATGTTCAGCGCAGCCGCGCGTCGCCCGGTAGAGGTCCTTGTGCAGCGTATCGAGCACCGGCTGGTCGCCGGTGTAGGAATGGATCGTCGTCATGAAGCCTTTGTCGATGCCGACCGCATTGTGCAGCACCATCGCGACCGGCGCGAGGCAGTTGGTCGTGCAGGACGCGTTGGACACGACCTTGTGGTCTTTCGTGAGCTTGTCGTGGTTGACGCCGTAGACCACCGTGAGATCGGCGCCGTCGGCCGGCGCCGACACCAGCACGCTCTTCGCGCCCGCGGTCAGGTGCGCCGCGGCCTTGTCCCTGGAGGTGAAGATACCGGTGCATTCCAGCGCCACATCGACGCCGAGGTCCTTCCACGGCAATTGGGCCGGGTCCCTGACGGCGGTGACCTTGATGGCGCCGTTGCCGACGCTGATGGTGTCGCCCTTGACGGTGACCTCGCCGGGAAAGCGGCCGTGGACGGTGTCGAAGCGCAACAGGTGCGCGTTGGTCTCGACCGGCCCGAGATCGTTGATGCCGACGACCTCGATGTCCTTTCGCCCGGATTCCGCGATGGCGCGCAAGACATTGCGGCCGATGCGACCGAACCCGTTGATGGCGACCCGAACCGTCATTCTCAAGTTCCTCCGCTTGTCCCGTCAGCGCCCGTCTGCGCGGGCTCCACAATTTAGCTTAGATAATCCCGCTCGCCGCATCTTCAATTCTTGCCGAGCTTGCTCAATGCCGCCTTGGCGACCGCCTCGGCGGTGATGCCGAAGTGTTTGTAGAGTTCCTTGTAGGGCGCGCTCGCCCCGAAGCCGGTCATGCCGACAAAGACGCCGTCCGAACCGATAATCGCATCCCAGCCCTGGCGCACCGCGGCCTCGATCCCGACCCGGACCGGCGCGATGCCGATGACCTCGTCGCGCTCCGCTTCCGGCAGCGCCTGGAACAATTCGAAGCTCGGCACCGAGACGACACGGGCGTAAACGCCGCGCTCGCGCAGGAACTTCCGCGCTTCGACCGCGATCGCGACCTCGGACCCGCTGGCGAACAGCGAAACCTGTGCGACCTTCTCGGCCGGCACGATCTCGTAGGCGCCCGCCGCACAGCGGTTCTTGTCGTCATGGGCGAGCCGCAACTGCGGCAGGTTCTGGCGCGTCAGCGCGAGCACGCTCGGGCGGTCATGGGCTTCGAGCGCGAGTTGCCAGCATTCGATGGTCTCGACCACATCGCACGGGCGGAACACCAGGATGTTCGGGATGGCGCGAAGTGCCGCGAGATGTTCGACCGGCTGATGGGTCGGCCCATCCTCGCCGAGCCCAATCGAGTCATGCGTCATCACGTGGATTACGCGCTCGCCCATCAGTGCCGCCAGCCGTATCGCCGGCCGGCAATAGTCGGAGAACACCAGGAACGTGCCCGAATAGGGAATTACGCCGCGGTGCAGCGCCATGCCGTTCATGGCTGCCGCCATGGCGTGCTCGCGGATGCCGTAGTGAATAAAGCGGCCGCCGTAGTCGGCCGCGGACAGCGCCGTCATCCCCTTTGGCCGGGTGTTGTTCGAGCCGGTGAGGTCCGCCGAGCCGCCGATCATCTCCGGGATCGCCGCGGTCAGCGTCTCAAGCGCATTTTCCGAAGCAATCCGAGTGGCGATTTCCTTCGGTTCGCTGGCGAGCTTTACCTTCACCGCATGCACGGCTGCAGCGAACTTCTCCTTCGGCAGTTCGCCACGCATGCGCCGCTGGAACTCGGCGCGCTTGTCCGCACTCATGGCATTGAGGCGCTGGTTCCAGGCGGCGTGCACCGGCTGCGAGCGGGTGCCGGCCTTGCGCCACTGTTCGCGGATGTCCGCCGGGATTTCAAAAGCAGGCTCGTTCCAGCCGAGCTTTTCGCGCGCGCCCTTGATCTCCTCGGCGCCAAGCGGCGAGCCGTGCGCCGACGATTTGCCCGCCTTGGTCGGCGCGCCAAAACCGATCGTGGTCTTGCAGGCGATGAGCGTGGGCCGGTCCGAACGTTTCGCCTGCTCGATCGCGGCGGCGATGGCCGCAGGGTCGTGGCCGTCGATGCGGCTCGCGGCCCAGCCGGCCGCTTCGAAGCGCTTCACCTGATCGACCGAGTTGGCCAGTGACAGCGGCCCGTCGATCGAAATGCCGTTGTCGTCGAACAGTACGACGAGCCGGTTGAGCTTGAGGTGACCGGCAAGCGCGATCGCCTCCTGGCTGATGCCCTCCATGAGATCGCCGTCGGAGGCGAGCACATAGGTGTGGTGGTCGACGATGTCGCCGAATTCCGCCGCAAGGTGGCGTTCGGCAATCGCCATGCCGACCGCGTTGGCGAGCCCCTGGCCGAGCGGGCCGGTCGTCGTCTCGAGGCCCGGCGTCACGAAATTCTCCGGGTGGCCCGGCGTGATCGAACCCAACTGGCGGAACCGCTTGAGCTGCTCGATCGTCATGCTCTCGTAACCGAGCAGATGGAGCAGCGCATAGACCAGCATTGAGCCGTGGCCGGCTGAAAGCACGAAGCGGTCGCGGTCGGGCCACGCGGGATCGGCCGGGTCGAACTTGAGATAGCGCGCAAACAGCACGGTCGCGATGTCGGCCGCGCCCATCGGCAGGCCGGGATGGCCGGATTTTGCCTGCTCGACCGCATCCATGGCGAGCGCGCGGATGGCATTCGCCATCCGGTCGTGCTGGGCGCGCGATGCGGCCCCCGCGGATGGCGCGGCTGCCGGGGCGGCGGCAAGTGGCGACTTCGGAATGGTCATGGGCTAGAGGTCCGATTCGAACATTCGCATCCCGTTCGGCAGGCTCATTTGGCGAATGCTAGAATCAAAGGACCACTAGCAAATATTGATTTCCAGTGGAGTTTTGGATTTGACATTCGCTTCGCGGACTCGTGGCGAGGTGGGTAGCGAATGTCAAATCCACTCCACTGGGCCGCGAGGGGTTGTTGGGGCGAGGCTGTACCATGCGGGCGAGGGGAGTCAAAGGACACCCTGTGCGACCCAGCCAATCGTGCACAAGGTGGTGGACAGGCCGTGGCAAATCGCAGGGCAAAACCTCCGTGCTACGTCAGCTTCCGGCGCTAACTCACTGCCAGACCGTCGGAATTCGACGGCCTTAAGACTGACGAATCCGCCCGCTATGGAGCGCTGATGACAGACACGAACGCAATTGACGCAGCAACCAGCCGCCTGGCCCAGGCGCTGGATGCATTGGAGTCGGCGGTGGACCGCCGGTGCGAGGCCGATCGCGGGACGGAAGGGCTTGCCGCCCAGCTTCATGCGCTGGTCAATGATCGCTCCAAGCTGGCCGCCGATCTCGACGCGGCCGCCGCCCGGGCCCGCGGGCTGGAGACCACCAACCGGGAGGTGGCACGCCGACTGGAGACGGCCATCGACACGATCCGTTCGGTGCTCGCCGCCGACGAGGATTGAACCGCTACGCTTTGGGGTCGGCTAAGCTTTGGGGTCTGGGGGGACACCATGACGCAAGTAACCGTGACCATTAACGGCCGCCAGTTTCGCATGGCCTGCGAGGACGGCGAGGAGGCGCATCTGACGCAACTCGCCGAAGACCTCGACCAGCGGATCTCGCGGTTGCGGCTGCGGTTCGGCGAGATCGGCGACACCCGGCTCACCGTGATGGCGGCGTTGACGCTCGCCGACGAAGTCGCGGAGGTGAAGGCGAAGCTGAAAAATATCGAGCCGGAAATGACCGGACTGCAGGAGGCGCGCGCGCTGTCTGCCGATCGCTCCAAGGCGACCCAGGCGGCGGTGTCGGCGGCGCTCAACGCGGCGGCCGAGCGCATCGAGGGAATCACCCGGCGGCTCAACGAGACGGTTCGCGACAATGGTGTCGCGATGGGGTGAGTGTTGGCCCGCAGATAGGCTTGCTTCCTCCGTCTTGGCGCAAACGAGCGAAGTCAGTGGCGCCGGACCTTTCGACTCACTACATTGCGCAAGCGGGGCTGTGAGGTGCGACGGAGTCATACTCCCGGGGCCTTACGATCCTGAAGGGAGCTGTCCCTGACCGGGCCCGTGGGCCCGGATATATGGCGCCCACCTACTTCTGTAGGTTCCCGGGGTCGCAACTCCGGCGGCCATCGCGGCTCCGCACTTCTGTTTTCTCCTGGCGCGATTCAATCCATGGCCAAGCCTCAAATGTCGATCGACGCGACCAAGGCGGTGCTACGCCGTGCGGCGCTGGCGCGTCGGGATGCCTTGCCGCCCGAGGAGCGCGCGGCGGCTGCGCAATCGATCGCGGCGCGGCCCTTTCCGGTCACGCTGGCGCCCGGCATGACGGTGTCGGGCTTCATTCCGCTCAAGAGCGAGATCGACCTCCGGCCATTGATGCACAAGCTCGTGGAGATGGGCGCCAAGCTCGCGTTGCCGGTCGTCGTGGGACGCGGCGAGCCGCTCATCATGCGCGCCTGGGCGTTCGGCGCGCCGCTCAAGGGTGGCGGCTGGGGCATCAGCGAGCCTCCGGACGACGCGCCCGAAGTGCGTCCCGATATTCTCCTGGTGCCGCTGCTGGCCTTCGACCGCGCCGGCCACCGCATCGGCTATGGCGCCGGCTATTACGACATGACGATCACGGCGTTGCGCGCGCGGAAGCCGGTGACCGCGATCGGTGTCGCCTTTGCTGCCCAGGAAGTCGCTCACGTTCCCACCACGCCCCGCGACGCCCGCCTTGATCTCGTGCTGACCAGAGCGTGAGGTGATCGCCTTTGCGACGCCGACGCGATCTGGTGATGACGGAGAACGAGACAACACGGATACATCATTCAATTTACCTGACAAAGTTGGTAAGATTTCACTGATGCGAGTTATCTATGGCTATTCCTCGATTATCAGACCTTTGCTGCTTCCTACCCGACCACATGTTGAGGCAAGCGGCTGTCAGCGAAACTGGCGCGTGCTCGAAGGCCGAGAAGAAAATTGGCCGGACGGAGTCCATTGCGACT
Source organism: uncultured Alphaproteobacteria bacterium (assembly GCA_963756715.1). GTDB lineage: Bacteria > Pseudomonadota > Alphaproteobacteria > Rhizobiales > Xanthobacteraceae > VAZQ01. Next base: position 280,513 of record CAVWOV010000020.1, read on the forward strand.
TACGCCAGAAGTCCAACTTGGAACAACAACTTCTTCCTATGCGGAAAGCAAAGAGTTCTTTGCATAATCGCGCGCAACTCAGGGCTAAGTTTTATTTGATGAAGGCGGGTCTTGTCTTCTTCCCAAGTCGTGGCACATTCGTTGCGACTGAGGCCGGACGATCGCTGCTTTCTCAAAATCCAATTCGGATCGATCTGGACCTGCTGAAGCAGTACCCATCCTTTGACGAGTTCTACCGGGGGGCTCACTCTACAGAGCCTGAGACAGTGCCCGCGGCTGTCTCGGTGATAACTACACCGCTCCAGCAATCGACACCGGAGGAACAGATAGAGAAGGCGTTTCTTACGATTTAAATCCGCACTTCGCACCGAACTATTGCAGCGAATTTCACAAAATAGCCCCGCTTTCTTTGAAGTGCTGATAATCGAATTGCTTGTCAAAATGGGATATGGCGGCTCTCGGCCGGATGCTGCTGCACAACTAGGTCGTTCTGGCGATGGTGGCGTGGACGGTGTGATAAATGAAGATCGGCTTGGGCTTGATCGCGTCTATTTGCAGGCCAAACGGTACTCAGATGGAAATGTTATTGGTCGACCGGATGTTCAAAAATTTGCTGGCAGCTTGGTGGGGATCGGGCGCAACAAAGGGTGTGTTCGTTACCACTTCAAAGTTTTCTAGCGAAGCCGTCGAATACGCTCGGCACTTGGTGCAACGAATAATCTTGATCGATAGCCAGCGCCTCGCTGATCTGATGATCGAGCACGGAGTTGGAGTGCGGCTGAATTGTGCGATTGAATTTAAGCAGCTTGATGAGAATTTTTTTGACGAGGAGGACTAGTGGACTTTAGCAACGCCACTGCAAAAAGACGCTGCGTTCCGGTGCTCCCATCGACGAGATCGACCTGAAAGCCGCGTAACGCATGCGAATTTTGTTTATCGGTGACATCGTCGGCCGCAGCGGACGCACGGCGGTGAGCGAGCAGCTGCCCGGCCTGATCCGCGACTGGAAGCTCGACTTCGTCGCCATCAATGGCGAGAACGCCGCTGGCGGTTTCGGCATCACCGAGGCGATCTATCAGGAATTCATCGACGCCGGCGCCGATGTGGTGACCGGCGGCAATCATTCCTGGGACCAGAAGGAGGCGCTGGTCTTCATCGAGCGCGCGCCGCGGCTGCTGCGCCCGATCAATTTTCCGTCCGGCACGCCCGGCCGCGGCGTGGCGCTGATCGACGCCCGCAACGGTGCGCGCGTGCTCGTCGTCAATGCCATGGGCCGCATCTTCATGGACCCGCTCGACGATCCGTTCGCGGCGGTCGAGCGCGAGCTCAGCGCGTGTCCGCTCAAGCTCGGCGCCGACGCCATCATCGTCGACATGCACTGCGAGGCGACCAGCGAGAAGCAGGCGATGGGCTATTTCTGCGACGGCCGCGCCAGCCTGGTGGTCGGCACTCACACCCATGTGCCGACTGCCGACCATCAGGTGCTCAGCCACGGCACGGCCTTCATCTCGGATGTCGGCATGACCGGTGATTACGAACTCGGTGATCGGCATGGGCAAGGACGAGCCGCTCAACCGCTTCCTGCGCAAGATTCCGGGCGCACGTTTCGAGCCCGCGCTGGGCGAGGCGACATTATGCGCCCTCGCGATCGAGACCGAGGATGCCACCGGGCTGGCGCGGCGGGTCGCGCCGGTCCGGCTCGGCGGCCGGCTGGAGCAGGTGCGTCCGGCGTTCTGGGGGTAGCGCCCCTCGCGCGGGCGGGGCGTTGTGGATTTTGCCGACGGCGCATTCTATAACGTGCCGACATCATTCATACGCCCACCGGCTCGATGATCTCGTTGGTTTTGCGGGCGGCCGGTGGCGTCGAGGAGCAGGCGATGGCTGGACATTCCCAGTTCAAGAACATCATGCACCGCAAGGGGCGGCAGGATAAGGTCAAATCCAAGCTGTTCGGCAAGCTCGCGCGCGAAATCACCACCGCCGCCAAGCTCGGCCAGCCCGACCCGGCCTTCAACCCGCGCCTGCGCGCCGCAATCCTCGCGGCCCGCGCCGAGAACGTCACCAAGGACGTGATCGAGCGCGCCATCAAGAAGGGGCAGGGCGGCGACACCGAGAACTACGAGGACATGCGCTACGAGGGCTATGGGCCCGGCGGCATCGCGGTCATCATCGAGGCGCTGACCGACAACCGTAACCGCACAGCAGGCGAGGTGCGCGCGACCTTTACCAAGAGCGGCGGCAACTTGGCCGAAACCGGCGCGGTGTCGTTCATGTTCGACCATGTCGGCGTGGTCGAATACGACGCCGCGGCGGCCGATGCCGACGCCATGCTGGAAGCCGCGATCGATGCCGGCGCCGAGGACGTGGCGTCGAGCGAGGGCGGCCACGAGATTTACACCAGCGCGGATTCGCTTGGCACGGTCGCCAAGGCGATGGAGGCGAAGTTCGGCGAGCCGCGCAAGGCGGCTCTGGTGTGGAAGCCGCAGAACACCGTCGCGGTCGACGACGAGCAGGGCGAGAAGGTCCTCAAGCTGATCGAATCGCTCAACGAGCACGACGATGTGCAGAACGTCTACGCCAACTTCGAAATCTCCGACGCATTGATGCAGAAGCTGAGTGCGTGATGGCGCACGCGTTACGCTGCTGAAGGCGGCGGTCCCGCCGGGCGCCGGCGGTGGTTTCGCGGTGCGCGCTAGGCGCTTTCGGGCCGGGGGGCTATCAAGGTGCCCTGATGGCACGTCCGATTCGCATTCTGGGCATCGATCCGGGGCTCCGCCGCACCGGCTGGGGCGTGGTTGCGATTGAAGGCAACCGGCTGACGTTTCTGGCCTGCGGGTCGGTGGCGACCGACGACAAGGCGGCGCTCGCGGTCAGGCTTGTGACGATCCATGATGGGCTGCGCCGCGTGGTCGCCGATCATGCGCCCGACGAGGCCGCGGTCGAAGCCACCTTCGTCAACAAGGATGCGGTCGCGACCTTGAAGCTCGGGCAGGCGCGCGGCATTGCCATGCTGGTGCCGGCACTCATCGGGCTGCCGGTCGCCGAATACGCGCCGAACCTGGTGAAGAAAACCATCGTCGGCGCCGGTCACAGCGAGAAGGCGCAGATCAGGATGATGATCGGGGTGCTGCTGCCCAAGGCCGATCCGCAATCCCATGACGCCGCTGACGCGCTGGCGATCGCGGTGTGCCACGCGCATCATCGCCAGAGCGTGACGTTGAAGATGGCGATGCGATGAGTTGTTCAACGCATGATGCAATGAGCGGACTTGCCGTCTTTCAAACGGCATCGACGGTCGGCTCCCTCCCCCCTTGCGGGGGAGGGGTGGGGAGGGGGGTAGCCGCGAGTCCGGAACTTGCCGCCACCCCCCTCCCTGTCCCTCCCCCGCAAGGGGGGAGGGGACGCAGTGGCTCGACCACGCGCGACAAGTTCGATCTAATCCCGCATCGACGGCCGATCGAGATGCGATGATCGGTAAGCTCAAGGGCATCGTCGACAGCTACGGCGAGGAGTCCATCATCCTCGACGTCAATGGCGTCGGCTATCTGGTGCATTGCTCGGCGCGGACGCTGCAGTCGCTGCCGGCGCCGGGCGAGCCGGTCGTGCTCGCGATCGAGACCCACGTGCGCGAAGACCAGATCCGGCTGTTCGGTTTTTCCTCCGACGTCGAACGCGAGTGGTTTCGTCTGTTGCAGACCGTGCAGGGCGTCGGCACAAGGGTCGCGCTCGCGGTGCTATCGACGCTCAAGCCGGCCGAACTCGCCTCGGCGATTGCGATGCGCGACAAGGCCACGGTGGCGCGTACGCCCGGCGTCGGTCCCAAGGTGGCCGAGCGCATCGTCACCGAACTCAAGGACAAGGCGCCGGCCTATGCCGACATCGATCCGGCGGTCATTCGGCTATCCGGCCAGGTCGAGGACCGGCGAGCGCCGCAGCCGGTATCGGACGCGGTCTCTGCGCTGGTCAATCTCGGTTATGGTCAGCCACAGGCGGCCGCCGCCATCGCGGCGGCGACGCGAGCCGCGGGCGAGGGGGCTGACACCTCGCAGCTCATCCGGCTCGGGTTGAAGGAACTGGCGAAGTGACGGATCCCGGCGTTGTTGCCACGTTGAGCGAGCAGGACAACGAACTGATCGAAGCGGCGAGCGCGGCGATCAAGCGGCGCTATCGCAACGACTGGCAGGAAGTCGGCGCGGCGATGCGCACGCGCTCTGGACAGGTGCTCACCGGCGTCAATCTCGACGCCTATCTCGGCCGCATGGCGGTGTGCGCCGAGGCGGTCGCGCTCGGACGCGCCATCACCGACCTCGGTGAGACCGGCATCGACACCATCGTGGCGGTGCGCCATCCCAAGCCGACTGAAGCCGATCAGACCATCACGGTGGTGTCGCCGTGCGGTGCCTGCCGGGAGATGATCTGGGACTACGACCGCGAGGCGCGCGTGATCGTGCCGAGCAGGAACGGTCCGGTGATCGTCACCATCGCCGAGCTGCTGCCGAACAAATACAGCCGCGAGCGCACGCTGTGACGGTGCTTGAACAATACGGAGCGAGGCCACTTGCTGCGGAGTGGGCGAGAATGTCGTGCGGCCTTCATCCGGGCCTCGACGCCGCCGCTGCCGTTGGACGCCAAAATTCGAGCGCGGAGGAAGTCGCGTGACCACGCCGCCCCGCCGCCTGGTCAGCGCCGAACGCCGCGAGGAGGACACGGCCGAAACCTCGCTGCGCCCGCAGAAGCTCGCCGAATTCATCGGCCAGCAGCAGGCCCGCGCCAATCTCGCGGTGTTCATCGAAGCGGCGCGCACCCGCAAGGAGGCGCTCGACCACGTGCTGTTCGTTGGGCCACCCGGGCTCGGCAAGACCACGCTGGCGCAGATCGTCTCACGCGAGCTCGGCGTGAACTTCCGCGCCACCTCGGGTCCGGTGATCGCCAAGGCCGGTGACCTCGCGGCGCTGCTCACCAATCTCGAAGAGCGCGACGTGCTCTTCATTGATGAAATTCACCGGCTCAATCCGGCGGTCGAGGAAATCCTCTATCCGGCGATGGAGGACTTCCAGCTCGATCTCATCATCGGCGAGGGGCCGGCGGCGCGCTCAGTCAAGATCGATCTCGCGCCGTTCACGCTGGTCGGCGCCACCACCCGCGCGGGGCTCCTCACCAATCCGCTGCGCGACCGCTTCGGCATCCCGATCCGGCTCAACTTCTACACTGTGGAAGAGCTGGAGCAGATCGTCAGCCGCGGCGCGCGCGTGCTCGGCATCGGCATGACGGCGGATGGCGCCAACGAAATCGCGCGACGCGCGCGCGGCACGCCGCGCATTGCCGGGCGGCTCTTGCGCCGCGTGCGCGACTTCGCGCTGGTCGCCGGCAGCTACCTCGATCGACCGTGCCGCGGCCGACCGCGCGCTGACCCAGCTCGAAGTCGACGCCGCCGGCCTCGACGCCATGGACCGGCGCTACCTCTCGAATATCGCCGAGAACTACGGCGGCGGGCCGGTCGGGATCGACACCATCGCGGCGGCGCTGTCCGAGCCGCGCGACGCGATCGAGGAGATCGTCGAGCCGTTTTTGATTCAGAAAGGCTTCATCCAGCGCACGCCCCGCGGGCGGCTGTTGACCTCGCACGCCTTCCGCCATCTCGGCCTCGCCGAGCCCGCGCGCGATCCGGCGCAGTTCGGGTTGTTCGGGCAGGGCGACGACGAAGAGTAGGCTTTCGCCCTACTTCGTATGCCGCTGGACCGCGGCGGCGATTTCCTGCACGCGCTCAATGGTAATGCCGTCACGCTGCTCGATCGCGAGCGGATGGTCCGCCGGCGCAAGCTTGATCGACGGACGCCGGCCGGCGTTTCTCAGATGCAGACTGCAGCTAAGACCGGCGGTCTGCGGATAGATCGGCAGATCGCTGCAGAGCGTTCCGGGTATTGGCGGCTCCTGATCGCGAATTTGCGTGTTCCAGAGTTCCGCGATGCGGTCATAGCCGTCCTTGGAGACGGTGGTCCAAATCCCCCAGATGAAGTGGTTGTCGCTGTCGATGACCGGAATTTCCAAGCGCCCGCGAATGCAGAATTCCGTTCGGTCGATGATGCATCGGTCGCTGGTCAGCGTTGCGCGTAACCTGCGCTCCGTTTCGGGCACCGCGAGCCAGGGGTCTGGCAGATCGAGCGCGAAGGCAAGCGGCAGCGAGTTGTACTGCTTTCCGCAGCATTTGCAGGTCCAGACAATATCCATGAAGAGACGTCTCGGGCGGGATTAACCAAGCCGCACCGGTATCAGGTTTTTGGCCGGTGTTGCATGTGGTCCGAGGAGAGAATACTTCTAAGGTGTGTCGTCGCCGCCGCAGTGACCTAACGAAATTGTAACGTCTGCCCAATTGCACCTTTCACGATTCGCACATTCTTTCATCGTCCACTCCGCTCATGATCTCACGCCGGCGGTTCCTGCGATGGTTGCTGACGCTCGGTGCAGCGGGTGCGCTCGTCCCCGCCTATGGGATGTTTGAAACCTTCTGGCGGCCGCGCATCACACGTTACGACTTGCAGCCGGTACGCTGGTCGCGCGGACTTGATCTCAAGATCGCGGTGATCGCCGACATCCATGCCTGCAATCCGTGGATGACGGCCGAACGCGTCCGTTCCATCGTCGCAACGACGAACGAGCTTGCCGCCGACATCATTCTGCTGCTTGGCGACTACGTTGTCAGCGACCGCTTCCAACGTCACTTCGTGACCAAGGATGTCGAGCCGACGGAGTGGGCCGGCGCATTGTCTGCATTGCGTGCGCCGCTGGGCGTTCACGCCATCCTGGGCAACCACGAATGGTGGTCCGATGCGGAAGTGCAGCGGACATGGAAGGGACCGCCCTTCAGCCGCGGCGTACTGGAGGCCGCCGGTATCCCGGTTTACGAAAACGACGTGGTGCGCTTGGAAAAGGAAGGGCAGGCGTTCTGGCTCGCGGGACTGGGCGACCAGGTTGCGTTCTTGCCGTCGCGGCGTCTGCACCCGGGCCGCCACTATGGTGTCGACGATCTGCCCGGAACATTGGCAAAGATCACCGACGATGCGCCGGTCATCCTGATGGCGCACGAACCGGACATCGCTGTGCGCGTGCCGGAGCGGGTTTCGCTCGTGCTGAGCGGCCACACCCATGGCGGCCAGGTGCGGCTGTTCGGCTGGTCGCCCGTGGTGCCGTCGCGTTACGGCAACCGCTTCGCCTATGGTCACGTGCGCGAGCGATGCGATGTGATCATATCGGGCGGGCTCGGCTGCAGCATTCTGCCGTTGCGCATCGGCATGCCGCCGGAGATCGTGGTGGTGACGTTGCGCGGCGGCGGCAGGTTGGGCTAATTTGTTTTGCCGTTGTAGCGCTGGACCACGATCGTGCAATTGCCCCCTGCCGGCCGCTGTCTTCGCGGCCTCTTCAAAATCGCCATGCTCGCTTCGTTGCTGCTGGGCGCGCGGTTCGAGGCTTCCGTCGCGGCTGAAGCCGAATTCCCGGGCGATACATGGAGGAAGGCAGATCCGGCCCAGTTCGGCTGGTCCTTCGGTAAGCTCGAGGCGGCACGAAAATACGCGGAGGAGATGGAATCGACCGCCGTCATGATCGTCCAGGACGGTCGAGTGATCGCGAGTTGGGGCGACCCGCGCAAGAAGGTCTCAGTCCACTCCGTGCGCAAGAGCTTCATGAGCGCGCTTTATGGTCCCGCCGTTGCCAAAGGTCAGATTGATCTGGGCAAGACACTTGCTGAACTCGGAATCGACGACAAGCCCCCAAGCCTCACGGATCGGGAGAAGCAGGCCACGGTCCGTGACCTGCTGATGGCGCGCTCCGGCGTTTATCACAAAGCGGCCTACGAAACGAAAACGCAGAAAAAGGAACGTCCGAAGCGCGGCAGCCACAAGCCCGGCGCGTTCTGGTTCTACAACAATTGGGATTTCAACGCGCTCGGCTCGATTCTCCGCTACGCAACCAGTGAGGACACGTTCGCCGCGGTCGAGCGGCACATCGCCCGCCCGATCGGAATGGAAGATTTCACCGCAGCCGACGGCCACTATGTTCGCGACGATGCATCAGCCCATCCCGCCTATACGATGCGATTCACCGCACGCGACCTCGCACGCTTTGGCTGGCTCTATCTCAACGGGGGATCGTGGGCCGATCGGCAGGTCGTGCCCGCCGGGTGGGTGAGGGAAAGCACGCAACCCTATTCTCCGGCGAGGTCGGGCATCGGTTACGGATACCTGTGGTGGGTATCGGAGCGGGACATGCAGTTTCGGACTAGGGTCGGTCCGGGTGCATTTTCGGCACGCGGCTCGGGTGGACAATACATCATCGTCGCCCCCGCGCGCCGGATTGTCGTCGTTCACCTCAACGATCTGCGCGAAAACTCCAAGCTGGATTCAGGAGAGTTCGCCGAGCTTTTGCAGCGTATATTCGCGGCCGCTCCCCGCTGAGGCGCAATGACCCAAGACGCACTCGACGGCGTGATCCAAAACGGCCGCCACACGATGACGGTGCGGGTGTACTACGAGGACACCGATTTCACCGGCATCGTCTATCACGCCAACTATTTGCGCTTCATGGAGCGCGGCCGTTCGAACTACCTGCGACTGCTCGGCGCCGATCAACGCGGTTTGTTCGAGGAGGCCCAGAAGGAGGCGCCCGGATTCGCCTTCGTGGTGCGTTCGATGCAGATCGAGTTTCTCAAGTCCGCGCGGATGGACGACGTCGTCGACGTCGTGACCGAATACGAGGAGATCAAGGGCGCTTCGATCATGCTTCGGCAGCAAGTCAGGCGGGGCGACGATCTGCTGGTCACGGCGCATGTGCGCGTCGCCTTCATCTCGGACGGCCGCGCCCGGCCGATCCCGAAGCCGCTGCGGATTGCGATGCAGGCCGAATTGGCCCGAAGCGCCGGCTGAATGGGCCCGAAGCGATCACCGAAGGCGCGGTTCGGCGGCCACATCGACGCGCCGCTCCGAGTCATGTAAAGACCGTTTACATGAGCTGGTCCAAGATGACATGAGCTGGTCCAAGAACGACCGCGGCCCGCGCGGCTATCACCACGGCAACCTCAAGGAGGCCCTGGTGCGTGCCGCGCTGGAGCTGATCGCCAAGAAGGGGCCTGCGGGCTTTACCTTCGCAGAGGCGGCGCGCTGGGCGGGCGTCAGTCCGGCCGCGCCCTATCGGCATTTCCGCGACCGCGACGAACTCCTGGCCAACATCGCGGTGCGGGGCTTCGAACAATTCGCCGATGTGCTGGCGCGCGCCTGGGACGACGGCCGCCCCGAGCCGTTCGCTGCATTCGAACGGATCGGCCGTGCCTACCTGAACTTCGCCCGCACCGAGCAGGCCTATTATTCGGCGATGTTCGAAGCCGGCATTCCGCTCGACACCAATCCGGAGCTTCGCGAAGCCGGCGAACGGGCGTTCGCGGTGCTGCGCGCGGCGACTGAGCGGCTGGTCGCCACTATGCCGGCGAAGAACCGCCCGCCGGTCACGATGATGGCGTTGCACATCTGGGCGATGTCCCATGGCATCGCCGCGCTGTTCGGTCGCGGCGACGCCGGGCGGCGCGCGCTGCCGATGACGCCGGAGGACCTGTTGGAAGCGGCAGTGCTTGTCTATCTACGCGGCCTGGGGATCGCCAACGCGCCAGGCGAGGCGACAGCCCCCTGAGCGCCAGCCACTCTTGACAGCGGTCCGGCGGCTCTCTAGGTATGTGAATGTAATTAACATTCACTGGCGAGGTCATCATGCCTATCGTTGCGAGACTTGACGAGTTGGGAAAGCCAGCCTGGATCGCCCTGGTGATCCTGGGCTTCATGGTCTGGTGGCCGATCGGCCTCGTCACCCTGGCCTTCATCATCGGGAGCGGACGAATGAGTTGCTGGAGAAATCGTGCGGTAGGTCCTTGGAATAGTGGCATCGGCGCCTCCTGGAGCGGCGGTGCGAGCGAGAGCCGCGCTGCCGGTACGTGGTGGCAGCCGACGCGTTCGAGCGGCAACAAGGCGTTCGACGAATACCGCCATGACACCCTGCGGCGCCTCGAAGAGGAGCAGCGCGAATTTCGTGATTTCCTCGGCCGCCTGCGGATGGCCAAGGACAAGGCGGAGTTCGACCAGTTCATGGCCGAGCGCGGCGGCCGTAGCGAAACATCGCCGCCGCCCTCGTCCCAGAGCTGAAGCCGGTAAAGAACTGAAGCGGGTCAAGCGTCTTCAGATCGTCGGGCCGCGATCCCATCCGGGATTGCGGCCCGCATTGCATCTACGGCAAGGGCGTAACGTCAAGGCGAGGGCGATGTCTTTGATTTCTCTTTGGCCTTGAGCCAGGCCGCGTGAATGGCGTCGCCGCAAACCTGGAAGGCGATATCGATCCCGGTTTTCACTGCGACCAGAAATGCGTAGGCGGCGGCGGTGCCCAGGAGCAGCGCGAACCAGGCGCCCAGGATGATCGTGAACTGCATCACGAAAATGCGGGTGTAGAGCCCGAACAGGACCGTCTCGGACGGGCTGAGCATCGCTGCGCTCTTGTCGTCTGCTTAGGCGCGAGGCGGAACGCGCCCCGCAGATAGGGTTCGGCGGTTTCGAACATGATCAGGCCGCCGCGCACCACAAACAGCACCAGCAGCGGTACCCACAGTCCGGTGCCGATGACGAGTTCGTCGACGAACTGGCGCGGCCCGTGAATTTTGCGCGCCCAGCCGCCGGAAAACAGAGTCCACAGAAACATGAAGTGCACCGCCATGAAGATGCCGGCGTGCACCGTGAAAAATGCGGCGAGTGCGATCGGCGACGCCGGCTTGGTCTTGTCGGCGCCCTCGAAATTGAGATCGCCGAGCGATTCGCGGGACATCGTCGCGATCCGCACGACGGTCCAGAACGCAATTACTGCGGTCTCGAGCCAATAGAGCACCAGCAGGACGAACGCATCCCAGCCCCACATGAAAATGCCGACGAGCGGGACGAGGTTGGCCGCAAGCAGGATCAGCGTGGAGGGGAGCGAAGATAGCGTGCCATCGCGAAGGTCACCGCGCCCGTTGGGAAGGTACACCGTCGCGGTGCGGCCGAAACTGTACCCTACTCGATCACTTCGTCAGCGCGCAGCAGCATCGATGTCGGCACTTGGAGGCCCAGCCTCTTTGCGCTCTTAAGATTGACGACCAGCTCGAACTTTGTCGGCTGCTCGATCGGTAAGTCGGCGGGCCGGGCACCTTTGAGGATACGGTCCACATAGTAGGCAAGCCGGGCGTAGGACGATGTGAGTTGCGGTCCATACGTGAATAACGCTCCGCTCTTGGCGAAAACCGGCCAGCCGGAAACGACCGGGATACGCTGACGCATGCCGAAATCGATGATGTTTTGGCGGTATTGAATGGCAAATCCGTCAGCGAACAGCGAGATCGCCTGCGGGGGATTCTTTTCCATTGCGGTGAACGCGGCTTCGAGCTCGTTGCGTGTTGTGGTCGCATGATATTCGGTATTCAAACCAAGTTGCCGCCCATAGTTCTCCGTATAGGCGCGCTCGAGATGCTCACCCGGGTGCGCCGGGTTCGCAACGATGGCGACCCGCCGCAGATTGGGAATGGATTCGCGCAGGAACTCCAGCCGCTTGCCGTTAAGCTCGGCAGCCATAAAGGTGAGTCCTGTCATGTTGCCGCGCGGCCGCGCGAGGCTGTCGGCAAATCCGGCCGTCACCGGATCGCCGCTGAACACATAAACCAAGGGAACCGGCAGATTGAGGGTAGCGACAATCGGGACGGCGGCGCCTTGCGCCAACATCACGTCCACTGGAAGGCGCAGCAGTTCGGCGGCAAGCGCCGGCACGCGCTCGATCTTGTCGTCGCCGTAGCGGTAGGCGATCTGCAAGTTGCGGCCTTCAACATAGTCAAGCTCGGCGAAAGCTGACCGAAGAGCAGCGAGAAATGGCGTGAGACTGGCCTCATACTGCGCTGTCAGCCAGCCGATGCGCGCGATCTTCGCCTGCTGCGCGCGCACCATCATCGGCCAAGTCACAGCCGCGCCGCCTAGAAGGATGAACTCCCGTCGCTTCATGAGATCGATGCCTGCCGATTGACGGACAAGCAATCTAGCAACATTCCATATTCAGACCAGTAGGCTCGATTTTCGTTTCTGGCCCGCGTTCGCGCGCGACGCCCTCGACCGCGCCGAGCCCCGGCAACAGTGCATTAGCGGCCAGCGGTCAGGTCAACACGCGGGACAAACGGCTGGGTGCCTCAGTTTCGTCACCTTTGGCGAGGAATCCGTACTCTCAGCCGATCGGGGGATGGCGCGCATTTTTTGTGAATTTGGGTTCTCGGCCACGGGGTGGCGATGCCGCGCATTGCGCCAGAGCCCTGCATGCCCTTCCACACGACGGCTCCGCGTTTGATCTCGGCCGCAGCGAACGGGACAGCTGGAAGGAAATCTGATGCAGTCGTCCGCCGCGCCGCTCTCGATGTGGGCCCTGTTTCAGAACGCCGACCTGGTGGTCAAGGGCGTCATGGTCGGGCTGATCATCGCCTCCATTGCGGTCTGGGCGATCGCGATCGACAAGATTCTGCTCTACGCGCGGACCAAACGCGCGATGGATGGGTTCGAACAGGCGTTCTGGTCAGGCCAATCGCTGGACGAACTCTACCGCACGTTGTCGGCGCGGCCGTCGCATTCGATGGCGGCGCTGTTTGTCGCGGCCATGCGGGAATGGAAGCGCAGCCTTGAGGGCCAGCCGCGATCCTTCGCGGGGCTGCAGATGCGCATCCAGAAGGTCATGGACGTGACCATCCAGCGCGAGATCGAGCGGCTGGAAAGCCGCCTCCTGGTGCTGGCGACGGTAGGCTCGGCAGGCCCGTTCATCGGCCTGTTCGGCACGGTCTGGGGCATCATGACAAGCTTCCGGGCGATCGCGGGCCAGCAGACCACGTCGCTGGCGGTCGTTGCCCCGGGCATCGCCGAAGCCCTATTTGCTACCGCGATTGGCCTTATCGCCGCCATACCGGCGACCATTTTCTATAACAAGTTCGTGTCTGACGTGAATAGACAGGCGCTACGCCTGGAGGGGTTCGCCGATGAGTTTGCTGCGATTCTGTCGCGGCAAATCGACGAACGGGGATGAGGGATCGGGATGGCGATGAGCGCAGGAGTTTCTGCGGCCGCTGGCCGGCGCCGACATCGCCGGCGTCCGGTCATGGCCGAGATCAACGTGACGCCGATGGTCGACGTCATGCTGGTCCTGCTCATCATCTTCATGGTGTCTGCGCCGCTTCTGACGGTCGGTGTGCCAATCGATCTGCCGCAGACCCAGGCGAAGACCATGGAGCAGGACAAGGAGCCGTTGACGGTTTCGGTCAATGTGAAAGGCGAAGTCTATCTGCAGGATGCCGAGATTCCGATCGAGGAACTGGTCGCCAAGCTCAAGGCAGTGACCGAAGCGCGCGGCGGCATGGAGGAGCGAATCTACGTGCGCGGCGACCGTCAGGTCGACTACGGCACGGTGATGAAGGTGATGGGTCGACTCTCGTCGGCGGGATTTCGGCGCGTCGCGCTGGTGACAGAGGTCGAGCAGGGTTCGGGACTTTGATTGCGGAGCAATGAGGACAGCTTACACCATATCGGCATTTGCGCATGCATCCATCTTGTTGTGGAGCGTGTTGTCGTTCGCCGCCAAGCCGCTGCCCGACCCGGTGCAATCGCTTCCCATTGACCTGGTGACGGCTGACGAATTTTCCAAGATCACGGCGGGTGTCAAGGACGCACCCAAGGTCGATACGCCGAAGCCGCTGGTCGAAAAGGAGGCCGAGACCAAGACCGTCGAGGAGCAGTCCGCGAAGGTCGACAACAAGGAGGTCAAAGCCGCGCGCGAGGTGGAACCATCGCCGCCGGAACCGAAACCGGCGGAGATGAAGCCCGACCAGAGCAAACCCGCCGAGGCCAAGCCGGTCGAGAAAAGCCCCGCGGAGCAGCAGCAGGCCGAGGCAAAACCGGATCCGATCGCCGAGAAGCTTGCCAAGGACGATGTGAAGAAGCCCGAGCCGAAGAAGGTCGCGGCCAAGACGCCGATGCCGCCGAGGAAACCCGCGCCGCCGGCTCCCAAGTTTGACGCCAGGAAGGTTGAGGCGTTGCTCGACAAGCGCGATGCGACGCGGCTTGCGGCCGCAGGCAATTTGCTCAGTCCGCAGGCGTCGCTCGGTCTGCCGAGAGGCACCGCCGAGGCGCTGTCGATGAGCGAACTCGATGCGCTCCGCGCGCGGCTGGCAAATTTGTGGAACATCCCGGCGGGGGCCAAGGACCCGCGGGAATTGACCGTGCTGATCCGGATCAAGCTCAAGCCGGACGGTACGCTTAATGGTCCGCCGATTGTTCTGACCAGCGGGCACACCCCGCTGTTCGTCGCAGCGCGCGACAGCGCGATACGCGCAATTTTCCGCGGGCAGCCATACGACATGCTCCGGCCCGACCACTACGACATGTGGAAAGATATCGAAATTACCTTTGATCCGCGCGAGATGATCCGCGGATGACCGCTGCTGCGAACAGCGGGGACGATCGAACGATGAACGAGCGTAAGTTAGCGACGAAGCCACATCTCCTGAGCCGCCGGCGCATGCTGGTGCTGGGCGGTGGCCTTGCGGCCGGTGCGTTCGCCGGTCTGTCGCCGCGGCAGGCCGCCGCCGTGCTGCAACTCGATGTTACCCAGGGCAGCGTCCAACCGTTGCCGATCGCTCTGCCGGATTTCGTCGCGGCAGGGCTGCGCGACCCCGCAGCCGCGCGCAACATGACGCAGATCATCACGTCGAATCTGCAGCGCTCCGGTTTGTTCGCGCCGATCGATCAGGCGGCTTATCTGGAAAGAATATCGAACATCGACACCGTCCGGTTTCCGGATTGGCGCACCATCAACGCCCAGGCGCTGGTGACCGGCCGCCTCTCCCAGTCCGAGGGGAGGCTTACCGCCCAATTCCGCCTGTGGGATGTGTTCGCGGGTCAGCAGCTCGACGGCAAGCAGTACAACACCACCCCGGACAACTGGCGGCGCATCGCGCACATCATCTCCGACGCGATCTATGAGCGGATTACCGGCGAGAAGGGCTACTTCGACAGCCGCGTGGTGTTCGTCGATGAATCGGGACCGAAGGAGCGCCGCGTCAAACGGCTTGCGCTCATGGATCAGGACGGCGCCAACGTGCGCTACCTCACACGTGGCGACGATCTTGTACTGACGCCGCGCTTCTCATCGTCGGCCGACACCATCACGTATATGTCGTATGGACAGGGCGACCCCAAGGTCTATCTGATGAACATCGAGACCGGGCAGCGCGAGATCGTCACCAATTTTCCCGGCATGAGCTTCAGCCCGCGATTCTCGCCGGACGGCCAGCGGGTCATCTTCAGTTTGCAGCGCGGCGCCAATTCCAATCTGTTTGTCATGGACCTGCGGTCGAAGTCGACCACGCGCCTGACCGATACGTCTGTGATCGACACTGCGCCGTCGTATTCACCCGACGGCCAGCGTATCTGTTTCGAATCCGATCGCGGCGGCAAGCAGCAGATTTACGTGATGTCCGCAAACGGCGGCTCGGCGCAGCGGATCAGCTTCGGCGACGGCGCCTATTCGACGCCGGTGTGGTCACCGCGCGGCGACTACATCGCCTTTACCAAGCAGGCGCAGGGCAAGTTCGCCATCGGCATCATGAAGCCTGACGGCTCCGGTGAACGGCTGTTGACTGAAGGTTACCACAATGAAGGCCCGACTTGGTCGCCGAATGGCCGTGTGATCATGTTCTTCCGCGACCTGAATGCCGGGCCGACGTTGCACACGGTCGATGTCACCGGACGCAACGAACTGCAGGTGCAAACGCCGAGCTTCGCGTCGGATCCGGCCTGGTCGCCGCTACTGCAGTAAGGAGAGTGAACACTTAATACGACACCTGAATGGAACTCGGGGAGCCCAGAAGGTGCCGTATTCGCAAGTCATTAACCACCGGAGCGAGTTTCCGTCTTTTCCCCGGCATTTGAGTGATTGAGGCAACAGGCGAGCAAGGTTGACAGAACCTTCGCTTAACCAGCCGCCTGCTAGACCTGTGATCGGGTTCGGGGAATGAGATGGAGAAGGGAGGCACCGGAATGATGACGACCGTTACGCGTCTCTTCCGCGCTGCGGGGGTTGCCGGGGTACTGATCGCCGCACTGGCGATTGCGGGCTGCGCCAACAGATCCAATGATCCTTCGCAGGCTGGAGCCGGCGCGACGCCGGGCAGCCAGCAGGATTTCGTGGTCAATGTCGGCGATCGCGTGTTCTTCGAGGCGGATTCGTCCGAGCTCACGACGCAATCGCTGCAGACCCTGGAGAAGCAAGCGCAGTGGCTGCAGGCCTATAGCCAATACAGCTTTACGATCGAAGGGCATGCCGACGAGCGCGGCACGCGCGAATACAACATCGCGCTCGGCGCCCGGCGCGCCCAGACGGTGCGTGAATATCTCACGTCGCGCGGCGTCCAGACACACCGTATGCGCACGATCTCATACGGCAAGGAACGTCCGGTCGCAGTCTGCAACGACCTGTCATGCTGGTCACAGAACCGGCGGGCGGTGACGGTGCTCAATACCAGTTCTTAGCGGGGGACTACGCGGGGGAAGGGGACAGCCGGCGCCTTCGGGCGCCGGTTGTATTTTGGGCATCGTCGCTTCGTTTGCGGATGGCGAAACAACGCAAGATCATGCAAATTGCGCGGGCGTTCCGTTTTGAGAATCACTCTGCCGAAGTGCGTTCCGAGGCCCCCATGACAAGCGCGGTGCTGACCGCTGTGAAGATACGTCCTGCGATCGCGGTCCCGCTGCTCGTGCTGCTCAGTGCCTGCGGGCGCGACAACCAATACGTGGCGCCGCCGCCCCCGGTGGTGACGGTAATGGCGCCGGCGGAAAGGCCGGTCACCCGGTATCTCGAAGCGACCGGCAATACGGCGGCGGTTAATACCGCAAATCTGGTGGCGCGCGTGCCCGGGTTTGTGCAGGAGATCAAGTATGAAGACGGCGCCTTCGTCAAAGAAGGCACGCCGCTCTTCATCATCGAGCCGCAGCCTTACAAGGTTAAGCTGGAGCAGGCCGAGGGCGCGCAGGAAAGCGCCAAGGCGGCGCTGAAATATTCTGAAGCCGAGTTCAAGCGGCAGGAGGAACTGGTCTCCAAGCAGGTGTCGACCCCTGCCAATTACGACAAGTGGCTGGGCCAGCGCGACGGCGATCGCGGAAACCTGCAGCAGGCGGACGCCAATACCCAGACGGCCGCCATCAATTACGGCTACACCACCGTCAAGGCGCCGTTCGACGGCGTGGTTTCGGCGCGCCTCGTTTCGGTCGGTGCCATGGTGGGAGCGACCACGCCGACGCAACTCGCCACCATCGTTCAACTTGATCCGATCTATGTGAACTTCAATATCGCCGAACGCGACGTGCTGACCGTGCGCGCCGAGATCAGGCGTCTCGGTCTCACGCCCGCAGAACTCAAGAAGGTCCCGGTCGAGGTTGGGCTGCAGACCGACGAGGGCTATCCGCACAGGGGCACGCTCGATTACGCCGCGCCGACGGTTGATTCCTCGACCGGTACGCTGGCGGTGCGGGGGATCTTTCAGAACCCCAACCGGGTACTGCTGCCCGGCTATTTCGTCCGCGTGCGGGTGCCGGTTGGAGAGAACAAGAACGCGTTGCTGGTTCCCGACGCCTCGCTTGGTGCCGACCAGGGCGGGCGCTATCTGCTGGTCGTCAACAAGGACAACGTGGTCGAGCAGCGCAAGGTCGAGATCGGCCCGCTTGAGGGTGACATGCGGGTAATCGACAAGGGCATCATGCCGGACGACCGTGTCATCATAGACGGGATCATGCGCGCGATCCCGGGGCAGAAAGTCACTCCGCAGGAAAAGACGGCGGCGGCACCTCCTGCGACGCCTCCTGCCGGCACAAAGTAGCGGGCAGGCCGCATGATCTCGAAATTCTTCATCGAGCGGCCCGTTCTGGCGAACGTGCTGGCGATCATGATGGTCGTTATCGGCGCGGTTGCACTCTACACCCTCCCGGTCGCGCAATATCCCGACGTCGTCCCGCCCACCGTGCAGGTCACCACGCGCTACCCCGGCGCGAGCGCGCGCACCGTGATCGACACCGTCGCGCTGCCCATCGAGCAGCAGGTCAACGGCGTGGAAGGCATGATCTACATGCAGTCCTACGCGGCGGCGGACGGCTCCTATACGCTCACTGTCACCTTCAACATCGGCACCGAACTCAACTTCGCGCAGGTCCTGGTGCAGAACCGGGTCTCCTCGGCGCTGTCGCAATTGCCCGTGGCGGTGCAGCAGCAGGGCGTGACGGTGCAGAAGCGGTCGACCGCGATCCTGCAGATCGTGACGCTGACCTCGCCGAAGCGTAGTTATGACAGCCTGTATCTCGCCAACTACGCGACCATCCGCCTGAAGGACGAGATTTCACGGCTCCCCGGCGTCGGCAACGTCAACGTTTTCGGCGCGGGACAGTATTCCATGCGGATATGGCTCGACCCGAACAAGATGCAGGCCCGTGGCCTCGACGTGTCGGACGTCAAGGACGCGTTGGCCAAGCAGAGCGAACAGGTCACCGCCGGCCAGATCGGCATGCCGCCGGCGCCGGCGGACCAGTCGTTCCAGTACACGCTCAACGTGCTGAGCCGCCTGACCGATCCGGCGCAGTTCGCCGATGTCATCGTCAAGACCGGGACGTCGGGCGAGATCACGCGCGTGCGCGACATCGGCCGCGTTGAACTCGGTGCGCAGACCTACAGTCAGGTCTTCAACCTCGACGGCCAGCCCTCCGCCGGCATGGCGATCTTCCAGTCGCCGGGCGCGAACGCGCTCAACGTTGGGGACGAGGTCAAGAAGAAGATGGCCGTGCTGGCCCGCGATTTTCCGCAGGACCTCGTCTATTCGATCCCGTTCGACACCACGACGTTCGTCTACGAGTCGATCAACGAGGTCTACAAAACGCTGTACGAGGCGGCGATCCTGGTTCTTATCGTCATCCTGCTGTTCCTGCAGGACTGGCGCGCCATGCTGGTGCCGGCGACCACCGTGCCCGTCACCATTGTGGGCGCGTTCGCTGCGATGTCGGCGCTCGGTTTCACGGTGAACTTTTCGACGCTGTTCGCCATCGTGCTCGCGATCGGCATCGTGGTCGACGATGCCATCGTGGTGGTCGAGGGCGCCTCGCACTACATCGAAAAGGGCATGAGCGGTCACGATGCCGCGATCCGCGCCATGGACCAGTTGTTCGGCCCGATCGTCGGCATCACGCTGGTGCTGATGTCGGTGTTCCTGCCCGCGGCGTTCCTGCCCGGGCTGACCGGCCGCATGTACGCGCAGTTCGCGCTGGTGATCGCGGCGACCGCGATGCTCAGCGCCATCAACGCCGTGACGCTCAAGCCCACCCAGAGCGCCATGTGGCTGCGCGTGCCGGTGCCGCCGGAAAAGCGCAACGCCTTCTTTCGCGGCTTCAACGCAATCTATGACCGCGCCGAGCGCGGCTATGCGTGGCTGATGAATGCGATGGTCGCGCGCAGCGGCATCATGGCAATGATCGCCTTCATCATCATCGGCATTTCATTCTACGGGTTCTCGCGGCTGCCGACCGGCTTTCTGCCGACCGAGGACCAGGGTTACCTGATCACCATCGTGCAACTGCCGGACGGCGCGTCGCTGGAGCGGACCCAGAAGGTGCTCGACAAGGTCAAGGACATCGCCGGCAAGACGCCGGGAGTGGACCACGTCATCACCATCGCCGGCATGTCGGCGCTCGACAACAGCGCGACGCTTGCCAATGCCGGCGTCGCCTATCTGACGCTCAAGAGCTGGGGCGATCGCGGCAAGCAAAAGGGCGAGGATTTGCTGTCGCTGCTCGTCGGCCTCAACAAGTCGCTGGAAGAAGTCGAGGAGGCCCGCATCATCGTGATGCCGCCGCCGGCAATCCAGGGCATCGGCAACGCCGCGGGCTTCACGTTACAGGTCGAATTGCGCGATGGCAGCTTCGACCTTCCCAAGCTGCAGAGTGTAGTCGATACCATCGTCGCCAATGCCCGGACCCAGACCAGTCTGCGGACCGTGATGGCATCGTTCCGCGCCGGGGTGCCGCAATACACGATCGAGGTCGACCGCGAAAAGACCAAGACCGTTCAGCTCGATATCAGCCAGGTGTTCTCGGCGCTCGCCGGTTATTTCGGCTCGGCCTATGTCGACCAGTTCAACAAGTTCGGCCGCACCTTCCAGGTCTACGTGCAGGGCGACGCCCAGTTCCGGCTGCGCCTGGAGGACATCCAGAACCTGACGGTGCGCAACAAGAGCGGCAGCATGATCCCGCTCGGCACCCTGATCAAAATCGTGCCGTCGGTCGGGCCTTCGCTGATCAGCCTCTACAATCTCTATCCGTCCGCCACCATCATCGGTGTGCCGGCAACCGGGTTCTCCTCGGGCGATTCGATGGCGCTGATGGAGCAGATCGCCAAGAGTTCACTGCCGCCCGGCATGGGCTTCGAGTGGAGCGCGCTGTCGTACCAGGAGAAGCTCGTCGGCAATCAGATGTACTTCGTATTCGCCTTTGGCCTGCTGCTCGTCTACCTCGTGCTCTCCGGGCAATACGAGAGCTGGTACGCGCCCATCAGCGTTGTTCTGGCGGTGCCGCTCTCGCTGATCGGCCCGGTGATCATGATCTCGGCGTTCGTGAGCAAAGGCCTGAGCAACAATCTTTACGTCCAGATCGGGCTCGTATTGCTGATCGCGCTGTCGGCGAAGAACGCCATCCTGATCGTCGAGTTCGCGCGAGAATTGCGCGCCGAAGGCAAGAGCATCGCCGTGTCCGCCGTCGAGGCGGCGCGCGCGCGGTTCCGTCCGATCCTGATGACGTCGTTTGCTTTCATCCTCGGTGTGGCGCCGCTCGTGATGGCGTCGGGCGCCGGCGCCGCGGCGCGCAAGTCGATCGGCATCACGGTATTCTCCGGCATGATCGCCTCGACCTGCCTGGCGGTGTTGTTCGTGCCGGCGTTCTTCGTGCTGGTCCAGGGGTTCGAGGAGCGCCGTAAGGCACGCAAGACCAAGCCGGTCGTGGGCGTTCCGGCCGAATGAGCCGTCGCGACAAATCGTCCGGCCCGGCCTCCGGGATTAGCAGGTCACAGTCGATTTAGCGGCAACCCGGTATAGGAACTTCACATCGGCGGCATTAATTTCCAGTCGAGTTCGGGTGCAAAGGGTGTAGGACTTCTGAATCGGCGGACTAGTCACAATTTGGACGCAGGGATTTTTATGCTAGCAACCGGCGAAATCCACACGAAACATCATTGGCTCATGGCACGTTTCCCACTTGGCGCGACCAGGGCATCGGTGTTGGCCGCTGTGCTCTTGGCGGTGACGTGTTCCGCCGGGGCGCAGGAAGACCGCCCATTCCTCGATCGCCTGTTCGGCCCCAGCGAGCAGCGCCCGGGGGCGCCGGTCGGCCAGGACCGCACAGCGCAGGCGGGGCCCGGCGATCTCGTCGTGCGCCTCGATCACCTTGAAAATCAGATTCGGCAGCTCACCGGAACAGTCGAGCAACTGCAGTATCGCAATCAGCAGCTCGAAGGCCAGTTGCAGCGCATGCAGCAGGACAACGATTACCGTTTCCAGGAACTGGGCGGGAAGGGTGCGCCGCGCGCGACCACGCAGGCCCATCCCTCCGCGAGTCCGCCGCCGCCCGGCTTGCCGCCGGGCAAGCGCGACGTGTTCGACCCAACCCAGCATCCGAATGCGCCCGGTGCGCCGCACACGCTCGGCTCGATCGCGCCGATTCCGCCCGAACAGGCGCCGCCGCGCAATCCGAACATGGTTGCAACGACGGCACCATCGTCGCCGCGGGAGGAATTCGATCTCGCCTACGGCTACATGGCGCGCAAAGACTATGCGGTGGCCGAAGAATCGTTCCGCAACTTCCTCAAGAGGTATCCCGGCGAAAAACTTTCACCCGAGGCCGCGTATTGGCTGGGTGAGAGCCTGTTTCAGCGCAAGCGCTACCGCGATGCCGCCGAGGCGTTCCTCAACGTCTCGACCAAGTACGAAACCTCCGCCAAGGCGCCCGATGCGCTGTTCCGGCTCGGCCAGTCGCTGGCGGCGCTGGGCGAGAAGGAGGCGGCGTGTGCGTCGCTGGGCGAGGTTGCGCGCAAGTTTCCGCGCGCCGCCTCGAACCTGAAACAGAGCGTCGAGCGGGAACAGAAGCGTGTCCGCTGCTGACGATGCGGCGCCCATTTCGGCGGCGCAGGCCGAGGCATTATTTCGGCCGCTCGTTCACACGTCGGTTCTGGTTCTCGCGGTCTCCGGGGGGCCCGACTCGACGGCTCTGCTGATGCTGGCGGCACGCTGGCGCGCCGCGCTCAAGAAGGGGCCGGCACTTCTTGCCGTCACGGTCGACCATGGGTTACGGCGCGAGTCCGCCGCGGAGGCTCGCGCCGTCGAGCAATTGGCCCGCCGGCTCGGTGTGCGCCATCGCACCGTGCGTTGGCGTGGCAGGAAGCCTGCCACCGGCCTGCAGGAAGCCGCGCGTGACGCGCGCTACCGGCTGCTCGCCGAGGCGGCCATCGCAGCAAACGCGCCATGCATCCTGACCGCGCACACGCTCGACGACCAGGCCGAGACCGTGCTGTTCCGCATGATGCGCGGCAGCGGACTGACCGGGCTCGGCGCGATGACTCAAGTGTCCATGCTCCCGGCGTCGCCGGAACGGGAGATCATGCTGGTGCGCCCGTTGCTGGAGGTTCCGAAGGCGCGGCTTGTCGCTACGCTTGATAGTGCGAAGATTGCCTTTGCGCGCGATCCTTCGAACCATGACCCGAGATTTGCGCGGCCACGGCTGCGCGACATATTGCCGGTGCTCGCTCGTGAGGGCCTCGATGCGCGGCGGCTTGCCATTCTGGCGCGGCGGCTGCGGCGTGCCGAAGCTGCGATCGAGATGACGGTCGGGATTGCGGCAGCAGCGCTGTCCGATCGCGCCTGGAGCGCGCGCGGTCCAATCGTGTTCGACGCTGCAAAATTCTACCGTTTGCCCGCCGAAGTGGCATTACGCCTGCTGGCGCGGGCGATTACTCGCCTCGGCGATGAGGGACCGGTCGAACTCGGCAAGCTGGAAGCATTGGTCGAGGCGCTCGGAGGGGCGGCGGCAAACCCGCAAGCCGCCCGGATGCGACGTACCCTGGCAGGCGCGCAGGTCACGCTCGGCAAGGGTCACTTGGTCATCGAACGGGCTCCGGCCCGAAATACCCGCTCGGGACGCTTAACCACGGCCGATCATGCCCGGCGCGGCCGTCCCAAAGCCAAGATAAGATAATAGAAGAACATGGCAGCGTTACCTTGGCAGGAGGCCCCCCGAGACCTAAATTGGGCCGAGGTGGACGTGAATCGGCCGCAAGTCGACGGCCTATAATGGGCTGCGGGGATCACCGCCGGCCACAAAGGACACGAGGATGAACGCAAACCTGCGGAATTTCGCCCTTTGGGTGATCATCGTCCTCTTGCTCCTGGCGCTGTTCACGCTGTTCCAAAATCCGGGCACGCGGACGACCTCGCAGGACATCTCCTTCTCCCAGCTTCTGACCGAGGTCGATCAGGGCCGTGTGCGCGATGTCCTGATCCAGGGGCCGGAAATCCACGGCACTTTCAGCGACGGTCGTAGCTTCCAGACCTATGCGCCGAACGATCCCTCGCTGATCCAGCGGCTCTACGGCAAGGGCGTCGCCATCACCGCTCGTCCGCAGCAGAACGACGTGCCGTGGTTCGTTTCCCTCCTGGTGTCGTGGCTGCCGTTCATCGCGCTCATCGGCGTGTGGATTTTCCTCTCCCGCCAGATGCAGGGGGCGGGAGGCAAGGCGCTGGGATTCGGGAAATCGCGCGCCAAGCTTTTGACCGAGGCGCATGGCCGTATCACGTTCGAGGATGTGGCGGGTGTCGACGAGGCCAAGCAGGATCTGCAGGAGATTGTCGAGTTTCTGCGTGATCCTGGGAAATTCCAGCGGCTTGGCGGCAAGATTCCGCGCGGCGTGCTGCTGGTCGGCCCGCCGGGTACCGGCAAGACGCTGATTGCGCGCGCGGTCGCGGGTGAAGCCAACGTGCCGTTCTTCACCATCTCGGGCTCGGACTTTGTCGAGATGTTCGTCGGTGTCGGTGCCAGCCGCGTGCGCGATATGTTCGAGCAGGCGAAGAAGAATGCGCCTTGCATCATCTTCATCGACGAAATCGACGCGGTCGGCCGCCATCGTGGCGCCGGCCTCGGCGGCGGCAACGACGAGCGCGAGCAGACGCTCAACCAGTTGCTGGTCGAGATGGACGGCTTCGAGGCCAACGAAGGCATCATCCTGATCGCCGCCACCAACCGGCCCGACGTGCTCGATCCGGCGCTGTTGCGTCCCGGCCGTTTCGACCGCCAGGTGGTGGTGCCGAACCCGGACGTGGTCGGCCGCGAGCAGATCCTCAAGGTTCACGTGCGCAAGGTGCCTCTTGCCCCTGACGTCAATCTTCGCACCATCGCGCGCGGTACGCCGGGATTCTCCGGTGCCGATCTCGCTAACCTGATCAACGAAGCTGCGCTGATGGCCGCGCGACGCAACAAGCGCATGGTCACGCAGAGCGAGTTCGAGGACGCCAAGGACAAGGTGATGATGGGCGCCGAGCGCAAGTCGCTCGTGATGACCGAAGAGGAGAAGATGCTGACCGCCTATCACGAGGGCGGCCATGCCATCGTCGCGCTCAACGTCAAGGCGACCGACCCGGTGCACAAGGCGACCATCATCCCGCGCGGCCGCGCGCTCGGCATGGTCATGCAGTTGCCGGAGCGCGACAAGCTCTCGATGAGCCTCGAGCAGATGACGTCGCGCCTCGCCATCATGATGGGCGGGCGGGTCGCGGAAGAACTGGTGTTCGGCAAGGAGAAGGTGACCTCGGGCGCGGCTTCCGACATCGAGCAGGCCACGAAATTGGCGCGCATGATGGTGACCCGCTGGGGCCTGTCGAACGAACTCGGCACCGTCGCCTATGGCGAGAACCAGGACGAGGTGTTCCTCGGCTACCAGGTGTCGCGCCAGCAGAACATCTCGGAAGAGACCAGCCGCAAGATCGACACCGAAATCCGCCGGCTGGTCGAGACCGGTTACACGGAGGCGCAGCACATTCTCAACGAAAAGCGCGAGGATCTCGAAACGCTCGCCAAGGGTCTCCTGGAGTTCGAGACGCTGACCGGCGACGAGATCAAGGATCTGATCGCCGGCAAGCGGCCGTCACGCGAATCCGTGATCGAGCCCACGACGCCGCGCTCCTCCGCCGTGCCGCCCGCCGGCAAGAGCCGGCCGCGGCCGGACGCGCCGCCCGGCCCGCTGGAGCCGCAGCCGCAGGCTTAGGTCACCGGCTAATCTCTCGATCAGTCTCTGACGAATGCCCGCCGCAAGGCGGGCATTCGCGTTTGCGGGCCAAGGTCGATCCCCTCCGCTGCCCATTTGGCACGATCCTTGTAGCGCAGAGGGTGCGGCCGTGTGGCCGTGCGTCCGCCGATTGAGCGGCGGCGAGAAGGGGGTGCCAAATGTCCACGCCGTCCCAGCCGAAGACCGCGTCCGTCCATCCGGTCGACGAATTTCTGCCCTATCCGCGCCTGTTCGCGCTCGGCCTGCAGCACGTGCTGGTGATGTACGCCGGCGCGGTGGCGGTGCCTCTGATCATCGGACGGGCACTCAAGCTGCCGCCGCGAGCAGGTCGCGCTGCTGATCAACGCCGACCTCTTCGCCTGCGGCATCGCCACGCTGATCCAGTCGATCGGCTTCCCGGGGGTCGGCATCCGCCTGCCGGTCATGATGGGCGTGACCTTCGCGTCAGTGGCGCCGATGCTGGCGATGGCGGGCAGCCCCGATATTGGACTGCTGGGCATCTACGGTGCGGTGATCACCGCCGGCATCTTCGGGTTTCTGGTTGCGCCGTTCATCAGCCGGATGCTGCCACTGTTTCCGCCGGTGGTGACCGGCACGATCATTATCGTGATCGGCATCTCGCTGATGCGGGTCGGCATCAACTGGGCGGGCGGCGGCTTGCCGACGCTCGGCCGCGTGGTCGACGGCCAGATGGGCCAGTTCAGCAACCCGAACTACGGTGCGCTCGACGGACTCGGTATCGCGCTGTTCGTTCTGCTGGTGATCCTCGCGATCACCAGATACGCCAAGGGCTTCCTTGCCAACGTCGCGGTGCTGCTCGGCATCGTGGCGGGCGCGATTCTCGCCGGCGCGCTCGGCAAGATGCACTTCGAGAAGGTGGCGAGCGCATCGTGGTTCGGCGTGGTCTATCCGTTCCAGTTCGGATTTCCGACCTTCGACGTGGTGGCGTCGATCACGATGTGCCTGGTCATGATCGTCGTCATGATCGAGTCGACCGGCATGTTCCTGGCGCTCGGCGAAATGACCGACCGGAAGATCGACCAGGCGGCGCTGACCAAGGGCCTGCGCGCCGATGGTGTCGGTACGTTCATCGGCGGCATCTTCAATACTTTCCCATACACCTCGTTCTCGCAGAACGTCGGGCTCGTCGGCGTCACCGGCATCCGTTCGCGCTGGGTGACGGCGGCGGGCGGCGTCATCATGCTGGCGCTTGGGCTCATTCCGAAGATGGCGGCGCTGGTCGAGGCGGTGCCGCTGGTCGTGCTCGGCGGGGCCGGTCTGGTGATGTTCGGCATGGTGGCGGCGACCGGGGCGCGGATTCTGACCAACGTCGATTTCAAGTCCAGCCGCAACAACCTCTTCGTGGTGGCGGTATCGATCGGCTTCGGGATGATCCCGCTCGTGGCGCCGAATTTCTTCCGGCAATTGCCGCACGCGCTGCATCCGCTGCTGGAGTCCGGCATCCTGCTGGCGGCGATCGTGTCGGTCCTGCTCAACGCCTTCTTCAACGGGTTGGGTAGCGCGGAAGCGGCGAAGGCGGAGGCCTCGGCCGGCGCGCAGGCCGCAGAGCACGCCTGAACATCCGCCTGCGCGCTGGTCCAAGACCGGGTGTTCGTGCGGGTTGATTTTTCTCAATGCCAGGCGGACGAAGGTTTGGCATGCGGGACGCATGACCATTCCGTCTGCCTTGGCACGACGACGCAACTATGCGGGACCCGCGCTCTTTGCGTATGGTTTCCGCCCATTCTTCCTGCTGGCTGCGCTGTGGAGCGCAGCCGGTATCTTGTTGTGGGTACGTTTCATCTTCGGCGAGGGCAGCCTTCCGGTCGCGATCAACGGGCTCGACTGGCACATCCACGAGATGTTGTACGGCTACGTCGCCGCCGCCATCGCCGGTTTCCTGCTGACGGCTATTCCCAACTGGACCGGCCGGTTGCCGGTCTGCGGGCTGCCGCTCGCGGCGCTCGCGCTGCTTTGGATTGCCGGGCGCTTCGCCATGTTCATGCCGGCATCGGTTGCGACGGCAGCGATCGACCTGTCGTTTCTGCTCACGCTCGCCGCGGTGGCGGCACGCGAAGTCATCGCCGGGAAGAACCAGCGTAACCTTCGCGTCCTCGGCGTGTTGGGTGTGCTGGTGTTGGGCAACGTCGTCTGGCATTTCGAGTTGCTCCGGACCGGCACTGGAGATTACGGCGTGCGCATTGCCATCGCCGGAGTGATCCTCATCATCACGCTGATCGGCGGGCGGATCGTGCCAAGCTTCACGCACAACTGGCTCGCCCGCCGTAACCCTGGCCGGCTGCCGCAGCCGTTTTCGCGCTTCGACGCCATGGCGCTCGCTGCTGGCGCGCTCGCGCTGCTGAGCTGGATCGTGCTGAAAACCGGATACGTCGCCGGCATCGCGCTGATCGTGGCTGGCGTGCTGCACGCCGTCCGTCTGTCGCGCTGGGCCGGCGATCGCACGGCGGCCGACCGGCTGGTGCTGGTATTGCATGTCGCCTACGCGTTCATCCCGGCGGGATTTCTTCTGCTGGGCGCCGCGTTGCTCTGGCCGCAGACGATCCCGGCGAGCGCCGGGATACATGCCTGGACCACGGGCGCCGTCGGGCTGATGACGCTCGCGGTGATGACGCGGGCAACGCTCGGTCACACCGGTCGTCCGCTCGCAGCTTCCGTCGCGACGCAAGTCATCTACCTGTGCGCGCTCGCGGCGGCGCTACTGCGCATTGCTGCAGCGTTGGGGGGCTGGCCCGTCCTGATGCATGTCGCCGGATTCGCATGGGTCGCTGCCTTCGGTGGATTCGTTGTCGTTTATGGACCGCTGCTGCTTGCCCAGCCGCCGGCGTGGTCAACCTCCCGCTGAAAGCGGGTGGCATGGTGGCGGCGATCGCGCCATAACGTCAGCTAATGACACTTCCCAATCGTGTCGATCCATTCGGCGAACTCTTTGCCGACCCCGCGCGCGGTCTCTTGTTCGGCAATCGCGGCGGGCGCTTTCACCGCGACGATCGCACGCTTGCGACGAGGCGCTGGGCGTCGCGGCAATGGATCTGCTGCGTGCTGGACTTCAAAGGCCGCCAACGTGACGTCTGGGGCCGCTACTACACCGAACTGTTCTTCCTCGATGAACCGACCGCGCTGGCGGCCGGCCACCGGCCGTGCTTCGAGTGCCGGCGGAAAGATGCCCAGGCGTTCGCCGCAGCGATGGCCGCAGGACGGCGCTTGCCGGCAACGCCAACGGCTCCCGAGATGGACCGCCTCATCCACGCCGAGCGGCTCGACGGCCGTGCCAAGCGGCGGCATAGGCGGTCCATCGACCACCTGCCGGACGGCGCTTTCCTGAGCCTGCCGCAGGAGCCGGCGACCGCCTTCGCGGTGCGCGGCGACGAACTGCTGCGGTGGACGCCGGCGGGCTACCCGTCGCGGCAGCGGCGGCCGGCTGGGATCGCCGTGGACGTCCTGACGCCGCCCTCGATGCTTGCGGCGCTGTCTGCCGGCTATCTTCCGCTATGGCACCCAAGCGCCGGCAAGTAGCCGGCTTTGCAAACAAATCCTGCCTTCTTCGTCCATCAGCCGGCCACATTTTCGCACCATGCCAGACATCCGTCCGCCGGTCAGGCATGGGGGTCGGCGGGATCACGCCAGGATTTGAAATCACCGCATTGGAATGTCGCCAGGGCCGGGGTGGCCGTATGGCGATTTCTGGCGGTGTGAGGGGGACACGCCGTTGTCAGCAGCAATTCGACTAGCGCCGGTTACGCTTTTCATTGCCACCTGCTTTGCCGGGGCGGCTGTTGCCCAGACCAGTCCTGCGGCCATGCCCAAGCCGCGGCCGCATGCCGCCGCCAAGAAGCCGCTGGCCGCCAAGGTCATGGTGTCGGCGTCGTCCCATCCGACCTTTGACGAAGGCACCGCGCAGCGCATGTCTGCCGCGATGCTGAGCTATTCGGCGCTTGAAGTGCGCGGCGGCTGGCCGACGCTGCCGGCGAGCACCAAACTTGTTCCCGGCGCACGCGGGCCCGACGTCGAATTGCTGCGCCGGCAACTCGCGGTGACCGATGATCTTCCGGCCGAGTAACGCGGCGGGCGAGGTTTATGACGAGCAGCTTGAGGCTGCCGTGCGCCGGTTTCAGTCCCGGCATGGGCTCGAGCAGACCGGCACCATCGGGCCGAAGACGCTGGCTGCGCTCAACGTGCCGGTGGGACGGCGGCTGCGCCAGCTTGCGGCATCGTACGACCGGCTGGCGGCGATGGATTTCCACTTCGGGCAGCGCTACGTGGTGGTCAACCTGCCGGCCGCTTTCGCCGAAGCGGTCGAGGGTAACAAGGTCGTTCGGCGCCATGTCGTGCAGGTGGGGCGGAAGGACCGTCCGTCGCCGACGCTCACGACCAACATCACCACGGTCAATCTCAATCCAACCTGGACGGTGCCGCTCGGCATCCTGAAGAAGGATGTCATCCCCAAGATGCGCAAGGACCCGGGCTACGCGGCGCGGATGCACATGCGGGTGCTGGACGGCGCGGGGCGAGAGGTCGATCCGTACGCGGTTGACTGGAACTCCGACCGCGCACCCAACTTCACCATCCGGCAGGATTCGGGGCGATGGAACGCGCTCGGCTCGGTGCGCATTGACATGCCGAATTCGCATTCGGTTTATATGCACGACACCAATCACAAGGATTTATTCAGCGCCGACTACCGCTTCCAATCCTCCGGCTGCACGCGCGTCGAAGACCCCCGGGCGCTCGCGGCTTGGCTTCTGGAGGACAATAGCGGCTGGCGCCGGCCGCAGATTGATGCCGCGATCGCCAAGGGCGAGCGCATGGATGTCCGCCTCACGCACAAGGTTCCTGTTGCCTGGATTTACCTGACCGGCTGGATGACCAGCGACGGTGCGGTCCACTTCCGCGACGACATCTACGGCCGCGACGACAAGCCGATGCTGGTCGCCGATGCGCGGCCGAAAGTCGCGAGCGCGGGGCGCGCGTCGGGCTTTGTGCTACAGTCGGCGGAGAAGCCGGAACCCGTGAAGCAGGTGTCCTATCTCGACAGTCAGTGATCCGGCCGCCTGCGCGTAAGGAGCCCCGCATGTTGAAATCCGCGATTGCTCTGGCCATCGCGGCCGCGACGGCGGCTCCTGCACTGGCCAACAATTCAACGGCAGAGCTTTCGACCGGCGGCCTCATTTTCGTGCGCAACGAAAATGTCGAGATGCAATCGGAAGATCTGTTCATCTCGGCGAAGGAGATCCGGGTCAGCTATCGCTTCTTCAACAGGGCGGACTTGAACATGACCGTCCTGGTGGCGTTTCCGCTGCCCGACATCAAGGTCGACGGGCCGAGCGACAACATCTCGGTGCCGACCGAGGAGCCGGAAAACTTCCTCGCTTTCGCCACAACGGTCAACGGCACGCCGGTCGAGACCAAGGTCGAGCAGCGTGCCATTGCGGTCGGCGTCGACCGGACACAGCTTCTGCGTTCGCTCGGCATCCCTCTGGCTCCCCATCTCCTGTCGACCAATGAGGCGCTCGACCGCCTGCCGTCGGAAAAGTGGGACGACCTCGTTCGCATCGGCGTCGCGGAGATCGAGGAATACGATGCCGGGCAGGGGATGCAGAGGCATCTGTCCGCACGCTGGGGGCTGCAGACCACCTACTACTGGGAGCAGATGTTTCCGGCCAAAGCCGAGGTCGTGATCGAGCATCGCTACAAGCCGAGCGTGGGCGCCTCAGTGCAGACGTCGCTCGGCTCGCCGAACGAGTCCAAGGAACCCTGGTTCGAGGATTACAAGGATAAGTATTGCCTGGATTATGAATTCCTGGCCGCGGTCGAGCGCGCCCGCAGGGCGTCGAACAGCAAGTTCGGTGCGCCCTACAACGAGGAGCGCATCGACTATATCCTCAAGACCGGCGCCAACTGGTCCGGGCCGATCAAGGAGTTCCGGCTGGTCGTGGACAAAGGGGAGGCGGACAGCCTTGTCAGCTTCTGCGGTCAAGACGTGAAAAAAATCAGCGACACGCAGTTTGAGATGAAGAAAATCGAATATACGCCGGAAGGCGATCTTGCGATCCTCATCCTCAACAAGCTGCCGCCGCAGTAGAAATGCCGATGCCGGCCTTCGTAGTAGTATTGCTCCTCCCAACGCTGAGCACAGTCTCGCTCCCTCTCCCCAAGGGGGAGAGGGAGCGCACCGAATTTGCGGCACTTCATGCCGCGGAGTGCAGGTTTTGTATAAGTTGGGAATGATGTGTCGGCCGTCGCCTTGCCGATAAGCGCTAACCCGACATCGCCGCCTTGATGGCGGCGACACCACCGCCCGAGCGCGCCGCCGCGATGATCTTGGCTTCGCGGTCGGACAGTCCGACCAACGCCACCTTCATGGCGTCGATCTTGTCGGCTGGAACGATGCAGGCACCGTGCCGGTCGGCATGGATGAGCTCGCCGCTCTTCACCGCCATGCCGTGGACGTTCACGTCGATGCCGTAGTCGACGACATGCACATAGGCGTGCGACGGGACGATCGAACCAGCGAGCATCTGAAAGCCGGGTGCGATCATCGGGATGTCGCGGATGCTGCCGCTGGTGACGACGCCGAGCGCGCCGAGTGCCTTGTGGACGTTCGACTGCACCTCGCCCCAGAACGCGCCATAGCCGATCTCTTCGTCAAGGTCTTGCATGACCATGATGGCCGGTTGCGGAACGCTTGCGACATAGTCGAGATAATCGAGCCGTTTCTGCATGTAGCCGGCCTCGCCGAGCGGCACCTTATCCTTGGCCTTGAAGGTCACGGTCTTGGCGAAACCGACGATTGGCGGCAGATCGGGAAACGGGCAGTGCAGGTGCCTGACGGTGTAGCCGAAGCCGCGGCGCTCGGGCGCCACGATCTCGACCAGGTTGCACACCGTCGGCGTGTCGATCGAACGCAGGAAGTCGAACTGGTGCGGCGTCGGCATCGTCATGAACAGCCCTCTGCAATGAAGGCTGAAGTCTAAACCGCGACGCGCCGATAGGCGAGGGCGGCAATCACCGCCATCGCGGCCTGCACGGCGACCACCATGGCGACGCAAGCCGGCCATCCGGCCTTATCCCACGCAAGGCCGGGCAGGAAGGCGCCCATGCTGCCGCCGACGTAGAAGGCCGTCACATAAAGGCCGACCGCGGAGGACCGGCCTTCCTTGGCGATCGCGGTGACGTAGCCGGTCGAGATCGTCTGCACCAGCATGCCGCAAGCGGCGCAGAAGATCAGGCCCAGGGTGATGACCCAGACTGGCGGCGCCAGTGTCAGCAGCGAACCGAGCATCCACGCGGCGAAGATCGCGAGCAGCAGGCGCCGGCGGCCAAGCCGGTTGATCGCCCAGCCGGTCCACGGTGCGACGACGGTGCCCACTAGGTAGGTGACGAAGATCGTGCCCAGCATACTTGAGGAGAAGAAGTAAGGCGGTCCGGCGAGGTGGAAGCTCACATAGGTGAAGACCGCGATGAAATTGAACAGCACCCCGAAGCCGATCGCATAGGTGGCGACGAGTTGCGGATTTTTGAGATGCCGCAGCATCTGCCGCCCCGACGCGGCGAGCCCTTCGGAACGTACGAAATGTTTCTCGCGTGGAAGCAGGAAAGCCAGCAGGATCGCGCCCGCGAGCGAAAGAACTGCAAGTGCCAGGAAGGCGCCGCGCCAGCCCACCAGGTCGCCGAGCACGCCAGGAATGAAGCGGCCGCAGAATCCTCCGATGCTCGATCCGGCGATGTAGATGCCGGCGACGCCTGCGACCTCGCGCGCCGGCCACTCGTCACCAATGTAGGCCACGGTGACAGCGAAGATCGGCGGCAGCAGCAGTCCCTGGACAAAGCGCCAGATGATGAGCGCCTGCACATCCTGCGCCAGCGCCGCGCCCGCCATCGGCAGTACTACGGCGAACATGGCGGCCGTGATGACCCGCTTTCGCCCCAGCACATCCGCGATCGCGCCGGTGAACGGCGCGGTCAGCGCGATCGCGAGCGCGCTCGCTGTCATGATAAAGCTGATTTCCGCCGGCCTTACGCCAAACTCGCTGGCGAGCGCCGGCAACAGCGCCTGTGGCGAATATAGATTGAGAAAGGCGCAGAATCCCGCAATGGCGACGGCAAGTTTTCGGGAATCGAGTGACATCATCCGCCCGGCGCCTGCAGTGCCTGTCGTGCCCGGTCCAGGGTCTGGTCGGGCGTGCCGGATGCGTTGACGCGCGTCCAGCCCAATGCGCCCAGTTCATAGCGCTCCTGCCGTTCAACCACCGCCGCGTCGGCATCGCTGGCATCGCCATGGCGCAACCCGACCCTGGCGCGCCGCACCGCCAGATCCGCTGTGAGGAAAAGGCCCTGGAAGCGCACCCCCAGCGCCTTCGCCGATTGCTCGACGGCCGCGCGCTCGTGCGGCGGCGCGAACACCGCATCGACGATCGCCGAATGGCCGGCCGCGACCACGCGCCGGGCCTTATCGATCACGCCGGCGTAGACGCGTAGCGTCACCGCCGGCTCGTAAGCCTCCGGCGGCAGCTTGTCGTTCTCATGCCGTCCGAACAGCGTCTTGCGTTCGACATCCGAGCGCAGCACGACGGCGCCCGGATATGGCTTCAGGTCAGCCGCCAGCACGCGCGCAAGCCGCGATTTGCCAGTGCCGGACAGTCCGCCGACCGCGATCAGCTCAGGTTGCCGCGGCAGAAGAGCATCACAGGCGAGCTTGAAATAGCGGCGGGCAGCTTGGCCGATCGACGCATCGTCCGGCGCGTGTGCGAGCCGCGCGGCTGTCACCTTGGCGCGGATCGCCGCGCGCACCGAGAGAAACAGCGGAAGCGCAGCGAGCGCGTCGAAATCTTCGATGCGCCGGGTTTCGGCGAGATAGCGGTCGAACACGCCATGGGCCTCGCCGCCAAGCCCGCGCTCGATCAGGTCCATGAGGAGGAACGCAAGATCGTAAAGCACGTCACCCGAAGCGATCACCGGGTCGAATTCGATGGCGTCGAACAGCACCGGCCGGCGCTCGATCAGCACGATATTGCCGAGGTGAAGGTCGCCGTGGCAGCGGCGGATGAGGCCGAGGCGTCCGCGCTCGACAAGCAGGGGCCGGATGCGCGCGCAGGCGGCGCGGCTTCGTTCGGCCAGTTCCGCGACCGCTTGCGCGTCAAACAGCCCAGGGGCCGCACGGAAATCCGCATCGTTCTGCTCGATATAGTCGGCAAGTGCCGCGATCCAGGGTTCCGCGGCGACCGGCGGCGCAAGTGCATGCGCGGCCGCAATCGCACGGCCCAGCGCGTCCGCGAGCGCGGGGTCGATTTTGTGCGCATCGGCCAGGTGGTCGAGGGTTGCGGTCTCGTCGAAACGTTGCATCTCGACCGCCCATTCAATCGGCGTGCCATCGCCGTCGAGCGCGATCGTTGCGTCCGCCGCGCGGGTGATCGGCACCACCCGCCGGTAGAGTTCCGGCGCGAACGGCTGGTTGACCTCAAGCTCGGCCTCACAGGCGGCTTTCCGCTTCTGCAACGTCGAGTAGTCGAGAAACGGAAATTGCACCGCGCGCTTGACCTTGAGGGCGCGGTCGCCGGCCAGGAAAACCGAGGCGGCGTGGGTGTCGATGCGCTTGACCGGTTTGCCGCCGTGCGTGGCGGGGTCGGCAAGAAACGTGAAGATGGGCTCCTGATCGTCTGGCTCGCGAGATTGGGCCAAGGTCATCCGCGTTCCGATCGCTGCAACAAACAATGTCTAATACAATCGTGAGCCATGTTAACCCCTGAAGCGACCGTCAGGTCCAATCGGACCGGCGAAAGATCGTCACGGACCGTCATCGATGCCGAGCATGCGGATTGCAAGAGTTCTCTTCCTCCTGTCCGCTCTCGCTGTGCCGGCCGCCGGGCCAGGCCGGGCCGAGCCGGCCGTTACCGAAACCATCGCATATTACAACGTCAGCGGTGCGGACGCGCGAGCGGTTCGCGCCAGCCTCAACCGCAACGGCCCCATCTCCGGGACCGACGGCAAACGTTACGATGCCGTCGCCCGCTGGAACGTGGCGTGGAGGTACCAGCACAATATTGCGGACGGACGTTGTGCGATCACGTCGGCTTCGACTGAGGTCAAGGTGACGATCGCCTTTCCGCGCCTGCTGACCGACTCAGCGACACCCGAGGCGTTGAAAGCGTTGTTTGCGAATTATGCCGACAAGCTGATGCTGCACGAAAAGGGCCACGTCCAGAATGCCATCGATATCGCCAAGCGGATCGAGACCGGCATTCGCGAACTGCCGCCGGAGGCGACCTGCGCGTTGCTCGCGGCAGCCGCGAACAAGCTCGGCCATGCGCTCATCAAGGAGGCAAACCAGGTCGACATCGACTACGACGCCCGCACCGAACATGGCCGGACCCAGGGCGTGAAGTTTCCGTAGCACCACGGCCCAGCCACCGGGGACTTGCGCAGCCGCACGTGGCGTCGATAATACCCGCTATGCGTGTCGCATCCGTCAGTTGCGTCCTGGCCCTGCTCGCGGCGTTGGGCCCGGCCTGGGCCGAACCGCTCATCACCGAGACGATCGATTATTTCGACGTCACCGGCGCGACACCGCCGGAGGTCCGGGCGAGCCTCGATCGGCTGGCGCCGACATCGGTGCGCGACGGCAAGCGTTACGATGCGCTGACCTACCCGGGGATCGCCTGGCGTTTCACCTTTCGCGGCCTGCCGGCCTGCGCCATCACCGGCACGACCGTGACGGCGAAGATCGTCATCAGGTTTCCGCGGCTGGCGGCGGATGCGGCGACGCCCGCCGCGCTGAAGCAGGCCTTTGCCCGATTCAGCGACAAGCTGATGAAGCACCAGCGGGCGCACGCGCAGAAGGCGATCGAGACCGCGCGGCAGATCGAGACCGGCATCGGCGGGCTGCCGCCCGTCCACGACTGCAAGGGCCTGGAGAAGTCGGCGAACCGCCTCGGCCACAACCTGGTGACGGCCTACAATCGCTGGCGACGCGATTACGACGACCGCACCCTGCACGGGCGCGTTCAGGGCGTGAAGTTTCCCTGAGCCGCGCCGGCGTGCAGGCGTGCTCCACGCTGAACGCTATTGACCCAGACGCCGCGCGGCGAAACAGATGGCGTCGCGATCCAAATCTCATCCCAGGAGGACAGCGTGCTCGTTGATCATCGCACCTATCGCATCAAGCCCGGCATGACGCAGGGGCATCTCGCCATCTACGAACAATACGGCCTTGCCGCGCAGTCGAAGCACCTCGGCGCGCCGATTGCGTACATGTTTGCCGAGAGCGGCGACGTGAACACGGTGGTCCACCAGTGGGCCTATGAGGACGCCGCCGACCGGGCGCAACGCCGCGCCGCCATGGTCAAGGACCCGGAGTGGCAGATCTACCTTCAGAAGCTCAACGAGTCCGGCTATCTGCTCGAGCAGAAAAATTCCCTGATGATCCCCGCCAAGTTCTGCCCGATCAAGCGCTAGACACTTTTTGCAATTGAGCGGGCGCGCGCTGCTTACCCGCGATACTGCAGGTCAAATGCGATGGTGCGGCGAGTTATACCCTCCCCCCGCGTAGCGGTGGGGAGGGTCGCGAGCGTAGCGAGCGGGGTGGGGGGTGTTGAGAGAGCGCGAGATCGCCCCCCACCCCCGACCCCTCCCCACCACTCGCTCCGCTCGCGGGGGAGGGGAGGCCACGACCTCCCGCGCGTGACGTGGAGGAGTCGCACCGCCCGCGTGACAGTGACGGCCTGTGGTGCGACTTGCTACAAGACCGACCAAGAAAATTTCAGGAGACATCGATGCGCGCCAACGACAGCCTGCGAACGGGCGGCGAAATTCTGATCGACCAGCTCGTCATCCATGGCGCGCGCCACATGTTCTGCGTGCCGGGCGAGAGCTACATCGCGGCGCTCGACGCCTGCCATGGCAGCGAACTCGCCGTTACCATCTGCCGGCACGAGAGCGGCGCCGCGATCATGGCGGAGGCGGTCGGCAAGGCGACCGGCCGACCCGGCATCTGCTTCGTCACCCGCGGGACCGGGCGCCACCAACGCGTCGGCCGGCGTGCATATTGCGCGCCAGGAACTCCACGCCGATGATCCTGTTCGTCGGCCAGGTGGCGCGCCACATGCGCGAGCGCGAGGCGTTCCAGGAACTCGACTACCGTGCGGTGTTCGGAACCATCGCCAAATGGGCGACCGAAATCGACGACCCGGCGCGCATCCCGGAGATCGTCTCTCGCGCGTACTACACCGCGACCAGCGGCCGGCCCGGACCCGTCGTCATCGCGCTGCCGGAGGACATGCTGACCGAGCGCGTCGCCGTGCCGGATGCGCCGCCGTTCGAGCCGGTCGAGACCTGGCCCGGCCTCACCGACATGAGCCGGCTGCAGAAGATGATCTGGGCGGCGGAGCGGCCGATCGTGCTGCTCGGCGGCAGCCGCTGGTCGGACGCCGCCTGTGCCTCGGTGCAACGCTTCGCCGAACGTTTTGCACTACCGGTTGCTACGACGTTCCGCCGCGCGCATCTGTTCGATCCGGATCACCCCTGCTACGCCGGCGACCTCGGCATCGGGCCCAACCCGAAACTGCTCGCGCGGGTGAAGGGCGCCGACCTCATCGTCCTGGTCGGCGGGCGGCTCGGCGAGATGCCGTCGCAGGGCTATACGCTGCTCGACATTCCGGCGCCGAGCCAGAAGCTCGTGCATGTATTTCCCGACGTCGCCGAGCTTGGCCGTGTCTACCGCGCCGAGCTTGCGATCAACGCCGCGCCGACCGCGTTTGCGGCCGCGCTCGAAGGCTTGCAGCCGCCGAACGATCTGCGCTGGAGTGATGAAACACCCATCGCGCACGCCGACTTCCTCGCCTGGACCGACAAGCCGACCAAAGTGCCGGGCGCGGTCAACATGGGCGAGATCGTCACGGCGCTGCGCGCGAAGCTGCCGCCCGACGCTGTCATCACCAACGGCGCCGGCAATTTCTCCGTCTGGGTGCACCGCTATTCGCGCTACCGCCGCTACGGCACCGAGCTTGCGCCGATCTCCGGCTCCATGGGCTATGGCGTGCCGGCCGCGATCGGCATGAAGCGGCTCGATCCTGCGCGCACCGTCGTCTGCTTCGCGGGCGACGGCGACTTCCTGATGACCGGGCAGGAGTTCGCCACGGCTGTTCAGTATGACCTGCCGGTGATCATCGTGCTGATGGACAACGGCATGTACGGCACCATCCGCATGCACCAGGAGCGGCACTATCCCGGTCGCGTCGTCGGCACCGCGCTCAAGAACCCGGACTTTGCCGCCTACGCGCGCGCCTTCGGCGGCTACGGCGCGACGGTAGAGAAGACGGAAGACTTCATGCCGGCCTTCGAGGCTGCGCAGAAATCCGGCAAGCCCGCGATCATCCACGTCAAGGTCGATCCCGAGGCGCTCACGCCCGCGATGTCGCTCAGCGCGATCCGCGAGAAGGCGCTGTCGGAGAAGCATTGAATGTTGGAGCCGAGTAGGGTGGGCAAAGGCGCGGAACGCGCCGCGCCCACGTCACAGACCAGGGCGCAACTTGAAATCGAGCGTGACGGCGGGAGCCACCATTGGCTACAATTGGCAAGCGGCCGGGTCGCCCTACGTCTTTGGTGTCGAAGGCGAAGTGGGTTATCTGCGCCTGACTGGCTCGGGTGTTGACAACTTCACGGCCGGCTTACCTTGCAGCCTGACTGGGCCCTTCAATCTGCCTCCCAGCCAGTGCAACACGTTCTTTAGCACAAAGGTTGGCGACTGGTACTCCGCCATCACCGGCCAATTCGGAATCGCCTGGGACAGAACACTCTTATACGCCAAACTCGGTGCGTCGTTTACCGACGTTCACACGTCAGCGATTGATACTTGTTCGGTCGCTCCCTGCGGTGCTGGTTTGCTAAATGCCACTGGCCAAAAGGTTATCGTCGGTTTGGCAGTTGGCGGCGGACTCGAATACGCGCTGAGTCAAAATTGGAGCATCAAGGGCGAGTATCTGTACCTCGGAA
Source organism: uncultured Alphaproteobacteria bacterium (assembly GCA_963756715.1). GTDB lineage: Bacteria > Pseudomonadota > Alphaproteobacteria > Rhizobiales > Xanthobacteraceae > VAZQ01. The sequence continues at coordinate 319,954 of CAVWOV010000020.1, forward strand.
TTGATAGGTCGGTCAGCGCTTGCGGAGTGCAGACAAACCCAATCGTCCCAGCTTCTTTTGGAGCGACTTTCTGCAGCGAAACCACAGTCCATGGCGTGCAAACGGCCAAGTTCGGTGTCAACTATCGCTTCGGAGGACCAGTCGTCGCCAGGTACTGATACCACCACTTTTAGTTTGACCCACAGCCCAAAACTAGGCTTGCCGGGAGGGAAACCTCCCGGTCTTTCTGTGCAGGTTTCTCGGACGCCGGAGTGACGGTGTATCCGCGCGCGCGAGTGCCAGCGTCCGAGAAGCGCCAAGGCACGAAGTCGCGGGAGGTGATCGCAGGTGGTGCCGCGGGCGCTATGGGGATTGAGGCCGGTCGCGGCCGGTGCGGCGCGGTGATGGTGCGGCGCGGGTGAGACCGGAAGCTCGTGCACAGGGGTATTTGTGGCGACTTGGCCTGAGACTGCGACGGTTTGCGGCGCAGACCGATGGGTCGATCAAGTGCGACGGACGCCATTTGGTATCTGCGGCACGAGCGGTGGCGATGCCGGCGGAGGGCCAGCGATGCGGCTGTGCGTCCGCTATGATGTGCTCTGTTGAGCCAGGGCAGGGCAATGACACGGCGCTCGAGTGCAGGCCCCGAACGATCCAAGTCGCGCGGCGGCAAGACCAAACCGCAAAGGCTTCGTGTTGGGCTAAAGGCAACTCGTCTACGCAATACATCTGTTGCGGGCCATGAAACGCAATCTGATGTTGCTCAACTCACCCGAGAGCGCGACGAGGCGTTAGAGCGAGAGAAAGCCACAGCGGAGCTGTTGCGCGTCATCAGCACCTCGCCCAGCGAGCTCGAGCCTGTGTTCCAGACGATGCTGGCGAATGCCACTCGCATCTGCGAGGCCAAGTTTGCGAATCTGTTTTTGCGCGAGGGGCAGGCGTTCCGTCACGTCGCGACCTACGGGGCCTCGGCCGAGTTCGTCGAAACGCGCCGGCGCAATCCGATCGTGACCGTTGCTCCCGGAACCGGCCTGGGACGTGTCGTCGTGACAAAGAAGCCGGAGCAGATCGCCGACATCCAGGCGGAGCCGGCCTATGCGGGAGAGCCAAGCCGCACCCCCTTGCTCAAGTTCGGCGCGCGAACGCTACTGACAGTACCGATGTTAAAGAAGACCGAGCTGGTCGGCGCAATCGGCATCTACCGCCAGGAGGTGAGGCCGTTCACCGACAAACAAATCGAGCTAGTGACAAATTTCGCCGCTCAGGCCGTCATTGCCATGGAGAATACGCGGCTACTCAACGAACTGCGCCAGCGTACCGATGATCTCTCCGACGCGTTGGACCGACAAACGGCGATGTCGGATGTACTCGGCCTCATCTCAAGTTCGCCGTCCGATCTGCAACCGGTCTTCCAGGCCATCGTCGAAAGCGCGGCACGGCTGTGCGCGGCCGACAATGCATCGATCTATCGGACCGAGGACGAACACGTGCGCCATGTGGCGACGCATGGGAAGGTCATGACGCTGGAGGTTGGGGACGCAAGGCCCTTGGCCCGCGGTTCGATGAGCGGGCACGTCATCATCAGCCGCGAGACCATTCATATCGCCGATGCGCTCGCGGTCGCCGAGACTGAATTTCCCGACAGCAGGCCGGCCATTGAGCGTCAGGGGATACGCACCGTGCTTGGCCTGCCGCTGTTGCACGGAGAATCCGCGCTTGGGGCCATTGTTCTGCGGCGCATGGCCGTGCAAGCATTCTCGGACAAGCAAATTGAGCTGGTGCAGAACTTCGCCGCGCAAGCCGTGATTGCCATCGAGAATACTCGCCTGCTTAACGAACTACGCCAACGCACTGACGATTTGAGTAATTCACTGGACAACTTGCGCACTGCCCAGGACCGTCTGGTGCAGACAGAGAAGCTCGCTTCACTTGGCCAACTAACCGCCGGCATTGCACACGAGATCAAGAACCCGCTCAATTTCGTCAACAATTTCTCGGCCGTCTCGGTCGAGCTCATTGATGAATTGCGGGAGGTGCTCGCTGGTGCGCATCTCGACGGCAAGCTGCGCGCAGAAATCAGTGAAATCGCTGACATGCTGCAAGGCAATCTCGACAAGGTCGTGCAACACGGCAAACGCGCCGACACAATCGTCAAGAACATGCTGCTGCATTCTCGCCAGGGCTCGGGGGAGCACCGGCCGGTCGATGTCAATGCCCTGGTCGAGGAGAGCCTCAACCTCGCGTATCACGGGGCGCGGGCCGAGAAGCAGGGCTTCAATATCACCATGGAGAAGTCCTTTGATCCGGCCGCTGGCGAGGTCGATCTATTCCCGCAGGAGATCACGCGGGTGTTGCTCAACCTGATCTCCAACGGCTTCTACGCTGCGACGAAGCGTAAAGCCGAAGCGGATGGGGGCCGTTATGAGCCCATCCTTGCCGCCACGACCAAGAGTCTCGGCGACCGTGTCGAAATCAGCATTCGCGACAACGGCACCGGCATTCCACCCGAGGTGAAGGAAAAGATGTTCAACCCGTTCTTCACGACCAAACCGGCCGGTGAAGGAACTGGGCTTGGCCTTTCGATTAGTCACGACATCATCGTCAAGCAACATGGCGGGTCTATTGAGGTGGATACTCGGCCCGGGGAGTTCACGGAGTTCAGGATTGTTCTGCCGCGCGCAGGTGCATCCCTAATCAAATCTGGGGAACGGATCAGCCACTAGCCTGCGGTGCCTTTCGAAACATAGATTTGCCCTGCCGAATCTCCCCAATTTTGCGGCGATGCGAAGTGACGTGATTGGCCCATCACGTCATTTTGCGGTGCAGCAGCAATCCCGTCGCCGTCGGGGAGAAGCGGACATGAGCGATGCCTACCGAGGCGATCGGCCGGAAAAATTATGTGATGAATGTGTGAGGTGGTTCACGCAGCGTGGCCCTCGATTCTCCTACGGTACGGCTTGGGCGGATGGCCGTCCCGCCGATTCCAGACGCGAACCCTAGGATCAAGTCATGTTCCACAATTTAGCTCTGATGGCGGCTACCCAGTTGGGGTTGGAGGCATTCCGCGCGCGGGCCGATGAGTGCCAGCAGACGGCCGATTGCTACCCCACGGATCTTATCGGGCAGGAGTACGCAGGACTGGCACGTCAGTGGCAGGCGCTCGCCCAGCGAGCTGGCGAGGCAACGCCTCCAGTGCAATAGCGCCGCCAGGACTACTCGGCCGCGGTAGTGCCAGGGCGATCGTCTGACGCGACGCAGCGTACCCCCTGCCAGGGTAAGCAACCATTCTGCCGCCGAGTACCCTTGCGGAGCATGGTGAACTAACCTGCCGTCAAGAAATCACCCAATTCCGGTCTTGCTCGTAAGCGCTGTTTTCAGGCCACGTCCCTGATCGATTGCTGGGCGGAATAGGCCCACGGCAAGAGTTCGTCGATGCGGCTGTTGGGATGGCCGTTGACGATCTTGGTGATGACAGCGCGCCGACGAGGTGATCGAATAAAGAATATCGTTTGCTGCGGTGCATGAGTCCGTTGGAACAAAGCGGACATCCCTAGTTGCAATGCAAATGTAAGGACATCGCGCCGTTCCTATGCGCTCATTTCGTGTTGGGCGCGGAAGGAGGTTGTACACTGACGCGGAGAGGTAGTTCGCCCGTGCCAATAAAACACGGGTTGTCAAACGCGCCGCATCCGACTTGCGCGTAGCTCGTTCCCGACATTGGTAGTTTCCAAGCAATTACTGCCAATGAAATGGCTATCAGCGTGAGCACCGCTCTCGTCCAAAAATCTAATTTCATCTTATCCTCCGCTGCGACTTTTCAGCTTCGAGATGGTAGGCGTGGAGGGGCTATCGCGGCAAACGCTTTCATCGGGCGCTAGCAGTCGCAATTGGCCCATCGCGCCGTTCGCGTGACTCGTGCTCTGGTCGCTTTTGGGACAAAGCGGACATCAACCCGGATGGATCAAACCGAATTTACGAGTACACGCCCTAGCAACGCTGAAGACCAAGTGAGCAAACAAAATCGTGGGCACGCTTCGCTTTGCCCACCCTCGCTTGCTCGCCTTTGGGGTCTCGGAGCACATGTCAGGAAAATTCCAAGTCCTCTCCGCCCAAAGCCCTAATGGCCAACAATCGCGGTTGGCCTTCGGTCTTCATGGCCACTTCTCGCAGGGCTTCTTCAGCCTCGATCATTTGCGTGTTGTCCCCACGGCGGGACAAGATCGCCAGCGACTTTGCCGCCTGCGTTCGCGCCTCGATCTCCACTGCGCCATCGAGGGCCAAATTCAACAGCACGGTAATTGACGGGTCAGAAATAGCCATGTGGGCAATTATGCCCAATACTGGTCCATTCGACCACACCCCAAAATTCAAACTGAGACGCTCCACCACCCTGCTAGCCGCTTGACATTTATTCCTAGATGTATATTCCTATCCGTATCCCGGCTCACCGAGGGGCGTCTTCCGGAGACGTTCGGTAGGCGGAGCCGGGGGCGGCCCCCGCGGGCGAGGCTCGTAACCTCGCACTCGGGCTGCTCCGGGCTCCGCCCGCCGGCCACTACGAGCCGGCCGCAAGGAGCTTGCAGGCGAGGGCGCCAATGCCCCGCCGAGCGCGGTCCGGAGCCGAGCCACGGTCGAGGCCGTGGTGAGAGCCGCAGTGGAGCGCCGAGAGGCGAGCGTCCGTCGCACCGGACGCGGGAACGCCTCGCAAGCGATCCCGGGCGCGTCTGCGGACGCGCTCAAGGGGGCTGCGCCAAGCCCCCGGCGCCTGTCGGCGCTCCGCTCCCCTCACACCGCATGTCGGATTTATCCGATATGCGGCACTAAAAGACGTGGGAGCATTGAATGCCTGCGTTTCCGGCGCCGGAAAACAATACGGGCGGCGAAGCGTGGCCGCGCGTCATTTTCCGACAGCAAGCCGATCGAGGCGTACAGCCAGCCGCATCATTTGCGAGGCCAACATCAAGACGCAGTCGCCAAATCTTCCCCGCGGAAGCGGGGACCCAGCGTCTCCAAGCGCGGCGTTCGCAGCCCTGGGTTCCCGCTTTCGCGGGAACGAACGGAGATGGGACGCGCACGAACTCAAACGGGACTTAGGTCCTCGCTTGCGCGAAAACGGACAAGCCGCAATCGGCGCCGGCTCAGCCGCGCGGCAGGACGACGAAGCAGTTCATGATCTTGTCGTGCAGGGCCTGCTTGTGCCTGGTCCATCCGGCCATCATGAAGCCGATGAACAGGATGATCGCGGAAAGGAGCTTGAGCAGGTTGCGCCCGATGGCGATCGGCAGCGACAGACGCTTGCCGTCGCGGCCGACCACCTGCATGCCAAAGATCATCTTGCCGAGCGAGGCCTGGTAGCGGCTCGACTCCATCGTGGCCCAGTAGATCAGCAGCGCGAGGAGGATGATGTTCTCGAGGTTCGTGCCCTTGATCTCCTCGCGGGTCACCGGGTCGATCCGATCCTTTGTTGTCTTGGAGGTACTCCATTCGGTCGACCCGGACGACGATTGCCGCTTCGTCTCGATCTCGCGGAAGAAATAGGTCCACTTGCCGAGCACGGTTTCTTCGATGATCTTCTCGGTGGTCTTGACCGCAACGTTGCCGTCCTTGCTGTCGACGGTCTTGGATTCGATCACGCGCTCGGTCGTGCCGATGTCGAGCGGCACCTCCAGGATCACGCTGTTGCCGATCACCGGGAAGACGGCGGCCAGCAGCAGGAACACGATCGCCACCGCGCTGCTGACCAGAAACCAGTCGACGATGAAGGCGACGAAACGCCGCCAGAACCCGCCATAATGTACATCCGCGCCCGCAACGGCGCTCCTGGTCGCAACCTGCGCTTCGGTCATCGGTCGCCCCTTCTTGAGAAAAAGCCAGAATAGCACTTGCCGGGACTGTCGAATTCCCGGTGCGCCACCTCAAGCGAATTTACCGCAGCTTTGTTATGCAGGCGTTACGTCCGGTAGGTCGGATCCTTGCGTTCCAGCATGCGCAGCAGCCCGGCCCATTCGGTGCCGAACGGCGCCTCGGGCGCGACCGCGAGCTTGGCGGTGTGCGCCGATACCGCGGGCGGCGGCATGTTGAGCGTCGCGCCGCCCGCCATGGCGGCGACCTGGGTCTCGCAGGCGAACTGCAGATTAAACAGATTCGAAAACGCCAGCGGGATCGAGGTGCCGACCGCGAGCAGCCCGTGATTGCGCAGGATCATCACCGGGTTCTGGCCGAGGTCGCGCTGCAGACGCGAGCGTTCGTCGATGTCGATCGCGAGCCCCTCGTAGTCGTGATAGCTGACGCGGCCGTAGAACAGTTGGGCGTGCTGGCTGATCGGCAGCAATCCGTCCTTCATGGCGGCGACCGCAACGCCGGCCTTGGAGTGGGTGTGGATCACGCAGTCGACGTCCTCGCGCCCGGCATGGATGGCGCTGTGGATGACAAAGCCCGCCTGATGGATCGGCGCGTCGGGATCGTCGATGACGTTGCCGTCGAGATCGACCTTGATGAGGTTCGTCGCCGTCACCTCGTCGAAAAGGAGCCCGAAGCGGTTGAGCAGGAAATGTCCCGGCTCGCCCGGCACCCGCGCCGAGATGTGGGTGTAGATCAGGTCGGTCCAGCCGAAGTGCTCGACCAGCCGGTAGCAGGCGGCGAGGTTGACACGCTGTTCCCATTCGGCCGTCGCGATCCGCGGCTTGAAGGCGCGGCTGGTGAAACCCATGGTGGTCATCGTCAATCTCCCGTTGTCGCCTGCGCTATCTAATCCATTGCACGACGATTTTGTCCAAGCCGCGTTTTCGCCGGGGCGGTCCTGAAGCCCCGACGCCGTGATTGCACTCATTTGAACCATAGTTCATTTTTTTCCGCGAAGGATGCGATTTGCCATGCCGTACCGGCAAACCGAGAATGTGGCGCGCAAGCTTGCCGCCCGCCATGAGGCGATTCTATCGGCCGCCCGCGCTGCCGCCGCCGAGGGCGGCATGGCGGCCGTGCAGATTGCGCCGGTCGCCGAACGCGCCGGCATCGCGACCGGCACGGTGTACCGCTATTTCCCCGCGAAAATGGATTTGGTCGCCGAACTGGTCAAAGTTCTGGCAGCCCGGGATGTCGCGGCGCTGTCAGAGGCCGCCCGTGCAGCGCCGGGCCCGCTGTCCGCACTGACGGCGGCGTTCGCAACCTTCGCGGCGCGCGCGCACGCACGGCGTCGTCTTGCCTTCGCGCTGCTGGCCGAGCCGGTCGAGCCCGATGTCGCCATCGCGCGGGCGAGCTACCGCGCCGCGATCGCGGGCGAATTCGAACGCCTCATCGCCCGGGCGCTCGCCGGCGGACATCTGCCGCGCCAGGATCCGGCGCTTACCGCAGCCGCGGTGCTCGGAGCGCTGACCGAAGGACTGATCGGATCACTGGTGCCGCGCACCGCGGACGATCCGGCAATCGTGTACGCCCAGGTGCAGGCGCTCATGTTGTTTGCATTGCGCGCGCTGGGCGTCGTCGATGCCCGGGCGCGCGGACTTGTCGTGCAAGCCGCAATGCCCAACACGGACGACACGCCTTGACCGTTATCGCAGCGACGCGCCCGCGATCCACTCGCTCACCGCGCGCAACGCCTCGTCATGACTTCCGCGCTCCTTGTGAGCGTGAAACACCGCGAGTTGGGCGTCCGCCGACGTTCCCGCCCCGACGATGGCGCGGCAGCGATTGATTTCGGCTGTGCATCCGAGTGCATCGGCGTCGGCCGCCGTCTCGTCGATGACCTGCTCGAGCATGGCAGCGACCGTGACGGCGGCCTCGCCGACGACGAAGGTGCCTTGGACGCCGTAGCGCTGCGCCCGCCATTTGTTCTCGATCACGATGGCGCGCTTGACCGCGTCGAGGTCGGCGTTGCGCGAGGGATTGAGAAAGAGATGACGGATCAGCGTGCGATAAAGTGCGGCGATCGCGATGGAGTCCTCCACCAGGGTGCAAGAGTTCGGGGGCCCGCAGTTCCAGCGTCGGGTGATTGAGTGAGGGGCGGATCGCCCACCAGATATAGCTTGCGTCCTTGATGACGCCGCCGCGCACCAGTGCATTGACGTAAGCGTCGAACTGTTCGCGGGTGCGGAAAAGCTCCGGCACCCCGGTGCGCGGCAGTTCGTCATAGGCGGCGAGGCGGTACCCCTTCAATCCGGTCGCGCGCGACTGCCAGAACGGCGAGGAGGTCGACAACGCCACGAACAGCGGCAGATAGGGCAGCATCCGGTACATGACATCGATGCGCGCGTCGGGGTCCGGCAGTTCGACATGCACATGCAACCCGCATAGCAGATCGCGCTGGCCGATCATCTGGAGGTCGTCCATGACCTTGTCGTAGCGCTGCTTCGAGGTCTGCAACGCGGCGCGCCACAGCGCGGTCGGGTGGGTCCCGGCGGCGAGAATCGCCAAGCCGTATTCGGCTGCTACCGTGGCCACAGTCTGGCGCAAATGACGCAATTCCGCACGTGCATCTGCCATGCTGCTGTGTGGCGAGGTGATCACCTCGATCTGCGGCTGAAGAAATTCCGGCGCGATCCGGCCGTCGGTCGCCGTTTTTGCCGCCTCGAAGAGTTCCTGCGGTGCATCGCCGGCGACGCGCTTCGTTTTCGCGTCCACGAGGAAATACTCTTCCTCCATGCCGAACGTGAATGCGTCGCTCGTCACCGTGCTCTCCCTGATGGCGCGACTACCTGCAGCCCGGCGGACGCCTCTTTCCCCCCGCTTAACTGATAAATAACTGAATATGCTTTGTTATTCGGTCGCCGGGGTGCCGATTGTCGAATACAAACTCGCTTACGCGAATTTGGTTGCACACTGTTGGGAACAGGCAGGCGAGGGAAGTGCGGTTGTTCGCATCCGTCAATGTGACATCAGGACCGGAACCGTCATCGACGTTAGCATATTTCGCGTTACCCCGCCGAGAATGAACTCGCGCAGCCGCGAATGGCCGTAGCCGCCCATGACGATGAAGTTTGCGCTGCTGTCGGCCGCATGGGAGAGGATGGCGCTTTGCACGTCGATATCGCCCCTAGAGATGCGCTTCAAAGTGACGGAAACGCCGTGACGAGCGAGGTGCTCGGTCATATTGGCGCCGTTGACCTCATCCTGCTTGTGCGGCTCGGTGACGATCAGGAGTTCGACCGCCTTGGCCCGCATCAGAAAAGGCAAGGCATCCGCGGTCGCGCGCGCGGCGGTGCGCCCGCCGTCCCAGCACACCAGCACACGGTCGAGCGTCAGCCCTTCTTTCTGAATGTAAGGCACGACGATGATCGGGCGGCCTGACTCGAACAGCGCGCCCTCGATCATCAAGCTCTCGGTCGCGCCATACTCACGCTGCGCCTGGCCGACGACCGCGATGTCGAAGCGCCGCGCGATACGTCCGAACTCGGAGGTGGCACCCGCGACGCTCGCGTCAAGGATGCGGGTTTCGGCCGAGACACCGGCCTTCTTCGCGGCCTCCACAAACCGGTTTGAGGCTTCCTCTGCAGACTTGGCGTTCTCGTCACGTTGCATTTCGATCAGGTCGGGAGACACGCCGCCCAGGCCAGCGTCCGGGATGACCGGATCGTAGACGAAGGCGATGCCGGAAACCTGCGCGCCGAAAGCCTTGGCGACGGAGACTGCGTACTCCGCCGCGAAGTCCTGCGGTCCGCCGCCGGTGAGGTTGACCACGACATCCTTGAGCATCATTCGCTCTCCCGTCGTCTGTTCCCGATCTTGTTCCGGCGGTTACTTCTTAGAGCCGTCTTCCTTGAACTGGCTGAGGTAGGCCCAGAGATCTTCGACCTCTTTATCGTTGCGGATGCCGACAAACGCCATCCGGGTTCCGGGCATCACCTGCATCGGATTCTTGATGTACTTGGCGAACTCGTCATGGCTCCAGGTGATACCCGAGTTCTTGTTGGCGGGGGAATAGTTGAATCCCTCGTAGGTGCCCGACTTGCGGCCGTCGATGCCGTTAAGCGGTGGGCCGAGCTTGACCTTCGCGTTCGGACCGATGTCATGGCAAGGCATGCACTTGCGAAATGATGTCTCGCCGGCGGCGACATCCTGTGCCGCCGCGACCCCGGCCGATGCCACGAAAAGCGCCCCAGCCATGAACCACGTCCTCATTCGTCTCGCTCCTCTTTGAAACCGCAATCGGCGCCGTCACGGCGCCCGCCGTTCCGCCCCGCTGCGTGCTCCCCGCGATCGGTGCGGGGATGCCGCCATTTCGAATGACGCTCCGGGCGTCGCAGTGTCAACGGCCCGGCGGCATTATTCGTTCGGCGGGTGGCGCGGCAAATCCGGATTTTCCGGCGCGGCATCGGCTTCGGACACCGTTTGCTATAAGGTGCATGCAACCACCGAGGATCGCCCATGTCGCTGCGAATGCCGGAGCCGGATGCTGACGTGCTTGCGCGCCGCGACCACATCGTGACCGCGCTGTCGGCCATCATCCCGGGCGAAGGCGTGATCGCAGCCGAACGCGAGATGCGCCCCTACGAATCGGACGGACTCACTGCCTATCGCCAGCTTCCGATGGTGGTGGTGCTGCCGGAGACGACCGAGCAGGTCTCCCGCGTACTGAGCTTCTGCCACGACGAAGGCATTCGCGTGGTGCCGCGCGGCGCGGGCACGTCGCTCTCGGGCGGCGCGCTGCCGCTCGCCGACGGCGTGCTGCTCGGCATGGCCAAGTTCAACCGCATCCGCGAGATCGATTTCGACAACCGGGTCGCCGTGGTCGAGCCGGGCGTGACCAACCTCGCGGTCACGCAGGCGGTCGAGCACACCGGCTTCTATTATGCGCCCGATCCCTCCTCGCAGATCGCCTGCACCATCGGCGGCAACGTGGCGGAGAATTCCGGCGGCGTGCACTGCCTTAAGTACGGCATGACCACCAACAATCTGCTCGGCTGCGAGATGGTGCTGATGACCGGCGAAATCATCCGTATCGGCGGCAAGCATCTCGACGCCGGCGGCTATGACCTGCTCGGCATCATCACAGGTTCAGAGGGGCTTCTCGGCGTCGTCACGGAGATTACGGTGCGCATCCTGCGCAAGCCGGAATGTGCGCGGGCGGTGCTGGTCGGCTTTGCGTCGTCGGAGGATGCCGGCGAGTGCGTGAGCCGCATCATCGGCGCCGGAATTATTCCGGGCGGCATGGAGATGATGGACAAGCCTGCGATTCACGCGGTCGAGGAATTCGTCCATGCCGGCTATCCGCTCGACGTCGAGGCATTGCTGATTGTCGAAGTCGACGGCCCGCAGGCGGAAGTCGATCACCTCATCGAACGGATCGAGACCATCGCGAAATCATGCCGCGCGGTGAGCTGCAAGATCTCGACCTCCGAGGAGGAGCGGCTGCTGTTCTGGGCCGGCCGCAAGGCGGCGTTCCCGGCGGTGGGGCGTATCTCGCCGGACTATTACTGCATGGACGGCACGATCCCGCGCGCGCGGCTGCCCCTTGTGCTCAAGCGCATGCGGGAGCTGTCGGAGCATTACGGGCTGCGGGTCGCCAACGTGTTCCATGCCGGCGACGGCAACCTGCATCCGCTCATCCTCTATGACGCCAATAAGCCGGGCGAGCTTGAGAAGACGGAAGCATTCGGCGCGGAAATTTTGAAATTATGCGTCGAGGTAGGGGGCGTGCTCACCGGCGAGCACGGGGTCGGCGTCGAAAAGCGCGACCTGATGCCGGCGATGTTTTCGGAACAGGATCTCAATCAGCAGCAGCGGCTCAAATGCGCGTTCGATGAGAAGGGCCTGCTCAACCCGGGAAAGGTGTTCCCGACCTTGCATCGCTGCGCCGAATTGGGCCGCCTGCATGTGCACGCGGGACGCTTGGCGTTTCCAGACATCCCGCGCTTTTAGATGCCGGCGCTTTCAGATGCCAGGATCACCAGCGGCGGTGCCGCCAGTAGCGATAGCGCGGGCCTACGTAGAAGCGTGGGGCGTAGTAGTAGTTCCGCCGCCACCAGCAGCGGTATGGTCCGCAGACCCACCGTACGTTTTCGACATTCGCCGGTGCGGCCTGTGCGAGATTGTTGATCGGCATAGCGGTCGCCGGCAGGGCGGCCATTGCCGACACGCAAAGGATGCCGGCAGCGAGGACGTGCTTCAAGGTCATTGCGTTCTCCTTGGCTGTGGTCCGACTGAGGTAACGATCGCTCCAAGGCAAAAGTTGCGTCGGTCGCTGCTCAATGTCGGTCGCTGCTCAATGGAGATTAAATTTCTGAAATTTACGTGAACGCCCGCGGATCGAACTTCTGAACATGCACCGGCGTTCATGTCGGGCCCACGGAGAATCCATTCTCCCGATGGGCCCGCGTCGGCTGCTGCCGCCGCTTTTGCCTCAAGGGAACGTCTGGCCTTTGCTGTCGAGATTCGGCAGATCATCGAGGGATCGCGGTTCGATCACCTTCACGTTTCCGGCGATCTCCAGCACCATCCGATCGATTCCCATCAGCAAGGGTCCATCGTATCCCGCCGCACGGGTGCGGGCGATAATCTGATCCTCGCCTTTCTTGCCTTGCAACTCCTTCGTGACGATATGCGAATAGACGGCGAGTTTCGGCCTCGCCCGTTTGAAGACCTCGGCGGCCTGTTCGGGGGTCGTCAATTTGGCAAGGACGCCCTTCATCTCGGGCATCTGACTGAGGCGATCGCTGAACGCGATCACGTTATGAACGATCACATCCGCGCCGGTGCCATGCTTGATGACGTTCTCGTTGAGCGTCGTATCTCCCGACAGCACGACGCGCCGCCCGTTCCAATCCACCTGATAGCCGAATGCCGGATTGCCGTCCGCGTGCTCGACGGGAAAGGCCGTGACCTTGACGCCGTTTCGCTCGAAGACCACCCCGTCGCGGACGATGTGCGAATTGATGGCGAGCGTCGCGATCGGATTGAACTGATTGACGCGCGCCTTGAGATCATGACCGAACATGGCCCGCATGCCCTGTACCATTTGTTCGGTACCTTCGGGCCCCCACAGTTCGAAGCCGTGATCTCGGCCGAGCAGGAACCAAGGCGTCATCCACAGATCGGGAAGCCCTTCAAAATGGTCGTTGTGAAGATGGGTGAGAAAGATCTTTGAGATATCCTTTGGGTTGATGCGGCTTTGATACAGACGCTGGTTGGCTCCCCGCCCGACGTCAAAGAGCAGCTTTTCCCCATTGGCCTCAACCAGGGTCGATATTCCAAGCCGGTCCGGGAAGTATTCCGGACCCGCTGTACCCAACAGCGTGACCTTGATCTGCGGTTCGTCCGCGTGCGCCGGCGCCGCAGCGGCCAGCATCATAACCGACAATGCGGTCGCAATTTCTCGGACCATCGAGGCTCTCCTGTTGTAGTTTGGCCGGCGGGATGGGACGCTAACATGGGCGTCCGCACGCAGGTAGCACGCGCGAGGTTCTGGCGATGCAATTCGGCTTGTTCTGCTCGGCGCAAGCCAACAGCAACGACCTTCCACCGGAGACCGGACAGGGCTTCCGCGACTACCTCGATTTCAACATCGAGGCCGAGGCGCTCGGATTTCATTCGAGCTTCCTGGTGGAGCACCATTTCACCGGCTGGAACCAGGTCTCCGCCACGCTGATGTTGCTCACCTGCCTGGCGATGCGCACCACGACCTTGCGCGTGGGGCCTGCCGTGATGGTGCTGCCCTGGCACAATCCGGTACTGCTGGCGGAAGAAGCCGCGACGCTCGATCTCGTCTCCGGCGGCCGGCTGGATTTCGGTGTCGGCAAGGGCTATCGCCACAACGAGTTCACCGGCTTCCAAATCCCGCAGGACGAGGCCGAGGCCCGGTTCGAGGAGGGCATCGAGGTCATCACTCGCGCCTGGCGGTCCCGCGAGCGCTTCTCGCATCGCGGCAGGTTCTGGCGCTTCGAGAATATCGTCGTCGAGCCGCCGCCGGCGCAGAAGCCGCACCCGCCGTTCTGGGTGGCAGCAGCAAGCGAAGCATCGATTCGCCGGGCGGCCGCGCGCGGCTTCAATCTGATCCTCGATCAATACGCCTCCGCCGAAGCCATCGGCGAGCGGATCGCGCTCTATCGATCGGAGTGCGAATCGCGCGGACGCGGCCATGATCCGATGCGGGTTGCGGTCGCGCGCCAGCTTTATGTCGCGGATAGTCGCGCCGATGCCGATGCCGCGCTCGCCCGGCAGGCGAAGCACACCAAGCGTACGGTCGACGTATCGCGTTCGCCCGACCGCAAAGGCGGGTCGCACGTGCTGGCCTATGCGGATCAGGCGGGCGGAACGGAGGCCAATGCGCTCTACGGAACGCCTGACGACATCTGCGCGCGACTTGACGCCTTGCATAAGGCAGGGGCCGAGTACGTTTTGTTGACGATTTCCGGCGGCAAGGATCAATTGCGCCGGTTCGCACGTGAGATCATGCCGGCATTTTCCAAGGTCCAAGGTTCCGCGGATGCCCGATCGGACGAACGCAGCCCTGCCTGAAACCAAGCGAGCCTGCACGGCAGACGGCGCATGACCGACATCCTCAAGCCTCGCGATGCCAAGGACGTCGAAGCGGCCGTGCAATGGGCGCTGGCCGAGGGCAAGGCGCTGGAAGTGGCGGGGCAGGGGAGCAAGCGCGCCATCGGCCGGCCGGCTCAGACCGATCTCACGCTCGACCTCTCGGGCCTCTCCGGCGTCACGCTCTACGAGCCCGAGGAACTGGTGCTGTCGGCGAAAGCCGGCACGCCGATTGCCGAGATCGAGGCGCTGGTCGCCGCCAACGGCCAGCAGCTCGCGTTCGAGCCGATGGACTACGGCGCGATCCTGGGCTGCGCCAGCGGGGCCGGCACGATCGGCGGGGCGCTGGCCGCGAATCTGTCGGGGCCTCGCCGCATCAAGGCGGGGGCCGCGCGCGATCATTTTCTTGGGGTCTCTGCAATTTCCGGCCGCGGCGAGACTTTCAAGTCGGGCGGCCGGGTGGTGAAGAACGTCACTGGCTACGATCTCTGCAAACTGCTCGCCGGTTCCTGGGGCACGCTTGCGGTGATGACCGAGGTGACGATCAAGACGCTGCCGCGGCCTGAGACCGAGGCGACGGTACTGATTCGCGGGCTCGGCCCAGCCCAGGCGATCAAGGCGATGACGGCTGCGGTCGGCTCCCCCTGCGATGTGTCGGGGGCGGCGCATCTGCCGGCGGCCGTCGCCGCGCTCCTGCCTGTGGGCGAGGTCGTCGGTGCCGGCGGTGCGATGACGGCGCTGCGGCTCGAAGGCTTCGCCCCGTCGGTCGCCCATCGCGAACGGGCGCTGCAGGCATTGATTCGTCCGTTCGGCGAACTTGCGACGCTCGCCCACGCGGCCTCGGAGATGCTGTGGCGGGCGATTCGTGACGTTGCGCCGTTAAAGGCAAGCGCAGTTGATGTGGACCGGCCGTTGTGGCGGGTTTCAACCGCGCCCACCCGGGGAGCGGAGATTGCCGCCGCAATCCAGAAGGAGGCCGATGCGCAGGTGCTGCTCGATTGGGCGGGCGGCCTGGTCTGGCTGGCACTGGCGCCGTCCGACGATGCCGCTGGAACTCTGATTCGCCGCGCTGTTGCGACGGCCGGGGGGCACGCGACGCTTATCCGGGCGCCGGCCGCGGTGCGCGCGGCCATTGAGGTGTTCGCCTCCCAGGACGCCGGGCTTGCTGCGTTGAGCAAGCGGGTGAAGGACAGCTTCGACCCGAAGGGCGTACTCAATCCAGGACGAATGTGGGCCGGGGTGTGATGTGGCAGCGGGCGAAGTTCGAATCATTCTCATTGCCGGCTGGCCCCGGCAAATCCATCTTATTCGCAACACGGTTTGTCGTCTTAAGTGACCGGTATGCGGATCGAGCGCGGGCGCTGATGACATCACTGGTTCGACTGATGTAGGCGGGTTAGCCGATGCAGACCTCCTTCACCCTCGCGCAACTTGCCGATCCGAATGTCGCGGAATCGGAGAAAATCCTGCGCACCTGCGTGCATTGCGGGTTTTGCACCGCGACCTGCCCGACTTATGTGCTGCTGGGTGACGAACTCAATTCGCCACGCGGGCGCATCTATCTCATCAAGGACATGCTGGAGAACGACCAGCCGGCCACAGCCGGGGTCGTCAAGCATATTGATCGTTGCCTGTCGTGCCTTGCCTGCATGACCACCTGTCCGTCCGGGGTGCATTACATGCATCTCGTCGATCACGCCCGCATCCACATTGAGCAAACCTACCGCCGCCCGTTGGCGGATCGCGCGCTGCGGGCTCTGCTGGCTTTCGTCCTGCCGCACAACGGCCGCTTCCGTCTCGCGTTGCGCGCCGCCCAGTTGGCGAGGCCGCTGGGCAAGGTGCTCACCGCCCTTGGCTTTTCGCGCCTTGCCGCCATGCTGCGGCTGGCGCCGGTAGCGCTGCCGCGCGCGGCCGGCGCCGGATACACGCACTTTCCAGCCCCCGGGGTGACGCGCGCCCGTGTTGCGCTGCTCGAGGGATGCGTGACGCCGGTGATCGGGCCGTCGGTCCAGGAGGCCGCCATCCGGGTGCTGAACCGTCACGGGGTCGAGGTCGTCATGCCGAAGGGCCAGGGCTGCTGTGGCGGTCTTGCCCATCACGCCGGACGTGAGCGCGCGGCGCTCGACGCCGTCCGCGCAAACGTCGACGCCTGGATCGCCGAAGCCGACGGCAAGGGGCTCGACGCGATTCTGGTTACCGCCTCCGGCTGTGGCACCACGGTCAAGGACTACGGCTACATGCTGCGCTCGGACCGAGCCTATGCGGCAAAGGCCGCCCGGGTGTCGAAGCTTGCGCTCGACATCAGCGAGTACCTCGCGCTGCTCCGGTTGTCGCCTCACCGCAGCGGTGCGGCGCTGACGGTGGCCTATCACTCGGCCTGTTCGCTGCAGCATGGACAGAAAGTCGTGCGTCCACCGAAAGAATTGCTTTCCAAGCTCGGCTTCGTAGTCAAAGATGTGCCAGAAGGACATTTGTGTTGCGGCTCGGCCGGGACCTACAACATCCTCCAGCCCGAGCTTGCCGACAGGTTGCGTGAGCGCAAGGTCGCGAATATCGCGAAGGTCAAGCCCGACGTGATCGCCGCCGGCAATATCGGCTGCATCACGCAGATTGCGGCGGGTACGTCGACCCCGGTCGTCCACACCGTCGAACTGATCGACTGGGCAACCGGAGGGCCCGAGCCCAAAGGGCTCAAGGGCAGGCAAGTACCCGCCGTGTTTGGTGAGGCGGCTACGGCGGTGGTGTAACGGTACGGAACGGGGCAGGCGCTGCCCACCTTACCGACAGCGTAAAATTAATCCGTATCGAATGAGGCCGAACGATCGGGAGGTCGATCATGGCGAAGAAGGCAAAGTCGAAGACGAAGAAGTCGAAGAAGAAGGCGAAAAAAGCGCCGGCTAAGAAGAAAAAGAAACGCGCGGTCGCAAAGAAGGGCAGCGCAAAGAAGGCCAGCGCTAAGAAAAGCAGTACAAAGAAGAGTGCTGCAAAGAAAAAGAAGAAGGGCGCCGCGAAGAAGAGCACTGCAAAAAAGAGCACTGCGAAGAAGGCCAAGGCTGCGAAGCCAAAGGCCAAAGCCGCCCCGCGCAAGAAGGCCGCACCGAAGCCGGCGCCCGCAGCCGCGCCAAAACCGCCCAGTATGGCGGCACCGAAGCCAGCCCCTATGGCGGCACCGAAGCCGGCGCCTATGGCGGCACCAAAGCCGGCGCCTATGGCAGCACCACGACCCGCTCCTCCGCCAGCGCCACGGCCTGCGCCTCCGCCGCGGCCGGCTCCAGCAGCAGCGCCGCCGATGCCGCGCCCGACGCCTTCGGCACCGAGCGTCGGGTCGCCGAGTAGTCCGAGCCCGGCATCTCCGCCGCCCATGGGCGGTCACAACACTCCTGGTGAGGGTGGTGGTCACGGTCAGGGCGGCGGTTCGTAACTGACGAATCCGGAATGACGCCAGGCCCGCGCGTTCGTCGCGGGCCTGTTTTTTTGTGGCCGCAAGAGCCGTGATGACCGCGCGTTGCGAACGAGGTTCGCTGCTCCGGTCCCGCGCCGTTGAGGTTTGCTTGGAGCGGTCGCAGAGCGACCACGTCGCGGCGGCGGCTGCTATTGCTGCACCGCACTTCATGCCGCAGTCGGTCGCAGCAGCCTGCATTGCAACGGCAGGGATCGCCGAATAGCATCACCGATCCGGGGCGGAGTGCCGGCCGGAACTTCCAGCATTTCTCACTCGATACGGAACAGGTGCGCGATGGCTTACAAAATCATGATCATGGGCGCGTCCTACGGATCGCTCCTCGCATCCAAGATTCTGTTCGGCGGCCACTCGGTTCATCTCATCTGCCTGCCGGCTGAGGCTGATCTGATCAACACCGAGGGCTTTCGCGTGCGCTTGCCGGTGAAGGGGCGCAAGGATCCGGTCGAGCTCGATTCGCGCAAGCTGCCGGGCAAGGTGACGGCCGGCGGCGCGGCTGGCGTCAATCCGGCGGATTACGACCTGATCGGTCTGGCTATGCAGGAGCCGCAGTACCGTTCGCCGGGCGTCCGCGAATTGCTCGACGCGGTGGCGAAATCGCGGGTGCCGTGCATGTCGATCATGAATATGCCGCCGCTGCCTTACGTCAAGCGCATCCCCGGCCTGGACTACGACGCGCTGAAGCCCGCCTACACCGATCCCACGGTCTGGGACAACTTCGATCCCGGTGCGCTGACGCTGTGCAGCCCGGACCCGCAGGCGATTCGTCCGCCCGACGAGAAGGTCAACGTCCTGATGGTGACGTTGCCGACCAACTTCAAGGTCGCGCGGTTCGATAGCGACAAGTCGACTGCGATCCTGCGTCAGCTCGAAAAGGACATCGACGCGGTGCGCTACGATCCGGGCGACGGCAACGCCACCGAACTGCCGGTCAAGCTGCGCGTCCACGACTCGATCTTTGTACCGCTCGCCAAGTGGTCGATGCTGCTCGCCGGCAACTATCGCTGCGTCACGCAGGATGGCATGCGGACCGCCCAGGAGGCGGTACACTCGGACATCGAAACTTCGCGCTCGGTGTACAATTTCGTATTCGACCTTTGCGTCAAGCTCGGCGCCAAGCCGGAGGATCTCGTGCCGTTCGAGAAATATGCCGCCGCCGCGCAGAGCCTGACGCGCCCGGCGTCGGCGGCGCGCGCGCTGCAAAACGGCGCGCCTAACATCGAACGCGCCGACAAACTCGTGCAACTGATCGCCAAGCAGAAGGGCCTGAGCCATCCGGCGATCGATGCCCAGGTGGCGCTGGTCGATGCACGGCTGGAGGCCAACCGCAAGAAGGCCGCAGCGGCGTAACGAGGTCGCTGCTCGGCCTCATCGTAGGGTCAATCGGAACGATTGCACCTGTCGGAGATCATTGGATTGGTAAAATTGCCTGGGGCTCCGGAATTATCCGGAGCCCCATTTTACTGCCGAAAACGACGCTTGGCCTTCCCCTCGTTGTGGAGCGGCGACCAATTGCCGGGCGGGGTCAAATCTATTTTGGCTGACGGATTTTGGAATCCTGCGGCGCGGAAAAGGCGCGAAATGATTCGGTAGGCCGTTCGATGCGGCCAGGTTGACGGTTGCAGCACGTCGACCTGTTGTCTTCCGACAACACTCGCTCGGATTAGCGTGAGTTCATTCCCTGAATGCGCCTCGCTGCGTACGATTTGATCTTGACTGATCGGCATCACGTGAGTCGCGCGCGCAACGGTTTGTAACCGCATTGCAACACTCCCGTTCATTCAATCTCGATTGCTTACAAATGCTTAAAAAGGCAGCAATTGCGCACGTTTTGCCATTGTCCAAACTGGCATCGATGCCGTTTATTTCTTGTCACAAGAGAGCGCGCAAACGCGTTCCACTGGGGTCTAATTGAAACGGGGATAGTTCGAACTTCGCTGACCGGCGGGTTCGACGAAAGGGGCAAAAGATGAAAAAGCTAGCTTTACTTGCGGTGGCTGCAGTGGCGCTCGCAACGCCAGCCTTGTCGGCTGATCTGATCACCAAGGCTCCGAAGGTCGCGCCCGATCCGGGTCCTTGGGATGTCGCGTTCGGCGCAATTCTTACGTCGGACTATAACTTCCGCGGCATCTCGCAATCGAACCATAAGCCTTCGGTGATCGCTTATTGGGAGCCGCGCTTTAACGCCACCAAGGACCTGCAGTTCTACGCAGGCGTTGGCGGCGCCAGCATCAGCTTCCCGAACCGGGCAGCGGCCGAATACGACTTCTACGCTGGTGTGCGGCCGACGTTCGGCGCTCTCGCGCTCGACTTCGGCGCCTGGTACTACTGGTATCCGGGCGGACAGTGCTTCAATGCCGCGCAGGGTGGTGACTGTCTCACCAACGCCGATCCCATCACGCTCGGCCTACCGGTCAACGGAAACGTCATCAAGTCCAACCTGAGCTTCTATGAAGTCTATGCGAAGGCCAGCGTAACGGTGAACGAGCAATTCGGGTTCGGCGGCGCGGTCTACTATTCACCGTCCGTCCTGAACTCCGGGGCTGACGGCACCTTCGTCGTGGCCAACATGAAGTACACCGCACCGAGCAGCGCACTTCCGGGAGGCTTTGGGTTCTACGCCTCGGCGGAAATCGGTCACTGGTTCCTCGGAACCTCGGATAGCTTCTACTGCACTGGAGCCGGCGGGGCGTGCGGCGCTCCATACCCGAACGGCATTCCTTACAAGAGCTACACGACCTGGAACCTCGGTATCGGATTCACGAAGAGCGTGTTCACGCTTGATCTGCGCTACTACGACACCAACCTGAGCGACGGTGACTGCAATGCCTTCACCAGCGATCAGACCTCGCGGTTCACCAGCAGCTTCACCCCGATCAACATCGGGGGCTTCGGCTCCAGCTGGTGCGGGTCGTCCTTCATCGTCTCCGGCAAGTTCGACCTGACGGCACTGGCCAATCTGAAGTAATCTCACGATTGGCTGAAACTTAGGGCGGCGGCTCCTGGGGGCCGCCGCCCAATTGATTCCGGAGGCTCTTGGCGTAATGGCGTTTCCTCATTTGCAAGACGCGGATTCCAAATCAGAACGAAGGATTCTCGTCGGGATCGCCGTCGGAGCCGCCGGCGGCGCCGTGGCGATTGGCCTCATGGAGTGGTTTTCAGCGCGCGCCGCCTTTCCGCTGATGTTCGTGCCGTTCGCGACCTCGATCGTGGTGGTGATGGGTTCGCCGGATGCCGAGCCGGCACAGCCGCGCGCGCTGATCGGCGGACACATCGTCGCAACGCTGGTCGGCCTGCTCGTGGCACAGATCGCGGGCCCCACGCCATGGGCAGCCGCTGCCGCGGTCGGCCTTGCCATGCTGGCGATGCGGCTGACGCGCACCTTTCACCCGCCGGCCGGCATCGATCCGCTGGTCGTCGTCGTTAACGGCATGGGCTGGAGCTTTCTCCTTGCTCCCGTGGCGATGGGCGCGCTTCTGCTCGCGGGATTTGCCTTCGCGTGGCACAATCTGATCCGTCGCGGCTCCTGGCCGGACCGCTGGTGGTAAGCCGCCAAAATAGCGTCCTGAGCCGGTAACGGCGCTCGTTAAGGGAATCCGAGCCCATTGCGCTTGCGCCAATCACGCCGGCGTTATTCGACTTTAGAATAACCCGGAGGGCGACCTTTTTTCGCAGGTTGGTTCTCCTGCTGAATTCTCGGCAAACGCAAGCTTTGCCGCGCGTTTTGACGCTGGTGGCGGAGCATTGGAGCCTTGTGCGGTTCGGCGGCAACCCCTACAAATTGTGCTTCCAGCCGGAATAAGAAACAATTTCCGGACGTTTACAACTCAAGCGGCCCTTAGAAGGTCGCCCGCATTATCCAAGGAGGAAATGATGACCACCGAAAAACCACGCATGTCCAAAACGGCCACCCGGCGCAAGTTCCTTGCCGGTGCCGCGTTGACCGGTGCGGCGACCATCGCCATGCCGCAGGTGTCGCGCGCGCAGACCGTAACACTGAAGATGCAGGGTGCCTGGGGCGCACAGGACATCCTCAATGACATGGCGAAAGACTATGTCGCCAAGGTCAACGAGATGGGCGGCGGCCGCCTGAAGATCGACTACCTCAACGCCGGCGCTGTTGTGAAGCCGTTCTCGGTGATGGACGGCGTCCACTCCGGCGTGCTCGACGGTGCACACAGCGTTCCGGCGTATTGGTACGGCAAGCATCGCGCCGCCTCGCTGTTCGGCACCGGTCCGGCCTACGGCTTCAACGGCAGCCAATGCCTCGGCTGGATCTATTATGGCGGCGGCCAGGCGCTGTACAACGAACTGGTACAGAAAATCCTCAATCTCAACGTCGTTGGCTTCTTTGCCTTCGCGATGCCGACGCAGCCGCTCGGCTGGTTCAAGAAGGAGATTTCCGGACCTGAAGCGTTCAAGGGCCTGAAGTACCGCACCGTCGGTCTCGCCACCAATATGTTCCAGGCCATGGGCGCGAGCGTCGCCCAGCTTCCCGGCCCGGAGATCCTTCCGGCGATGGAGCGTGGCGTCATCGAAGCGTTCGAGTTCAACAACCCGACCTCGGACAGCCGCTTTGGTGCCCAGGACGTTGCCAAGAATTACTACATGGGATCGTACCACCAGGCGTCGGAAGCGTTCGAAATCACCTTCAACAAGACGAAGTTCGAAAGTCTTGCCAAGGAGCAGCAGCAGATGCTGCGTTACGCGGTGCAGGCGGCCGCAGCCGACAATGAGTGGAAGGCCTGGGATCAGTACTCCAAGGATCTCAATGAGCTGATTACGAAGAAGGGCGTCAAGGTCCACCGCACGCCGACGTCGATTTTCGCGGCGCAACTGAAGGCGTGGGACCAGGTCGAAAAGGATCTGGTCGCTGATCCGAAGAACGGTCCCTTCATCAAGAAGGTGCTGGACAGCCAGAAGGCCTGGGCGAAGCGGGTCGGCTTCTACTTCTTCAACAATGATGCGGACTACAAGACCGCATACGAACACCACTTCGGCGCGCTGAAGACCTGATCAGCATCATGGATGCGCCGGGGCGCGCGGCGCCCTGGCGTTTCCTTGCTTGAATTTGGGCGGGGGCCAGCCTTTGGAGAGCTTTCTCTTCTTTATCGATCGCTTGAGCGCGGGCGTCGGCAAGGCGTTCGGCTGGTGCATCATGATCATGACCTTGGGCACCTGCTACGAGGTCTTCATGCGCTATGTGCTGCGTGCCCCCACCGATTGGGCGTTCGACATTGCCTATTGCATGTATGGCGCGCTGTTTATGATGGCCGGAGCGTATACGCTCTCGCGCAACGGCCACGTGCGCGGTGATGTGATATTCCGTCTCTGGCCGCCGCGGATGCAGGCCGGCATCGAGGTGACGCTCTACCTTATCTTTTTCTTTCCGGCGTTCGGCGCGCTGTTCTACTACGGAATTCCCTACGCTTGGTCGTCCTGGCTGATCCGCGAGGTGACCATCTACAGTCCGGCCGGCCTGCCGATCTATCCGCTCAAGGCTCTCATTCCCCTCGGCGCGGTGTTCATGCTGATCCAGGGCGTCGCCGAGGTGATCCGCTGTTTGATCTGCCTGCGCGACGGCGCATGGCCGCAACGGCTGCATGACGTCGAGGAGATGGAGTCGGCGATCCTTGCCGAGGCGGCGGATCGTGCCAGGATCGAACGAGAGATGCACGTCGCAGGGGCGCCTCGATGACCAATCCCGAAATTGGAATGGTCCAGCTGGGTGTCTTCATTCTGATCATCCTGCTGGGCTTCCCGATTGCCTTCACGCTCATGGCGATGGGCATCTTCTTCGGCTTGTACGCGATGGGGCCGCGGGTGTTCGACCTACTGGTTACGAACACCGCGGACGTGATGCAGAACGACGTGCTGACCGCGGTGCCGTTGTTTCTCTTCATGGGCTACATCGTCGAGCGCGCGAACATCCTCGACCGGCTGTTTTATTCGATCCAGATGGCGATGCGGAACGTGCCGGGAGCGCTCGCGGTGGCGACGCTCATCACCTGCGCGCTGTTTGCGACCGCCACCGGTATTGTCGGCGCGGTCGTGACCCTGATGGGCCTGCTCGCCTTTCCGGCCATGCTGCGCGCCGGCTACGACACCAAGCTCGCGGCCGGTGTGGTCTGCGCCGGTGGCTGCCTCGGCATCATGATCCCGCCGAGCGTGCTGCTGATCCTCTACGGCGCGACGACCGCAACCTCAGTCGTCAAGCTCTATGCGGCGGCGTTTCTACCTGGCTTCCTGCTGGCCAGCTTCTATGTGCTGTACGTGGTGATCCGCGTGGTGCTTGATCCCAAGCTCGCACCGAAGCCGGCGGAACTGGATCGGAAAATTCCGTTTATCGAGGTGTTCCTTGCGCTGTTGACCTCGTTCTTTCCGCTGGCGGTTCTGATCCTGTCGGTTCTTGGCGCTATCCTGTTCGGATTGGCGACGCCTTCGGAAGCGGCGGCGGTCGGCGCGGCCGGGTCGCTGGTGATCGCTGCGGCCTATCGCTCGCTCACCTTCCAGCGCCTCAAGGAAGCCGTGTACCTCACCGCGCGCACATCGGCGATGGTGTGCTTTCTGTTCATCGGCTCCTGGACCTTCTCGTCGGTATTTTCCTATCTCGGTGGCCACGAGGTCATCGAGCATTGGGTCATCCAGGCCAATCTGAACGCAACCGCATTCCTCATCATCGCGCAGATCATCATCTTCCTGCTGGGTTGGCCGCTGGAATGGACCGAGATCATCATCATTTTCGTTCCGATCTTCCTGCCGTTGCTCAAGACCTTCAATATCGATCCGATCATTTTCGGTATCCTCGTCTCGCTCAATATTCAGACCTCGTTCAATACGCCGCCGATGGCCATGGCCGCCTACTACCTCAAAGGCGTGGCGCCGCCCCATGTCAAACTGACGGAAATCTTCGGCGGAGCATTGCCGTTCGTCTGGATGGTATTCCTGACCATGGCGCTGATTTACATCTTCCCACAGATTGCGCTGTGGTTGCCTGACAAGCTGTATTCAAACTGATGGCTACCGACGAGGGGCTCGCTTCGCTGACTGCGTCCGAAGCGGCGGAACGGATTGCTCACGGGACGGTTTCGGCGGAAGAGTATGCCCGCACGTGCCTTGAGCGCATCGAGGCCATCGACGGCACCGTGCGGGCCTTTGCTCACATCGATCCGGCGCATGTGATCGCGCAGGCCCAGGCGCTCGACGAACTGCGGCGTAACGGCCAGCCGATCGGGCCGCTGCACGGAATTCCAATTGCGGTTCAGGACGTCATCGACACCGGCGATTATCCGACCGAGCTTGGCTCGCCGGCCTTTTCCGGCCGCCGCCCGCTGCACGATGCGACCGTGGTGGCGAAGCTGCGAGCGGCGGGCGCAATTATTCTCGGCAAGACGGTGACGACCGAGCTTGGGTTTTCGTATCCTGGCGCAACGCGCAATCCACGCGACCCGCAGCGCACGCCTGGCGGCTCAGCCTCGGGCTCTGCGGCGTCCGTCGCCGCCGGATTGGTGCCGATTGCAGTCGGAACGCAGACCGCGGCCGGCGTCATCCAGCCCGCGTCCTATTGCGGCGTGTTCGGCTTCAAGCCTGGTCATGGCATGGTGTCGCGCGCCGGGGTGCTGCCGCTATCGCGTGCGCTCGATCATGTCGGCGTGCTGGCGCGCACGCTGGATGATATCGCGCTGGTGCTCGACGTGATCGCCGGTCACGATCCGGCCGACGGCGACACCCGCCCCATCGCGGCGCCGGCCTTTTCCGCAGTTCTTGCCGAGCGACCGCCGTTGCCGCCGCGCTTTGCGTTTGTGCGCACGCCCTACTGGGAGCAGGCGGACGCCGATACGCAGGAATCGTTCGAGCAGCTTGTGGCGCGGCTCGGCGACGCCGCGCAGGAGGTCGCGCTTCCGGACCAGTTCAGGAACGCCTCGGACCTCCATCGCGCGATCTTGTCCGCCGATATGGCGCACAATCTCGGTGGTGCGGTCGCGAAGGCTGGAGACACCGCAAGCCAGGAATTGCGCGACCAACTGGCAGAGGGCCGCAAGGTTTCCGCGGTGGCGTACTTGGCGGCGATGAAGGACGCACGGCTGTATGGCGTCGGCCTCGCCGAGGTGTTCAATATCTATGACGCCATCATCACGCCGGCCGCGCCGGGCGTGGCGCCGCTCGGCTTGGATGCGATCGGGGATCCGGCCTTTGGCAAGCTATGGACGCTGATCGGTCTGCCGTCGCTGTCGTTGCCGATCCTGCAAGGCGAGAACGGATTGCCGCTGGGCGTCCAACTCGTTGGGCCGGCCGGCGACGACGCGCGGCTGATGCGCAGCGCGCGCTGGCTGCTCGATGTTTTGTCCGGAAAGAGGCCGCCGCGCGCGCGTCGCGGCCCGGCCCGTTAACCGGCGCCGTTCGGCGGCTTGCCTCGCAGCAGCGGTGCGCCGGCATCGCCCCAGAAAGCCCAGATCGCCAGCGCAATTCCCACAAGGCTGACAACCCACAAGGCCAGTTCGTTGAGCTTCACGACCATCAGCAGGATGTAGGTGATCATCAGCACGATGCCGAGAAGCGCGGTTACGAAGTCCGCCATCTGTATCTCCGCTGTCCTCGTCGCATGTTAGCCCGGCTTGCTCGGGTGTGCCACCCGCATTGGGCCGCGAGCGTGATCGTTTAGGACGCCTTTGGCGGGGCGCCCAGGTTCTCCTTGAGGAACGCCAGCGTGCGGCCCCATGCCAGTTCGGCAGCAGCCTTGTTGTACCGCGCGGCGCCGGTGTCGTTGTTGAAGGCGTGCTGCGTGCCTGGATAAGTGTGCAGCGTGTATTTCTTGTTGTTGGCTTTCAGCGCCGCCTCGTAGGCCGGGATGCCTTTGCTGATATTCGCGTCGGTCTCGGCGTACTGCAGCAGCAGCGGCGCGCGGATCGCCGGCACCAGGCCGGCGGCCGGCTGCATGCCATAATAGGGCACGGCCGCCGCAAGGTCCGGGCTGCCGGTGGCCAGCCGGTTGACCACGCCTCCGCCGTAGCAGAAGCCGACCGCGCCGACCTTGCCGGTCGATTCCGGATGCTTCTGGATAAAGGGCACGGCCGCGAGCGCGGCGGTCAGCATGTCGTCCTTGTTGGTCTTGGTGTGCAGTTCGCGCGCCGCATCTTCGCTCGCGGGCGTGCCGCCGGCGACGGATAGCAGGTCGGGCGCGAATGCGAGAAAGCCCTCGACCGCAAGCCGCCGCGCCACGTCCTCGATATGCGGATTGAGCCCGCGGTTCTCGTGAATGACGATCACTGCGGGACGCTTGCCGCCGGCGGTGCCGCGCACGAGATAGCCGCTGATCTTGCCCTTGGGTGAATCGTAGCTGACGCGCTCGGCTTTGAGCCGCGGGTCGTTCTCGGCCACGATCGCTGCCTGCGCGTAGTCGTTCTGCAGCAGCGGCAACAACGCCGTGGCGGCCGCGGTCGAGCCGGCGAGTTGCGCGAGGCGGTCGAGAAATTCACGCCGGTCCATGCCGCCATGGGTAAAGCGGTCATAGAGATTGATGATTTTCTGATCCATGCGTTCCTCCGTCACCCTCTGCTTCCTTTATATCATGGCGCCTTGGGGCCGTCCTCAGCCGCGCATGGCGCCTGTCGCAGTGCCTATCGGTTGAATCCGTCAAGGCGCTAACGCTGCCAAGGTGAAATTCCCCTTAGTGCGTTGTCTTGGTTCCTGACGGGTCTTGCCGGACTCTCGCCTTTGTGGTTTGGGGCGTACTTGATCGTGCCGCGTATCGATGACCGATTGGGAGATTTCGATGTATCTGCTTCGCTGCTGTCCGGAGATTGAGCGTAATGCGGTTTGGCTGATCGCCACGCTTGTTGTTCTTGGTTTAGCCTTGGTTTCGACGGCCGGTTTTGCCGGCGAACGCAGCTTTCCATTCGATCAGGAACTGCTGCTCGACACCAAGCCCATGAACGGGTCCAAGCGGGTTCCTATCCTCGACATCGGCCAGCGCGGGGAAACGACGATCGACCTGTGGTGCAACAGCGTCCAGGGCCAGATTGTCGTGGTCGAGAGCACCATCTCCATCATGACCGGCGCGAAGACCGAGCGGCAATGTGACGCGGCCCGAATGCGCGGCGACGACGATTTGCTTGCCGCGCTGCTTCAGGTCACCGGCTGGCGGCGCGAAGGCGATACGATCGTGCTGTTCGGTGCCAAATCCTTGCGATTCCGCGCGGCGACCAACTGATCTGATCCATTTTTCTTCGCTTGCAATTTTCGCGACCGGCGGTTGCGGATGGCGACTGCGACATGCGCTCTTGCGAAGCTCTGATCGATATGGATTGATCAGCCGCGACGGCACTGAGCGATGTGAGGGCACATGGGACCTGCTCAAATCTTGGATCGGGCTCCGGTGCGCCAGATGCTGTTGGCGGTGACGTTGCTCGCCACCAGCGGTGTGCCGCTGCGTGCGGACAAGTTTCCTGACGAAAATTCGAAACCGAAGCTCGGAATTCACGCGCTGCCCGTACAGCAGTCGCATGACTACCTGCAGCGTCGCGATGCGCCCGATTATTGGATACTCAGTCCGTACTATGTATCGCAGACCACGGGCAGCGATTGTTCGGTCGCGACCCTCACCATCGCGTTGAATGCGCTGCGCGGCTTGCCGCGCCTTGCCCGCGAGCCGCTCGTCACCCAGGCCGCGTTACGTGAGCGGCTGGGGCCCGAACTGGCGGAGAAGACAAAGGACAAGGGCGAAGGCGTAACGTTCGAGGAATTTCGCAAGTTCCTGCTTCTGGCCCTCGAGGCGTATGAAATCGACGCCAGGATTGAGCACTTCAAACCTGATAACGCGTCGCCCGCAACGCTGGAGCAGTTACGGCAACTCCTGTCGGCCAACGAACGGTCGTCCGAGGATATTGCGCTGGTCTACTACAATCAGGGAGTCGTGACCGGCGATTGGGATGGGCCGCATCTCTCGCCAATCGGCGCCTATGATGCCGAGCGCGGCCGGGTCCTGATTCTGGACGTGGACCGCAAATGGTACGGGCCGTACTGGACGCCGGAAGAGAAACTCCTGGAAGCGATGCTCCGTCCGGCGCCCGGACATTTCGGCGGCCTTGCCGGCGAAACCGGCGGCATTATCCGCGTGAGTCGCCGCCGCGGACATTGACGGGAAGCAATGCACGACATCACGCGGCGCGATTTTCTCAACGGCGTGGCGCTGACCATTGCGTCGGGGCTCACGCCCGCCGCGCAGATCGCCGCACAACCGTTGCGCTATCCGCCGGCACTCACCGGCATGCGCGGACATCACGCCGGCTCGTTCGAAGTCGGTCACGATCTCCGTGATGGCAAGTCGTTCAGCCTCGACGGCTTGCCGATCGAGGAACGTTATGACCTGGTCGTGGTCGGCGGCGGTATCAGCGGGCTCGCGGCCGCGTGGTTCTACCGGCAGGCGCACCGCGACGCGCGCATTCTCATCCTCGACAACCACGACGACTTCGGCGGGCACGCCAAGCGCAACGAATTCACCATCGATGGCCGGCTCATCATCGGCTATGGCGGCAGTGAATCGCTGCAATCGCCGCAGGCGCTCTACAGCCCTGTGGCGAAAGGCCTGCTGAAATCCCTCGGCGTCGATACCGGCCGGTTCGACACCGCATTCGAGCGCACGCTCTATCCTTCGCTCGGGCTGTCGCGCGGCGTGTTCTTTCCGCGCGAGACGTTCGGCCAGGACAAGCTCGTCACCGGCGACCCGACCCGGATGGTGGACGACGACGTCAGCCGCGCGCTGAGCAATGCCCGGCCGATGCGCGAGTTCGTCGCAGAGGTTCCGGTGTCGGCGGAGAGCAGGGCGCAACTCATTGCGCTGTATGAGAGCGCGGCCGATCCGCTCGCCGGAAAATCCACGGACGAGAAGACCGCGTTGCTCGAACGCACGAGCTACCGCGACTATCTGACCAAGGTGCTTGGCTGCAGCGAAGAGGTCGCCAACTGCTTCCAGGGCCGCACCCTCGATTTCTTCGCGGTCGGCTGCGATGCGGTGGCGGCGTCGGACGCGCGCTATGCCGGCTATCCTGGATTCCGCGGGCTCGGCCTTCCCACCATCGACAGTCCGGAACGAAGTGAGCCCTACATCTATCATTTCCCGGATGGCAACGCCTCGCTGGCGCGGTTGCTCGTGCGCGCGCTCATTCCCGGCGTGGCGCCGGGCGCGACCATGGACGATGTCGTGCTGGCGCCGTTTGAATACAGCAAGCTCGATGTAGATGGTGCGAATGTCCGTCTGCGGCTCGACAGCACCTGCGTCCACATCCGCAACGTCCCGGACGGCGTTGAACTCGGCTATGTTCGGCACGGCAAGGCCCACCGTGTGGCGGCGCGGCATGCGGTGCTCGCCTGCTTCAACATGATCATTCCCTACATCATGCCAGAGGTGCCGGCGGCGCAGCGCGCGGCGCTGGCGCAAAACATCAAGGCGCCGCTGGTCTATACCAACGTGCTGGTCCGGAACTGGCACCCCTGGGTCAAGCTCGGCGTTCACGAAATCACAGCGCCGATGTCGATCTACAGCCGGGTGAAGCTCGATTATCCGGTGAGCCTTGGGGGCTATCGGCATGCGCGCGATCCCGCCGAGCCGATGTGCCTGCACATGGTCTACGTGCCGGTGGCGCCCGGGTTCGACGCGCGCACGCAGTTCAGGTTCGGCCGCTCGAAGCTGTTAGCGATGGAGTTTGCCGATTTCGAAATGGATATCCGCGAGCAGCTCGACCGGATGCTGGGCGCCGGCGGCTTCTCCAGCGCGCGCGATATTGCGGCAATCACGGTCAACCGCTGGTCCCACGGCTACGCCTATACGCCAAGCCCGTTGTTCGACCAGGACTTCGGTCCGACCATGGAAGCGGCGCGCCAGCCGGTCGGAAGGGTAACCATCGCCAACTCGGACGCCGGATGGGATGCGTATGCCCACGTCGCCATCGATCAGGCCCACCGCGCCGTGCGCGAACTGCCTGCGTGACGACCGGCACGCGGCGATTCAAAGTGTTACCCGAATACAGCAGCGCGATAATTTCGATCTGCCGGCCAGCGTTTTTCTCGCATCCCTGATTGCCCAATTCAAGCGACGCAGCTAAGCAGGTGATTCGAACGGATTGCGCGCGTGCCAGTTCGCCGTCGTGACCGTGAAATCTCGCACAGTAGTGTCCGTAGCGTCAGATGCGTCCCCTAAGAGGAGGTGTATCAGATGCGCACTGAATGCTCGTCGCACTTGGCTGCGACGTGGGTCCCGCCCAGGCTTGTCTACTCGGACGTTCGGCTCAAGCGCGAGGTGATGCAGGTCGCGCAACTGGACAACGGCATCAAACTTTACCGCTACCGGTATCGCTGGGGCGATGAGTTTTATGTCGGAGTTCTGGCGCACGAGGTTGCTGCGATCGTGCCTGACGCGGTGTTCCCGGACGCCGACGGCTTCCTGCGAGTCAATTACCGGCAACTCCGGCTGCGCCTGCGCACTTACCGCGACTGGCAGCAGAAGGGGCACGCCGAACCGGCGCTGCAGCCGGCCTGACCCAAAGCGGGGAGGGCGGCAGCGCCAGGCGCCAACGAAAAGAGCGCGGCTTGCGCCGCGCCCTTAGTCGCTGTGAGATTGGTGGGCGGACCTAGAAATCCATCCCGCCCATGCCGCCGCCGCCACCGCCCGGCATCGGGGGCGGCGCCTTCTTCGGCAATTCGGCGACCATCGCCTCGGTGGTGACAAGGAGGCCCGAGACCGACGCTGCATCCTGCAGGGCCGCGCGGACCACCTTGGCGGGGTCGATGATGCCCTTGGCGACCATGTCGACATAGGTCTCGGTCTGAGCGTCGAAACCGAACGTCTCGTCCTTGCTCTCCAGGATCTTGCCGACCACGATTGAGCCTTCGACGCCCGAGTTCTCGGCGATCTGCCGCATCGGAGCTTCCAGGGCCTTGAGCACGATGTTGATGCCGGCCTGTACGTCGGCATTCTCGTTATGGATCCGGCCGACCGCTTTTTTGGCGCGCAGCAGGGCGACGCCGCCACCCGGCACGATGCCTTCTTCGACCGCCGCACGAGTGGCGTTGAGCGCGTCCTCGACGCGATCCTTCTTCTCTTTCACCTCGACCTCGGTGGCGCCGCCGACACGGATCACCGCAACGCCGCCCGCGAGCTTGGCGAGCCGCTCCTGCAGCTTTTCCTTGTCGTAGTCGGAGGTGGTCTCCTCGATCTGCGCCTTGATCTGGCCGACGCGCGCCTCGATGTCCTTGCGCTTGCCGGCGCCGTCGACGATCGTGGTCTTCTCCTTCTCCATGATGACCTTCTTGGCGCGGCCGAGCATCGCGAGCGTGACGCTTTCGAGCTTCATGCCGAGGTCATCGGAGATGAGCTGGCCGTTGGTGAGGATCGCGATGTCCTCCAGCATGGCCTTGCGGCGGTCGCCGAAGCCTGGTGCCTTGACGGCCGCGACCTTGAGGCCGCCGCGAAGCTTGTTGACGACGAGAGTGGCGAGCGCCTCGCCTTCGATGTCCTCCGCGATAATGACGAGCGGCTTGCCCGACTGCACCACCGCTTCCAGCACCGGCAGCATGGCCTGCAGCTGCGTGAGCTTCTTCTCGTGCAGCAGGATGTAGGCGTCTTCCAGCTCGGCAACCATCTTCTCGGCGTTGGTGATGAAGTACGGCGAGAGATAGCCGCGATCGAACTGCATGCCCTCGACGATCTCGACTTCGGTGTCGAGCGACTTGGCCTCTTCGACCGTAATGACGCCCTCGTTGCCGACCTTCTGCATCGCATCGGCGATCATTTTGCCGATCTTGCTGTCGCCGTTCGACGAAATGGTGCCGACCTGTGCGACTTCAGCCGACGAGCCGACTTTTTTGGCGCGCTTTTTGATGTCGGCGACGACCGCGGCGACCGCGATGTCGATGCCGCGCTTGAGGTCCATCGGGTTCATGCCGGCCGCCACCGACTTGGCGCCTTCCTTGACGATGGCGTGCGCGAGCACGGTCGCGGTGGTGGTGCCGTCGCCGGCGGTGTCGTTGGTCTTCTGGGCGACTTCGCGCACCATCTGCGCGCCCATGTTCTCGAACTTGTCTTCGAGCTCGATCTCCTTGGCGACGGTAACGCCGTCCTTGGTGATGCGGGGTGCGCCGAAGCTCTTGTCGATTACCACGTTGCGGCCCTTGGGGCCGAGCGTGACTCTGCACCGCGTTGGCGAGGATCTCCACGCCGTGTAGCATCCGGTCGCGCGCTTCACTGGCGAATTTGACTTCCTTGGCAGACATTTAAGATTGCTCCACTCTTGATCCTCATCCTGAGGAGCCGGCGCAGCCGGCGTCTCGAAGGACGATGCCTAGGATTTGGGGCCTCACCCTTCGAGACGCGCCCTTCGGGCGCGCCTCAGGATGAGGGGTTAGGTATTCAGGCGATGACGCCCATGATGTCGGACTCCTTCATGATCAGGAGTTCCTCGCCGTCGAGCTTGACCTCGGTGCCCGACCACTTGCCGAACAGCACGCGGTTGCCGGGCTTTACGTCGATCGGGATGAGCTTGCCGGCCTCGTCGCGGCCGCCGGGGCCTACCGCGACCACTTCGCCTTCCTGCGGCTTCTCCTTGGCGGTATCCGGAATGATGATGCCGCCCTTGGTCTTTGCTTCGGCATCGATACGTTTCACGACCACGCGGTCGTGCAGGGGACGGAATTTCGTTTTGGACATATCTTCCTCACGGGCGCTGGGAACGCGGCTTAAGTGCTTGACCGAAAAATCGATCGGAGGGGCCGTTAGCACTCTTATTTAATGAGTGCCAACCGCTTTGCGGGAAATAGGACCTGGGCCGAGGAGAGTCAAGCCAAGGAGGTTACGGCAGGAGCTTTGGGGTTACTGCAAGAGCTTCATCGCCCGCTCGTAGTATCCGAGGTCGATATAGCGGGAGGGATCGACCTGCGCATCGCTCGGCCGGCGCTGAATCTCTCCCCGCAACGCCAGCATGTTGCGAAAGCCTTGCTGGTCGAATTTGGCGTCCGGCGTATAGCCGAAGCCAGGGTCGAGGAGGAGTTCATACGTCCGCTCGGCCTCTTTCTGAGAAAGTTTGAGTTTCTCGACCAGCAAGGCGACGCTGCCGGCCCGGTTCTTCGGGTCGCGCACATAGCGTAACGCCTCGACATAGGCCGCGATGTAGCGTTCGAGCACCGGGCCATGGTCGCGCGCCCACGAGCGCAGGACGAAGGCGCCTTGCGCCTGGTAGGGGCCGAGCAGGTCGACGGTCCGTCCGAGGCTCCGCATGCCCAGTGCTTCGGCTTGTACGGTGAACGGCAGGTTGAGGATCCCGGCGGTGTTCTCTTTGCTCTCCTTCATGGCCTTGAAGCGGTAGACACCAGCGCCCACCGGCTTGACGGTGTAGTCCGCGCCCTCCTTGAGGCCGTGCTTGAGCAGAATCTTTTTCGCCAGCAGCGCGTAGGCGGTGTCAGGCGCGTCCACCACCAGGGTGCGGCCGCGCAGATCGGCGAATGTTTTGATCTCAGGCTGGACGAAGAATTCGTTCATGCCGCTGTCACCGCCGGTGACGATGACGACGTCCTGCTTCGCCACCTCGATCATGGCGAGCGCGTTGTCGACTGCGGAATGCGCGATGTCGAACTTGCCCGCTGCGAGCCCTTCGCGCTGGCTCTTCGAATTCGGCGTGAGCTGCAGGTCGATCTTGAAACCGCGCCGCTCGAAGATGCCGTTGGCGATGCCCGAGTGCAGCGCCAGCGCCTTGGCGTTCGGAAAGGTGTTGACGCGCAGTTCGGTCGGCGTTTGCGTCATGGCGCTATCCGTGAAGGTGATCGACAGCAGTGCGATGCGGCTAGACAGATTGCGCCCAGGCTCGATTTGCTCAGCCTTTTTTTGTTCAGACTTATTGTGTTCAGACATGGAGTAATTCGTATCGTGCCAATAATCCAGTTGCGATGAGGCATGGACGTTTTTCCCTTGGTCCGGTTATTGTTTTTTGCATCGTTCGCGCGCCGCGCGCTGCTCTGATCCAGGCGTCGACCGCCGGCAGTACATTCGCCTTCAAGTCCGCGTTGATCAGGATCAGCTTCTTCCGCGCGCTCGGCGACGATGCGCCCGCCGGACGTGGCATGCACTGGCGCGAAGCTTTTGAGCTCCGCGGCACGCGCCCGGTCGGTGAAGCTCGTCATGAAGTTGGACACGAAGGTGTTGCGGAACGCGGGTCCCTGCTTGGCCGCGAGCGCCTGGAAATTCGTCTGCAGGAACGCCCAGGCGAGGTCGCCTTGCTCGCCGCTCCATGCGACCGTGCTGATCGCGCTGCCGACGAGCGAGGTCGGCAATTCGTCGGTCAGCGTGCGCGCGAGCGTTTCGCTTGCGAGCGCCGGGTCGCGCGCACTGGCCGCCGCCGAATAATAGCGTACGCGTTCGGCGGCATTCGTGGTCTTGCGGGCAAGTGCGATGAGGGCGTCGTAAGTCGGGCGATCGGCGGTGACGCCCGCGAGTTGGGTGACGGCGTCCCGCAGCGCCGGCCGCAACGACTCGGGCGACTTCAGAAACGCGTCGAACCGCTGGCGCGCCTCGGCCAGAATCTTCTTGTCGCCGAGGTCACCCAGCACCCAGATCAACCGGCTGCGCAACAACGCGCTGTCATCACTCTCGTGTCCAACCGGATCCCAGCCGAGACGATCGAACATCGTCCGCAACTTGGCGCGCGCATAGGTCTGAAACGCCTGCCTCCCCGGACGCCCGCGCTGCAGATGATTGAGCCGGCCCAGCGTTCCGATCACCTGATCCCAGACCGTTCGGGTTTCGTCGCTGCCGATTTCCTCGACCAGATTGAAGTAGGACGCCGGCGGCGTCCGTCCGCTTTCGACCAGTGCCCAACTGTCCGACAACAGGTTGACCCGATCCGCCACCGTCATCTTCGCGAACGACTTGGTGAGTGCCGCTTGACTGGCGGCGTCGTACTCCACCCGGTAGTAGCCGATGTCGCCGTGATTGAGCTTGACGGGTTCGCCGCAGCGTCCGGCCCTGACCGGCGTTGCCTCATCCCGCACCAGCACGGTTTCGGCGGGACGCAACGCCCGCAACGGCCCGAGCGCGACCGGAACTTGCCAGCGCTCCGTC
The DNA here is from genome assembly GCA_963756715.1 of uncultured Alphaproteobacteria bacterium. Lineage (GTDB taxonomy): Bacteria > Pseudomonadota > Alphaproteobacteria > Rhizobiales > Xanthobacteraceae > VAZQ01. The sequence goes on from CAVWOV010000020.1 coordinate 355,962, forward strand.
GCGGCGCCGCGGTCGCGGATCGTAAAGCGCTCCTGGCGAAGCACGATGCGCTGCTCGCCGGCAGTACAGGTGGTTTCCGCGATCACCAGCGGCACGCCGGCCTGTTCGGTGAAGCCCGAAGCGATGGCCGCAACCGGCTTGCCGGAGGCGGTTTCGAGCGCGCGCCAGAGATCGCCCGTGGTGGTGCTGCCGTAAGCATGATCGGCCATGTATCTGCGGATGCCGTCGCGGAACGTCTGCTCGCCGAGATAATTCTCCAGCATGCGGATCAGCGCCTGTCCCTTGCTGTAGGTGATGCCGTCGAACACGGCCATCGCTTCACTTTCGTTGGCGACCGGCTGCTGGATCGGGTGCGAGGTTCGCCGCGCATCGATGCCCATGGCGTATTGTTTCTGCTGGCTGCCGTTGAGCCAGGACTGCCATTGCGGATAGAAATGCTCGGCGGCTTTGACCTGCATCCAGGACGCAAAGCCCTCGTTGAGCCAAAGGTTGTCCCACCAGCCCATGGTGACGAGATTGCCGAACCATTGGTGCGCGATCTCGTGGGCGATGATGTGGAAGATGCCGCGCCGGGCGGTCTCCGGGTTCTTCGCCGGATCGAACAAGAGCCGGCCTTCGAAGAACGTAATGCCGCCCCAGTTCTCCATGGCGCCGCCGAAGCCGCCCGGAACCGCGATCAGGTCGAGTTTGGGCAGCGGATATTTCACCCCGAAATAATCGTTGAAGTAGCGCAGCAAGTCGGCCGCGGTGTCGAGCGCGAAGCGGCCCTGCGACCGCTTGCCCGCGGTGGTCACGACGCTGACGGTTATGCCATCGACGTCGTCAGTCAGCCGTTCGAGTTCGCCCGCCGCCAGCACGAACAGATAACTCGCCATTTTCGGCGTGGTGGCAAACTCGACCTGCTTCAGCGTGGGCGTGACCGGCTCCTCGTGCGCCACCGGCATGTTGCTGACCGCGAGGAATTTGCGCGGCACCGTCACCGTCAGCGCAAATGTCGCCTTGAAGGCGGGCTCGTCCCAGCAGGGGAAGATGCGGCGGGCGTCGGCGGGTTCGAGGTGGCTCGAGATCATCCGGCGGCTGCCGTGCTCGGTCGGATAATCGACGAAGAAGAGCCCGCGGCCGAATTTGTTGATCTGGGCGGTAAATTCGATGCGCAGGCGGTGCGCTCCGGCCGCGATCGCGGTCGGGAAGGTCAGCGTCGCCGTTTGTGCCGTTTGGTCGAGTGCGACGATCGCGCTCTGCGCGCCGTTGTCGATCGTGACCCTGGTCAACGTCATGTTGACCGCATTCAACACCAGTTGCGCCGTCGCCTTGTGGACATCGATGTCCACCGTCTCGGCGCCCGCAAGGGTGAGAGTCTCGAGGTTGGGCTCAAGCTCGATGGCGTAATGCGTGGGAACGACGGTCTTCGGCAGCTTGCCGGGCGTTGCGGCGAACGAATAGAGCGGTTCGGCCGCGACGGCGCACGCCGGCAGGATCGCCATGAATGCGACCGCAGCCGCAACACACGCAAACCGGGCGCGGTGGACGATGGACAAGGGAACGCGATACATGGCAACGCGATACATGGCGATGTCTGGACCAGTCCGTCAGGCCGTTTACTCTACACTCGCAGAACTGTAGCCCAAGCGGGCATCCCCGGGGAGACTATTGAATGCGCGGCATGACGCTGGCCGAAGCCAACCGGATCATCAATGGAACCTTTGCGTCGGCGAAGCGGCGCAAGGCCTACGCGCTGGCCGCGATCGTGCTCGACGCCGGCGGTCGGGTGAAGGCGTTCCAGAAGCAGGACGGCGCCTCGCTCATGCGTTTCGAGATTGCCTACGGCAAGGCATTCGGGGCGCTCGCGCTCAACCGCTCCTCTCGTCAGGTGCTGCAGAAGGCCAAGGAGAAGCCCGCCTTCATGGCTTCGCTCAGCGAACTCTCGGATGGGCCGCTGTTCCTTGAGGCTGGCGGCCAACTCATCCGCGACGCTTCGGGCGAGGTGGTGGGGGCGCTCGGCGTGACCGGCGACGTCAACGAGGTCGACGACCTCTGCGCCATCGACGGCATCCATGCCGGCGGCTACCGGGCCGACGCCGATTTCGACGCCCGTGCGGCGAAGCGCCTCAACATCAAGGTCGACCCGCCACTCAAAGATCCGCGCAAGAAGGGGCCCAGATAGGGCGGATGCGGCAGTTTGCCCAACATCTGCCTTTTCCCGGCCATAACCTGCGCGCACGCCGAAGGTGCACGATCGGTTGGATTGGGGCATGGTGGGGCGGTGAACCATACTTTGCCGTCCCGTTAACCTTGCGGCTGGTAGAAACGTGCTTGGGTCTGCGCGCAGCTTTGGTGTCTGGTTCCCCGACTGCGCGCGGGAGTTCAGGGGAGGACCCGCAGTGAGGAATTTCGCCGCTGTCGTTCGCCGGTTGTTGCGACCGTGGTGGCGCTGACGGCAATGGCGATGGCGGCCTGTTCGACCAATCAGACCGGCGTGCCGGAAGCCGCAACGCCGCTTCCGCAACCTGAGTTGCCATCGAAGGTGCGCGCATCGGAGGTCGTCGGCCGCTGGGGCTACGCCGCATTCCACAAGCCGAAGGATCGTGCCCGCACCGAGGCGAATGCGCGCGGCCAGTGCAAGCAGCCCTACGTGATCGGGCAGGGGCCGACCGGCGGCGTGATGATGTATCTCGCCGACGACAAGGATTTGAAGGAACTGCGGCTCAAGGGCAGCCAGAGCGGCAAGGACTATATCGGCCCGCCCGGCGACACGCCCGGCATGCAGGACCGCGAGATCGTTTCGTTCGACGGCCGCGTGCTGGTGCTCAAGTTCGTCGACCCGGAGGTTGCTGGCCGCTACGGCACCGGCGTCTATGTGCGGTGTGCGCCCCGCGCCTGACCGCAGCCGGGCAGGGGCGACGTATTGGCGGTTCCGGTCAGCGTCGCGGTGAGCATGAGCGCGCGCTGCAGGGCGGGACGAGCGTCAGAGGCGGAACACGCCCATGGGTCATGTGCCACGTCTGCAGGCGAGCCCACTCGCAGAGTGGGAACGTGAGGGTCTCAAGGCCGCGCTCCTCGGAGCGGGGCTCCCGGCAAGCGATGTAGACGATCCGCGCCACCTGTTCTGGCGGTTTGAGACCTTTGGCGATATCCCGGCCGGCTTTGGCGGTCTTGAGGTTCATGGCCATGACGCGCTGCTGCGCTCGATCGTGACGCTGCCGCAGCTACGCCATCTCGGTATGGGTAGCGCCATCGTAACGAAGCTCGAGATGGAAGCGCGCACCCGCGACTGCGACACCATCTATCTCCTGAGCGCCACGGAGGAAGACTTCTTTGCGAGCCTCGGCTACGCGCCTTGCCCGCCAGGCGAAGTGCCCGACGCCATCCGCGACAGCCGCGAATTCGCCGCGGCAATCGGTTCCAACCCGTCCGTGCTGGTCAAGCGTATCGGCCCCCGGTAGAGCGGCTTCCGGCGCTTTGACCACCGCGCACTTGTGCAAAAGAAAAACCCCACCGAGAAGACGGTGGGGCCTTTCAGTGGGGACCGCGGCATTGTCCGCGGGCTTTTTGCAATTACGCGGCAATTACGCGGCCAGGGCACCGGTTGCGGCCGGACGAGGCCGCCAGACAATGGCGGCAATCGTCAACACGACAAATACCGCAATGCTCGCGAGTTCGAATTTGTGCTCGGGTAACTTTGAGAAGCCGCCGGACAGGATGGCTAGGCCGAAGAAGGAAGACCAAAGCACGGTGCCGACGATCATCGCCCAGATATATCGCAGGCACGCAAGCACGCCGACAATAATCGGAACGAGTGCGATGACCACGAATACCACAGCGATGATACCCATGTATTTTTCGAAGGTCGGCTGGTCCACACCGGAGGCTGCCACAGCTTCCGAAACCCCCTTTATGGCGGGGAGACCGTAGAGAAAAAAGTAAGCGAACATACCGCTGCTGAGCAGCAAAATAACGGCGCTCAGCATGCACAGGGTCCCGTAGGTCCTGCATGCGAGCTTGTTGATGGTAAGCGCAGACATGGTCTTGGCTCCTCTGTTGCTATGGTGAATGGGTGATCCCCATCGATGCCAAAGCTTTAGGAAGAGACGTCGATCTGCGCTGTGATCGGCGTCACGAAAATGCGGCTGACGGCCTGAAACTCCCGCCCGCGTGAGTGGTTTCACGCAGCCGCCCACGAAGGGCGGGTATGGCGAGGGCACTATTGATTGATTTCGGGCTCGACGAGACTGGCGAGATTTCGCAACGAATCCTGCCAGCCGAGATAGCACATTTCCACCGGAATGGCGTCGGGTATGCCTTCCTGCACGATGTTCAGCTCGGTGCCGCAGATGACTTGCTTGAGCGTCACCGTCACCTGCATTTCGCCCGGCAAATTGGGGTCGTCGAATTTGTCGCTGTAGCGCAAGCGCTCACCGGGCACGAGCTCCAGATATTCTCCGCCGAACGAGTGGCTCGCGCCCGTGGTGAAATTTCGGAATGACATCCCGAAGGTGCCGCCGATTTTCGCGTCGAGGTGATGCACGGTGCAGGCAAAGCCGTTGGGCGGCAGCCACTTCGCCAATGCGTCCGCCTCGATGAAGGCGCGATAGACCTTGTCGGGCTTCGTCGCCAGGACGCGGTGCAATCGAACGGTATTGGGCATGCTTGTTTCTCCCGAGCAGGCGACAAACGCAATGGATCGCGACCTTATATCGTTCGCTTCGACTCATGAACACGCGGCGTCCGTTTCAGGCCGGAAGAATTTATAGGCCTGAAACTCGGCGAATATTGGAAGGGCGATTGAGGAGCGTCGTGGAACCGGCCTTGGCCGGCGCTCAAATCCGGGCTCTATGCCGGGTTGCTCGCGGCCGTGATAAGGTTGCGGACCATTTCATCCGCGCGTCCTCAATCATGACCGCTTTTCGGGAATTCGTCGCCGGCCCCTGGCGCGCCGTTCTGGTGCTGGGCGTCACGCAGATCCTCGCCTGGGGCGCGATCTTCTATCCGCCGGTCCTGACGGTGCCGCTGATCGCCGCGTCGCGCGGCTGGTCGATCACGTTTGCGATGGCGGGCTTCTCGCTCGCGCTGCTGACGGCCGGTCTGGTGTCGCCGCGCACCGGCGCGCTGATCGATCGTTTCGGCGGCCACCGGGTGATGCCGGTCGGATCGCTGCTGGGCGCGCTTGGCCTGGTGGGGCTGGTCTATGCCGATCATCCGGCGACGTATCTCGGCGGTGTGGATGCTGCTTGGCGTGGCGATCTCGGCGTCGCTCTACGATCCGGCCTTCGCCACGCTGGGACGGATCTTCGGCGCAGCCGCGCGGCAGCCGATCACGGCGCTGACGCTGGCCGGCGGCTTTGCCTCGACGGTGAGCTGGCCGGTGACGCATCTTCTGATCCAGACGTCGGGCTGGCGCGGCACCTATCTGATCTATGCGGGACTGCTCGCGCTGGTGGCGGCGCCGATGCATGCCTTCCTGCTGCCGCGCACGCGCGCCGATCTCGGCGCGAGGCCCGACGGAAAGAAGCAATCGTCGAGCACGGTGCTGCCGCCGACGGGATGGCCGTTCGTGCTGGTGGCGGCGGCGTTTGCGACCTATGCGTTCGTGCCGTCGGGGCTCTCCGCGCACCTGCTGGCGATATTCCAACGATCCGGCATCGACGCCGGGACCGTGGTGGCGATTGGCGCGCTGTTTGGCCCGGCGCAGGTCGCCGCTCGCATCTGCGAGTTCGTGTTCGCGCGCGGTGTTCATCCGCTCAACGTGGCGCGGTTCGCCGTCGCGCTGCTGCTGCTGGCCTTCGTGCTGCTGGCACTCTTAGGATTCTCCGTGCCGGCGGCCGCCGCCTTCGCGGTGATGTTCGGAATGTGCAACGGGCTCATCACCATCGCCCGCGGCGCGGTGCCGCTCGCGCTGTTCGGCGCGGCCGGCTATGGCCACCTTATGGGTCGTATCGCATTGCCGTTTCTGGTGATGCAGGCGATCGCACCGCTGGTGCTGGCGTTTGTTGCCGAGCGGACGTCGGATCCAGTGGTGCTGGCGGTGGTGGCGAGCTTCGCGCTGCTGGCATTCGCAGGCCTCGCGGCTATTCGTCGACCCAGCGGGTGAGGGTGTCACTGTCGCGAGGCGGCTTACGGGTGTCGTATTCTCGACTTGACGCAGTGTTCTCGCTCATGGCCGAAGTCATTAACCATGACCGCTCAGCAAATATTAACCATGACCACCCAGCGTTTACCCGCCATCAACTATAAGATGATGAACAAGTCATTTCTCGGCGCGTTAGTCTAAATTTCTGCTTTAGCTTTACCGATGCATTTCGATTTTCTGTTCTACTGTGGGACATCACGGGCCGGTCCCCAGCCGGTCCTTCCCCAGTGATGATCCAGTAAAGAGTATGTCATGCAGCGTTTCGTTCTCACCGCGTTCCTGACAACGACGGTTGCGATCGGGCCGGCGCTTGCCGGTCCGGTTTCCTTAAACCCGGATGCTTCGGGCCGGCCGGCGGCGCATGCCACGGCTCGGATGCAGGTCGCGCAGTTTCGGGTGCAGCAAAGGCCAGCGGCGGCCGCCTATGCCGCCCAGGTCCCTGACGAAACCCAGGCACCCCCGGTCCGCCGCGTCGCCGCCCAAAGTTACGGCGGCGGCTTCCTGGAGTTTCTGTTCGGCGGCGGCAATGCTTCGCGCTCCGAGCAGAGTCCGGTTTATTATGGCGGCCAGCAGGTGCCGGGGGATGCCGGGCCCGGCATGGTCGAATCACCCTACGCGCCGGGCCGTGCGGTGGTGGACCCGCGCTATATGCGCCAGGAGGTCAGCTATTCCGGCACGCAGAGCGCCGGCACCATTGTCATCAACACCAACGAGCGGTTCCTTTATCTCGTGCAAGGCAACGGCCGGGCGCTACGCTACGGCATCGGTGTCGGCCGGCCGGGCTTCACCTGGTCGGGCACGCACCACATCACCAACAAGCGCGAATGGCCGGATTGGACGCCGCCGGACGAGATGCTCAAGCGCCGGCCCGACCTGCCGCGCCACATGGCGGGCGGCCCGGACAATCCCCTCGGCGCACGTGCCATGTATCTCGGCTCGACGCTCTACCGCATTCACGGCTCGAACGAGCCCTGGACCATTGGCACGCAAGTCTCCTCGGGCTGTATTCGCATGCGAAATGAAGACGTTGTGGACCTGTACGGCCGGGTGAAGGTCGGCACCAAGGTGATCGTGATCTGAGCGGTGCACAACGGTGCACTAAAATTGAATAGGCCGCCGGTGAGGGCGGCCTATTCTTCATGTGTTGTTTGAACAGCGAGATCTGCTGTTTGAAGAACGAGTGGCCGGACCGCGGCGCTTATTCGTCGCCGCCGTCATCGCCACCGGAGTCGTCGCCGAAGTCGTCATTGTCGTCGCCAAAGTCGGTATCATCGTCGCTGAAGTCGGGGTCATCGCCCTGGTAGTCGGTCGCGGCATGCGCTTTGTCGGCGTCGCCACCTGCCGTGTCGAACAGACCGGCCTTGCCGCCGTCGTCGCCGCGCGCAGCCGGCGTCTTGCCCATGTCGTCGAGCCCGACCTGTCGCGAGAGATTGCCGCCATCGCTGCCGCCGCTCCACGGCGAGCCACCGCGCGGCGCACCGGCGGAGGGGTCGAACGCGCCGTGTGCGTGGCCGCCGCCCATCATCGAGCGGATGCCGCCCATTAGCAGCGAGCCGCCGACCACACCGGCGGCGGCCGCGGCGGCGGTGCCGAGGAACGAGCCGCCTGCGCCGCCCGGCGCCATCGGTGCGGAACCCATCGGACCGGAAGACATCGGACCGGATGCCGGCATCGGTTCGCCCTGCGCCTGCATCGCGGGGGTGCCGGTATTGCGCCAGGCCGACGACATGCCCGGCTGCACCGAGGGCACCGAGCCGCGACGGCTTTCACCAAGGCCGAGCGTCTGGCGCATGCCGCCGAGGAAGGAACTGTCGCGCGGCCCGTCTTCGGGAGAGGCCACCGCTTCGAGTTCGCGGATACGGGCGTCGGCGCGTTTGAGCGCTTCGTCCTGCACCAGCACGGTCTGCACCAGCGCATAGGCCGCGTTCGGCGCGCGCTGAAACTCGTCGTAGATCGTCCGTTCGGCCGCCGGATCGCGCGGCGCGTTCTCCAGCGTGGCAAGCCGGTCGAACAGATCAGTAATGAGACTGCGTTCCTCTGGGGTCATTGGTCGCGTCCTTCCTCCCGTGACGACGGGGAAGATGTAAGGCAGCGCGCGTGACGGCGTAATGGCCGCCGAAGCAATTATTTTCAGCCCGCGGTCTCGCTTTGGCCGCCTTTCGGGGCAGCGCGGCATCCGATGCCAGGATTTGAAATGCGGCTGGTCCGGCCGCAGCGAAGCGAGTGGTCAGGGTTCCAGATTTTAAAAGTCCGGCGCAATGCACTCCGCTTATTGCGCCATTCGGGCTACCCGAACCATACGTTGCACGAACTGTAGGTTTTTTGCTTATTGCGATCGGTCGCCTCAGGTCAGCGCCACGCCGCACCTCTTCATCGCCGCCGGAAACACGTCGCCGATCAGGTAGGCGTATTCCCGTTCGCGCAAGTTGGTCAGCGGATCGAGGCGCTGCAGTTCGGCATCAACGAAGCCCGGATGGCACATCACCACGCTCTCCGCCGGCAGCCCGTCGAGGAAGCGGGGAAACAGCGCGGCGAAATCCGCCTGCTCGCTGAACGTATAGGCGCCCGCGAAGGCCGGATTGGTGCGCAGGCCCTTGGCCGCCGCACGATGGCGGAAGCGGCGGCTCAACACATCGAGCAGCAGCGCCTTGGGATTGCCGAGCCGTTCATGGATTGGAGATGTGCGGCCGCATTGGCGCAGCCAGGCATCCGGCGCCAACTCCTTCGCGACCTCCAGCACCGCCTCGCTCACCTGCGGAAAGAGGTGGACGTGCTGGTGGCCGTCGATGAAGTCGGGCGCGCGGCCGAAGGCGTCACGGAACGCCGCGAGCTGGCACCTGACCTCGGCGGCCAGCGCCTCATGGTTGAAGCGGCGGCAGCACGCGGCCATGAGCGTCTGCGGCAGCGGCAGGAAGGCGCCGTCACGCAGCGGCGCAAAGCCTTTGCTCAATGACCGGAACGGCGCCGTCAGCGTGAAGTGCAGTCCGATCGCCACGCGCGGGGTGACGGCATTGAGCGCGCGGAGCGCCCACGCCTCCAGGTGGTTGAAGCCCGGCGCCGCCACCAGCACCGACGTTGCATTCAAGCGCCCGCGCGCGACCAGATCGCGGATCGCGGTGTTGACGCCGGCCGAGATGCCGTAGTCGTCGGCGCACAGCCAGATGCGCCGTTGAACGGATGTCTGCTGCGTGTCCATGTTCGGCCGCGACTGCGCAGCTATTCGGCCGCCGAGCGGGACGGCTCATCGCCGGCTGCTTCGGTCTCGGCCGCGGTCTTGAGCGTGTGCTCGGCGACGAAATAGACCGGGCGTGCTTTGATTTCCGAGAGGATCTTGCCGATGTACTCGCCCATGACGCCGATCATGATCAGTTGCACGCCGCCCAGCACCATCAGGCCGACCACCACTGAGGGATAACCGGGCACCGAGTGTCCGTAGAACACGGTCTCGATCAGGATCTGCACGCCGAAGATAAAGGCGCCGAACGCCAGCAGCAGGCCGAGCATGCTGGCGATGCGCAGCGGCGCGACCGAGAACGAGGTCAGCCCTTCGATCGACAGCCCGATCAGCGAATAGACGTTCCAATTGGTGTGGCCATGTTCGCGCTCCGCCGGTTCGTAATCGACCCGGATCTGGCGGAAGCCGATCCAACTCGCGAGCCCTTTGAAGAAGCGGTTGCGCTCCGGGAGCTGCCGCAGCGCGGCGGCGGCGCGTGGCGAGAGCAGGCGGAAATCGCCGGCATCTTCCGGGATTTTTTGCCGCGCCCGCCAGTTGATCAGGCGGTAGAAAATCTTCACGCCCTGGCGGCGCAGCCACCCCTCGTTCTCGCGGTGCGCCTTGGCGGTGTAGATCACGTCGTAGCCGTCATCGAGCCAATGCCCGACCAGCTTCTCTACCAGCGCGGGAGGATGCTGGCCGTCGCCATCCATGAACAGCACCGCGCCGCGCCGGGCGTGTTCGAGGCCGGCGAGCAGGGCAGCCTCCTTGCCGAAATTGCGCGACAGCGCGACCACCTGGACGTCGAGCGTGTCCGCCGGCAGGCCCTGGGCGACGGCGAGCGTGGCGTCGCGGCTGCCGTCGTCGACATAGACCACCTCGGTCGCCAGGCCGCGCGTCTGCCGCAGGCGGCGGGCGACCTCGATCAGCCGCAAATGCAGCGCGGGGAGCCCGTTCGCTTCGTTGAAGACGGGAACGACAATCGACAGGCCAGCCGCCGACGCTGCGGGCGACCGCGCCAGCACGGTGTCGGAACTCGTGCGGTGTATTGAACTGGGCGCCATCCTCTTGGCCTTTTCGAGCGGTTTTCCCCGCTGTTCCCGGATTCATAGCGCAACAGCACCGTCCTGTCGCGCCAGGCTGGAATGCGACATCCGTGCCACCGCGTCCCCTCTCCCGCTTGCGGGGGAGGGACAGGGAGGGGGAAAGGACAAAGGCCTGTGCAGATCTGCCCCCACCCCAACCCTCCCCCGCAAGCGGGAGAGGGAGCGCACCGAGACCGCCGCTACTGACGCATCGTACGGAACGGTCGCATCATTTCCGCCTTTCCCTGTACGGGAGGTGAATTTTCCGGTCCGGACGTGCTAAGCGGGCCGCCTGATGCGGCTTCCCCCCTCCATCGACCGGCTCTATTCCCGTCTGGCCCAGGCTTGGCGGGACCGGGCGGTATCGCTCAAGGCGTTAAGCTTCGCCTTGGTCGGCGTGGTCAACACGCTCATCGATTTCGGCATTTTCCTGATCGGCTACAAGGTGATCGGGCTCGCACTGGTGCCCGCCAACGTGCTGGCCTGGATCGTAGCGGTGTCCGGCTCCTATGCGATGAACTCCGTCATCACGTTCGCCGCTGAATCCGGCGGCAAGCTGCGCTGGCGCTCGTACGGAACCTTCGTGGCTTCGGGCGTGGCCGGCGTCATCGCCAATACCGCGGTGCTGGTGATAGCGTCCTATTGGATTCCCGTCATCGCGGCGAAGCTCCTGGCGATCGCCGTGAGCTTCGTGGTCAATTTTTCGCTGTCGCACTTCGTCGTGTTCCGGGCGCACCGGCCAGGGGCGGGAACGCCGGGCGAATGAATGACGTCGGGCGAATCAACGAGGAGAGCTGCGTTGCAATACGACGATAACCTGACGACCGAACGGCCGACCTTTGTCACCCATCTCGAATGCTCGGCGACCGGCGAGCACTATCCGGCGGATGCGCTGCACAACCTGTCGCGCGCCGGCAAGCCGCTCCTGGTGCGCTATGATCTTCCCGGCGCGCGCAAGGCGCTGACCAAGGATGCGCTGGCGCAGCGCCCGCAGGATCTCTGGCGCTATCGCGAACTCCTGCCGGTACGCCGCCTCTCTGACATCGTCAGCCTGGGCGAAGCGGTTACGCCGCTGCTCACGCTGCCCAAGCTCGGCAAGGCGCTGGGCGGGGCCGAGATCATCGTCAAGGATGAAGGCCGGCTGCCGACCGGATCGTTCAAGGCGCGCGGTCTCGTCATGGCGGTGTCGATGGCGAAAGCGCTCGGCGTCACCCACATGGCGATGCCGACCAACGGCAATGCCGGCGCGGCGCTCGCCGCCTATGCGAGCCATTGCGGCATTCGCACCACCATCTTTTGCCCTGAGGATACGCCGGAGGTGAATGTCAGCGAAATCGCGCTGCAGGGCGCCAGCGTCTATCGCGTCAACGGGCTGATCGACGATTGCGGCAAGCTGGTCGCCCAAGGCAAGGAACAAGTCGGCTGGTTCGACACCTCGACCTTGAAGGAGCCGTACCGGATCGAAGGCAAGAAGACGATGGGGCTCGAACTCGCCGAACAACTCGGCTGGCAGGTGCCCGACGTCATCCTCTATCCGACCGGCGGCGGCACCGGCCTGATCGGCATGTGGAAGGCGTTCGCCGAGCTCGAGGCGATCGGCTTCATCGGCTCGAAGCGTCCGCGCATGGTGGCGGTGCAGGCGGCGGGCTGCGCGCCGATGGTGCGTGCCTACGAGCAGGGCGTCGAGCATGCGGCGCGCTGGGAAGACGCGCACACCATCGCATCGGGCATCCGCGTGCCCCAGGCGGTTGGCGATTTTCTTATTCTGCGGGCGGTGCGCGAGAGCAACGGCTTTGCCATCGCGGTCGACGATGACGCGATCAGTTCGGCGCTCGACGAGGTGGCGCGCGAGGAAGGCTTCCTGATGTGTCCGGAGGGTGCGGCAACTTACGCGGCGCTCAAGCAGGGGCTGAAGGACGGCCGCATCAAGCCGACCGAGCGGGCGGTCCTGTTCAATTGCGCCACGGGCCTGAAATACCCGCTGCCGCCCGTGCACCGTACGCTCGATCGTCACAAGCCGATCGACTTCGCAGCGCTGTGATACGCGCGCTGTGAACGCGCGCTATGACACCGACGGGACTGCGCTGCGGCTAAAGCTCGGTCGTGCGCAGCCTGAGCGCATTCCCGACCACGCTCACCGACGACAGCGCCATCGCGGCCGCGGCGATCACCGGCGACAGCAGAATGCCGAACACCGGATAGAGCACGCCGGCGGCGATCGGCACGCCGGCTGCGTTGTAGATGAAGGCCAGGAACAGATTCTGCCGGATGTTGTGCATGGTGGCGGCGGACAGCTTGCGGGCGCGCGCGATGCCGATGAGGTCGCCTTTCACCAGGGTGACGCCGGCGCTTTCGATCGCCACATCGGTGCCGGTGCCCATCGCGATGCCGACGTCGGCGGCGGCCAGCGCCGGTGCATCGTTGACGCCGTCGCCCGCCATCGCCACCACGCGGCCCTCGCGCCGCAGGTCCTCCACGACTTTGGCCTTGCCGTCGGGCAGCACCTCGGCTTCGACTTCGGCGATGCCGAGCCGCCGCGCGACCGCCTGGGCGGTGGTGTGATTGTCGCCCGTCAGCATCACGATGTGGAGGCCCGCATCGGTGAGCGCCTTCAACGCGTCGGGCGTGCTCGGTTTCACCGGATCGGCGATGGCGATGATGCCGGCGGGCTTGCCGTCGATCGCCACGAAGATCGCGGTCGCCCCGTCCTGGCGAAGGCGCTCGGCCTCGTCGTCGAGCGGACCGGTCGCAATGCCGAGTTCGGCCAGGAACCGGCCGTTGCCGAGCGCGACACGCCGTCGCTCGACCATGCCGACCACGCCTTTGCCGGCCGGCGAATCGAAGCCGATTACTTGTAGCGGCTCGATCTTGCGCTCGGCGGCAGCCGCAAGGATCGCCTGCGCCAGCGGATGCTCGCTCGCGCGCTCGACGCTGGCCGCGAACCGCAGCACCTCGTTTTCGACAAAGCCATGGGCGGGCACGATGGCGATGACCTTCGGTCGGCCTTCGGTGAGCGTGCCGGTCTTGTCGACCACCAGGGTATCGACCTTCTCCATCCGTTCGAGCGCCTCGGCGTTGCGGATCAGCACGCCAGCCTGCGCGCCGCGCCCAACGCCGACCATGATCGACATCGGCGTCGCGAGCCCGAGTGCGCACGGGCAGGCGATGATCAGCACGCTCACCGCCGCGACGATGCCGTAGGGCAGGCGGGGCTCCGGCCCGAACGTCGCCCAGGCGAGGAACGCGATGACGGCAACCGCAATCACGGCCGGCACGAACCAGCGCGCGACCTGATCGGCCAGCCGCTGGATCGGCGCGCGCGATCGCTGCGCCGCGCTGACCATCTGCACGATGCGGGCGATGAGGGTATCGCGGCCGACCTTGCCGGCCCGCATCACGAACGAGCCCGACTGGTTGACGGTGCCGCCGATGACCTTGCCGCCGGTCTCGCGGGTGACCGGCATCGACTCGCCGGTGACCATCGACTCGTCAATCGACGAGCGGCCTTCGATCACTTCGCCGTCGACCGGTATCTTCTCGCCCGGGCGCACGCGCAGATGATCGCCGACCGCCACGCTGTCGAGTGGCACCTCCTCGTCCGCGCCGTCGGCGCTGACGCGCCGCGCGGTCTTGGGCGCGAGTTCGAGCAGCGCACGGATCGCACCCGAGGTGGCTTCGCGGGCGCGCAGTTCCAGCACCTGGCCGAGCAGAACCAGCACGGTGATGACGGCCGAGGCCTCGAAATACACCGAGACGGCGCCGTCGTGGCCGCGGAATGCGGCGGGGAACATGCCGGGTGCGAGCGTCGCTACCACGCTGTAGACGAAGGCGACGCCCGTCCCCATCGCGATCAGCGTGAACATGTTGAGATTGCGCGTCACCAGCGACTGCCAGCCGCGCAGGAAGAACGGCCAGCCCGCCCACAGCACGACCGGCGTCGCGAACGCGAATTGAATCCAGTTCGACACGGTTTGATTGAGCAGGTGCAGGCCAAAGAGATGCTGCCCCATCTCCAGCACAAAAACCGGTGCGGTCAGCGCCAGGCCGACCCAGAACCGGCGCGTCATATCGACAAGCTCGGGATTGGGTCCGGTCTCGGCGGTGGCGATCTCCGGTTCGAGCGCCATGCCGCAGATCGGGCAGGTGCCCGGCCCGATCTGGCGGATTTCCGGATGCATCGGGCAGGTATAGATGGTGCCTTCCGGCACATTCTCGGGCTCAAGCGCGCCGCCGGCGGCGAGATACTTGTTCGGGTCGGCGGCGAACTTGGCGCGGCAACCGGCGGAGCAGAAATAGTAGGTGCGGCCGGCATGGCTATGCGCGGTGCGCGGTCTTATGCGGATCGACCGTCATGCCGCAGACCGGATCGAGCACGCCATCGGTCTTGCCTTCGGCCGGCGGTGCATGGTCCGCCGCGCAGCCCTGAGCCGGCGAGGCGTGATCGTGGTGCGAATGGTCGGTCATGCACGGCCCGCTTGCGACAGATACCCCTGGGGGGTATATAGCGGCCATGCGCAAGGAAGCCAAGACGTCATGCCTGCGGCGGCTCAACCGCATCGAGGGCCAGGTGCGCGGGCTCGCGCGCATGGTGGAGGACGACCGCTACTGCATCGACCTCATCACGCAGATCGCGGCGGTGCGCGCGGCGCTGCGGCGGGCCGAGGAGGAGATCCTGGAGGATCACGTGGCGCACTGCGTCGAGCACGCCATTGCGAGCGGTAACAAGCGCGAGCAGCGCCGCAAGGTCAATGAACTGATGGACGTGCTCAGCCGCGCCGACCGGTAGGGGCCCATCTCGTTTTCGGTGCGGCCTCGTATGAATTTTCGTTCGCGCCCATGCACTCTCTCGTTCCCGCGGAAGCGGGAACTGAGCGCAGAGAGCTCGGTGTTTGCGACTCTCGTCCCCACGTGCGCGGGGACGAACGGTCAGGCCTCGTGATGGCTCAGACCGGAAGTAATACCACCGGGTCTATGTGTTGGCGATCAGCGCGAATGACCGGCCAGCGGACAGGTCGAAAACCCAAGCAGGCTGTAGAGCGGGCAAACTCCAAACACGGCCGTCAGAATAGGAACGACGCCGATCCAGCCGACCCAGTTCCAGCCGGTTTTTGGAAATCCGACGCCCAGCGCGAACGCGATCAGCACGATCCCGACGACAATGCGGGCGACACGGTCAAACGGTCCGACATTGGTGTTCATGGCGAAGCCTCGGGTTGCAGCTTGTAGAAAGTTCTCTACAGCGGCCACCGCGGGCGGCCTTGACGCAGATCAACGGCAGACTGCCGGCGATCGTCGCCTCAAACACGATCGTCGTCTCAAACATCGGCAAGCCCTTTCGCCGCTGGGGTCGCGTGGCCTTTATCATCGGGCTTCCAGCCGTAGAGCCAATCATAGTGCCTGATGAGACGATTTCCGCCCATCGCGACCAGCGCGAAGGCTCGCAGAAACGCCTCCATGCCGCCCATGTGGTAGATGAGCCCGTTGCGCCGGGCGGCACGCTGGGTGCGCGCGGTGCGCGGCCGGCGCTCATGCTCGTAGCGGCGCATGGCGGCGGTCATATCGCCCGGGGTGCGCGCCAGGCTCTGCCCAAGTACGGCGGCGTCTTCGATTGCCATCGCGGCGCCCTGCGCCAGATAGGGCAGCATCGGATGGGCGGCGTCGCCGAGCAGCGTGATCGGGCCGCTGCTCCAGCGCCGCAGCGGCTCACGATCGTACAGCGCCCATTTCTGCCAGCGCTTGGGCGTGGCGAGGAGTGCGCGCGCCAGCGCCGGCCACGCGCCGGCCGGGAATCGTTCCAGGAGCTCGGCGCGGTCGCCAGGCGCGGTCCAGCCCGGTTCGGTCCAGTCGTCGCGGATGATGGCGACGATGTTGACGAGTTGTCCGCCCTTGACCGGGTAATGGACGAGATGGGCATTGCGGCCGAGCCAGAGGGTCACAGCGGGTGTGCGCAGGTCCGCGACGACTTCATCGGCCGGTGCGAGGGCGCGCCACGCGGTGTGATTGGCAAAGCGCGGCGGATAGCTGTCGCCCAGGCAGCCGCGCAGGTGTGACCAGATCCCGTCGGCTGCAACGAGCGCGATGCCGCGTTCCTCCGTCGCGCGGCCGCCGGCAAGGCCCGCGGCGGTGACGCCATTGCGGTGGTGGGTGAAGTCCTCAATGCGGGTGCCGAGATGCAACGCGATATCGGGATGCGCGTTCACCGCCTCGACCAGCACAGCCTGGAGATCGCCGCGGTGGATCACCCAGTAGGGGGCGCCGTAGCGCTGCGCGACGGCGGCGCCGAGCGGCGCACGGGCGAGCATGCGGGCGCTGCCCGCGCTCATCACTCTGAGCTCTTCGGGAGCGACGACGTGCGGCCGCAACTGCTCGCCGAGCCCTAGCGCAATGAGAATGCGCGATGCGTTGGACGAGAGCTGGATACCGGCACCGGCTTCTTCCAGCCGTTGGGCCTGGTCGTAGATGGCGACCCGGAACCCCTGCTGCGCGATCGTTAGCGCCGCGGTCAGGCCGCCGATGCCGGCGCCGGCAATCATGACGGTCCGCGAGGGCGCCACGGGGAACGTCTCCGCCGCGGCGAAACTCAGGCCGTCGCCGCTTCCGGCAGCGCACACTCCGGCGGGCGCGCGGCGTGGGGATCAAGGGCCGGATCGTGACGGAACAGCGTCGAGCAATAGGGACAGATGATTTCGGTCGCGTCCCCCATGTCGAGGAAGACATGCGGATGGTCGAATGGCGGCATTGCGCCCACGCACATGAACTCCTGGGCGCCGATCTCGATCACCGGCACACCGACCGTGTTGTGGAAATGGGGAACTATTCTCTCCGCCATCTGGCAAATCCGCCTTCCGAACCCGCCGGCCCGCAGGCAGGCACGAGCGCGCCGCACCATAACGATCCGGGCTATCAATTCCTAGGGTCGGCATCTGGTAATCTGCCGACGGACGAGGGTGTTTCCGGGGCAAATCCGGGCCGGCGCGTTAACGAATCGGCGGATTTTTCCCTTCGGGGCATCTTGCCGGAACACTTGTGGATCACGACGTGATGTTAACGGGGGCGGGAGATAGTGGCTCGATGACCGGAGCGCGGATCGCATTGCCGCTCTGCTTGGCGGTGGGCGTTGCGATCGCTGCGCTCGCAGTGCTTCCGCTTGGCTGGGAGGCACAATCGCTGATCGCCGCGCAGGACGATCCGGTGGCGCTGGCCGATCACGCGGTTTCCCGCACATTGAATGCAAAGGTCGCCGCGCGGGAAATCGATGCCGCGCTCGCCGCCAACGATGTCGATCTCGCCAACAGCTTCCTCGAGCTTGCGCGGGAACAGAAGGTGCCTGTCGATCCGGCGCTGGTCGCCAAGGTCGATGCGGCCAACAGCGTCACCGCCAGTGCCGGCCGTCACGTCGGGAACTTCGCCAAGGGGCTTGTCACCGGTGAACCGGACGACCTGGTCGGGCTGGCCGGCACCGCGGTCGGTGATCTCTTTGTGTTCGGCGACATCCGCGACGCGGTGCGCGAAGGCTCGCGCCTGGCCTCAGGTCAGGAGGCAAACGAACTGATTCTCGGGCTCGCCTGCGTCGGCCTGGCGGTCACGGCCGGGACCGTCGTGACGCTTGGGGTTACGGCGCCGGTCCGCCTCGGACTGACCCTGGTGAAGGCAACGGTCAAGACCGGCAGGCTCACCGGCAGGATGGCACTTTGGATGGGCCGCGCAATGCGGGAGGTGATCGATCTGGGCGGACTCAAGCGCGCCGTCAGCGGCGCCTCGATCACGCGGCCGCTGGTCGCGGTGCGGGCCGCCCGCGAGGCCGTCAAGGTCGAGAAGGCCGACGGTCTCGTCAAGCTCGTGGGCGATGTCGGACGCGTGCAGGCGAAGGCCGGCACCCAGGCGGCGCTCGACGGCCTCAAGCTCGCCCACGGTCCGCGCGACATGGCTAAGGTCGCGACCTTGGCGGCGGCCAAGGGCGGCAAGACACGTGCGATCCTCAAGCTCGCCGGCCGCGGCGCCATCATGCTGACGATGGGCACGTTCAATCTCGCGATGTGGATGTTCTGGGCGGTCTTCACGATCTTCGGCTTCGTCTCATCGCTCAAGCGCATGACCGAGCGTTCGACCGAACGTTACTGCGCGCGCCGCCGCGCCCGGATCGCGCGCCGGGCGCGCAAGCTGGCGCGGGCGCAAGCCCTTGAAGCGATCCAGCAGCAGGCAACGCCCGTCACCGCCGTAGAGCCACAGCACCAGGTTCATGCCGCGTCGCCGAGCCTCGCGCCGCGCGCGGCGGCCGCGGCAGGTGCTGCGCTCAAGCAGCCGTCATGGCTCGACTTTGCCGCGCCGCGCGACGACGCATTCGGGGGCGGGCTGCGCACCCGGACTGCATGAAGCCGGTCTTGGGCTGATTGTCCGCGTTATGAACCGTTTTCACCACGGCGACGTCGAGATTGCATTCCTCGTTGAAGGCGAGGGCGAGCCGATCGTGCTCGTTCACGGCTTTGCCTCCAATGCTGTCGTCAACTGGGTCAACCCGGGCTGGGTCACGACGCTGACCCGCGCCGGCCGGCGGGTGATCGCGTTCGACAATCGCGGCCACGGCCAATCCACCAAGCTCTACGACCCGGACGCCTATCACAGTGCGGCGATGGCCGAGGACATCCGCGCACTGATGGATCATCTTGATATCGAGCGCGCTGACGTCATGGGGTATTCCATGGGCGCGCGCATCTCCGCCTTCATGGCGCTCGCGCATCCGCAGCGCGTGCGCAGCGCGGTCTTCGGCGGCCTCGGCATCAACCTGGTGGAGGGCCAGGCGCTGCCGCCAACCGTCGCCGACGCCATGGAGGCGCCGTCGCTCGCTGATGTGCAGGATCCGTTCGGCCGCACCTTCCGCGCATTCGCCGAACAGACCAAGTCCGATCTCAAGGCGCTGGCGGCGTGCATCCGCGGTTCACGGCAGACGCTGTCGCGCGACGAGGTCGCCGCGATCAGCGTGCCGGTGCTGGTTGCGGTCGGAGCCAAGGATTTCGTCGCGGGTTCGCCGGACGAGTTGGCGGCGCTCATCCCGGCTGCGCAGGCTCTGGACATTCCCGGCCGCGATCACATGCTTGCGGTCGGCGACAAGGTCTTCAAGCAGGGCGTACTGGCTTTCCTCGATGCGCGGTTGTGACGAGGCCGTCGCATCGGCGCCGGGGAGGGGCCTTCCGCCGCGGACCGCCGCCGCCCATATAGGTCGGGGGCGCGTGCTCCCATGCTAGTGGAGTGGATTTGACGTTCGCTACCCGCCTCGCCGCGAGCCCACGAAGCGAACGTCAAATCCAAAACTCCACTAGTACCTTATAGTTGCTAGTGGTCCTTTGATTCTAACATTCGCAAAATAGCCTGCCGAAAAGGGATGCGAATGTTAGAATTGGACCACTAGGATAAGCAGACGACAGGACCGGTTTCGCAGGAGATGGCGATGGCCCAGCAGCAGGCGAAAGCGCGCGGCAAGCTTGACCAGGTCGACCCGGTCTGGGGACGTATTCGTGACGAAGCCGAAGCGATCGTGCGCAACGAGCCCGAGCTCGCCACCTTCATCTATTCGACCATCCTGCATCATGACACGCTGGAAGCCGCGGTGATCCACCGCGTGACCGAACGGCTCGACAGTGCCGATGTCTCGGCCGAACTGATCCGGCAGGCCTATGCCGAAGCGATCGGGAGCGAGCCCGCGATCGGCACGGCGTTCCGCGCCGACATCGTAGCGACCTTCGACCGCGATCCCGCGACCGGCCGTTTCATCGAGCCGGTGCTCTACTTCAAGGGCTTCCATGCCATCCAGACCCATCGGCTGGCGCATTGGCTGTGGGGCAAGGGCCGCAAGGATTTTGCCTATTACCTGCAGAGCCGCTCCTCCGCGGCATTCCAGACCGACATCAATCCGGCGGTGCGCATTGGCCGCGGCATTTTCCTCGATCATGCCACCGGCCTCGTCGTCGGCGAGACCGCCGTGATCGAAGACGATGTCTCGATCCTGCAGGACGTGACGCTCGGTGGAACCGGCAAGGAAGATGGCGACCGCCATCCGAAAATCCGTCACGGCGTGTTGATCGGCGCCGGCGCCAAGATCTTGGGCAACATCGAAGTCGGCCATTGCGCGCGTGTCGCGGCAGGCTCCGTCGTGCTCAAGCCGGTGCCCCATAACACCACCGTCGCGGGCGTGCCCGCCAGGGTTATCGGCGAAGCCGGCTGTCCCGAGCCGTCGCGCACCATGGACCAGATGTTTCAAGATATTGACATCTGATTAGTGTCCCGGTTGCCTCAGGCGGCGACCCGTGCCACGGTCGTTCGATTGCAGGAGTGTGTGCCGTGGACGTCCAGGAAGTCAGGAAGCTCGACGCCTATCTCAAGCGCTTGTTCGGCAACGCGCGTATCCGCGTCGTTCCGCGAGAGCAGGATAGCGCCAGTGTGTTCGTCGGCGACGAGAATGTCGGCTCGCTGGTGCTTGACGACGACGATGATGACGACGAGCGTTCCTACAATTTCGAGATGAAGATCACCCTGAGCGATGCGACCGGCAAGACGCCCGACATCAAGAAGCTCGACGCCTATCTCAAGCACAAGTTCGACAGCGAACGGATTCGTGTCGTGCCGCGGTTGAAGAAAAAGGATTCCGCCGAGGTCTATGTCGGCGAGGAATACGTCGGCGTTCTGTTCTTCGACGAGAAGGACGCGCGGTCATCGTTCTTCGAGTTGCCCATCCTGGCGCTCGATCTGGACGAGCCGGGCCTGCTCAACAGCTAATGCGGCCGGCGTCAGCCGCGCGGCCGTAGCCCAGCGATCAGCCGGTCGATCTTCGTCGCTACCGTCCGCCAGTCGTTGAGCCAGTCGCGCGGAAATCGCACCACGATGTCGGCTTTCTCGATCCGCCGCTCGTAGAGACAGACGCCGCGGGTGGGACCCACGGCGTTGCGCGTGCAGCGCACGAAGAAGCCGGCATTGGCCGGCGGCTCATAAATCAGATCCTCGCCTTGATATGGCGTGCCGTCGCGGAATGACAGTATAAGCAATCCCGCCGGTCCGTTCAGCGCTTCGGCCGCCGCATAGCGTGGATAGATCGCCCGTAACCGTTCGTCCGGCGCCAGCGTTTCGCCGGCCCCCTGCAGGGTGACGAACAGCCGCTCGATCGTGGGCGGCGGCGCTGCCGGATCCGGCGCCAGCGTGGTGCGTTTGACATTTGGATCGAACGGCTCGAGCGAGGGCCACTCGAAAGCCAGGTCGATGCGCTCATGAGCCCCGGCTCTTCGCTGGATCGGCACGCGGATCGCGGCCGGCGGCACGTTGAATGCAACGCCCGCGATCGTCACCGGGAGGGCCGGCGCGTCGGGCCCGACCGCGCCCGGCCAGCGTGGCCACAGCAGATAGACGATGAAGCCGACGGCCACGCAGGCGAACAGCACGACGACGAACGGAAGCACCGCGAGCCCGCGGCCCATGCGGCGCGAGCGTGGTGGCGGCTTTCGAATACGGCTGCCGGTAATGGCGGTCATCGGCTGCGAGCGGGCCCGGACGAATCAATGCGCAGTATGACACGCGACCGCCGATGTGCAGGAATTGCTCAGCGCCGCGCGCGTTAACCGTTCAGTTAAGGATATGGTGGCGGGGCTCAGATCGCTCTGCGAAAGAATGCACTCCGGACGGGGGAGTGCCATGCTGGCGGAGCAACTTCAGGAGTTCTTTGCGCTCGCGATCGGTTTTGCGATCGCGGGGCTCATCGCGACCGGCTATCAGCTCGTCACGCAACGGCCGGCAAGCTTCCGGCAGTTGCAGGAGGGCCCCCGTCCGTCGACCTTCGCGGCGGTGCCGGTGCTGGTCTTTGCCGCTCCCTTCATCATCATGCGCAATACCATCCGCTTGAGTCGTGCCGATGGCCGGACTTTCGCGCCCGTCATGATGGCGACGATCGTTGCCGGCTGCTGGAGCCTGATGTCGGGCACGGTGGTGTTGATGGGGTTGACGGCGCTCGGCCTGCCCACCCTCTGAGCGGCGAGGCGTCAATCGCGTCAGCGCAGCAGCAACAATCCCGCCGTCACCACCACCAGGATCACGATGGTGGTGATCGTCACCGTGGCGACGTGACGCCAGCCCAGTTCGGCAATCGCTGGCAGCGAGGTGCCCAGGCCGAGGGCCGAGATCGCGATCAAGAGGCCCCAGGTCGAGGCCTCGATCAGCGGCGCCTTGATCAGCGCGAACGCCGGGGCGATCGGGGCAAACGATGGCGCGATGCTGTTGAGGATGGTGAGCCCGACAAAGACCAGGGCGAAGACCGGGATCGGAATCTTGCCTGCGCCGCTGGTCGCGGCTGCGCCCGCGAACCACCAGCCGATGACGATCACGACTGGGAACAGCAGGAATACGCGAAACAGCTTGACGATCACGGCGGTGTTGCCGACGGCATCCGATACCCCATAGCCGGCGCCGACAACCTGGGCGACGTCATGAATGGTGGCGCCCAGCATCACGCCGGTCACCTGCGCGTCGAATCCGAGCCAGGAGCAGATGATCGGGTAGAGCACCATCGCCACGGTCGAGAGCGCGTTGACCGCTACCACCACGAACGCCACGTCGGCTTCCTTGCCCTTGTAGTCGGGCACGACGATCGCGGTCGCGAGCGTGGCGGAAGCGCCGCACACGGCCGTTCCGGCGCCCGCAAGCGCGCCGAAGGGCGCCTGCTGGCCGAACATGCGCGCGCACAGGAAGCCGGTCGCGATCGTCACCGCCATCGAGACAATCACGAGGAGGGCGGTGCCGAAACCGAGAGCGGTGATGTCGCCGAGCGCGATCCGCAGACCGAGCAGTGCCACCGCCCAACGCAGAATGGTCTTCAGGCAAAATACGATGCCGGGTTGAAAACGCGGCGTATGCGCAAAGGGATTGAGCGCGATGCCAATCAGCAGGGCAATGACCATCGCGGGAATCGGAAAGACCTTCGCCACCACCGGCGCGCCCAGCACCGCGAGCACCGCGATCAATGCCGACAGCGCCACGCCCGGCAGGATGCTGCCCAGCCATGCGGCGGCTTGCGAGGTCCCGGCTTTGGGCGCCGGCAGAGTGGTCATTCGGAGGAACTCGGATAATCGGGGTGGGGCGGACGGGCAGAACGGCCCTTATGGCATCGCCGCGGGCCCGGTTGAAGCAAGGAATCAACAATTCTGCCAGTCCCCGCAAGCGGGGTCGCCTCGCCAAGACTTTGGACGCATGGCAAGGTCGCCGCTGACATGGAGGGCTGAATGGCGATTTACGAGTTGGACGGCGAGACGCCGGATTTGCCGGCCGACGGGCGCTACTGGATTGCCGACAGCGCCGTTGTGATTGGACGCGTGCGCCTGAAGGCCGATGCCAGCGTCTGGTTCAATGCCGTACTGCGTGGCGACAACGAGTGGATCGAAATCGGCGAGCGCAGCCAGATCCAGGACAACGCGACGGTGCACACCGATCCGGGTTTTCCCGTCGTCATCGCCGACAATTGTGTGATCGGTCACAACGTCGTGCTGCACGGCTGTACGATCGCGGCAAACAGCCTCATCGGCATGGGCGCGATTCTGCTCAATGGCGCGAAGATTGGAAAGAACTGTCTCGTCGGTGCTGGTGCGGTGGTGACCGAGGGTAAGGAATTTGCCGACAACTCCCTGATCGTCGGTGCGCCCGCGCGCGCGATCCGCCCGGTTGATGACAAGACCGTACAGGGCATCGCGCGCGGTGCCGACATTTACGTGCGGCGCTGGCAGCAGTACGCCAAGGGTTTGAAACGGATCGGATGAGTGGCGGCTACCGCCGCGAGCGGCGCGCGAAAGTCCGCGCGCGTCAACGCCGAGTCGCGATATGGCTGGGCAATTGTGGTAGGAGCAATGAGCAATTTTGTGATGCGTGACACGGTATTCCGCGATCGGGAGAGGCACTTTCCTTCGCGCCGGACGATCGGCGTTTAGGTGAACCCAAGAGGAACCGCCATGTCTTTTTCAACCGCGCCGTGGATCACCATCGCGGTGGCCGCTTCGCTGCTATGTCTGAGCAATCCGGCATTCGCGCAATCGCCGCAGACGCAGGCCCAGCCTGCGTCTACATCCTGCTGGCATCCGGGCATGGCTCGCAATATCGGGATCGCCGAACCAAGTTGCGACGCCCCCATGGCGCAGCCACGCCCAACCAACAAAGATGATCGCGACAGAACCATGCCGGCGCGGCCACCATCTGAATCGGATAAGCCGAAAGCTCAGTGATAGAGCGCCCCGTCCCGAGCCTTCCCTTGTCGTTCGCTGGCGCCACTCCTTTCTCATGAGCGGGTCTGTTGAAGCGACTGCCCTCCTGCTGATGATCTAGAAATTAGTGCGGCCGCCTCCGGGGGGAGAGGCGGCCGCGCGCGAACCCGATCTGGGGACGGGGAGGGGTGGGGACGTGACCGGGCTCGCGTAGCTCCTACTCAGACAGACAGCAGTTCAGCGGGACGATGTCGCTGTTGCAGGCGCCGGGCGCGGATCCCCAAGCGCAACCCAGACATTCGGATCGCTCTGCGATTGGCGTTTCACGAAGCGATAGCCGGTCTCCGACCAGAGCAGGACGTCTTCGTTCTGGTTGTCGAGAACGAGTTCGCCCTTGTCGGTCTTGACGGTGAGCACCGCGTGGCCATCGCCGCGCTTGTCGCGCACGACCGTGATGAGGAGAGCCTGCCGCGGCCAGCCGGCCTGCATCAGCATCCGGCGCTTGAGCAGAACGTAGTCCTCGCAGTCGCCATAGCCATCGTCAGGATAGCTCCAGCGCTCCACCAGGCCCCAGTGCTCGAGGTCGGTCATCGGCCGCACGGTGTCGTTGACCCACTTGTTGATCCGCGTCAGGTCACGCCATGCCGTTGCCGTCAGCACGACGTCGCGCGCTTCCACCGGCCGGGTGTTGCATTCCTGAGCGTGACCGGAACAGAACTCGATCCAGCCGATAGGTGCCCGGGCGCCCGGGCCGATCGAGATGAAGAGCGGCCGTTCCCCTGCCGCTTGCGCCGTCGGTGCAGCAAATACGGCCGCCAGTGCGGCCGCGACGGCTATCGTCGCGCCAAGTATTCGCGCGTAATTCTTTTTCATTGTTATGGCCCCGTCCCTGTTGACGGACCATAATTCGCACAAAGGCTTTAAATCGCCGCTAATCTAGGAAAGCAAGTTTGACGACAACCAAACTAAAGATAGCGGCGAATACTATTATTGTTTGAAATGAATTTGATTAAAATGCCGGATAATCCAATTTGATTAAAATTCGAGACATTTACCCTGTGCGCGCCCGGGGCACGCGCATTTGGCGCGTGCCATCATGGCCGCTGTTAACTGCGTGATGTTGCTGCGCGCCGGCTGCGCGGGAGAGGCGAGGGCGTGCCCGGGGAAATTAGCCGCCTCAGACCGGCGGCCGGACGCTCTCGGCGTTTACCAGCCGGTGACGTTGTCTTCGAGGAAGTCGGAATGCTGCAGTCTGATAAACTCGACGGCAAAGCCGTCTTCGAGGTGACGCACCACCCGGCACGCGGTCTTGCCGACGGTCACCGGCGCGCCGATCTCGGGGCGTTGATCAGTCGCGAGTGCGGCGCCGGATTGGGAAATGTCGACGACGCGGACGGCAACGTTGACGCCGTCCGGCAGAATGAGCCGGGCGGCCGGATTTTGAGGCGTGATGCGGCCGTGGCGGCGGTCTTCCGGTAGGCCGAGTTCGTGACGGTTGGCGAGCCAGGTCAACTGTGCGGCGAGCTTGTCGCGCTTGCGCGCGGTCGCCCCGATCGTCATGGCAAAGCCGTTCTGGAAATGGCGTGTGATCACACCTTCGAGACGTCCGACATGATCGACGTAGGCGATCACGCGTTCGCCAATCTGGCCGCAAACCGGCGCGATCAGTGCCATGCCGCCGGGCGACATATTGGAAACCTGACACGGGAATTCGCGCCGGTCGGTCAGCATGTAGCGGCCTAGCAGATTGACGTGGACGCGCTGAAACCGCCGGCGCTCCTGACTAAGCGGCAAACTCACAAATTTCTTCTGGGGAAAGGACATCTCGCCTTCCGTCCGCGGCGCGATTGCCGCCATCGGGCCCGCAGACTACGGGTTCGATGTTAATGCCGCGTTAGCCAGATGCGGTCTGCGCCACGGTCAGTCCCGGTTGCCCCCCTCGTACACGACCAGCCCGTGCCGGACATGTCCTCCCGGAAGCGGCTCCAACGCGGCCGGAGCACTCAGGCGCACAGCCGGTCCGACATAGCGAATTGTGCCGAGCGCAAGATCGTGCAGTGCGTTCGAGCCCATCCAGTTGGGCGCATCGGTTGGCGTCAACGCGCCGAGCACGCGGACATCCGTGCGGCCGCGGTGCATGAGCGGCAAGGTCAACAATTCGAGATCGAGCGCGCCGCCGCCCGCACTCACCGCGCAGGCGCCCGCGATTGCGCCGACCAATTCCTGCGCCACGACGGTAACGAGGTCCCGCACTGCGGGCCGGCTGTCCGCAGCCCACAGTCGCATGAACGCCTCGCCCTTGAGTTCGCGACCGAAGAGCGCGCAGACCCGCGTTCCGGCAAGGCGGAACGGATGACCCTGGCCCTCGTCGAACGCGAAGATGAAGGTGTCGGCGAGGACGCGGCGGATGTGGCCCGGCTCGATGTCGTCGCGTTCTGGCGCCAGCCGGCGGCCGCGTCGCGTGTTCCAATAATCGAACAACTCGCGGGTCGAAGGGTGTTTCATGTACGCCCCGTTGCTTGCGCTTTGTCCCCGTTCGGGACATTGCGGCCGGGTTCTCCCGACGATGGGGCTGACGGAGCAGAAGACGTGCCGCCGACGCCGGTAGCGTGCCCGACTGGCGACATGCATTAGTGTTAAGAACTGCGGCAGGGGTCACGCCGCGTGCTTGCGCACCGCGGCCTACGTCGGCACAACGGACAATCCATGATCGAGCAACCGCCCCGCGAACGCATTCTCAATGTCCCTGCAGTCATCCTTGCGTTGATCGCAGCGTTCTGCGTGGTCCACGCAGTGATCTCTCTCATGCTGACGGAGCGGCAGACCAACGATGCGCTGCTGCTGTTTGCTTTCATCCCGGCACGCTATGATTCGAGTCTGCCGCTGGGCGAGGCGTGGCCGGGAGGATGGGGCGCTGACGTTTGGACGTTTGTCACCTACGCGTTTCTGCACGGCGATCTTAGTCATCTGGGCTTCAACTCGGTATGGCTTCTGGCATTCGGCTCGCCGGTGGCACGCCGGTTCGGACCGTGGCGGTTTCTTGCATTCTTCGCGGCAACCGCAGCCGGTGGAGCGTTAGCGCATCTGGTGACGCATTTCGGCCAGTTGCTCCCTGTGATCGGCGCGTCGGCTGCGATTTCCGGCGCGATGGCGGCGGCGATGCGCTTTGCGTTCCAGCGCGGCGGCCCGTTGACGCTGTGGCGCGGCGATGACGCCTATCGTGTGCCCGCCGAGCCGTTGAAAGCGAGCTTGAGCGATCCACGGGTGCTGGCGTTCCTGCTTGTCTGGTTCGGCGTGAACGCGCTGATGGGGCTGGGCTCGTTCGCGATCCCCGGCATGGAACATGCGGTGGCCTGGCAGGCGCATATCGGTGGCTTTTTAGTTGGGCTGTTTGCGTTTGCCTATTTCGACCCGGTTCCGCCCGCGCGCGCCGCGCAATCTTATGAGAACCTCGACGTTTAACGTAATACTCTACCGTCTCTCTGTTGTGACGACAGCGCGCTCTTGCGGTGGAAGCCCTTCCGACGGATAATCACAACGTCACGTCAGTGCCGCGCGCTGTTGCGGCCAGGGCCGAGCGCCGCGTGCGAAAATTCCGCGGTGCACAATTCGTTGGCTCGTTCCATGGCCGCAATGGCGGCTGACGCGACTGAAATCGCTGGCGGTAATTGTTGTCAAAACGATCGGCGCGCCGTGCGGCGGCGCAATGCCGGTTGAGGGAGCGACCCATGATCGTCAAATCCATCCTGGCCACCAAGGGCGGCGATGTCGTGTCCATCGAGCCCACCGCGACGCTCGAAACCGCCGTGCACAAGCTCGCCGAACATCGCATTGGCGCGCTGCTCGTGCTCGGTCCTGATCGTCGCGTCATCGGAATCCTGTCGGAGCGCGATGTCGTGCGTGTGCTTGCCGAGCGCGGCGCCGGCGTACTCGGCGAGCCGTTGTCGCAAGTCATGACGCGCAAGGTGGTCACCTGCGGACAGTCGGACACGGTCGGCGCCATCATGGAGTTGATGACGACGGGCAAATTCCGTCACGTGCCGGTGGTCGAGCAGGAGCGCGTGGTCGGCGTGATATCGATCGGCGACGTCGTCAAATACCGGCTGCGCGAGATCGAAGACGAGTCGACGGCCCTGCGCGACTACATTCAGACGGCGTAAACGACGCCGTGACGATGGCGGGACTTCATTCTGCGGCGTGCGGTGGCGCTACAGGTGTTCTAGACCGCGCGATCGAAAACACCTTGTCGACGACCGCATAGTCGCTGTAGCCGCAGCGCGCGATCGGTGCCATGGCGGCGGTGTCGAGACGCCCGTCCTTGATGAAGCGATCGTCGATGTGAATGCCGACCACCTGCCCGAACACAACGTGCCGGTGGGCCGGCGTGCCGTCGAGCCCAACCATGTCGACGATCTGCAGCAGCTTGCATTCGAGCGCGCAGGGCGATGCGGCGACCCGCGGCGGCCGCACCAGCCGGCACTCTGCCGGCTCGAGACCGGCTTCGCGCATTTCGTTCACGCCGCGGGGGAATTCATACCCGGTCTGGACGACGGCGGTGCGCAGATCGAACGTCGGAAGGTTGCAGACGAATTCCTTCGTCTCCTCGATGAAGACCAGCGAATCTTTGCGGCCTTCGCTCGAGAACAGCACGATCGGAGGTTCATCCGACACGGCGTTGAAGAACGAATAGGGCGCGAGATTGATCTCGCCTTTGGCGCTCATCGCGGTGATCCAGCCAATCGGTCTCGGCGCGACGATCGCCTTGAAGGGATCCCGCGGCAGCCCGTGGTCGTTCCTGGCGGTGTCGTAGAACATCATCGGCCTGGAGGTTGAGCCTAACCGCTGTTACCGAACGGCAAACCGCGTCGCGATCTCGTCAATGGCGGGTCGCGGCCGATCTTCGGGCGGATGCGCCGGCCGGCCGATATGGACGAAGCCCGCGATGCGTTCGTTTTCAGCCAGACCGAGTGCATCGAGCACGCCCCGGTCATAGGCATACCATTCGGTGATCCAGTTGGCGCCGTAGCCCATGGCGTGGGCGGCAAGCACAAGACTCATGGTGGCGGCGCCGACAGAGAGCACCTGTTCCCATTCCGGAATCTTCACGTGCTGTCCGGCACGGCTGACCACTGCGATCACGAGCGGTGCGCGCGCGAGCCGGTTGCGCTCGGCGTCGGCCTGCTCCGGTTTGGCGGTGGGATACTTGACGCGAAAGGCCGAAACGATCGCGTCGCCGGCAGCAAGCCGCGCATCGCCTTCGAAAATGATAAAGCGCCACGGCGTCAGCTTGCCGTGGTCGGGCACGCGCGACGCAACGGTGAGCAGCGTATCGATTTCGGTCGCCGATGGACCGGGGCCCGTCAGCTCGATCGGCTTGATCGAACGCCGGGTTTTGAGCAATTCCAGAGCGTCAGGCATGATTTCGACCCGTGAAACCGTGCGCTAGCATAAGCCGGGAGTGGTGACAAACGCAGGCGGTTGGCTTGAATTTGCCGCGATTGCCGTCGAAAAGGCGGGGATGGGGATCGTGGGGACGAGGATGGGCAAGGGGATCCAACTCGTTTTGGCTGTCGGCGTATGGCTTGCGGCCGTGCCGGCCGTCGGTCATGCACAGCTATTCAATGGCCCCGCGATTCAGCGCCCGCCCGCCGACGTGCCTTCGGTAGCGCCCGGCCCGCCGCAGAACGTCGTGCCACCACCCGCCCATCCCCATTCGTCGCCGAGCAGGGGGCCGACGCTGCAGTCGCTGCCACCGGTCGCGGCTCCTGTGCCTGGCGGGAACGCCGCCATCGTGGCCTTGCCTGCCGGGCACGTCAGCCTTGCGGTCAGTGCGCGCTTCGGCAACGAAATGCCCGTAATCAACGGCGGATTGCATTGGCGGATCTACTCCAGCAAGCCGGAGCAGAACGGACTGCCGCGGCTTATCAAGGAAGAAAGGTCCGCCGGACCGACATTCGCTCTGCCGCCGGGCGGCTACATCGTCAGCGTCGGATTCGGCCTTGCGAACGTGACCAAGGCGGTTCAGTTGCACAGCGGGGAACCGGCGCGCGAGGTGTTCGATATTCCAGCCGGCGGATTGCGCATCGAAGGCCGCGTTGGCGATGTGAAAATCCCGCCGTCGCAGATTTCCTTCGACCTCTATAAAGGCAGCCAGTTCGAGCCCGGCGACAAACGGCCGATTTCGACGTCCATCATGACTGGCGATCTCGTTCTGGTTCCCGAGGGCGGGTACCACATCGTGTCGAATTACGGCGATGCCAACGCCACGGTCCGCTCCGATATCCGCGTGCAGGCGGGCAAGCTCACCGACGTCACCGTGAATCATCGAGCGGCAATCATCACGCTCAAGCTGGTGAACGAACGCGGCGGCGAAGCGCGCGCGAATACGCAATGGTCGGTGCTGACACCCGGCGGCGACGTCATCAAGGAATCGATTGGCGCCTTTCCGCGCGTGATCCTGGCGGAAGGCGAATACCGCGCGATCGCGCGCAACGACAGCAGGACCTATGAGCGCGAGTTCCGCGTCATCGCCGGTGTCGACGGCGAGATCGAGGTGCTTTCGCACTGACCGCGGCTACCACCTCCAGGGACCAAACTTGCTCCAGCCGCAGATCGTAACGCAAGTCGAGTGCCGAGCGAAATTGTAGAATACCGCCTCGGCGCAGCGGCCGTTCCAATCGCCCTCGACCAGCCTGATCGGGTCGCCCGCGGCCCAGCCGAAGCAGGCAGGCGTTGTGCCCGTGAAATGCCGGCCGTTGATGATGAAGTTGCCGCTCCACGGCGGCTGCACCACTTCGATCACATGGCGCTCGGGCGGCAGATAGATGCGATGACCGTAATGATGGCGGCGGTAGGACGGCGGCGGCTCGTCGGCGGAAGCCGGAGCGACTGCGAGGAACGCCAGCGCCGACAGCAATGCCAAGTTGATCTTACGCGCCGACATGCCCGGACCCCCAACGCCACACGCACCCTCGCGGCACAATAGACCCGCCGGGACCTCAAGCTAAATGACGCAAAAAGCACAGGCCGCACAAAATGCGGACGGAATTCCGCTCGCCAATGGCGTACAGCGCATAGCCCGGATGGGTTAGATTGGAATCCTGGGCCCGCAACCAGCGGCGCTTACGAGGCGAATCCTCTAAGCGCCCCTCTCATCGCAGTTGCGAGTTGAGTCGGCAAAATTTCACCGCTGGCAACGCCTTTTTTGGATCGAGGCTACGGCGTTTCTGAAAGTCCTCTCTCGAATTTCGCAATCAAAGCCGCCAGGGCTTCCGGCTGCTCACTCGTGGTGAGGTGACCGCCGGGCAACCGCTCGAACCGAAGGCCGAGTTTTCCCAACCGTTCCCGTGCGAGCTCGAGCTGCCGGTGTTCAAAGGGATCTTCGTCGCTGCCGCCTACCAGGAACGGGACCTGATCGCGATAGACCTTGAAAAGGCGGCGGAAGTCGAGCCGATCGCCTTGCGCCTTGTGATCAGCCACGAAGCCAGCCGCGGCGGCGAGAAAGAATAGGCCATCGTGCCGGTTCAGGACGCTATGAAGCTCGCGCATTTCGGCATCAGTCACTTGATAGCCTTTGGACCAGATTACCCCCAACAACATCTTGAACAGCGTGAAGGAGAGGCCCAGAACTCGCGCGT
Source organism: uncultured Alphaproteobacteria bacterium (assembly GCA_963756715.1). Classification (GTDB taxonomy): domain Bacteria; phylum Pseudomonadota; class Alphaproteobacteria; order Rhizobiales; family Xanthobacteraceae; genus VAZQ01. Next base: position 388,250 of record CAVWOV010000020.1, read on the forward strand.
GCACTCTTAGGGATGCGGCGCAAAAGTGGCGTGGTGAACCACGGGTGGGTATGCCCGTCGGGGAAGAGCCCGCCATTGAAGGTGAAAACGCCGCGTATTTCCGGCCCGCCCGCAGGCTCACCACGCTCTGCACGCTCAAGCCGGCGTCGCAGGTGCTCCGAGACAACAATTGCGGAAAAGTCAAAGGCAACCAGCGTTGTGGATTCGACGGACAGATACTTCCAGACCGCCTCGACGAGATCGGTGCGTTCGGCAGTGGAATAGGCGTAATCCTTGGGCTTGTCGCTATCACCCATGCCGACATACTCGACGAAGAGCTTCGGCATCTCGGCTGCATCCGGCAAATGCGCCAGAACCTTCGCCCATCCGAACGAGCCGTCGGGGAATCCCGGCAGAAAGGAAACGGCGTGCGCCGGTTCCCCCTCCTGCCTCAGGAAAATCTTCAGGGGAGTGTCTTCTGCCGCAACGATGGCTCGGGCTCTGGGGTCGTAGCCAACGCGCTTGCCACCTGCGAACCAAGCTTGCGCGGAAGAGGTTTGAATTCGGGAGAGAGTTTCTGGCGGCCTCATGCGTATGGTCTCGGTTCGGCTATCGGGTATTGCGGCGATTTACGGGTGGTGAGCTTTTGAACTACATCGGATCACCCACCGAAACATGAGCGGATCACGGCTTGGCCCATGAAGCATGTTTCGCGCCAGCCGTAAGGCCGCCATATTCCCGACCGCAGATCGTTCAGCGGAGGCACCGGCGAGGAGCTGACTGGCCCACGATGACTTAACTGAACATGCGTGGCCGATTGCTATCAAGCGCCATCGCGGTTTCTTGCGTTGGATGGAGCGGTTCGTCTCCATTTTGATCGCACCGGTCGTCACTCTCGTGCCTACCTTAGCGATGATCCCCGCAGCGTCTCGCAGAATAGCGGAGATTTGGCGCGCCCTAGGGGATTCGAACCCCTGTTACCGCCGTGAAAGGGTCAATACCCGTACCTTGGCGAACACAGGCGACCATCAATAAACCCATATAAGACGATATTTCTTGCCATTACCGTCCGCCGTGATACGGTGGCTTCCGTCCACATATACTCCCCAAAAACTCCCCAAAATTCCGGGGTGAAAATGGCACGCACCGTCCGCGACGCGAATCTCGAAACTCGCACGGCTCGCCTTCGTCTTTCGATCCGCACTGAGCCCTACTGGCGGGGCCTCGAAAAGGGATTTGCGCTCGGCTATCGCCGTCGCGGCAAGGGCGGCACCTGGCTCGCCCGACGGCGGCAGGACAACGGCGGCTATGGGGAGCACCGGATCGGCACCACGGACGATCTCCAGGACGCTGACGGGGTAGCCATTCTCGACTACGGGCAGGCCCAAAAGGCGGCACGGGAATGGTGGCGAGCCGAACGCCGGCGGGAAGAGGGCCACGACACGCGGGAGGGTCCTCTCACCGTCGCTGAAGCCGTGGCTGACTACCTCAAGGCTTACGACCGGCGAGGCGGTAAGGCTGTGTATGACACCCGGCGCACTGCGGAGGCGCACATCCTTCCGTCGCTCGGAGTTGTTACCGTCGCCAAGCTCACGGCGGGCAAGATTACCGACTGGCACCACGGGCTTGCGGAGAAAAGGGCACGTGCCCGGACCAAACCGGGGCGCAAGCAAAACTATCGCAGGGCCGAAACCGGTTCCGATGCCATTCGCAAGCGCCGCGCCACCGCCAACCGTATCCTTACAGTCCTGAAAGCTGCCCTCAATCACGCCTGGAAGGCTGGACACGTTGCGAGCGATGATGCTTGGCGGCGGGTGAAGCCATTTAGGGCCGTTGAAACGGCTCGGGTGCGTTATTTGTCCGAAGCCGAATGTGTGCGGCTAGTAAATGCTTGCGAGCCAGCATTCCGGCAACTCGTTCGCGGAGCCTTGCTGACCGGCTGCCGATACTCTGAGTTGGTGTTCTTGTGTGCGGCGGACTTTAATCCAGATTCCGGCATCGTCACCGTACGCGAGACCAAGACAAGCAAGCCTCGCCATGTGGTCCTGACCGAAGAGGGGCAACGGCTGTTTGCGGCGATGACAGCGGGCAAGGTCGGGAGCGATCCGGTCTTTGTACGAGCGGACGCTGGTCTATGGGGTAAGGGGCATCAAATGCGGCCGATGGCGGAGGCGTGCAAGCACGCGAAGATCAAGCCGGCGATTTCATTTCACGTGCTGCGCCACACGCACGGCTCCACGTTAGCTATGAAGGGCGTGCCAATGGGGGTTATTGCCGAACAGTTAGGTCACGCCGACACGCGCATGACGGAAAAGCACTACGCGCATCTTGCGCCGTCCTATGTCGCGGACACGATCCGCGCCCACTTCCCGACACTGGGTATTGCAGACGATGCGAGGGTGCTCGCTATTGCGCCAAAGCGGCGAAGTTCCGAGAGACTGGCGCCCGGGTCTCATTAAGGGTTCGAATCCCACCCCTTCCGCCAATTATTCGACCAACGCATTGATTTTGCAGAGATATATTTGTAAATGTTTTTCTGCCCACGGAGCTGCCTACGACTAAGGAGCAACCGGCGCAACCGTCCGCGCCAACTTTTGAAATCCAACGCCAAGGCCGATTCGGATGGTGCGGGCGCGTGCCGCCCCCTCGATCCGCGCCGCGCCGAAGGGCAATATTATGGCGTCAACGCCGATCGAAGACCTGCAAAAGGTGCGGAGTGCTCTTGTTGCGCTGCGGCGGAGGCACGACGCTGCACATTGCTGGATGTCCGCGCCAACTGGAATAAATGATTGGCTTGGGCGAAACTGACCGAATTGCCCGCGGGTGTTCGCCGGTACAGCGCGGCCAATTAGGGGAAAATCATTGCGCTTGTCGCCTGTTGGCGTAAATGAGCGGCGACGCATTTCGATCTAAAGTAGATCAAAATAGATGACGGTAGGACGCAAGACGGGCGGCAGGCGCAAGGGCACGCCCAATAAGGTGACGGCGGCGCGACTGGCTGCGGTCGAGGCTTCGGGCTTAGTGCCGCTCGATTACCTGCTCATGGTCATGCGCGACGAGAGCAATCCAATTCAGGTGCGGCTTGATGCGGCCAAGGCCGCCGCACCTTATGTTCACCCCAGGCTTGCTGCGATCGAGCACCGAGGGAAGGACCGCACGTCGACAGATACCATCACTCGGGTGATCGTGATCCCCGCCAAGGAAATCCCGTGCGCGACGCCGCTGATGCTGAGATCAAAGGCGGCGACGCAGGAACAAGAGGACTGAGGTATCCGACGCAGCGGAACCTCGAACGAAGCAGCAGTGTGCCATCTTCCGACCGTTGATCAGAGGTTCCCGGTCTCGGGCGGTAGCTCTGCCAGCTGCGCCCAGGCCAGCCACTTTTCCCAATTCTCGCGCAACTGCGCCTTCGCCGCTTCCAGCGATGCCGCCCGGCCCTGGAGGGCCATCACCGCCGGCCCGGCGTGGACGCCGTAGATGGTCCAGTACCAGCGCGCGGCGGGCTGAGCGCCGGTGACGTCTTCGTAGATGCGACCGATGTTCAGGCCGCCGCTGTAGACTACGTAGTCAGGTGTGGCCGGCGGCTGCTCAGTGATGCGCGTAAGGCGGAGGGTAAGCAATGGTCCTCCTATCTACACCGCGATCGGGCCTTCCATGTCATTCGAGGTCGACGGTGTTGCCCATGTCGGATGTCGCCAATCAGGGTGGGTCAGTATGTAACCGCCCATCAATCCAAGAATGGCGAGCACGACAATGGCCGTCATGATCCACATTACGCGCATTTCCTTTTTTTCGGTGTTTTTTTCATTTGAGTCTGGCATCGGTTCCTCCACCTCGTCTTCCGACAGGGTCAATTGCCAACCACCTCAGCTTCCACAAGTCTTCCGGTTTTTGCGTCGTGCCAACCGTCCTCTCGCCAACGGCAGAGGAACGGAAGCAAATAGGTCCCGTTATGATCCTCGCAAAGTAGCTCAAAGCGTCTGTCCGGCGGCCTCTCTGGATCGTTAGAAAATTCCTCAAGCCGGCCTTGTCGTGTTGGCACATTCAGTGCTCCCTGTGGCGCGATCACGGGTTGCTCGTAGCGAATGCATAGGCCAGCCGTTCGAGGGTGCCGGCTACGTCTTCGTCAACTCGCTCTCCCGCGCGACCCGCTCATACGGTTCATTTGCACTCTTGATGCGGTACTCATATTCGCCGCCGTTGCCGGGAAGCGGCTTGATTACTTCATAGGCGCCGCCCGGCACGTTTTTAATATATGCCGGCCTGACGGTGACGATCTCGCCGACGTTGAACTTGTGGGAGGACACGGGTTCCTCAACCTTCATTTGATTGACAAGATTAGCCGATTGCCCAGATTAGCGTATCTCCCAAGCAATCGCCAGGATGCTCGCACACAGCGCGTGGATGACACGCGCCGGCCAGCGATGACTGCCGCAAGCTTGTCAGCAATGCCAAGCTGCCGTTCGGTGTTCGCGATAACTAGAACCCGCCGTCGTTGGTGACCTACCTTCGTCGAAGGCGGCGATTATCTTCTGACCTGGTGCGGACAACCGCCTGACGTTTTCGTCGACCTGTCCGGCGGCGACGACCGACTTACTGCATCCCGGAGTAGATCGAGGCTCCCATTTGCGAACCCTGGAATCGGCCGGGGCTTTGGCACGCATCAAGCGTGAGTAGGAAGGCCATAAGAACGAGCAATTTCATGTTCAATCCCCTACGCAGGACCGGCGATGACGGCCGGCCGTGCCACCACTCAGCGCAATGAACTAGCGCCGCCGTTGCACCAAGCGCGGGCGGTTCAATTCGGCATGAGCTCCCTTCGCTTAGGACGGGTGGAGTTTCATCTGTTCGAGCACCGCACGGCCGAAGAAGCCGTAGGGACTCGCCAGTGTCTCGTTGACTTCAAAATGATTGTAGCCCGGCGCGACCACGATTTGGACCGGCTTGCCCGCCGCCCGCACCGCCGCCGCGAAATCGCGCGACTGCCGTTGAAACTCTGGTGTCTCGAGCGAGCCATAGACCAGCGTCACCGGACAATTGATCTTGTCGAGATGGCGCTGCGCGCTCAGCGCGTCCTCCACTTGGTCGCTGAATTTCACGTACTCCGAGCGTTTCGACAGCCGTACCGGCTTGAGATCGAACATGCCGGAACAGCACACCACGCCCTTAACCACATCAACCGGCAGGCCGAAGTCCTCGCGCCAGGCGGTCGTGAGCACGACGCCGGCGAGATGGCCGCCGGACGAATGGCCTGAGACATAGATGCGGTTCGGGTCGCCGCCGAAACCTTGTGCGTTCTTGTAAACCCAGGCCACAGCGCTGCGCACCTGCTGTGCCATAGACATGAGATCGCCCTTGGTCTCGATCACATTGTTGAAATCGGGCACGGCGAAATGCGCTCCGGCGTGCACGAACATCTCGGCCGGTGTGGCGTAGTCCTTGGCGAGGCCCGAACGCCAGGCACCGCCGTGGATGAATATATGCACCGGCGCGTTCGGCTTGCGAGTGGCGTAAAGGTCGAGGCCCTCGATCGGCGTTGCGCCGTAGCTCAAGCGCTTGGGCGAGCCAATCCGCTCGCGCACCGCCTTGCTATTGGTGACGTAGCGGCCGGTAATTTGTCGCAGATTCGGCGCATAGACGCTCTGGTCGTAGGCATCGTCGAGCTCTTTTTGATCTAGGTCGAGCCAAACCAGCGGCCCCTTTGGGCGCGCCGGCGGCGCCGATTGTGCCAGTACCGCGCCTCCCGCCATGACAGCCGCGCTCGCCAGCAATGCCCGTCGCGTCAGATGTGACATCGCGCTCTCCCTATCTCTCTATCCCGGATTTCCCGAGATGATTTCCGGGCGGGCGCGAATTTGGCGTTTTTCCGAACTTCCCGCAAGATACACGCTAGATGGATAAGATGTGGTAGGGCGGTTCAGCCGCCTCGGCTTGTTGCTAAGATTAGTCGGTCAACTGCCCCATCAGTTCAGCTTCACGCCGGACCGCTCGATGACCTGCTTGAACCGCGCGGCTTCGCCGCGGATGCGTTCGGCCAGCGCGCTCTGGCTGATCGGAGACGTATCCATGCCAAGCTCGTTGAAGCGCTTGCGCAGCGCCTCGTCCTTCAGGATCTTGAGCATCTCGGAATCGAGACGCCATACGATCGCGGCCGGTGTGTTCGCCGGCACGTAGAGACCGAGGGTGAGACCGGCATCGACGTTGAGCCCGCTGTCGGTCAACCGACCGGGCGGCAACGTTACCGGCACCAGCTACTACACGGCAGGTCTTGGGACAAAGCGACTGGAGCTGCTGCATGAACTCGTGCCGCGCGCCAGTGTCATCGCCGTGCTGGTGAAAACCGGCAACCCCACCACTGAGGAGCAGTTAAGCAACCTGCAGCAGGCAGCGAATGCGCTGCGGTTGCGCTTGATCGTGCTTGCGGTGACCGGCGATGCCGATCTGGAGCCCGCCTTCGCAAAAGTCGCCCTTGAGGGAGCAGGCGCGCTCTACGTCACCGCGAGCGCATTCTTTACCTCGCGCGGCGACCAGATCGCTGGGCTCGCGGCACAACATCGCATTCCCGCGATTATCCCCGGCAGGAACCGGTAGCGGCCGGGGGACTGATCAGCTACGCAACCGATGTGGCGCTGTCCTATCGCCGTGCGGGCGTATACGCCGGCCTCATTCTCAAGGGGGCGAAGCCGGCCGAGCTGCCGGTCGAGTTGCCGACCAAATTCGAGCTGGTCATCAATCTCAAGACCGCGAACGCGCTCGGCCTGAATGTACCGAATAAGCTGCTCGCACTCGCCGACAAGGTGATCGAATGAGACGGCGCGAGTTTATCGGGGTGCTCGGTGGCGCGGTGTCGGCGTGGCCGATGGCAGCGCGGGGGCAACAGGGCGAGCGAATGCGGCACGTCGGGGTACTCGTGCCATTCGCCGCGGACGATGCGGAAGGGCAGGCCCGCGTCGGGGCGTTCTTTCAGGGGCTGGCGCTATTGGGTTGGACCGACGGACGCAACGTGCGGATCGACACCCGTTGGGCTACGGCCAATGCCGTCGAAATTCGTAGACACGCGGCGGAATTGGCTGCGCTCGCGCCTGATGTCGTCCTGGCTGCTGGCCCGGGCGCGTTCGCGTTGCGGGGAGCGACCGCCAACGTACCAATCGTGATCGTAGCGATCATTGACCCCGTCGGCGGCGGCTACGTCGAGAGCATGGCGCGGCCGGGCGGCAACGCCACCGGGTTCATCTCATTCGAGTACGGCATGAGCGCATGAGCGGCAAGTGGCTGGAACTGCTCAAGCAGATCGCGCCGCGCGTCACGCGGACGATTTCAGGGCAAAAAACTGCACTCAAGTGTGATGACCATCACATTGGCGGATACTAGGTCGGCCTAGACTTTCGCTGACGCTGTCCAGCAGGGGAGAACGACAATGTTCCGCTATTTGGCTCAGATGGATACCGAATTGGCCGAGTACCGCGCTCAGGCCGAAGAATGCCAGCACACTGCTGATCTGTTCCCTGAGGATCATATGGGGCAGGAATTTGCAGAACCGGCGCGTCGTTGGCGGTTAATCGCTGAGCATTCGGATTCTTCTCCGAGATTGGCAGCATGAAGCCCTACCTCGCGGCCTTGCCCCATCACCTGTCTCCGAGAATCATGCCGTCAAGCAGCAGACGGTTCGTGGAACGCACTATTCTTCGAGGTGCCCTTATATGAATTATTGATCGTACGAGGTGGCACGCAGACTTTCCTTTCTCGTATGGCTCACAGCGTCCGAGTACGGCCCGGGGCAAAAATCCTGACTTTTGCGGCGGGTCTGTCGGTCATGAGCAAGAGATTTTGTAGCCGCTGGCTAGGCTGGGTCTGGCGGGACGATTTCGTCAACGTAGTGATGCGACCGGAAGGATCCACAACAATGGTCTCAGTCCGCGATCTTCCGACAAGAACAAAGCTGTTCTTCCGGCCAGTCCAGACATCTTGATGGATGTCGAGCAGATCACTGAATTCATAGCTGCTCACTAAGCGAGGCACCGGCCCACCTTCGCTGACGTAGACCACGACCTTGTCTCGAAAGCTCAAAACCACATTATCAGCGCTTACGGCAAGAGCTCGCGCACCTTCGGCATCGAGTCGAGCGATGAATTTCCTCTCGCGGCTCCAAAACTCCAAACGATTCTCAATCAATATCGCAAAAACACTCCGAAAGACCGCTAGCGCGGTTATAGGCTTTCGTGACAAGCGCTGAAGGCTTAGTGCGGCGTCAGCGCCCGGCAGGCCCGTAAATATCCCCTCTTCGCCGAAGATGAATAGGTCTTTTCCGGTTTGAATCGCTCCACTCAAATTCGGCATACGCACGAAATCAAGGATCCGCGGTGCCCGAGCATAACGAAGATCATGGAGGGTGATGCCCACGCTGTCCACGACGAGTAGAGCCAAACCGCGTTCGGTTACAACTAGGCTTGCCGAGGTTAATTTTCCGACGCTTTCGATCTCAGATTGCAGAAGCAACTGCATCTGAACCACGTCAACACGTATGAAACTTTCGCGCGGGACCAACCCCTTCTCGGCGTCGTCCCGTGCACTGTGCAGCGTGGTGCGAAGGGTATTCCGACCGGGAAGACTTAACTTAACCTTCCCAGAATATTCTCCTGCCGCGATCACCGATGGCAATCGCGCGTTGCCTCGACCGTCACCGCGCGACGATACAATTATGTTATCTTGCTCATCTTTCAGGGCAATTTGTTCGCCCGGCCGAACATTTCCGACGAATACATTCCATAAGTGCTGTTCGACAGCGTCAGCTGGATCGATCAGCCACGATAGATCGAAGCTCTTTGACTTAGCGTAGCAATTGCTGACGGCTTGCGCCCAAGAACCTATGACCTCGGACTTGATGCTCTCGGCAGTGGCTTTCGGGATTGGACCGAGAGTAATCAATCGCGTCCCGGCAGAGGTGCTGATGAGTACTCGGCACGGGTAGTGCTGGTCTGCATCAAAGTAATGAGGGGGAATCTGGGTCGCTGGAATTCTTATGGTAACGATCTTGTAAACTGGGCTGCTGTCGTCGACGGTTATATGCGATCCGAATACGCCGAGCGGATCATCCTCCGGTAAGACTTGAGCAGTACAAATGTACGAAGCGATCAAGTCGGTGGGACTGATGCTGGAAGGGACAAGCCCGCCGTTCGGCGTGAGGGGCACCGCCACGAAATTCAACGCAATCGTTGCATGGTAGCTGACATAACCTTCTGGATTGTTGAGGGCGCTAGCCAAAGTGGCCGAGCCGATTGAATGGCAATTGAATTGTGCTGGTTGAAGTTTGAACTGACTAACGTCAACAGATCCAAGGGCGAAGGGACGGCCGAGACGTTCGGTCCAGAACATGTCGCCCATGATCACAAGGCCTTCGGCTCGGCCATACCAATCCAGAACGCGCGGCAAGCCGCCGAGAGCAATCTTTCCCGGATCGAATTCGCGGTTGCAAAAGAATTCATCTTTATGCGAGTCCGGCCGCTTGCAATCGTCGGACGGGACCGGAACGTGACCTCCCTTATTGGCTTCAATGAGAGCCACAATGGGGACAGCTGCCGGAAGGGCCATCGAGCCCTCGTACCCGAGCCAACTCAGCTTATCCTCTTCCATCAGCTTAACACCGAGGTACGGCCAGACGAGAGTTGTGGCAAAAATGCAGAAGGTCGTGTCCCAATCCGACTTCCAGCTATTTATTTTAATCGCCTGCTTGAGCGTGCCTGGAAAGTACGTAAATTTATTCACCCCACTCGGAATAGGGGGAAGAGCGCCGACAGAAAATTCAATCTGCACGGCGACACGCAAGTCGATATCATACGCGCCAAACACACCCAGGTCGCAGGCATCAATTGCGGAACCGTAAAAGCCGACATCGATAAGCGCCCGCCTGTCCGGCGCCGACCATGAAGATGTGATCCCGCCCTGAAGCGTAAACTGGCCGGAAGATTTGAAACTGTCTTCCACTTGCTTTTGCGCGACCGCGGTGACGAACGCTTCGTCGGTGAACAGCGCCCACATGCGTTCGCCCGTGAAGAGGCCGTTAACTCCGTGACCCTCGCCCAAAAAAAGCGCCGATTGAGGATCAGCAAAGAAAGCTTCCCATGCTTGCTCGTTAGGGGGCGGGAAACCAAGCTCAACACGAATGAGAACAAACTCCTTGTTCGGCGAAGGAAATTCGATGTGTTGCCCGAAATTGATCGGAGGAACGACAGGGGCCGTCGTGGCAATGCCAACATTTGCTATCGGGGGGGTGCCGCCAAATCCACTCAATTGACCAACATCAAGTTTGATCTTTTGAAATGGAAAATATGATTTTATCTTCTGCTTGAGTGCCGCGACGCCGGGCACATTCGGTAATCCTTCCGTATCTACGTAGCGGACAATAAGTGAAGCGTCGACACCTACACTTAGCTCGAAAACCAACTGCAGGTTAAGTGTTTGCGATATTTCCGGGAACCCGGCGCCGGCGGCGAGCAACTGAGCATGAGATGAAAGGCGAGCTTGAACCACCACCACTACTTCGACGGCGCGGGCAGGGAGTGACAAGGTAGGTCCGGTGACGTCGAACGGATTACGAATCGTGATCGGAATATTTCGCGCCGGCCCGCTGCGAAATCCATCCCATGAGGATGCCCGACGGTGTCGATGCATCGGGAAAAGAAAGGGAGGAGATGTACAACGCGGGTGCACCGAAGCCCTCCGTCAGACAAATCTTTTGCCGGCTCAACTGCTCAATGAGCGATACCACGACGTTGAAGCCGTTGTTTTCAATTTGGAAGAATTTTCCCATGGCAGAACCCCTTTTTTGAGATTTGCACGAAAGAAAACAGTGAAATATCCGTGAATTACTTTGAGCACGATCGAGCGCTGTTACCGGCGGTGCGAATCCGCGTAAAGATGGCGAAGGAAGTGGCGTAGCGGTATTCAGCCGCCGAACTCGGCGGGCGAGTATGGCAGGGTGGCAAGCCCTGTAAAGGCGGGCGACGCGAATGGCCCACGGGCGCCCCCAGCTGGTCCCGCCCGGAGGGTTAACTCAGAAGCAGGGCCACCGGCTGATGACGGCAAGCTTTGAGCCAATTCGCTTCTACAAAGCCGTGCGGCCCGTTGGGGTGTGGGCTGGCAGTCACGCGAATCCGAGGGGACAACATGACTAAAAATGGGGTGACACTGCCGCCCTTAGGTCAAGTTTTTCGCTAAGGTGCTCGCCATGATCAAATTGTTCTTGGTGTTCAATCTGGCTATGGCGGGCATTTTCGCCTTCTATCTGCGATTAACTTCAACGCCGGACCCCACTCACGCCGAGGCCGTCAAGGTCGCAAACGCGGTCTCTTTCTTCATTCCTTTCGAGGCGCTTGTAGCCGTATGGCTGTGCGGCGCTGCTTTGGGGTTGCTGGCGCTCTTAATGCGTCGGCGGTTGAAAAAGAGTTCATAGCGCGAGGCGGGAGCAGCTCGACGGCGAGATCGGCCCGACACATAGAGCACATGCGATGCGGTCTACCAGGAGTCGGCGCGGGGCTTCGTTCCCTTGCTGGACGCCTCACTGGTCTGAAACAGCAAGGCGTCGATCTTCGGACGTCGGCTCAAGCGCGCTTAGTTCGGCGATCGCACTCACAGATCGAACGTTTCTCAGGTTGACCCCAAGGCTTATATGGCCAACTTATAGCGCGCGCTACGCTGGGTCTGCGGCTGCTGCGGAGGTTGTAGAGGTTACGAAAATTCTTAGCGTGAAACCGATCAATCGTCGACGCTCACGGGCGCGAGTCCGGATATTCCGAGAGCCTTCGCGCACGCTTGGGTCACGTCGATGCAACGGCCCTTCACAAAAGGTCCACGATCCGTAATCGTGACGACAACAGATTTTCCATTCTGTTTGTTGGTCACCTTGACCTTTGAACCGAACGGCAAGGTCTTGTGGGCCGCCGTCAGTGCTCTGTCGTTGAGCGGTATTCCGCTCGCCGTTTGCGTTCCCGGTTGGGATGCTTCCCCGGTGGTATAGACGGAGGCAGTGCAATCCTCCGCAGCCACTGGATAACTTAGCAGGCAGATAAATAGCGCCGCGACAGACGATCGCATGGAGCTGACCTCGCTTCTGGGAAAGGCGCAACGCCGAAAAGGCGAGCACCAACCTGCTAAAAAACGCAGCCGGGCTTAGTGCGTTCCGAAAGGCCCAGTCACATGATTAGAGGCGCTGTAAGAAAAGTTGCCTGCGAACAACGGAACCATGCAGGCAATTCCAAGCAAAACAGGAAAATACCTACCGATTGGCCTCAAGCGCCTCGATCACGCCGCTCAATTTGCATCGCTGGTAGTAAATCGTGACAAGCGCGCCGGATCGATCGCCCGACAGATGCGCCTTACCTTAACTTGAACCTGGGCCTCGGCAGTTGCTTTTACCGCTGGGGCCATTCGTTAACTCAGGGAAGGCCGCTGGTTCGTTCTGCATCGCGGATGGGTCGGGCAGCCGAAATCATTGGAAACGAGTCCGACGACTCCGCTGAAACAAAGCGCGCTGCTCTATTGTCGCATCAAGTACGAAGGCGTTTTACGCGGGGCGCGCTAGGAAAGATGCAATCGACGCATCGAGAGGCGCGATTCCATCGGACTGATCGGGCGATTTTTCTTGGGTGATTTTTCGTGCAGTTTCATCAATTTGGCCTCGGTACACTGGCGAGCGCCGCCAGCGCTTGGGTTCCGCGTTCGAGCTTTGTGCGGCGATCGGCGACCGGCAAGAGGTTGCCGGCGTCGTCGAGGGATAGCCCACCGATCGCCTCGGCGAAATCGGCAATCCAGGTGGCGACCCGGGGCGGGGGGACAACTTGCAGCGAGAGGATTTGCCGGCCGTCGTCCTTGCCTGTGTTGTCCTCTACGACCACGAGGAGGTAATGGCCGCTAACGTCCATCCCTATCGACTGCCCGTTCAAGTCGTAATCGTCGAAACGCACTCGATCAACGAGCGGCAGCGCACTTTCCAAATCCCAGAAGCTGAGCCAGCGGTATTCCGCGTTCGGCGGATCAAAGAAATAGGTTCCCACCGCGGCACTCTTGCCATCCGACGACAGCAGCGTCATCTCGGTGGTCGCCGGGCGACGCTCGCTGCCGAACAGCGATCGCTCGACGAGTGGGAGACCGTATCTGCGTGAAAAGTCGATCGCCCAGACCTCGGTCACGAAATCACTGGTGGTGACGGCGATCCGATCTCTGGCATCGTTAAAACAGACGACCACGATGTCGGCCGCGAAGCTCGCTGACATCAGCGGCGGCCCGCTTGGATCAGCGATGCGAAGCTGGCGCAGGCCGACGCGGGTGAGCTCGCCGCGCGGCGTCCGTAGGGTCTCGGGGCCTCGCTGAAACACCGCATCGTCCCAGCGCTTGCAGGCAATCCGCGGGTTCTTTACCTCGAGCTTTGCTGGCGGCTTGTACCGCAGTGCCGGATGCAGAGCGAAAGTGCGCTGCTCACCGCTCGTGAGCGCAACCCTGAGCCCAGCCGCGCCGACACGCTGTACGGAGTTCGCAGCAATCCCTAGCTGCAACACGTTGCCGATTGCTTGACCGCCACCTTTGACCGATGACACCCGTATCGAGCCGTCGGAGCTCGCGCTCATCAGCCATTCGCTTGCGGGATCGAGCGTAGCAAGCACGATCGGATCGGAATGCCTGTTTCGCGCCAACTGTATCGGTCCGGCGTCCTGCAGCCGGAATACGGTCGCATCGCCCTTGTTAGAGACGGCCAGAATCAGGAAGCCTAAGTCTTCGGAATTCGCCGGCGTCTCGGCGATGAATTCGAGGCGGGAGTATCCTACACCCTGAAACTGCGGCTGTAGGCCCGATGCGACGATATCCTCGCCGCCGATGGGTTTGCCGCTGCGTAGGTCAAAGACCCGAAAGAAAGAGGTCTCCCGCCAGGGGAGCACCTCGAGTGCGAGAAAGCGGTTGTCCGGCGAGAACATGCCCTTGGCTGTGTAAACATATTGCTGGCCGTTATACTCGGGCACGAGCCAATTCGTGACGGGCGTGCCATCAACGCGCCAAACGCGGTAGAGCGCATCTCCATCGAGTTGGCCGAGCGAGGTGAACACCAGATTCCGGTCTGGGCTCATCGAGATGAACTGGGTCTCCCGGACTTCGCCTTTAATGGTAAACTTGGCGAAGCGGTTTTTGATCGCCGGTGGCACGTTGTCCTGCGTAAGTTGTGCCGGCGACGACGGCGGCGGGCTTGCGGGAGTTCTATCGGTGGTGGGAAACCAGAAACCGCGCTGTTGCAGCAAGGTCCACAGCCGCGTGACCGCACGCCGATCCTGACCGCGACGAACGGCGCGGGCGAGGTACGCCATGCCTTCGGCGGTGGTCTCGTCGCTCTGCAGTGCGGTCGTGCCGCGCTGCAGGTCCGAGCCGGCGAGTACTTTCACCGCGTTGGCGCGGCTTGCCTCCGCGGAACGCTGCTGCACGAACGCGAACGCCGCCAGCCCGACCGCCAGTGCGCCGACCGCGAGCGCACCGGCAACGCCGTAGCGTAGCCGCCGCGTGGCCGCGCGGCGGCTCTCGGCAAGGAAGCTCTTGTGCAGTTCGCTCGGCTCGGGCGCGCCGCGGGGATGCGAGGCGATCCAGCGCTCGGCCTCCTCGAGCTCCTGGCCACGCAGGGTGAGCGCGCCGGCGCGTCCGCGCTCGTTCCAGCGGTGGGCGAGTTCGCCCAGCCGGGTGTGGGTCTTCAGCCATTGCAGATTGGTCTGCAACGCTCGCGCCAGCGCGTCGGCCTGCCGCTCGAACTCGTCGCGTTTGTCGAAATAGATATAGTTGATCTTGGCGGCGGCCGCCGGAATACGGTCGTCGGGCACTTGTTCCAAAACGATGGGCGCGAGGCGTTTATTGAGCGCCGCGACCTGCTCGATCTCCCAACCGCAGACGTTGGAGTGGATTGAATGCGGGCTGATCACGAACACTACGGCGTCAGTTTCGCGGATGAAACCCAAGAGCTCGCGCCGCCAGTCCTCGAGCTTGGGCAGATCGCGGGTATCAATCTTTGCCGCTAGTCCACGCGCTTTGAGCGCCTCGACTAGGCGCTCGGCGAAAGCAAGATCGCGGCGGGAGTAGGAGATGAAGACTTTGACGCGGTCGTCTGATTTAGAGGCTTGCTCGGTCATCGCGCGCCCAGTCCAGATACCCGATGAACAGTCGTACCGATAGCCGAATCAGACATTCTCCGCTACGCCTCCAACGTCACGCCATCTTCCCAGGCTTGACGGATAGCACGAAGATCAAGTCGCTCTCATCCGTTACCGGCCGCATCGGCTATGCGTGGGATCGCTTCCTGGGTTACATCAAAGGTGGCGGCGCTTTGGGAGCAAGATAACTACACTCTCGTCGGCAATCCCGGTGTTGGCCCGATCACAGCAACCGGCAGCGAGACACGCAGTGGTTGGACGGTTGGCATCGGCGGGGAATATGCTTTCACCAACAATCTGACGGGCTTTGTCGAATACGACTGGTACGGGTTTGGAACTCGTACCGTTAACTTCGCGATTTCCGATCCGACTGGCGGCAGCCCCCCAGTGTTCCGCTCAGCATCAAGGAAAGCAAGAGCGTCTTGAAGGTCGGACTGAACTGGAGATTCGGTGGGCGATCGTCGCCAACTACTGAGCGCGTAAGCTACCGACAATTGCAAAGTCCTTTGGCCAAGCCATGGGGCTCGCATTTTTTTCAAGGAATGCACCGGAGCCGGTATGATTCGGGGTTCTCGCTAGTTGCGTGCTGCTCGGCGCCAGCCAACTACTGCGGCTTCAATGAGCCTTCCCGTCTTCACGTTGTGCCAGCCGTCGTCTCGCCAGTAGCAAAGGAACGGCAGCAGGTAGGTGCCGTTGTGATCCTCGCACAGAACTTCAAAGGGTCTTCCGGGCGGTCGTTCCGGGTCATTTGAAAATTCTTCCAGCCGCACTTGACGGGTTGCCATCTTCGTCCCGCTTTGTCGAACCGACTACGTCGGAATCACGAGGCTTACCGCTTTATACGGTCACGCTTCTTTCGACGAAAGGGCGGCTGATCCGCTGCACCGTGCCGGGATCGACGCCAAACTGCTCGGCGATTTTGCGCACGCCCGGGCGATCAGGCTTATCAAGCGCCTCACGGATTCGCTTTTCGAGTTCTGGGGCAATTGGCGGTCGGCCAAGACGCTTGCCCTCGCTCTTGGCCCGCGCAAGCCCAGCACGGACTCGTTCCTGAATTATGCTGCGCTCGAATTCGGCAAAGACTCCCATCATCTGAAACATCGCCTTACCGGCCGGCGTCGTGGTGTCGAGACCCTGCTGATGCAGAAATAGATCGATCCCGAGAGCATGGATTTCGGCTAGGAACCAACAAGGTCTTGCAGGCTACGGCCGAGTCGATCGACGGACCAAGCCATCACCACGTCAAACTGCCGTTTGGCAGCGTCACGGCACAAAGCATCGAACGCCGGGCGCTTGTCGCGACCCTTGGCCCCGCTGACACCGTGGTCCTTGTAGACCCTGACGATGTCGTAACCGACCCGTTCCGCGATCTGGCGCAGCTCGCGCTCCTGATTGGCGGTCGTCTGATCGACGGTTGAGACGCGGAGATAGAGAACGGCGCGCTTCATAAAATGCCCCTCGTTTCTGCCGCGGAGAGCGTACCCGTATTGTAGGAAAATACAAGTCTAATTTCATACGCAAATTGTGATTCAAGAAACCCGCAATTTCATTGACCCTCTAAAGACGATTTTCGTCGGGGTTTATTCGTACAACCGGCTAGCGCCAACCGTCATTGCCGCGGCCCTTCACCCCGATAGGTCGCCCGCCGGTCGCCACGCTTTCCAATGTGCTGTCAAATTTCAATTCAACCGCATACAGACTCGATCCCAGGGGTTCGTCCACCGGCGACACGGCAATGTCTTTCGACGCTAGTTGGGCGGCAACCGGCGGCGAGCAAATTGTGGTAGGGCGGGGGCGAGCCAAATTCTGATCCATTCTCACTCGACTACCAGAACGCCGCCACATCTCGCCGTCAACAAACTGCTCGACCGAGATGCGGCTCAACCTAGTGGACTGACTTTAACGTTTGCTTCCCGCGTTTGACGGCGGCGAGCACGCGTTTTGGGTCGGCGGTCCACACAAGGGTTTGGGATCGGCGTTTGTATCAGCTAGCGCACGTTTGAACTCAGCGTCTTCCCCGCTTCGGAGGCAATTTCAGTAGCTCTGCCGGCTCCACCTCGAGCGCAGCAGCCAACTTTCCTACAATCTTTAAGCTCGCGAAAAAGGCGCCCTTCTCGATCTGACTCAAATAGCTGCGACTGACCTCAGCCTCGTATGCAAGATCATCCTGTGACAGCCCCTTGCTATGACGCAAGCGGCGCAAGTTCGTAGCAAACACTTCTCGCAGATCCATGCGAGAAGCGTGCGCGCCTGCTCAAAAGACACACCTCGATATATTGAACAAAGCACTCGATCGAGGCTAAAGTTAATTAATTGCTCGATTGAGCAGTTCTCTTCCGGCGGACAAGGGTCAGGAGCGAAATGTCAAGTACCTCACGCACAGCGTCGCCTACCGGGCGCGTCAAAAGGGGGAAGTCTGGGTGTTAATTTGTATCAAACTTCCTCCTTCTCTTTACGTGGCGAGCCTGTTCTTGTGGCGTCAAGTAACGCCATCTCATTGCATCGGCAGTGCGCCTGGCCAGCGGCGCTAAGTGTGGCCAACGCCTTTCGCAAATAGTCACGTAATCGTCCCACTCTTTGGTGGCGTGTGCTCTCCTCCAGACGATCAGCCAGTCCATGAAATTCCGTTGACGGTCGACAATGTCATGCAGACTTAGAAGAGAGGGAGTCCGACTACCCATAACTGGACGCACTACCGCAAAGAAGTAGCGCACGAGCGGGCAGCTCACTCTGCTGGAAAATCCCGCGGAGCGGGATAGACTTAAACGGCCTCCAAGTTCCGTCCAAACGCGAAGGATAGCCTGATAGTAAACAACGGGGGGGTCCAGACGCCCCGTGAAGCTGCGCAATATCGGCGTGGTCCAGTACCAGGAGCGAGTTTTTAGCTCCAAATCGAATTGCAGTTTCACCAAAAGGGCGTCCATGATTGAGTATTTCAGCAATTCCAATTCTTCTGAGCGGTCTTTCACCGACCATCCCAAAGGAAAGAGATCATCTGCTATCGTATTTGCTAGGGAGGTCGGCCGATCCCATCGCGACAAAATCTTCCTCAATTAGGAACTCCGTCAAAGTGAGAACATCATTGGCCGCCTTGAGAGCCTCGCGCAATTTAGCGCAAAGCAAAGCTGTCTTCTTGAATACGCTAGCCGCCTGTTTGGGGCTATGGTAAGTTCCTTTTTGCCGTTTGTTGAAGCTGCTTGTGTAGGGCATCCCCTATGTAGACTTCCTCGCCCGGCTCATTAGTGATCTCGCGAGTTATTTCCGTCGTCATCCCACCGCTCCCGACGTTGCCGGAACATCTATCGCTACAATAGTACGGGGCGCGGGGTATTCGCCCGACCTCAATCCGATCGAAATGGCCTTCGCCAAGCTCAAAGCCGCCCTTCGAAAGGCCGCCGCCAGATCAACCGAGGCCTTGGTCGACGCTATCGCCGCCGCCCTTGCCGCCTTCACCGCCCAAGAGTGTCTGAACTTCTTTGCCGCAGCCGGTTACGATCGCGTGTGATCAGAATCTGCTCTAGTCCGGGCGTAAGTGACTCCACGGATTTTCGCGCTGGATTCGCCGTTGCAGCTGCAGCCGCTAGAGCATCGGCTGTCTGTTCTGCGTGCTTGTTCTTACTTGTCAGGATGATGTCCGGCGTAATTGAGAGCGCCGCGAAACGCTGCCCCAACCTATGTGCTTTGAGTGCAGCCTTTTTGGTTAGGGGCTGCTTGCTATCCTCGCGTGGGGGTAAATCCCTGTCTCGTTCACCGTGACGAATTAAGACGATGCGGACTCCGTGAGGTATCATGTGTTCGCCTCCGCCATTCTCCCAGCGAGAAGTGGTCGCGAACCGAGAGAAACATCCATCTTGATGGTGTCTTCGAAATCCTTCGGCGTCGTGTGCAACGTCTGGAACTCGATCTCGGTCCCATTTTCCGCGTGGATGCCCCCATTCATTGCCGTCGTCTACGCGAGGTTATACCGGAAAATCACGATGATGTCGTCGAGCGCCGAAGGATCGAGCGGCGCCTGGTCGCCGCTCGAGTCCACCTGCCACAGGCTCAAGGTCCAGGCGCCGCAATCGCCTCCCGTCGGCTGGCGTGCGAGCAGCAGGGCGGTCCCGCTGACGCCGCTCAAGCCAAGGTCATCACTCGATGCGACGCTGTCCGGAGCAAGCGAGACGCCGAGGTTGGCCGGGTCAAGATGTGCGCCGGCCCCTGACGGACGAATGAGGACATCGGCGCCCAGTAGCCGGATGCCGCGCCGGGAAAAGAGCGCCGGGAACCGGTCGGCGGTGATCGGCATTGCGAAAGTCGGTGCGCCGCCGTCCGCCGGCGCAGAGACGAACCGCTGCCATTGCGAGGGAAATTCGTGGCGCAGGCTGAAGGCCCGCCCCAGTCCGGCGTCGCCGGTTGCGGTGGCCGTACGATTGACGGCGGCATCGAGCTCCGTTTCGACCTGGCTTCGAAAATCCGCGCGTCCCTCGCGTGCGGTGTAGCGCAGGTGCAGGACGACGTCGGAGATCGTCTTGTAGTCGAATGGGTGGAAAGCCGTGCCGAGCTCGAGGCGCCACGCGCTCAGCGCGCCCGCGCCCTCGAACGGCAGATAGCGGTCGTCGCGCAGGTTCGTCTCGAAGAGCCCGCCGTCGGCCTGCGCGCTGCTCACGACGATCGCGTCGGTCGCGCTACGTCCGTTCCGGAACCTGCTGTCAGAGTTCTGGCGCGCGTAGGTGCCGCCGGCCAGGGTATCGTCCACTCTGATCTCGCTGCTCTCCAGTCGCAGCGTACCGTTGACGCTGGCATAGGGCCCGATGACTGCCGGAATGGTGAGGCCAGCCGACTTGATGCGGCGCATGTGGTGCCCCGGAAAATCGATGTCGAAGAGGGGTTCCGGCAAGGTGAAGGTGCACGAGCCGGTCTCGATGAGTTGAATAAGCGCATAGGGGTCGAGCTGTTGCAGCGATATGTGCTTTACGATCTCGAGCTCCCGGCGGTTGTTATCGAGATATGCGGCCTCCATGCGCTTCAGGTCGTGGTGAAGCCACTCGCCCAGAGAAGCCCCTGCTTGAGGCTGTCCCAGTAGCCGAACCCGATGAAGCTCGAGGTTTCCTGCGCGAGCTCGAACCGCCAAGCCTGCTCGGTCTTGCGTGCCATGTCGTAGGCGAGCTGATAGCTTTGGAAGTACACGGCCGAAAGCTGCCCGATCATCCAGCTGTAGAGCGCCTGCGACGTGGTCTTCGCACGCAGGAAATCGTCCACCTCCCGGGCCTGATCGATCTGTACATCGTGGTTCGCGAGATCGCGTTCCGCGATGTCGATGCGCGTCTGTGCGGCCTCGATTTGTTTGGCGAGCTGCCGCAAATCCAATTCCGCCAGTCCTTTCTGCAGCCCCCATTCTTGCGCACGCCGTTCGAAGGCCGCGACTGTACCGACGAGCGCTCCCGCGGAGCTTGCGAGAGACGATAGGATGCCGAGATTGCGGGAGGCCCGTTCGGCGGCGCTCGACGCCCCTTGGCCGCCTTCCACGGCGGCGGCGATCGGAAAGCCGGTAATGAAATCGGGTAGCAGGCTCAGCGCGACCGCGCCCAGCATCGCGCCGGCCTCGATGGCCTGGAGGGCGACGCCTGAGCCGGTCAGCGCGAGTTGCTCCGCCTCAAGCGCGCTGATCGGGGTCGCCAGCCGCTCGGCATAGTAGTCGCGGCGCAGCTCGGCGGAGCGTTCGCTCTCCTGTAACGCGTCCAGCGAAGCTTTCGCTTCGCTGACCTGCAGCACCTTCACGTCGCGCACGGCTTCGAGCAGCCGGCGCTCGTGCGTCTGGCGAAGCAGGGCAAGTTGTTCTGCGTCACTCTTCTCGAGCGCCGCCAGCATGGCGCCGCCGAGCGCTTTGACGTCCGCGCAGAGTTCCGTCGTCTTCTGGGCAAGAACGGCGAAGCGATAGCAGAGCGCCCCTTGGCCGCCGGCACTGGCATCGCCGTCGCTGCCGTAGGCGGAGCCGGCCGGCACCGCACCTTCAGGCACGAGATCGCGCCGCAGGCCGGCGATGTCGAGACAGTGTCGGATCTTGTAGAGACGGTCGGCGACCGCATCCCAGTAGCCGAGGAGCTTCGCGTTCTGAGGCAGGCAGAAATAGAGGGCGCGCGCACCGAATAAGACGAATTCACGCCGAGCGCATGAGGGCGCTTGACGCTTCCGGAGCGAGTTTCAAGCCCCTGTTCCGAGCGGCGGTCGCGTTCGAAAGCGAGGCCGTGCGCGGACGGTCGATCGTGGCGGGCCAGGGCCCGATGGCACCCCCTGGAGCAGCCACGCCTCCCGCCCAGTGGAAATGTTCCAGCTCCACCAGCGCGTTGGAGAATGCGTCGAGGTCAAGCTCGCTGAACGTCTTTGCTGCCGGCTGCTTCAGCGGAAATGTCTCGTGGTCTGGGCCCCAGGATGGCGTCCGCCAAGATGTAGAGGCGTGTCGCCTCGTTGACCAATTCAGCATCGTCCCGGCGGAATTGCTGGTCGCCCCATTGGATCAGGGCATCGATGTATTCCATGACCACCGACTTTTGATACGCGGTGATGCGCAGCCGCGCGACCCGATGCGCATCGAACGGGTTTTCCCTCCAGTCCTCCACGAGCGCGTCGAGCTCGCGCTGTGCCTCGCTGCCCCTCGTCCCGGCAATGGCATTGGCAAGCTCGAGCAGGCTCTCGCGCTGGTAGTCGGCGCTTGCCAGTTCGGCGAACGGCCGCGGCTTCCAGAAGCGCCCGGGCGCCGGAAGCGCCCGGTGATCCGTCGGATCGAAAACCGCATGCAACCATTTGAGCGCGTCCGCGAACTTCTGATTGGCGATGAGCCGCTCCGCGATCAGCATCGGCGCGTGGAAGAACAGCTCCCAATTGTACTGCGCGTAGCCGCCGGCACGAGTGTAATCGATGTCCTCGATGGGTAGGGGGCGTGCGACTGCCGGCCGTGGATCGTAGTCGTCGCGGAACCGGTCGCGGCGCAACCGTTGGATGGCCGGATCGAACAGTGACTTCAGCCCGGCGCGGTTCAAGAGCTCGATCAGCGTGCAAACATATGGGTGATAGGCCGTCTCGAAGCGATTGCTGCTCACGGAGAAGGTGCGGCGCGCGTCTTGCAGGAAGAAGAAATCGTCGATCCGCGGATCGGCCGGCAGATAGGCATTTAAATCACTTGGGTCGATGCGCGGCTCGTACTGGTGCGGCGCCATTACGGCATAGTTCTTCGACTGCAGGTCTCTGAGCAATGTCGGGATGATCTCGCGCTTGAACGTGCCCTCCGGATCATCGTCGGGAGTACTCGTTCTCCTTCGACCGCGTTCGCGACCGTCAAAACGAAGCCGACAACAAGGCCCTGCAGCTCGCCCAGGAGCTCATCGAGAAAATGGAAGGCCTCGCGCTGATGGTAGAGCGCCGTCAGCGTCCCGCGGCAATCGAGGAGCTTAAAACCTCCGAGCTGACGCCGGTATGTTCCGTCGAGATCGTGGTGCAAGGGGTCGATACCGAGATAGCCGACGTGGGCGCGAATGGTGAGGGTATCGCTCTCTACACTGCCGTCGAACGTAAACATGCGCCGGCGATCGAAGGCAGAAGCGGATTCCTGCTGACCGCCGCTGGTACTCGCCTCCTGGGCGAGGGCGCAGCTGCGCAAGCAGCGGCCCGATCTTGTCCTTGAACTGCAGCGACTGGCCCGAGATTTTGCGTGACGACCATTGGCCGGACCGGTATTCGCTCCAGCCGAGCCGGATGTCCCATGTCTTGGATGGGAGGAGATCGAAAAGGCGCTTGAGCGGGTGCTCGTCAACGGCAAGCTTGAGAAGCGCGGCGGCCGCGCTGACAGCCGCCTCGACGGGGTCGTCGGGCAAGCCGCTTGCGTCGAGCTTGAATCCGCTGACGTCGAGTGTAGCCCCACTCAGGCTGTTCACCGATTGCGCGATTGCATCGAGCAGCGTGTTGTAGGCGCCGACCATCGCGCCGACCGTTGCGCCGATGCCATTCGCGACCTGATGATTACATTGACCAGGTCCAACAAAGGCAGCAGGAACGCCTCCGCTTGAAACGGGC